>CAVKMU010000014.1:0-45292 GCA_963657455.1 bacterium
ACCTATAACCTTCTGATCCGTAGTCAGATGCTCTATTCAGTTGAGCTAACGAGCCGTTATTTCTTCGTTTGCGATTGCAAAGGTAGTCAATTTTTTCTTACCTGCAAACTTTTTCCGTCAATAAATTTGTTTCAATTTTCAATATTTCTCCCGTCCGTTTCTTAGCATTTGATTCTCAACGACCTAAGAACGTCGCGAATTTTCTCGTAGGTAACGATTCGCGTAGGCACCAACGGCAGACGCAATTTATTTTCCATAAATCCCATCATGCTGAGCATGCTTTTGGCCCCTGCCGGGTTACCGTCGACAAACAGCAGGTTGAACAATTCGGTGAAACGGTGATGGATCGTGCGCGCGCTGTCGTAGTCGCCCGCCAAAGCCAACCGCACCATCTTCCCGAATTCGCGGGGAAAAGCGTTGCCGATGACGGAGATCACGCCAATCGCCCCGAGGGTTATCAGCGGGAAGGTGATGCCATCGTCGCCGGAGATCACGTTGAAGTTGGCCGGCTTGTTCTTGATGATGTCATCCATTTGGGTGATATTACCCGAAGCTTCCTTAACGGCTACCACATTCTTGAACTCGCGTGCGATACGCAAGGTTGTTTCTGCCGTCATGTTCACGCCTGTTCTGCCCGGCACATTATAAAGAATGATCGGCAAGCGCGTTGCTTCGGCAATAGCCTTGTAGTGTTGGTAAATTCCCTCTTGCGAAGGTTTATTATAATAAGGAACGACTGACAAGATTGCATCGATGCCTTCCAGATTGTCGTTCTTGAGCTTTTCGACTACACTGCGTGTACAGTTGCCACCCACACCCAATACGATAGGAATACGACGGCGGACCTTGGCAATGACCAGTTCCAGGATTTTCTGTTTTTCTTCTTCTGTCAATGTCGGAGTCTCGGCAGTAGTTCCCAGAACCACCAGATAGTCTGTTCCGTTTTGCAACAAATAATCGACCAATCTTCCCAATGCTTCATAGTCGACGCTTTCATCTTCTTTAAACGGAGTAACCAGAGCCACTCCCAATCCTTTCAAATTTATTTCAGCCATACTTTGACAAATATCTTCTATGTTCTATGCAAAGATATAACAAAAATATGAACATTTACAACAAAACAGGAAACGGATGCATATATTCATGCAATATTTCCACCCAAAAAGGTATCGGTTTTCCTAAAAAATCATGCCGAGCTTTTTCAAAAATCATCGGGAACTTTTTAGAAAATCATGCCGAGCTTTTTTTCATTTGTTCGGCATGAAAATTCGAGGGGCCAAAAAGGTTTGTACCAAACTACGGACAAAGAGGTAAAGGATGAAGGCAAGCCACAGGGCGTGGTTGCTCAACCAACTGTGCAATCCGGCATATACCACAAAGAAGGTGACGGTGGCCAGGAACATGGAATAGAGCATATAGCGCGAAGCCGTAGCCCCAATATAGACACCATCCCAAAGGAAAGCTGCCATGCCGGCCAGGGGAATGAGCCATGTCCAAAAGGCATATGTCCCGGCAGCCTCGAGCACCGACTGCTCGCTAGTCAACAAACCTAAGAAAGGAATGCCACCTATGCAGTAGACCAACGTGAACAGCAGGGCAAGTGCCAAGCCCCATCCGAACAATGCCCGGATCATCCGCCGCAATTCATGAGGATTGTCGGCCCCGACATAGCGTCCCGTCAGGGCTTCAGCCGCATAGGCAAAGCCGTCCATCACATAGGAGAAGAGCGTAAAGAGCTGCATCAGCAGTGTGTTGACAGCCAATACAATCTCGCCACGGCCCGCACCTTGTGCCGTAAAATAGGTAGTAACGGCCACCAGACAGAGCGTCCGGAGGAAGATATCCCGGTTGAGCCGGAAGAAAACGAGCAGGGCATCGCAGCGAAGCACCTCACGCCACCGGATTTTGCTGCGGAAGCGGCCGTAATAGATCAACCAAAGGGCAAAAGCCAACAGGCAGCCGGCATACTGTGCGATCAGTGTTCCTAAGGCAACGCCCTCGACATTCATCTTCAGCAGAAAGACAAAGCCGAGACTTGCCACGATGTTTACCACATTCTGTACGATGGCAATATACATCGGGAAGCGCGAATTTTGCATTCCTACAAACCACCCGGCAAAACTATACAGCCCCAACATGGCCGGAGCGCCCCACACACATATGCGGAAATAACGCGTGGAGAGCTGTTGGATCTCGGTTGTCGTGTGGACAAAGTGGAAAGCGCCACGCAAGATCAACGTCTGGAAGGCAATCAGAACCAAGCCTATCGAGAGGGCCACTCCTACCGAACGGACAAAGACATGGGCCGATTCTGCCAGGTCTCTCCTACCATAAGCCTGAGCCGTCAGGCCGCTTGTTCCCATACGGAGGAAGACAAATATCCAATAGATCATGCTGAAGATCATACTGCCGATGGCAATTGCCCCGATATAAGCCGGCGAACCCAGGTGGCCTACGATAGCCACATCGACCAAACCGAGGAGCGGCACGGTGATGTTCGAGACAATCGAAGGAAGAGCCAGTTGCAGAATCTTCTTGTTCATGACATGGTCAGCGCATTAAGGAAAGCATAAATCATAGAGGGGTCCAGTGCTATCGGGAAAAGGAAGCCGTAAACGGCCCCCCAGAAGTGGGCGTTATGGTTGATATGGTCCGATGCTTGTCGCGCCATGGCCTGACAATAGAGGAGATACAACACACCAAACAACACACCCGGTATCGGTAAGAGAGCAAAAAGATAGATCTTTCCCCACGGATCATAGAAGATATAGGAAAAGAGGATGGCCGAAACGGCTCCAGAGGCTCCGATGGAGGCATAGTAAGGATTCTCTTTCTGCTTCACCAAATCGTAGACGGACGATGCCGCCATTGCCCCGAAATAGAGAAGAAAAAAGTAAATTTTCCCCCGATGATAGTAACCGAGGGTGGTTTCTATGTAGGTGCCGAACGACCAAAATGTGAACATATTCACCAGCAGATGGGTCATATCGGCGTGCACGAAGCCATGCGTCAGCACACGATACCACTCTTTCCGGTGCATAACCCGGTAGGGATTCAACGAGAGCCGCATGGCCTTTGCCGGATCCTTGAAGCAGAGGTAGGAAACCAATGCCGTAATGCCTATAATCCAATATGTCAACATTCTCTTCTAATTTATTTGTTTGATAAAATTCGTCTCTTATTCCAGTTCGACCACCGTAATACCGGCCCCTCCGAATTGGACATGTTCGTCGCGAAAGCTGCTCACTCCCGGCACCGTCCGCAAGTATTCCCGGATCAATTGCCGCAAGATGCCGGTACCCGTTCCGTGCAAAATCCGCACTTGGCGCGCACCCACCTGAATGGCATCGTCGATGAAATAGGTGACCGTCTGCAAGGCTTCGTCGCCACGCATGCCACGAACATCAATTTCCTGCTTGAAGTGGAGCCGTTTCTCGTGCATCCGGTCGCTCGTCTGTTCGCTGATAAAGGTGCTTTTCTGCATCTCTTTCTTGATCTGGTTCTTGCTCACTTTCTCCAAACGGTCGAGCTTTACGACACTTTTGATCATACCGAAAGCCACCACCGCCTGATTGTCGTGCAATTCCATCACGGTGCCTGCCGACGACTGTCCTTTCAGACGGACGGCATCGCCCTCGGCAATCACCTCCTTGTCGAACTGCGGCCGGTCGGGCGTCTTCTGCTTTTGCTTCTTTCGCTCGGCCCTCTCTTTCAGTTTAGCCATCTTTTGGGCGATCAGATCGTGTTCCTCTTTCGAGTCGTCCACCTTCTCCCGGAAAGATTGCAGCGATTGTCGGGCCTGCTTGGTCCGTTCTTTCTCGGCTTGTGCCTCCTTGATTTCGCGGATGGTATTCTCGATCTTGGCATTTGCTTCCGACAAGATGCGGGTAGCCTCGCCTTTGGCCTCGCGCATGATCTCTTTTCGTTGCGCATTGACCTCGGTCAGATCCTTCTCATATTTGGCGATTACCTCCTCGAGTCGCTTCTCCCGTTGCCGGATGTTCTGACGTTTACTCTCCCAATAGCGTTTGTCGCGGACAATATCCTGCAGGTATTTGTCCATATTGATATAGTCCTGCCCCACTTTTTCGGAAGCTTCGGCAATGACATCCTCCGGAAGTCCGATCTTCCGTGCGATCTCTATGGCGAAAGAGCTGCCGGGATTACCGATAGAGAGCTTGAACAGTGGCTGCATCAGATGGCGGTCGTACAGCATAGCCCCGTTGACAACGCCCGGCGTATCCTCGGCGAAATGTTTCAAGTTCTGATAGTGTGTAGTGATCACTCCAAAGCTCTTGTGCTGATTGAAGCGAGCCAGCAAAGCTTCGGCGATAGCCCCTCCGATCTGAGGTTCCGTACCGCTACCGAACTCATCGATCAGAATGATGGTACGCTCGTCACAATGCTTCACGAAATGCTTCATGTGTGTCAAGTGTGAAGAGTAGGTACTCAGGTCATTCTCAATGCTTTGCTCGTCGCCAATATCGATAAAGAGGTTGGAGAACAGGCCCATTCGTGAACTTTCATGCATCGGAACCGGCAATCCGCACTGCATCATGTATTGCAACAAGCCGACCGTCTTCAGACAAACCGACTTGCCGCCGGCATTGGGTCCGGAGATAATCAGCATACGCTTCTCGCCTGTCAGCAGAATATCGAGCGGCACGACACTCTTTTGTTGCTTCTTCAACGAGAGAAAGAGCAGCGGATGGACGGCATGCGCCCAGTCCAATTGTTGGCAATCCTCGACCTGCGGACGGATGGCTCCTATCTCTTCGGCAAAGAGTGCCTTGGCCCGGATGAAGTCGATCTCGGCCAAAAAGTCGTACGACTGCAATATCTCGGCCGTATGTGGGCGAAGCTCGTCGGTAAAGGCCGTAAGAATCCGCACGATCTCGCGCTTCTCCTCGCCTTCGAGTTCGCGGATACGGTTATTGGCCTCGACCACTACCTCCGGTTCGATGAAGACCGTCTTGCCGGTGGCCGACTCGTCGTGGACGATACCCTTGATCTTTCGCTTAAACGCGGGGGCAACGGGGATCATCAACCGGCCGTCGCGCATCGTCGGAGCCACGTCCTTTTCGACAACTCCCTCGCTTTGGGCCGACCGCAAGATGGCCTGCAAGCTGCGCGAGATGTTGCTCATCGTGATGGTCATCTCCCGGCGGATCGTCTGCAGTTCGGGAGAAGCCGAGTCTTTCACCTTGCCGAATTTATCCAAGATGGCATCAATCCGCCCGATCAGTTGGGGGAATGCCATGATATCGCCCGCCAATTCGGCCAAATGCGGGTAAGGAATCGTCTCGCCCTCCTCCATTTTCGGATGGAAGAAACGCAGAATATCTTGAATGGTCTGTAGCGAACGTTTCAGATCGAACAGCTCTTTTTCGTCGAGCCACGTCCCTTCCGGGCGGATACGCTTCAACGAATGGCGCACATCGAAGAAGTAATTGGTCGGAAACTCCTCGTCTCCCTGCAAGATCCGCACGAACTCGCTGACCTGCTCCAGGCGGGTTGTCACTTGCCGATAGTCGGCACTGAAATCCATCTCCGCCACCCGTTCCTTGCCCAATGGGCTGAGACATCGGTTTTCCACCAGCCGGCGAACACGGTCGAAGCCTGTTTTTTGTTCAAAGTTAGAAGGATATATCACTCTTTTTTTGCTTACTTTATTTCAATAATGGTACTTGTCCGTATCGTAGGCCGCAGCACTATTTTCTTGCGGTCGCTCCCCTGTTTGACATAAAACGTGATCGTGTTGTCACTCGTCGGGTTGATATAGGGCGTAAAATAGTAGAGGTAAGCGAAAGTGGTCAAGTTGTTGGGGTTCTTGATGGCCTTGCTTACATCCGTATAGTTGAACGTTTTCCAATACATACAACGCGAAAATCCGTTCTCGTCGGTGAATTTCGTCGACGGGTCGCGGTATTTCATCGTGTTGGTGATGAACTGGCGATAGGCAGCCGTGAACTCATCGATGCTATAGTCGGTACTTTGTCCGTCGATCCCCTCGATCACCGATTTCGCCCGTATGCCCGCCTCGTAAGCGGGTGAGTTCCTGTCGACCGATACCACCGCACTCAGATTGTCCATGTTGTAGTGGATACCCGTATAGTTGTAGCTGCATTGCGTCACACTGTAGACAGCATTGCGGCGAGACTTCATGTACGGGAACTGCATACACATGAGCGGCACGTGGATTTGTGCGTAGTCTTCCAGACGATATGCCTCTTCAAGCAGCTCGTTCGCCTCACATTCCCACAACACACGGCCGGGGATCAGCTTCTGATCAATGATGCGGAAGCCGAACTGCAGCAGATAAGGAGCCTCCGATTCGGAGTCGTTCAGCCCCAGGAACGGCACCTTCACCATCTTCCGTTGGTTTTTGTTGTAGCGATAGACGGGAGTCTTGACCTTGATGCTCGGACCCACATATTTCGGATTGTGGTCGAAATAGTAGAAGGTCTGGATCAGCATATCCGGCTGCGCCGCATCGATCGCCAAGCCTTTGTCGGTCAGTTCCTGCTCGATCACCTTGTTGATGTTGGTCTCCAGGCGGCGGTTGTTCTCATCCACCGGAGCAAAGGCAAAAGAGTGGTATTGAGCGAAGTCGACCGCGTCGCTTGTTGCCGTAATCTTGAACGGACAGACGAAACGACGGATGGACGATGTCTCCAGACTGTACATATTGAAGGCCATGGCCAACTGCGCTTCCGAGATGGCCGTTGTCGACTTGCACTCTTTCGTCAGCGTCACTTCGCGCAACGTCGTCGAAGCCACCGAGCGGACAGCCAGCGAGATATTGTTCTTTCCCGCAGGGTTCATCATGATTTGTATATCCGAGGGAGAGAGCTCACTGACCGGGATTCCGTCGATCTCTTCAATGATATCCGAAAGATGCAAGCCCGATTTCTCGGCCGGCGAATAGGGGGTGATACCTGTAACTACCGGCTTTCCATACCCCCAGTTGGGGCTTTGACTTATTTCGTAGGTGACACCTGTACGGCAAACTTTGCTTCCGGCCGACTGCCCCCAAAGTGTACAAGAGGCCAGGCAGAAGACGACAAAACAGATTATTTTTTTCATTTTTGGATAAAGCCTTTTTCTTTTGTTATGCAAAAATAAGCATAAACGACGAAAAAATCAATAGCTCCACGCATCGAAAACAGGGCTTTTTCTCATTTCAGAAGGATCCTCTGCCTGAAATGCAGCCTGTATTCTGCCGAATCATGCCCTTTCAAAAGAAAAAAACTCACGGACCTTCCGCAGTTTTATGCAGAGAGAACTACAGTTCATTCGGCACAAAACTGCAGTTCACACCCGAATGAACTGCGATTTTCGCCCGAGAAACTTTTTCAAAACCGGGCAGAGGGCCAACAAATCATCGGCTCATTGTTGTTTATTTTTACCAATATTGTTGCAATATTGACTAAAAGAAAAAGAAAGAGTGCGGTATGAAACATTTTTTAGGCCCTCATGTAACGTTTTTTTCATCGCAACGATGTATCTTTGTATTCAATTGTGACAAATGATATAACGTATAATTAAGGACAAAACGGTAAAGAACGGGGCGCGGAGGCTCTCTGCTTTTTTATCAGACAATGAAGAAAAATGGAACGAGTTTCTAAATTTCATATCCTGATTGCTTCCGGGTTTGGGAGCGGCTTCTCCCCCATTGCGCCGGGAACGGCAGGAGCAGCCTTGGCTACCATCCTTTGGTATATCGCATCCCGCTGTCTTTCCTACCCATCGCTGGTAGGTGCAACGTTGGCTTGCGTCGTAGTGTTTACGATATTGGGCATTATCTCTTCGACGGCCGTCGAACGCATTTGGGGAAAAGACCCGTCGCGCGTCGTGATCGACGAGATGGTCGGGGTTTGGATTCCGCTGTTGGCAGTGCCCGACTCGGCCTATTGCTACTATTATATGGCAGCAGCATTTGTCTTGTTCCGTCTGTTTGACATCTTCAAGCCGTTGGGCATCCGTAAGATGGAGAACTTCGAAGGGGGTGTAGGGATCATGATGGACGACATCCTGTCGGGTGTTTACAGTTTTATTCTCTTAATCGTGGCGCGATGCTTTGTAGGTTGACCCACATATTGCGGCATGGTTTTCACAAGGAGGGGATTTTTACGTTCATCCGTGCGCAGTTCTCTTCGCAGATCTCGAGCGTGATGGACTTTCTCGTGACCATCCTTTCGGCCAATCTTTTCCATATATATTATGTATATGCCACGAGTATGGGTTCGATCGCCGGTGGTTTCGTAAACTGTTTCATCAACTATTACTGGACATTCAAGGCACAAGACTGCAAAAAGAAATATGTCGTCATCAAGTATATCCTCGTCTGGATGGGCAGTATCGCCCTCAATACATGGGGCGTCTACCTGATGACCGAGTCCATTCAAAGCCTTCCGTGGGTGCAGGAGACGTTGTCACATTTCTTTGACAACCTCTTCCTGGTGAGCAAGGCAGTCGTATCGTTGCTCGTCGGTTGGTTTTGGAATTACAACTTGCACAGGATCTTCGTCTACAAAGACTGCAAGTTCCGGCGGCCGATCCGACACAAGCAGCAGGAACCGGAGGCGGAAGAGGTTTTATATGATAAATAATAAATTAACAATATGAGTTTTAAAACAACAAGAGATTGGTTGCAACAAACCATCTACAAGATTATCGCTCCGGCGGTTCATGGGATGATAAAGATAGGAATCACCCCGAACGTGGTGACTACCACGGGATTGGTGCTGAATATAGTGGCAGCAGGTATATTGGTGTATGGCGGATTTCACAGCGATCCCTCCGACTATTCCTATATGGGATGGGGCGGCGCGCTGATCCTTTTCGCCGGATTGTTCGACATGATGGACGGACAGGTGGCCCGCATCGGCAATATGAAATCGACATTCGGTGCACTGTTTGACTCCGTGCTCGACCGCTACAGCGAACTGATTACCTTCTTCGGATTGTGTTCGTACCTGACCCTCCGCCAATATTTCTTTGCTGCTATCGTAGCTTTTATCGCATTGGTCGGATCGCTGATGGTCAGCTATGTGCGCGCCCGTGCCGAGGGCCTCGACATCGAGTGCAAAGTCGGACTGATGCAGCGCCCGGAACGTGTCGTACTGACCAGCCTCGGCGCCTTGTGTTGCGGCCTCTATGCCCATTTTGTTCCCGACTCGTCGTTCGATCCGATTTGGGTATTGACCGTACCGTTGCTCTTCGTAGCCATTTTCTCGAACATCACAGCGTTTGGCCGCCTCAGACACTGCTACAAAGTAATGAAGGCGATGGAGAACAAAGAGTAATCTGTACAGAATGATGACATTACCTTCCCGCAAAGAGACCGCCACCGTCTGCATAGGCGTGGCGCTGTTTTTCTTGCTGACGGGCATCTTTATCGGCATCCGAGCCGAGCATTTTTACCTGATGGGGCTCTTTCTGCTGCTTTTCTTTGCAAGCGGCTACACGCGCAAGCTGGCTATTGCCCTGATCCCGTTCATGATTTTCGGAATCTCGTATGATTGGATGCGCATTGTGCCCAACTATGAGGTGAATCCTATCGATGTCCGGGGCTTATATGAGGCAGAAAAGCATCTGTTCGGCATACAAACCGAAGGGCTGCTGCTCACCCCCAACGAATATTTTGCCATCCACAACTGGAAAGTGACCGACTTTCTCTCGGGCATCTTCTATCTCTGTTGGGTACCCGTCCCGATCCTGTTTGGCGTTTGGCTCTACCTCAAAGGCGAACGTGAGACCTATCTCCGGCTGGCGATGGTATTTCTGTTTGTCAACCTGATCGGTTTTGCCGGTTACTATATCCACCCGGCGGCCCCACCTTGGTATGTAATGCTCCACGGATTCGAGCCCGTGCTGAACACCCCCGGCGAGACGGCCGGTTTGGGACGCTTCGATACCCTCATAGGAATGGATATTTTCGGGTCGATGTACAGCCGCAATGCCAATGTCTTTGCAGCCGTTCCGTCGCTTCACTCGGCCTATATGGTAATCCCACTCTACTATGCCATCCGCCGAAAAAGTCACCCTTGCCTCGTTGCCCTGTTTGCTTTTATCCTGGTCGGCATCTGGTTTACCGCCGTCTATTCGGCCCATCACTATCTGATTGACGTATTGCTGGGCATCAGCTGTGCAGTGGTCGGCATCTTGGTCTTCGAGAAAGTCCTGCTTCGTTGGGATCGATTCCGAAAATTCTTTAATACTTATTATAGTTATATACGATAAGAGTTCCAATAAAATTTGTATATTTGCCGGAAAATAAACTGAGACAACTGGAAATGGAGCCTATCACCCCATGACATTGTTTCGCATTTTAAGAATAACTAAATACTGAAACGTTATGAATTTTGTAACAAATGAAAAGCTTTTGATCGTTGGAGCCGGTGGTATGATCGGTTCTAACATGGTTCAGAGCGCTTTGATGCTCGGTCTTACTCCTAACATCTGTCTCTACGATATCTACGAGCCAGGCGTACATGGTGTATTCGATGAAATCCAACAATGCGCATTCCCGGGTGTAAACGTTACTTACACAGTGAATCCGGAAGAGGCTTTCACTGGTGCTAAATATATCATCTCTTCAGGCGGTGCTCCTCGTAAAGAAGGCATGACTCGCGAAGATTTGTTGAAAGGTAACTGCCAGATCGCTGCTGAATTCGGTGACAATATCAAGAAATATTGCCCGGAAGTTGAGCACGTAGTCGTTATCTTCAACCCGGCTGACGTTACAGCTTTGACAGCATTGATCCATTCCGGTTTGAAACCTAACCAGCTTACTTCATTGGCTGCCCTTGATTCAACTCGTTTGCAGCAGGCTTTGGCTCTTGAGTTCGGCGTACAACAAGACAAAGTAACCGGCGCTCACACGTATGGTGGCCACGGAGAACAGATGGCAGTCTTCGCTTCTCAGGTAAAAGTTGACGGCAAACCTCTTTCTGAAATGGGTCTTTCTGACGAACGTTGGGCAGAGATCAAACACCACACCGTACAGGGTGGTTCAAATATCATCAAGCTTCGTGGCCGTAGCTCATTCCAAAGCCCGGCATACAACGCCGTGAAGATGATCGAAGCTGCTATGGGTGGCGAGAAATTCACGCTGCCGGCAGGTTGCTATGTCAACAACGACAAGCTCGGATTCAAGAACGTTATGATGGCAATGCCTACAACGATCGACAAGACAGGCGTTCACTTTGTTGAACCTACCGGTACGGAAGAGGAATTGGCATCGTTGGCTAAATCATACGAACACCTCTGCAAAATGCGCGATGAAATCGTTGCTCTTGGCATCGTTCCGCCGGTTGCAGAATGGAACAAGCTGAATCCGAATATCTAATCCATTCAGAATCAAAACAACAAGCATAGAAAAAGAGATTGTGACCTGGTTGCAATCTCTTTTTTTATGTCCTTTATTTCATTGTATCATGGGACTATTTATTAGAAAACCGCTCGGCGATCTGCTCGCTGAAGCCCAAGAATCGGGCAAAGAGTCGCTCAAACGTGTGTTGGGACCCTTTGGTTTGATCGCATTGGGCGTAGGAGTGATCATCGGGGCGGGACTCTTTTCCATCACAGGAGCCGTAGCAGCCAACTATACCGGCCCGGCCATTACCCTATCGTTCATCGTGGCTGCTCTCGGATGTTGCTTTGCCGCCCTCTGTTATGCCGAATTTGCATCGATGATACCGATAGCCGGCAGTGCCTACACCTATTCGTATGCCACCATGGGCGAGTTGATTGCCTGGATCATCGGGTGGGATTTGGTGCTGGAGTATTGTGTGGCAGCCACGACCGTCAGCATCAGTTGGAGCCGTTATCTGGTGGTTTTCCTCCAAGGGTTCGGCATTAACCTCCCCCATGCCCTCACGGCTTGCCCCTGGGATGGCGGTATTGTGAACATACCCGCCTTTCTGATCGTGGTAGTGATGAGCCTGTTCCTGATCCGCGGCACCGAGGGGAGTTCGATTCTGAACAATATTATTGTCTTTTTGAAGGTATCGGTGGTCCTGACCTTCGTGGCATTGGGGTGGCGTTATATCCACCTCGAGAACTATACTCCCTATATTCCGGCCAATACCGGCACATTGGGCGAGTTCGGATTCACGGGTATTCTACGCGGAGCGGCCATTGTCTTCTTTGCTTTCTTGGGGTTTGATGCCATCAGTACGGCTGCTCAGGAGACGAAGAACCCGAAGCGCAACATGCCGATCGGCATCCTCATGTCGCTGCTGATCTGTACGGTACTCTATATTCTCTTCGCTCATGTCATGACGGGTGTGGTTCATTACTCCGCCTTCCAAGGACAAAACGGCATTGCCCCCGTTGCCATTGCCATCGATCATATGGGACAAATGGATGGCGGCGGCCTGGTTCATCCCGATTATCCTTGGTTGAACCGTGCCATCATCGTAGCCATTCTATTGGGTTATTGCTCCGTAATTATGGTGACGTTGCTTGGTCAGAGTCGCGTCTTCTTGAGCATGAGCCGCGACGGTCTGCTTCCTCCGCTCTTTTCGCACATTCATGCGAAGTACAGAACTCCGGCACGGAGCAATCTGCTCTTCATGGTATTGGTCGGAACGCTGGCCGCTTTTGTACCGGCAAGCGTAGCCGGCGAGATGTGCAGCATAGGAACCCTTTTCGCCTTCACATTGGTTTGTGCCGGCGTGCTGGTAGTTCGCAAGACGATGCCCAATACACCCCGTTCGTTCAAGACACCGTTTGTGCCGTTTGTGCCGATCGCCGGTATTGTGACGTGCCTGATCATGATGATTTTCTTGCCGGCCGACACGTGGATTCGTCTCGTCATTTGGATGCTGATCGGGTTGGATATTTACGTCAACTACGGTATTCGCCACAGCCGATTGGAACCCATGCAACCTCGTCGTAAAGGTGAAAGTACGGTTTACATGATAGGGATTATCCTGTCGGTGCTCTGCGCCATCACGGGTTTGTGGCACCAGCAGACGGTCGGGTGGACAGAGAACAAGGTATTGCTGATCATCTCGTTCCTCTTTGCCTTCTTCCATTTGGCCTATTTCATGCACCGTTTGGCCCAACAGTCCATTCCACGAGAGAACAACCATTGAACATAACGGTTGGCCGTTCGGCCGAACGGAGATACAGATCACGAAAAAGGCTCTTTCCTGTCCCGATGAGGGAGCAAGAAAGAGCCTTTCTTATTATCCAATACAATCGTTATTTTACCGGGATCTTGTCGATTCTACGCTGATGACGACCGCCTTCGTAGGGCGTAGTCAAGAAGGCATTCAACACTTTCAATGCCTCTTCATGCGAAATGAAACGCCCCGGCATAACCAAAATATTGGCATCATTGTGTGCGCGGGCCAAAGCGGAAATCTCTTCCATCCAACACAAGGCAGCACGAACCCCCTGATGTTTGTTCAGTGTCATGCTGATGCCATTGCCGGAACCACAGATGGCGATGCCGGGATATACCTCTTCCGCTTCGATGGCTGCAGCCAATGGGTGGGCGAAATCGGGATAATCACAACTGTCGGTCGAGTGGGTTCCGAAATCTTTGTAAGGGATGTTGCGTTCGTCCAGGATCTGTTTGACAAACTCTTTCAATTCAAATCCGGCGTGGTCGCTACACAAACCTATTGTCTTCATATATTATTCTGCTAACAGTTCTTTTACCTGTTTGTAAACATTGTCGGCCGTGAAGCCCAGTTTCTCGTCCAACACTTTGTAGGGTGCGGAGAATCCGAATGAATTCATACCCCAAACCTTTCCGTTGGATCCGACAAGGCCCTCCATATTGACAGACAAACCGGCCGTCAAGCCGAATACTTTGCTGCCGGTAGCAATCACCGACTCCTGATATTCTTTGCTCCGGCTGCGGAACAATCCCTCCGACGGAGCCGATACGATACGTACTTTGATACCGTCGGCGCGGAGCAATGCTGCACCGTCTGCCAAGGTGGAGACCTCTGAACCCGATGCCACCAAGGTAACATCCGGATTGGCATCTTCGTTCAAGATATAGGCACCTTTCTCTGCTCCCAAAGCCTCCTGATAACGGTCGGTTGTTGCCGGCAGATCGTTGATGTTCTGGCGCGACAAGATCAAGGCCGTCGGGGTTGAAGTATTCTCCATTGCCATCTTCCATGCCACGGTTGTCTCGGTTACGTCGGCCGGACGGAGTACCAACATGGCGTTCTTTCCTTTGTGGTTCTTGACCTTTTCCAACAGACGAACCTGAGCTTCCTGCTCGATCGGCTGGTGGGTCGGACCATCTTCTCCCACACGGAAGGCATCGTGCGTCCAGATAAATTTGACAGGCAACTGCATCAATGAAGCCATACGCAAGGCCGGTTTCATATAATCAGAGAAGACAAAGAAGGTACCGCAGGCAGCGATCACACCGCCGTGCAGCGTCATTCCGATACAGATACAGGCCATTGTCAGCTCAGCGACACCGGCCTGGAAGAAGGCTCCGCTGAAGTCACCCCGCTTCAAGGCATGTGTTTTCTTCAAGAAGCCGTCCGTCTTGTCCGAATTGGAGAGGTCGGCCGAAGCACAGATCATGTTCTCCACGTGCTCTGCCAGGTGACCTAACACAGTAGCCGAGGCAGCACGCGTTGCCTGATTGGGCTTTTGCCGGATGGAAGCCCAGTCGATTTCCGGAATACGGTTGCTGAACCAGTCGTCCAACTTCTTGGCCAAGTCGGGATGAGCAGCCGCCCATGCAGCCTTGCTTGCTCTCTTCTCGACCATGAGTTGCTTCAGTTCTGCCAAACGGTTCGCATAGAGTGCAGCCACATCCGGGAAGATCACGAACGGATCGGCCGGATCGCCCCCCATACCTTTGATGGTCTCTTCCATGCTTGCCCCGGCAGCCGACAGCGGTTGGCCGTGCGTTGACACCTTGTTTTCGTAGCTCGATTGGTCGCTTCCTTTAGCTCCTTTGCCCATCAGTGTCTGACCGATGATCAAGGTCGGGCGTTTCGTTTCAGCTTTGGCTGCAATCAATGCCTGACGGATCTGGTCGGGATCGTTGCCGTCGATCGTCATGACATACCAGCCCCATGCTTCATATTTTTTGGCTACGTCCTCACTGTCCACCTCTTCTACGGTAGTAGAGAGCTGAATGTTGTTCGAGTCGTAGAACATAATCAAGTTATCCAATCCCAATGTTCCGGCAATACGACCCGAACCTTGAGAGATTTCCTCCTGGATACCGCCATCCGAGATGTAAGCGTAGATGGTCTGTCCCATCACCTCCTTGCCTAAACGCGCCTCCAAGAACTTAGCGGCAATAGCGGCACCCACGGCATAGGTGTGACCTTGTCCCAGTGGGCCGGAAGTGTTCTCGATGCCTCTTTGGAAATTGACCTCCGGGTGTCCGGGCGTTACGCTTCCCCATTGACGGAACTGCTTGAGCTCGTCCATGGTGAATTTCCCGGCCAATGCCAAAACAGAATAGAGCATCGGCGACATATGTCCGGGGTCCAAGAAGAAACGATCGCGTCCTTCCCATAATGGATTCTCAGGATCGAAAATTAAGAACTCTGAGAACAATACATTCACGAAATCAGCGCCGCCCATAGCTCCGCCGGGATGGCCGGACTTTGCCTTTTCTACCATCGAAGCAGCCAGAATTCGGATGTTGTCAGCTGCTCGATTCATTAATTGGGGATTGTTCATATTGCCATTTTTTGGTTTATTTTGACTACAAAAATAGTCATAAAAACGATGCAATGCAATTTGTTTGGCCTAATAACTTGCCGATTTCAAAAATTTCTTGTTCGCGGCAAAGGCGAGGATGTTCAAAATGAGGGGGTAACAGAGTGGTGATCATTCTCAAAATTCATGCCGAACATTTTATAAAAAGGTCCCGAGCTTTTTTGAAAAAGCTCGGCATGAATTTTATCGAATGTATGGTACCCATAAAAAAAGGCACCAAACGGTGAGTTGAATACTTCCCGAATGGTGCCTTTTTTAGTTGGCAAATAGATCGTCTCTCTTACTCTGCACGGCGAGAACCGTCGCTGATGACAACGTCATACAACTTCGGAGCATGACCGAATTTTGCCGTATATTTCTCGAATGCTGTCTTGACAAACGCATCGTACTTGTCGGCTTTTACCAAGTTGATGGTGCAACCGCCGAAGCCGCCGCCCATCACGCGCGAACCTGTTACGCCACATTCTTTGGCAATGTCGTTGAGATAGTCGAGCTCTTCGCAGCTGACTTCGTAAAGTTTGCTCATGCCGTGGTGCGTTCCGTACATCTTTTCGCCGACTGTTTCATAGTCGCCTTTCTCCAAAGCGTCGCAAACGTCGAGCACGCGCTGTACCTCTTCGATGACATACTCGGCACGCATGTAGTCTTCAGCGCTGACTTCGGCTTTCACTTCCTGCAACATCTCCATGTTGGCATCACGAAGGAATTCCACTTCCGGGTGGTGTTTTTTGAGGGCAGCAACGACATTTTCGCAAGATTTGCGGCGATCGTTGTAGGCAGAAGAGGCGAGTTCATGTTTCACTACCGAGTCCAACAACACCAGTTTATAACCTGCCGGTTCCGGATCGAACGGGAAGTATTTGTATTCCATCGAGCGACAGTCCAAACGAATCAAATGACCTTTCTTGCCGAAAACAGAAGCGAACTGATCCATGATACCGCAGTTCACGCCGCAATAGTTGTGTTCCGTCGACTGACCGATCTTGGCCAATTCGAATTTGTCGATCTTCAAATCGAACAAATCATTCAGCGCAAATGCGTACGTGCTCTCCAACGCTGCGGAAGATGACATGCCGGCTCCCAATGGAACGTCGCCTGAGAAGGTCGTGTCGAAACCATGAATTTTGCCACCGCGCTTGATGATCTCGCGACAAACTCCGAAGATGTAGCGAGCCCAGCTTGCTTTTGGTGCATCTTCTTCGTTCAGTCCGAACTCGGCATAGTCGTCCAAATCGATTGAATATGCGTGAACCGTGTCTGTACCGTTCAGTTTGATTTCTGCCAACATGCCCTTGTCGATGGCGCCCGGAAATACGAAACCGCCATTGTAGTCTGTATGTTCACCAATCAAATTGATACGGCCCGGAGATGTATAAAACGAACCCGTTGTATGGAATAACTCTTCAAATTTTTTGCTAACTTTTTCTTTCATGTCTTTAGATTTGATGATTATATGAAAATGAAAAGGTAGCCTGGCGAGGCTCTACCCTACCGGACTACCTATATTTGTGATTCAATTATCCTTTCGTGCTTGGTTTGCTACCGATCAATGCATAGAACAAGATGTAAGCGGCACATGCCAATGGAACGAAATAGCTGGTCAAATAGTTGCCTGTTGCATCAGCCACAGCAGCCTGGATGGCAACCATAACAGCGCAACCGAATACCATTGTCATGAAAATACCCGAAGCAGCTGCGGTGTATTTGCCCAATCCTTCAACAGCCATGTTGAAGATACCACCCCACATAACGGATGTGCAGAGACCAACGCAGATGAAAGCTGCAACACCAACCGGAACTTCTACCCAAGTCAAGGAGAGAGCTGCCCAGTCAACACCCGGAACATTTACTTTCCATTCGGTCGGAGCGAAGATACCGAACGCCAACAAGATGATAGCGGCTGTGGCCACTGTGCTGACCATTGCGCGGCTGGATACCTTACCGCCGATAGAACCACCGACTGTACGGCCGATGAACATGGCAAACCAATAAACGGCTGCGATCAATGATGCAACACCGGCAGAAACGCCTGCGTCAGAAATCAAGTATTTGATCATGTATGTCGGAGTACCAACCTCCACGCTCATGTACAAGAATATGGCCAAAGCACCCAAAGAGAAGTGACGGAAGCTCAAAGCGCCCTTGATCAACTCCATCTTTACCGGTTCCTGTTCCGGCTCTTCGATCTTGGTCATCATCAAAACGATGAAGGCAACCACGAAAATTGCCAAGGCAATATACATGGCAGGAGCCGCATCAACGATAGCTGTCTCTTTTGTTACTTCGCCGATCAAGGCACCCAAAATGATATAAACCGCTACGGCTGCTGCACTATTGAAGGCACCACCGATCTGAATCAATTGGTTACCGGTGTTACCGCCGCCGCCCAATACGTTCAACAATGGGTTGACTACGGTGTTCAACATACACATACAGAAACCACTGACGAAAGCGCCGAGCAAGTAGATCCACATGCTGCCGATAGTACCTGAAAGCAACTCCAGCAACATACCGACGATACCGACGATCAACGCCAAGAGGGCAGTTTTCTTGTATCCGAACTTCACGATCAACATTCCGGAAGGAATACCCATTACCAAGTAAGCGATGAAGTTGGCGTAGTTACCGATTTGTGATTGAAGCTCTGATGCTCCGAATTGATTCTGAACGATGACTGCCATCGGTGAGCAAAGGTTTGTCACGAATGCAATCATAGCGAAGAGCGCGATCATCATGATAATCGCTGCCCATTGTTTTGATTTTTGTGCCATTAGTTTGTTTTTATGATTAATATTTGTTTGTTCTTTCTATAATATAATGTATAGCTTATTGCTCAACCGTAAATCGATAGATGGTCTGACTCACGAACTCCTCGCCCGGACGCAGTACGACTGTCGGATATTCCGGCTTGTTCGGGCTGTCGGGGAAGTGTTGTGTCTCGAGGCAGAATGAGCAGCGCTCCGGATAGGGGTGGCCGTTCTTTCCGATGATCGACTCGTTCAGCCAGTTGGCCGTATAGAGTTGTACGCCCGGTTCCGTCGTATAGGTATCCATCTTGATGCCTGTTTTTGGCGAAACGGCGGTAGCGGCGAGCGTCAGACTCAAATCCGATTTGTTCAGAGCATAGCAGTGGTCGTAGCCTTTGCCGAAGATCAATTGCTGGAACGGCTCGTCGATGCGTTCGCCGATAGTATGCGGTGTGGTGAAATCCATCGGGGTTCCGGCCACGGCCTCTTTCGGTCCGTAAGGAATGGCCGTCTCGTCGGTCGGCAGATAGTGGTCTGCGTGGATCGTCAGTCGGTGATCACCGATGTAACGGTCGCCTTCGCCCGAGAGATTGAAGTAGGAATGGTTCGTAAGGTTGACCACTGTCGGCTTCGATGTTGTGGCGTGATAATCCAAAACGATGCTGTTGTCGTCCGTCAGCGTGTAGGTCACCGTGACGTTCATCTCGCCCGGATAGCCCTCTTCACCGTCGGCTGCGCAGTAATGGAGTTCTACTTTTTGTTCGTTCACCTGCTTCATCTCCCACACGCGGAAGTGGAATCCGCGCAAACCTCCGTGCAGACTGTTCGGACCGTTGTTGATAGCCAACTTGTCGTATACGGTTCCGTCCAGCTCGAAGCGGCCTTTTGCGATGCGGTTGGCGTAACGTCCGCAAGTAGCGCCGAAAGTAGGCTCGCCCGAGGTCAGATAATCATCGATAGAAGCATGGCCCAACACCACGTCTACCAGCTTACCGTTGCGGTCGGGCACCATCAACGACACGAGTTTGGCGCCATAATTGGTGATAACTGCCTCGGCACCTGCCTTGTTGGTCATCACACATATCGAAGTATCTCTTCCGTCTACCTGTTTGCTAAACTTGCTTGCCTGCAAACCGGACTTTGTCATTTTGTCTTCCATGTGTATTATTTTTATTAAATTGAGTGTAAAGATAAAATTCTATTCAATACCACGTATCATCTTGAAATATGTTTTATAACATGTTTTTTGCTTTTATTTTCTTTTCATATCAATATGATGCTGAATATGAAACCGTTCAAACCTTCCCGAAAAGTAGGGCAAAGCGTCGGGGAAAAGAGGAGAATGGCGACCGAAAGCAAGCCGATCCCTCGTTTTTTTGTTCCTGATCATCTCAACCGATCCTCCCCACCCCTATCCGGAAAGTATCCCACTCTTGCAAAAATTTCTCCCGAGCAAACCGGAGTTCATTCGGCATAAAACAGGAGTTCACTCGGGGGAAAACTGCAGTTCGGTGTCGAGAAAACTTTTCGGAACTCCGCATGCTTTTCGGTGTGATTGACATACTTTTTTCAGAAAGAATCCGAAGATTCCAAATAGTCATGTTTTCTTTCAATTTACAGGATAATGTACACTATTTCCTCTTTTTGCTTACAATTCATCATATCCCTCTGCCCGATCGATAAATTACTGCACACATTTTCCAAAAGTGTGCAAAATTAAGAAATGTAAAATTGACGATAAAAATAGGGAATATGACGATTATTAAAGAGAAAAATGTTATCTTTGGACATCAAAAGCAAGAATCTGACGCTCCGAACGGCGGATAATTCTTGTACAGGTGTTACATATAAAATTATAAGATATGGCAAAATTCAGAGGAGCCGTTGTGGTGAACACCGAGCGTTGCAAAGGCTGCAATCTCTGTTGCGTGGCCTGTCCGGCAGATGTTCTCGAACTTCATCCGCGCGAGGTCAATAACAAAGGTTATCATTATGTATACATGAAGCAGCCGGACAACTGCATCGGTTGTGCAAGCTGCGGCATGGTTTGCCCCGACGGGTGCTTGACTGTCTATAAAGCAAGAATCGATTGATGATATGGCGGAAGATATTAAATTAATGAAAGGTAACGAGGCGATCGCACAGGCCGCCATTCGTTACGGCGTAGATGGTTACTTCGGCTACCCGATCACCCCGCAGTCGGAAGTAATGGAGACACTGATGGCCGAGCAACCATGGAAAGAGACCGGCATGGTTGTCCTGCAGGCAGAAAGCGAAGTGGCCGCCATCAACATGGTATACGGTGGTGCCGGAACCGGAAAGAAGGTCATGACCTCGTCGTCAAGCCCCGGCGTCAGTTTGAAACAAGAGGGAATCTCTTACATGGCAGGTGCCGAATTGCCTTGCCTGGTGGTGAATGTCATGCGTGGCGGTCCGGGACTGGGAACGATCCAACCGAGCCAAGCCGACTATTTCCAGACCGTCAAGGGAGGTGGTCATGGCGACTACCGTCTGATTGCCCTGGCTCCTGCATCGGTTCAGGAGATGGCAGATTTCGTCGGACTGGGCTTCGATTTGGCATTCAAATACCGTAATCCGGCCATTATCCTGGCAGATGGTATCATCGGACAGATGATGGAAAAGGTGGTGCTGCCGCCTTTCCACCCGCGTCGCACCGATGCCGAGATCGAAGAGCAGTGTCCTTGGGCCGCAAGAGGCCGCAAGGGAGGCCGCAAACCCAATATCATCTCCTCGCTCGAGTTGGATCCGGCCGTTATGGAAGCGCGCAACCTGCATTTGCAAGCCAAATACAAAACAATCGAAGAGACGGAAGTACGTTACGAAACGTTCCGGTGTGAAGATGCCGAATATCTGCTGGTTGCCTTCGGATCGTCGGCTCGCATCTGTCAGAAGGTAGTCGAACTGGCTCGCGCAGAAGGGATCCGTTTAGGGCTGTTGCGCCCGATCACGTTGTGGCCATTCCCAACGAAGGCCATTGCTCACCTTGCCGATCAGATGAAAGGCATCTTGTCTGTCGAGCTGAATGCCGGCCAGATGGTGGAAGACATTCGCCTGGCCGTCAACGGAAAGATACCGGTAGAGCATTTCGGCCGCCTGGGTGGCATCGTCTTCACGCCTGACGAAGTGTTGGAAGCATTGAAACAGAAAATCATGTAATAGACCTATATGAAACGCGGAAGTAAAATAGATGAGATCGTCACCTTGGTATTTATGCTACTGGCCATCGCCACAGTCGTCTGTCTGTTCTTGACATCGGTCGACAGAAGTACAGCCCTGGCCATCGGCGGTGTTGCCGTTGTGGTACGCATCATCCAATATATATTGCGGTTTTTTAATTGATAGAGGAAAAATGGAACTGAATGAAATCATAAAGCCAGAGAACTTGGTCTACGAAAAGCCCAAGCTGATGAACGACAACCCGATGCACTACTGCCCGGGCTGTAGCCATGGTGTGATCCATAAGTTGATAGCAGAAGTCATTGCCGAGATGGGAATGGAAGAAGAGACGATCGGCATTTCGCCCGTCGGCTGTGCCGTTTTCGCCTACAACTACCTGGATATCGACTGGGAAGAGGCGGCTCATGGCCGTGCACCGGCCATTGCTACCGCCATCAAGCGACTGAATCCGTCGAAAATGGTATTCACCTATCAGGGCGATGGCGACCTGGCCGCTATCGGAACTGCCGAGACTATCCACGCAGCCAACCGAGGCGAGAACATCGTCATCGTGTTCGTCAACAATGCCATCTACGGTATGACCGGCGGACAGATGGCACCTACGACGCTTGTTGGGATGAAAACCGCCACATGTCCGTATGGTCGTGACGTGGCCCTCAACGGCTATCCGCTGAAGATTACCGACCTGTTGGCCAAACTCGAAGGGACTTGCCTCGTGACGCGCCAGAGCGTTCAGAATGCAGCCGCCGTCCGCAAAGCCAAGAAGATGCTGCGGAAAGCGTTCGAGAACTCGATGGCCGGCAAAGGAACCTCGGTCGTAGAATTCGTTTCAACCTGTTCGTCGGGCTGGAAGATGACACCCGAAAAGGCCAACCAATGGATGGAAGAGAACATGTTCCCCTTCTATCCGCTGGGCGACTTGAAGAATGTATAACAAAAGAACGGAAAAAACAATGAAGCACGAGATTATTATAGCAGGATTCGGCGGGCAAGGTGTCTTGTCAATGGGTAAGATTTTGGCCTACTCCGGCTTGATGGAGGGGAAAGAGGTCACCTGGATGCCCTCATACGGTCCCGAGCAACGTGGCGGAACGGCCAATGTGACGGTCATCTTGAGCGATGAACCGATCAGCTCGCCCATCTTGAATGCCTACGACATTGCCATCGTCCTGAACCAACCTTCGCTGGATCGGTTCGAGAGCAAAGTGAAACCGGGCGGCATTCTTATCTACGACGGATATGGTATCCACACACCTATCTCCCGCAAGGACATCCGCGTCTTCCGCATCGATGCGATGGATGCAGCCACGGAGATGGCTAACCCGAAAGCATTCAACATGCTCATTTTGGGCGGACTGCTCAAGGTCGAGCCGATGGTGCAGACGGAAAATGTCATCAAAGGACTGAAAAAATCACTCCCTGAACGGCATCATAACCTCATTCCGATGAATGAAGCAGCCATCATGAAGGGAATGGAAATCATCCGCGAAGCGTAATTTGCAGGCAAACATCACCCCTATATGACAACGGAGAAGACGGTAAAAGTCCTCTCCGTTGCTGTTTTCTGACAGATTCCCCTGCTGAAAGTTGGCCGAACATAGGCATAACTCAAGATTTTTATGTAAGTTTGCAGCCGATGAGACGAGTACTATTTTTTCTGATATCCCTGTCCCTGACAGCAACGCTCTTCGGGCAAACCCGCCCCAAAGGCGGCAAAGGTGGCTTTTCACTGGCTAATTTGTCTGCCGGCTCCACAAAAGTGGCCGACAGCCTCCTCGTCGTGGACAGCACCGAGCTGAAGAGTCGCTCACTCATTGCCTACCAACTGAACTCCTATCTGGGAGGTCTGAAACAGGCAGAGCTCGACACCAGCAAACTGAATACGGTAAACCGGACGCTGATGGAGGGACGAGGTCTGGCACTCGGCTACGTGGGCAACCTCGGATCACCCGCCCAAACGCGTATCTTCTCCGAACGGGACGAAGCGCGCGACTTCAACTTTGCCGACGCGTATGACTATTTCATCACGACACCGCTGAATGCAAAATTCTACGACACGAAGACTCCCTTCACGGATGTGCTCTATACCACGGCCGGAGGTAGCACCAACAAAGAGGAAGAGCTGAAAGCCACCTTGTCGGTCAACTTCGGAAAGAAGATCAACATTGGAGGCGACTTCGACTATATCTACGGACGAGGTTTCTACACCTCGAACGGCAACAAGCTGGTCAATTACCGTCTCTTCGGCAGTTACCGCTCAGACCGCTATGAACTGAACGCCTATTTGAGCAACTTCAACTTCATCAATCATGAGAATGGCGGCCTGCAAAACGACCGCGTCTTGACGAATCCCGAAGACTATGCCGAAGGGAAAAAGGAGATGGTTGCCAAGGATTTCCCCGTAATGTACAGCAACGTATTCAACCGCGTCAAAGGGAAACAGTATTTTTTGACGCATCGTTATAACCTCGGCTTCACCCGTACCGTCAACGAAGGTGCCGATGATGAAAAAGAGGTGTTTGTACCAGTCTCAAGCATCGTCCATACGATCTTTTACGAAGACAACCAGCGCCGCTTTACCACCTCGGAAACAACCAGCATGCAGATCGACACCCTTTACAACAATGGTGTGCCCCTGAACAACGATGATAAGCTGAATGATGTCTATAACTACTGGTCGCTGAAAAATATCGTGGGGCTCTCCTTGCGCGAAGGCTTTCAGGATTGGGCAAAATTCGGCCTGACAGCTTTCATCGGTATCGAGAAAAGCCGTTTCCGGATGCAAGCCGACAAACGGGAAGAATCCGATAGTGAGATTTTGGATGCCGACAAATCCATCACACAGCCGACCATCGGCGGGGCGAGCATCATCACCTACGACGAGTTCTCTACCCATATCGGAGCCGAACTCTCCAAACGACAAGGCAAACTGCTCACTTACAATGCAATGGGAGAACTATGTATCATAGGCGAAGATGTGGGAGAATTCCGGGCAACGGGCGAGTTGCGCACGACATTCAACCTCTTCAAAAAAGAGGCATATATCCGAGCTCACGGCTATATCAAGAATATCACGCCCGCTTTCTTTCAGCGCCATTTCCATTCGCGCTACTATTGGTGGGATAAAAACCTGAGCAATATCCAACAGTTTTATGCCGGGGGCGAAGTGAACATTGCCTCGACAGGAACAAATATCTCGGCCGGCGTCGAGAGCATACAAAACTATGTCTATTACGGAAAATCGGGTGAAGTAGAACAATACGACGGCAATATCCAAGTCGTAACAGCTCGCCTCAAGCAGGATTTCTCCTACCGGGCACTCGGATGGGAGAACGAAGTTGCCTACCAGATCAGCAGTCAGCAGAGTGTGCTTCCCCTCCCCGATCTGAGCCTCTGCTCCAATCTCTACCTGAAGTTCAAGATTGCCAAGGTACTGAGTGTGCAGTTGGGCGCCGATGTTCACTATCATACGGCCTATTATGCCCCCTACTATCAGCCGGCCACTCAGCAATTTCAGCTGCAGGACGAGGTGAAAGTGGGCAATTCTCCGCTGATCAACGGCTATCTTAATTTCCATCTGAAGCAAGCGCGCTTCTTTATAATGGCCTACAACCTGGGCAGTAAGTTCATCAAACCGAACTACTTCTCCTTGGCCCATTACCCATTGAACCCGATGATGCTGAAGATGGGCGTCGCCGTCCGTTTCAACAATTAATCCTTTCCTTGCTCATGAAAAAGTGGAACAAACTGCTAATTGTCTACATCCTCCTCCTGGCTATGGCACTGGTCACGATGTATTCGCTCTGGCAATCGTTCGGCCGTCCGGCAACAAGCCGTGATCTGCCGGAGATAAAGAAGGAGGGCATTTTGCGGATGACCACCGAATACAGCCCCGTCGGCTACTATGTAGAGGGCGATACGACCCTCGGTTTTCAATACGAACTATGCCAAGAGATCGCCAAACTGTCAGGGCTTGAGGTACAACTCTCCCTTGAAATGAGTCTTCCGACCGGATTCCGGCAGCTCGACGACCGAACAACCGACGTGATTGCCCGCAACATTCCCATCACGACTGAGAACAAAGAGCGCTACCTCTTTACAGAACCCATCCTGTTGAACCGCCAAGTGTTGGTACAACGTACCGAAAAGGCCAACAGAGGTGTGAAGCCTATCCACGACCAGCTCCGACTTGGTGGCAAAAAGCTCTACGTGCCCCAAGGATCGCCTGCCCGGCTGCGTATCCGAAACCTTGCACATGAGATCGGCGACACGATAGAAGTGCAGGAGGAGGAGCACTATTCTGACGAGCAACTCATCATCATGGTGGCTAAAGGCGACATCGACTTTGCCGTTTGTGACCTGAAGAATGCGCAACAGATGCAACAACATTACCCGGAGATCGACATTACGACCGACATCAGCTTCACCCAATTGCAATCATGGGCCGTACGGAAAGAGTCAAAACTCCTGCTTGACAGCCTCAATTCCTGGATCAAAACCCTAAAAGAAAGCGAAATCTACCATAAAATATACCATCGATACTATAAATAAGAAATAAATTGCGTACCTTTATAGCAATTTTTTAAGCGATTTATGAGATTTGACGAATTAAATTTGGAAGACGCTGTATTGGACGGCTTGGATGCAATGAATTTTCAGGAGGCGACTCCTATCCAGGAACAAACCATCCCTCTGATCCTTGAAGGCCGAGACTTGATTGCCTGTGCGCAGACCGGTACCGGCAAAACTGCCGCCTACGTCCTTCCTATTATCAATGAATTATACAAATGGGACTTCCCCGAAAATGCGGTCAATGCGGTAATTATGGCTCCTACCCGCGAACTGGCCCAGCAAATCGACCAACAGATTGAAGGATTTTCTTACTTCGTTCCCATCTCAGCCGTCTCCATTTATGGCGGTACGGACGGCATTGCCTGGGAACAACAACGCCGCGGCCTGGAGATGGGTGCCGACATTGTCATTGCAACACCGGGACGCCTTTTGTCGTACATCAAACTGGATGCGGTAGACCTCTCGCAAGTTTCTTTCTTTGTATTGGATGAAGCCGACCGGATGCTCGACATGGGTTTCTACGAAGATATCATGCAAGTGTACAAACAGTTGCCACCTACGTGCCAAACGGTGATGTTTTCAGCTACCATGCCCCCGAAGATCAAGACATTGGCCGGCAATATTCTGAAAGACCCTGCCGAGATCGAGATCGCCATCTCCCGTCCGCCCGAGAGCATCATGCAGACGGCATACATCTGCTACAACACGCAAAAAATCAAGATTCTGGAAGATCTGTTCACATCGACGCGTCCGCAGCGTGTCATCATCTTCTCCTCTGCCAAGGTAAAAGTAAAGGAGTTGGCCAAGACACTGAAACGGTTGAAGTTCAACGTGGCGGAGATGCACTCCGACCTTGAGCAGGCTCAGCGCGAAGAGGTGATGCGGGATTTCAAGAATGGCAAGACCGACATTCTGGTCGCTACCGATGTCGTGGCACGCGGTATTGATATCAACGACATCCGCCTCGTGATCAATTTCGACATTCCGCACGACCCGGAAGATTATGTTCACCGCATCGGACGTACGGCCCGCGGTACGAATGGCGAAGGATTGGCCATCACCTTCGTCGATCCTGAAGAGCAAGCCGCTTTCAAGCGCATCGAGAAATTCCTGAAGAAGGAGGTTTACAAGATACCTATCGATCCCAAATTCGGCAATGTCCCTGAATATGCCCCCGAAGCCAACCCGAAAAAACGGGGCGGAAAGTCGAGCAGCAAAGGAAAATCGTCAGGCCGACCGAGATCGAGCAAACGAGGCACCTCCTCCAAAGCGCCGCGCAATAAATGATATTCCCCTATCCTTTGCCGAAGGACTTCTCTTTGCCGAGCAGCCCCTTCGGCATTATTTCATTACCCAACCTTGACATTCCAGCCATTTGAAGAGAACAAATAAAAATCTTCTATACAAGGATAAAGATTATCTATTTGACATACAACACTTTTCTTCTTATATTTGTAACAGAAAAAAGAAGTACATTTTATAAACCTTTTAAAACGATTGAACTATGAAGACGTTAGATTATCTGAATTTGAACGAGAGCAAAGTGGAAAGTGTAGTAACCGCATTAGGGCAACTGTTGGCCGATTTCCAAGTACATTACACCAACCTCCGCGGTTTCCACTGGAACATCAAGGGGCATGGCTTCTTTGTATTGCACGAGAAGTTCGAGAACATGTACGATGATGCTGCTGCCAAGATAGACGAAATCGCAGAACGTATCCTGACATTGGGCGGTGTGCCGGCCAACAAGTTCAGCGAGTACCTCAAGATCGCCCAAGTGAAAGAGGTGTCTGATGTGACATGCGGCAGCGAAGCCATCGACCATATCCTCGAGACCTACAAGCTTTTCATGGCTGAAGAGCGTCCACTCATCGAAATGGCAAACGAGGCGGGCGACGTGGTGACAGCCGACCTGCTTACCGGTTACCTGAAGGAACAGTCGAAGATGGTATGGATGCTCGTAGCCTTCAGCACCAAGACTTGCGCAAAATAGTGAGCATACTTTCTGCCATAATACGTTGACATATCAATGAAGAGCCGTCCGGAATGGAGACAACACCTCCACCCGGGACGGCTCTTCTTCTATCAGATCAGTCAGAAAGCACCCCCTCTTGCATCAAGAAGCAGCCTTGCATTTTTTCGAAAACGCAAGGCTGCTTCTAAAAAGAGATTCCTCCTCCCAACGGATCAGGCGGTGGTTACCCGGCTATTCCGCTTAGGCCAATCCCCGCACATGGTCATCAAAGGCAGAGAGAGCCGCCTTCGCTCCTTCTCCCATGGCGATGATTATCTGCTTATAGGGCACAGTCGAAACGTCTCCCGCGGCATAGATTCCGGGAACATTCGTCCGACAATGCGCATCGATCACGATTTCTCCTATTCTGTTCGTCTCGACAATATCACGGAAAACGCCACTGTTGGCCGCCAATCCGATTTGAACAAAGATACCATCCAAACCGATCACCCGCTCCTCTTCCGTCTTACGATCTTTTACACGGAGCCCTGTCACTTCATTGCCGTTGCCGATCACTTCCAGCGATTGCGAGTGCAAGAAGAATTCCACATTGGGCAAACTCTTCATTTTTTCCTGCAATACCCGGTCCGCTTTCAGCTCGTCCATAAATTCCAGCACCGTCACTTTCGAACAAATGCCGGCCAAATCGATAGCCGCTTCGATACCCGAGTTTCCTCCGCCGACAACCGCCACATGCTTTCCTTTATAGAACGGGCCGTCGCAGTGAGGACAAAAAGCAACACCTCGCCCGATATGTTCCGCTTCGCCCGGCACATTCAACTTGCGCCAACTGGCACCTGTTGCCACAATAACGGCAGGAGCCGAAAAGCGTTCGCCGGAAGAGGTGGTCAGGAGTTTCATCGTTCCGTCCAACTCCACCTTGTTTATATGGCGGTGCTCCCATATATCAACCGGATACTCGCTGATATGCTTCAAAAGGTCGCTCGCCAATTGCGGCCCGGTGGTCAGCGGGACAGAGATCAGGTTCTCAATGCCAACCGTTTCCCTTACCTTTCCGCCGATCCGTTCAGCTATCAGGGCCACTTTCAAGCCTTTGCGCACCGAATAGATAGCCGAAGATGCTCCGGCCGGTCCGCCCCCTACGACAATTACATCATACCGCTTCACCGGTTTTTCGAGAGAGGAATCCTCTTTCTCTTCTTTCATTCCGTACTGAGCCTCGAGTTTGGAAAGCAACTCTCCGAAATCACTGCGCCCCACACTGAGCAGTTTTCCGTCGGCAAAAACCGAAGGAACGCCTTGCACCTTCAAGGCTTCCACCTCTTTCTGATGAATGGCTCCGTCCACTGTCTCGTGGATAATCTGATTGTTGAGCGTAGCCATGACATTGAGTGCCTGGACTACATCCGGACAATTGGTACAAGTCAGGGAGACATAGGTCGTCAACCGGATCGGACCGTTCAAGGCTCTGACACGATCGCAGACACCCTCGTCCGGTATATTTCTCCCTTTTCCGTCGCTGTTCAGAATAGCCAACAACAAAGAGGTGAACTCATGTCCGTTGGGTACTGCCCGAAAACGGATTCCTGTTGGCACACCGTCTTTTTCAAGGGTGAACTGTAACCCCTCGCCATCGGAAACAGTGCACGACAAACGATCCGAACAAGAAGCCACATCGCCAAGCAACGCTATCAGCTCCTGACGGCTTTCATGGTAAGGATCCACGTGTATGTCAAACACATAACGGGACACCAGCCCGGAGAAAATCCCCGAGAGCTGGTCTTTCATTGCCGAATCCAACATAAGCCTTAGATTTTACCCACCAAATCGATGCTCGGCTTCAGGGTCGTTTCTCCTTTTTTCCATTTCGCGGGGCAAACTTCATTCGGGTGAGAAGCAACGAACTGAGCCGCTTCCACTTTGCGAAGCAGTTCGTCGGCATTGCGACCAATGCCGTTGTCGTGGATCTCGGCAATCTTGATCTTTCCCTCCGGATTGACCAGGAATGTCCCACGATAGGCCATACCGGCCTCTTCAATCATCACACCGAACGCACGACTTAAAACCCCTGTCGGGTCTGCCAGCATCGGATACCGGATCTTGCGAATGGATTCGGAAACATCATGCCATGCCTTGTGTACGAAGTGCGAGTCGGTACTTACAGAATAGACCTCAACTCCCATCTCCTGAAATTTGTCGTAATTGTCAGCCATATCGACCAACTCTGTCGGGCATACGAAGGTAAAGTCGGCAGGATAGAAGAAAAAGACGGCCCATTTGCCCTTGATGTCTTCATGGGTTACTGTCATGAACTTGCCATTCTGAAATGCTTGCACGCTAAACTCGGGTACTTGTGAATTGATAATTGCTTCCATAATCTCTACAATTTAATTTGTTATTACTACTTTTTTTGATTACGCCGCTAAGGTAAACAGCCGAAGAGGGATGGGACGAATTTTTTAAATCGATAATTTTTATCGGCCAATAGACAGTATTTTATCAGGCATTACACTCCTTTTCCGTTTCCGCTTCTGACCCTCTTGCCGTTTCGAATCGTATTATCTGTTTTATATTCCCAACCAAGGCCTGACACGCTGAAAAGCAAGAGGCTTTCCGGCTCTCTTATATCCTTTCCAAAAAGCTCGGCATCTTTTTCAAAAATCATGCAGAGCTTTTTGGAAAAAGGTCTCGAGCTTTTTTCTCATTCATCGGCACCTTTTTTCGGATATCGGATGTATCTCATCAGGGGGGTCTCGCTCAAACAGTTTTTTCTTTGATTTTTTCATGAAAAGTGCATGAAAAGTTTGAGAATAAAAGAGAAATGAATATATTTGGATGAACTTATTCTTTTAAAACAACAAGATAACTATGGATACGCGATTTTTAGGATTGATTGAGACAAGCATCAAGGCACACTGGGAGTTGCCCGTCTTTTCGGACATCAACGGTGCCACCTACCACTATAAAGAGTTCGCCCGAAAGATGGGAGAGCTGCACCTTTTGCTGGAAAAGGCCGGGATTGCCACGGGCGAACGGATCGCCATCGTGGGCAGCAACTCCGCCCACTGGGCCATCAGCTTCTTTACGGCTCTCACCTACGGTGCAGTGGCTGTCCCTATCCTGCACGAATTCAATACCGATAATATCCACCATATCGTACGCCACTCGGAGTCGAAAGTGCTCTTCGTCTCCGCTTCCGGCTGGAGACAACTGAACCTCTCGGCCATGCCCGGGGTGGTATTGGTGGTTCGGATAGATGATTTCGCCGTGCTCTACAGCCAACTACCTGAAATGGCAGCCTATGTAGCCGATATGCCCCGCCTGTTCGAGGAGAAATATCCCGATTTCACCCCGGAGTCTATCCACTATTTCATAGAGCAGCCCGACGATTTGGCCGTTTTGAGCTATACGTCCGGCACCACAAGCTCATCGAAAGGGGTGATGATCCCCTATCGCAGCCTATGGAGCAACACCCTTTTTGCAGCCGACAATCTTGGTTTTATCCATGCCGGCGACCCGATTGTCTGCCTGCTCCCGATGGCCCATATGTATGGTCTGGCCTTTGAAGTACTGAACTCGGTCAACAAAGGGTGTCATGTCCATTTTATCAATGGAAAGCCCATACCGTCGGTGGTATTGAAAGCCTTCCAAACATACCACCCCCGACTTGTTTTGGCCGTTCCATTGATCATTGAGAAGATTGTCAAGGCGAAGGTTTTCCCCATAATTCAAAAGAACCATATTAAACTATTGCTTCATATTCCAATCATTAACACTCTAATACGCAGAAAGATAAAGAAACAGATAGAAGAGGCTTTCGGCGGCGCATTTGAAGAAGTCGTACTGGGTGGCGCAGCCTTGAATAAAGAGGTCGAACAGTTCCTGCGTTCGATCCGTTTCCGCTACACCGTCGGATATGGAATGACCGAGTGCGGCCCTCTGATTGCCTATGCCCAATGGGATCGGTTCAAGCCCGAGTCGGTGGGTCGTGTGGTCGACCGCATGGAGGTTCGCATCGATTCCCCCAACCCGCAGCAGCAAGTGGGCGAGATATGGGTACGTGGCACCAACAACATGCTGGGTTACTACAAGAACCCCGAGGAGACGGCGGCAGTCATGGCCGACGACGGCTGGATGAAGACGGGCGACCTGGGCATTCTTGACCATGACGGCAACCTTTTCATCAAAGGACGCTGCAAAACCATGATTCTCAGCTCGAACGGGCAGAACATCTATCCCGAAGAGATCGAGAACAGACTGAACAACATGCCACTGGTGGTCGAGTCGTTGGTGGTATCCGACAATGTCAAACTCAAGGCATTGATCTATCCCGACTGGAAACAGATCGAGCAGGAGCAGCTCACGGACGAACAGCTGAACGCCATCATCAAGGGATACCTTGCCCAAGTCAACAAGAGTATTCCTCGCTACTGCCAGCTTTCGCAGTTTTCTCTGATGAAAGAGGCGTTTGAAAAGACACCGAAACAGAGCATCCGCCGCTTCCTCTATGAGCCCAAAACAGGGGATTGACCGAGCCGCCTCCTCGAGGTTGTCCGGTGGTTCATGATGAAATTCCGGACAGCCTCTAAAAATATGCCCTCTGCCCAATAGGAATATCGCTTTTTTTCATTACTTTTGTTGTTTGATATATAATGTCTCTCCCTCAACATCGGGTGGAGGATAGAATTAAACCCATAAGAATGGCTTCAAAAGTTACAAAAACAGTATTACTCCTATTTTGGTCACTGTTCGCCCTTGGAATCGGCGCAGTCTACTTATTGTTTACCGCTATTGCAAACGGTTCGATAGGCTACATGCCTCCGGTCGAACAGTTGGAGAACCCCATCGACAAATATGCGTCGCAGGTCATCTCGTCCGACGGGAAGACGTTGGGCAGCTATGCCCATAGTTCCGACAATCGCATCTATGTTACCTACAACGACTTGTCGCCCGAATTGGTACAGGCCCTGATCGCCACGGAAGATGTCCGCTTTGCCCAGCACAGCGGTATCGATGCTATCGGTCTGATCCGCGCCATCATCAAGCGCGGTGTGCTGATGCAGAAGAGCGGCGGTGGCGGCAGTACCATCTCACAGCAGTTGGCCAAGCAGCTTTTCTCGCCGAGTGCCGACAACGTGATGGAGCGTCTCTTCCAAAAACCGATCGAATGGGTGATTGCCGTCAAGCTCGAACGCTACTATACGAAGGAAGAAATCATCAATATGTACCTGAACAAGTTCGATTTCCTGTACAATGCCGTCGGCATTCAATCGGCCGCCAGCGTCTATTTCGGGAAGACCCCTAAGACATTGAAGACGGAAGAGGCTGCGACACTGATCGGCATGTGCAAGAATCCTTCCTATTTCAACCCGGTTCGCCACAATGAACGTACGCGCGGCCGCCGTAACACGGTGCTGAACCAAATGTACAAGGCCGGCTATCTCACCAAGGCCGAGCGCGATTCGCTGACGGCACTTCCGCTGAAGGTGCACTTCACACGCCTCGACCACAAAGAGGGCTTGGCACCCTATTTCCGCGAATACCTGCGCATGGTGCTGAATGCAAAGAAGCCGAAACGGAGCAATTATGCCTCCTGGCAAGGACAGAAATATTCGGAAGACTCGCTGGCGTGGGAAACCAATCCCCTTTACGGTTGGTGCAACAAGAACAAACGGGCCGACGGCGAGTTCTATAACCTCTACACAGACGGATTGAAAATCTATACGACTATCGACTCCCGCATGCAAAAATATGCCGAAGAGGCTGTCAAGGAGCACATCGGCGGCACCCTTCAACCGCAATTCTTCAAGGAAAAGAAGGGACGCAGTTATGCCCCCTTCTCGAAAGATTTGCGACAAGGCGAGATCGATACGATCCTGGTGCGCGCCATGCATCAGACCGACCGCTACCGCCGGATGAAAAAGAACGGCATGAAGGAGACCGAGATGCGCAAGGTATTTGATACCCCTGTCGAGATGCGTGTCTTCTCATGGAACGGCCCGGTCGACACCATCATGAGTCCGATGGATTCTATCCGTTACCACAAGAGTTTCCTCCGCACGGCGTTCATGTCGATGGATCCGCATAACGGCTATGTAAAGGCTTATGTGGGCGGCATCGACTACAACTATTTCCAATATGATATGGTCAACGGCGGGCGCCGACAGATCGGATCAACCATCAAACCTTACCTCTATTCATTGGCGATGAATGCAGGCTTTTCACCTTGCGACGAGATACTGCATGTCCAACCGCAGCTGAAGGATTACAACGGACGGTTGTGGATCCCGCGCAACTCAAGCAAGAAACGGATCGGCGAGATGGTGACAATCCAATGGGGGCTTCAGAACTCCGACAACTGGATCACGGCCTATCTGATGGGACAACTCTCCCCTTACGAGTTTGTGGATCTGCTCCACTCCTTCGGATTGCAGGGGCAGATCGACCCGGTGATCTCTGTTTGTCTCGGATCGGCCGATGCCTCTGTGGGCGAGATGGTCAGCGGTTACTCCACTTTTGCCAACCGCGGTATCCGTGTCGAGCCACTTTTCGTAACTCGCATCGAGGACTCGTACGGAAATACCATCGCCAACTTCACTCCACAGATGAAGGAGATCCTGAATGAAAGCACCACCTACAAGATGCTTCATATGCTGCGCAGCGTGATCGATGGCGGTACCGGCGGCCGAATCCGCGGACGTTACAAGATCCAGGCGCCGATGGGTGGCAAGACAGGTACGACGCAAAACAACTCCGATGCGTGGTTTATGGGCTTTACTCCCAACCTTGTCTCCGGTTGTTGGGTTGGAGGCGAAGAGCGCTCCATCCATTTCGACCGCATGGACTACGGACAAGGAGCCGCCGCTGCCCTGCCTATCTACGGATTGTACATGCAAAAGGTATATGCCGACAAGTCATTGGGCTACACCGAGCAGGAGAATTTCGAAGTTCCTGAAGAGTACAGAGACCCGTGTGGTAACAATTCGTCAGAAGAATCAGCTAGAAGCCATATAAATTCCACAGGCGGCATTGACGAATTGTTCGAATAAATTCCTATATTTGCAAAAATTCATTCAAAAACATACAGCTATGATTAATCGAGAATTGATATGCCCGAAGAGCATTGTCGTGGTGGGTGGATCCAACAATATCCACAAACCGGGCGGTTGCGTGGTGAGAAATCTGATTGAAGGCAAGTACAACGGAACGTTGATTGCCGTCAATGCCCGCGAAACCGACGTGCAAGGAATCAAATCCTACCCTTCGGTTTATGATATACCCGAGACAGAGTTGGCCATCATCTCCATCCCCAGCCACGCCTGTCTGGATGCCATCACCGTTTTGGCTCAACAAAAAGGGGTGAAGGCGTTCATTGTGATCACGGCCGGATTCGGCGAAGAGACCCCCGAAGGGGCAGCTATCGAGGAGGAAATCCTGAAGGTAGTCAACGAGGCCGGCGCCTCTCTGATCGGTCCTAACTGCATCGGCCTGATGAATATCCATTACCATGGCGTCTTCAGCCGACCCATTCCGGAATTCAACCCGAAAGGTGTCGATTTTATCTCGAGTTCCGGCGGAACGGCCCTGTTCATTATAGAATCTTCCTTGAGCAAAGGCTTGCTTTTCTCGTCAGTTTGGTCGGTAGGCAACTCGACGCAGATCGGAGTCGAGGAGGTTTTGGAATATATGGACCGCACCTTCAACCCCAATGTCGACTCAAAAATCAAAATGCTCTACATCGAGCAGATCAAGAATCCGGACAAGTTCCTTTACCATTCGGCATCGCTCATCCGCAAAGGGTGTCGTATTGCCGCCATCAAGGCGGGCAGTACCGACTCCGGTAAGCGCGCAGCCTCATCACATACGGGAGCCATTGCCAGCTCTGACTCCGCCGTCGAAGCCCTTTTCCGTAAGGCCGGCATCGTCCGCTGCTACAGTCGTGAGGAATTGGCCACGGTGGCTTGTATCTTCACCCTCAACGAGGTGAAAGGAAAGAACTGTGCGATCATCACCCACTCGGGTGGTCCGGCTGTCATGTTGGCCGATGCCTTGACCAAAGGACGCCTGAACGTGCCCGATTTGAACGGGGACATTGCAGAAGAGTTGAAAGCTCAGCTCCTGCCGGGCTCGGCAGTCGGCAATCCGATCGACATCTTGGCGACAGGTACACCCGAACTGTTGGGCTTGACTATCGACTATTGCGAGAATCGCTTTGACAAAGTGGACCTGATGATGGTCATCTTCGGATCGCCGGGTCTCTTCAAACTCTACGATGCCTTCGAGGTATTGCACAAAAAGATGGAAGAGTGCAAGAAACCGATCTTCCCCATCCTGCCGTCGATCGTCACGGCCGGCCCGGAGGTGCAGAGTTTCATCAAACGCGGTCACGTCAACTTCTCTGATGAAGTTACCCTTGGCGCCGCTTTGGCCCGTGTATTGAACACTCCGAAGCCTGCCGGTACAGATATTCAACTCTACGAAGTGGACGTTCCTGAGGTACGTCGTATCATAGAACAGCTGCCCAACGAAGGATATCTTAACCCGGAAGATACCAAAAAGCTGTTGCAAGCGGCCAATATCCCGATGGTCGAGGAGTTCGTTTCCGACGATAAAGAGGAACTTCTCCGGTTTGCCAATAAGGTACACTACCCGGTAGTGGCCAAGGTTGTCGGCCCGATCCACAAGAGTGATATGGGAGGTGTGGCACTGAACATCAAGAGCGACAAGCACCTTTTGCTCGAATATGAACGAATGATGCACCTGCCCGATGTCACAGCCATCATGGTTCAGCCGATGTTGAAGGGGCAGGAACTCTTCCTCGGTGCGAAGTATGAAGACAAGTTCGGGCACATTGTGTTCTGCGGGTTGGGAGGAATCTTCGTGGAAGTGCTGAAGGATGTCAGCTATGGTTTGGCCCCTCTCTCCTACAATGAGACATTCTCCATGATCCGCTCCCTGCGTAGCTACCCGATCATCAAGGGAACCCGCGGACAGAAGGGCATCGACGAGCAGCAATATGCCGATCTGATCGTCCGTCTTTCGACACTGTTGCGCTTTGCTACCGAGATAAAAGAGATGGATATCAATCCATTGATTGCCACCGACCACGGTATTTTTGCAGTCGATGCACGTATCCGGATCGAAAAATAAATGGTTAAAACTATAATCACAAGGACATGAAAAAAAGATCAATCTTCATCACATTACTTCTTGCAGTCGGGTTCTGCCTGAGCAGTTGCGTCACTCCTCACACCAAAAAGGAGAACGGCATTCACTTCGATTCTATCCAAGTGGAGCGAATCTCCCATTTCTACGATAAGGAAGAGTACCCCTATTGCGAACTTCATCTCAACTTTGTCTATCCATCATCGGGCGATGCCGCCATGTTGGACAGCATCCAACGGTTCTTTACCTCAGCATTTTTGGGTGATGACTTGATGAATCTCCCCCCCAAGGAGGCCATCGAACAATTTGCCGACGAGTATGTCCAAGAGTACCGGAGCATGGAATCGGACTTTAAGGAGGAGAACCTCGACAACGATATCTACAAGGTTCAGTATATGTTCACCAAAGAAGCTTCGACAACCATCCTATTCAACCAGGACGGCCTGCTCTCCGTCGCCTTCGACAGTGACGACTATACCGGTGGTGCACACGGCTTTCATGGTACAGGCTATACGGTCATGGATGTCGCAACGTGCCATATTCTGCAAGAGGAAGAAATCTTTGTGGACAATTACCGGGAGGCGCTGACCAAGATCATCGTAGACCAACTGATGAAAGACAACGAGGTGACGGAACCGTCCCAACTGGAAGATGTCGGATTCTTCAGCGTGGAAGACATTGCCCCCAACGGCAATTTCTATATTGATGAGAAGGGTATCGTCTATCTCTACAACCAATATGAGGTGGCACCCTATGCTTTGGGGCAGATCAGTGTGCGCCTTTCATTCGAACAAATCGAACTGTTGCTGCGTGAAGGCACACCGGTAGCCGACCTCTGCAAGTATTACAAGTAAAAAAAGCATCATCTCCTGTATGGAAACACTGGAAAATGAAAACAATTCGGCGGAGATTGTCCGCCGACAACTCGATATTCTCTACGGCTATTTTCCGCACCTGTCGGAAACCCAACGCCGACAATATGCTGCCTTGTACGACCTTTATGCCGACTGGAACAGCAAGATCAATGTGATCTCTCGCAAGGATATAGACAACCTCTACCTGCATCATGTACTTCACTCGCTGGGTATCACGCAGATGCTCTGCTTCCGGGATGGATCGAAGGTGATGGATCTCGGCACGGGTGGCGGCTTTCCCGGCATTCCCCTGGCCATCTATTTCCCCAACGTACAGTTCCATTTGGTGGATAGTATCGGCAAGAAGATCAAGGTGGGGCAAGCGGTGGCCGAAGCCATCGGCTTGAAAAATGTCTCCTTCCGCCATTGCCGGGCCGAAGAGGAGAAACAACAATTCGACTTCGTGGTGAGCCGTGCCGTCATGCCTTTGGCCGATCTGGTCAAGATCGTGCGGAAGAACATCCGAAAAGAGCAACGAAACGCCCTCCCCAACGGCTTGATCTGCCTGAAAGGTGGCGAGCTCCAACACGAGATACTTCCATTCAAGCACCAAGCGATGGCACAAGAGCTCTCCGAGGTCTTCAAGGAATCCTATTTTGAAACGAAAAAAGTGGTTTATTTGCCGTTATGATACAACTGAAAAGTTTCATGGTCAACTGCTTTGGTGAGAACTGTTACCTTCTCTCCGACGAGACAAAAGAGGCAGTCATCATTGATTGTGGCACCTCCACTCCCGGCGAAGAGCAGAAGATTTCCTCATTCATTGCCGACCGGCAGCTGGTGTTGAAACACCATCTCTGCACCCATGTCCACGGAGATCACCTATTGGGTGCCCATTTCATCTATACGAAATATGGTCTCTTGCCCGAAGCCGGTGCAGCCGATATTGAACAGATGCCCGGTATCTGCGAACAGGCCCGGCTCTTTGGCTTGCCCGTTCCACCGGAAGATCTGCCGTTCGGCCGCTCTTTACAGGACGGCGACCGCATCACATTCGGCCATTCCGAGCTACAGGTATTGGCTGTTCCGGGCCATTCCCCCGGAAGCATGGCCTTCTACTCTCCTACGGACAAGTTCGTCATCGTGGGCGATGCCCTTTTTGCCGGCAGCATCGGACGAAGTGATTTCTGGGGAGGAAGCCAAGAGCAGCTGATTACAGCGATCGAAGAGCAACTGATGACCCTGCCCGATGAGACAAAAGTCTATCCGGGACATGGACCTTCGACCACCATTGCTTACGAAAAATTGCATAATCCTTATATAAACTAAAACACATCCATATCATGGACACAACGAAATTTGTTAATCGCCACGTCGGCATCACCGCAGAAGAACTGCCGGAGATGCTGAAGAGTATCGGCGTTGGCTCGTTAGACGAGCTGATTGATCAAACCATTCCGTCAAATATCCGGCTGAAACAGCCCATCAACTTGCCCGAACCCATGACGGAACGTGAATTTGCCGAGCACATCGGTGAGTTGGCTTCGAAGAATGAGGTCTATACATCTTATATAGGTATGGGCTGGTATGATACGGTTTGCCCCGCACCCATCCAGCGCAATGTCTTTGAAAATCCGGTATGGTACACCTCTTACACGCCGTATCAAGCCGAGGTTTCGCAAGGCCGTTTGGAAGCTTTGCTGAATTTTCAGACCGTCATTTGCGACTTGACCGGACTCCCTTTGGCCAACTGCTCGTTGTTGGATGAAGCCACAGCGGCGGCCGAAGCCATGACCATGTTCCACGGAACAAGAAGCCGTGCCCAAGTGAAGGAAGAAGCCAACACACTGTTTGTCGACAACTCCCTCTTTGCATCCACGCTGGCCGTGATCCATACCCGCGCCATTCCACAAGGCATCAAGATCGTGACGGGCGATTATGCCACGTTCCGGTTCACTTCAGACGTGTTCGGTGCCATTGTGCAGTTTCCGAATGCCGATGGCTCGATCGAAGACTATCGAGCATTTGTCGAAGCAGCCCATGCCAACGGTACGAAAGTGGCCGTGGCTGCCGATCTGATGAGCCTCGTTTTATTGACACCTCCGGGCGAATGGGGCGCCGATGTGGTGTTTGGCAGCAGCCAACGCTTCGGCATTCCGATGTTCTACGGAGGACCGTCGGCTGCTTATTTCGCCACAAAAGAGGAATACAAGCGTGCCATTCCGGGCCGTATCATCGGTATTTCGAAAGATGCCTACGGGCATCCGGCCTACCGACTGGCCTTGCAGACGCGCGAACAACATATCAAACGCGAAAAAGCGACCTCCAATATCTGCACGGCACAGGCGCTGCTGGCTACGATGGCAGGCTTCTATGCCGTCTATCATGGCGCAGAAGGATTGAAAGATATTGCCGGCCGTATCCACTCCATGGCCGGTTTCCTGGCACAGGAATTGGAAAAATTGGGTTACAAACAGCTGAACAAGAACTATTTCGACACGTTGCTCATCGAACTTCCTGCCAACGTTTCGCTAAAAACCCTGAACGAAACGGCTCTCGATTGCAAAGTAAATCTGCATTACTTCGACAATGGCCGGGTAGGTATCAGCGTAGACGAGACCACCCAACCGACCGATATCGGCGTGCTACTCTATATTTTCTCCGCTGCGGCCGGCAAGGATTACATGCTGAACGAGAACATTCCGACAAAACGCTACTTCGACAGCCGGTATGCCCGAACCTCTTCGTTCCTGCAGCAGGAAGTTTTCAAGAAATACCATACCGAAACGGAGCTGATGCGTTACATCACCCGCTTGGGAAGAAAAGACATCTCACTGGCCCAGTCGATGATCTCACTCGGATCATGTACGATGAAACTGAACCCGGCAGCCTCGATGTTGCCGCTTAGCTTGGGGCAATTCCAGAATATCCACCCCTATGCACCGGAAGATCAGGTCGAAGGGTATACCGAAATGATCGAAAACCTCGCCTCTTACCTCTGTGAAATCACCGGTTTCAAGGGATGTACGTTCCAACCCAACTCCGGTGCAGCCGGCGAATATACGGGACTTCGGGTGATCCGCGCCTACCTCGAAAGCATAGGCCAAGGAGAGCGCAACATCGTTCTGCTGCCAGCCTCGGCACACGGTACAAACCCGGCCAGTGCCGTACAGTGTGGATTCACCACCGTGACGGTCAAGTGTGACGAACAGGGCAATATTGATTTGGAAGATTTCAAGGCGAAAGCCGAAGCCAACAAGGAACATTTGGCGGCGACAATGATCACCTACCCTTCCACGCACGGTATCTTCGAAGCTGACATACGCCAGATGGGCGAGATTGTCCATGCCTGCGGCGGCCAGTTCTATATGGATGGAGCCAACATGAATGCCCAGGTTGGCTTGACCAACCCCGGTACGATCGGTGCCGATGTCTGCCATTTGAACCTCCACAAGACCTTCGCTTCGCCTCATGGTGGCGGCGGTCCGGGTGTCGGTCCGATCTGTGTGGCCGAACACCTTGTACCTTTCTTGCCACAGCACCCCGTCCTTTGGGGAAGCGACCTGAATGCCGTCTCAGCTGCTCCTTATGGCAGCGCCGGTATCCTGCCGATTACCTATGCTTACATCCGATTGTTGGGAGCAGAAGGGCTGACAGCAGCTACAAAGACGGCCATCTTGAATGCCAATTACCTGGCGGCTCGCTTCAAAGATACCTATGGTGTTGTCTATTGTGGCCAAAACGGCCGCGTAGGTCATGAGCTGATCCTCGAATGCCGCACCGTGAAAGAGCGATCCGGTGTCGATGAAGGAGACATTGCCAAGCGCCTGATGGACTTCGGCTACCATGCTCCGACCCTCTCCTTCCCGGTTCACGGCACATTGATGATCGAGCCTACAGAAAGTGAAAGCAAGGCCGAGCTTGACCGCTTCGTCGAAGTGATGGAATGTATCCGGAAAGAGATTGAAGAGGTAGAGAACGGCACGGCCGACAAGAGCGACAATGTACTGAAGAATGCACCGCATCCGGAATATGAAGTGACAGCCGACGAATGGCATCATGGTTATTCGCGCGCCAAGGCGGCCTTTCCACTCGACTGGCTGCACGACAGCAAATTCTGGATCAATGTGGCCAGAGTCGACAATGCCTTCGGCGACAGAAATCTTGTCCCTACGATTTGTGATTGTAAATAAAGGGGAAAAGCTCTAAAAGCTACCCATCCTTAAAAAGTTTGTTCGGGAGTAAACTACAGTTTGTTCCCGAACAAACTACAGTTTGCTCCGCATGAAATTCTCCATTAATTGGCAACACTTTTTTTAGTCCATCCCATAAATCTGTATAAATCCCCCCAAAAAGAAAACGCTAAACAGTTTGTTTTTGAGAGGATTCTCTTCTGCATCTCTCTCACTCCGTCATTTTCTTACAGGGTTTGCTCCCCATGTCCAGCTCGAGTGTTCCGCCGGCAATAATGTCGGCATAGTCGATATGACACTTGTTGTAAGGCTTGCCATTGAGACGAATACGCCGGATATAGATATTTTCGTCGCTGTTGTTGATGGCACGGACGGTAAATTTCCGCTCTTCGCCCTGTGGCGTGATGACACGCATGGTGACCTTCGAAAAAAGCGGACCGGTGATTTCATAGCGTGTATCACCCGGGCAGGCTTGGTGGATCCCGACGGCCGTCAGCACATACCAGGCCGACATCTGTCCGACATCTTCATTGCCACAGAGCCCTTCGACTCGATTCTGATAGGCATTCCGCAAGATGTGGCGCGTCCACTTCTGCGTGAGCCACGGACGGCCGAGACGATTGAAAAGATACGGGACGAAATGGACCGGCTCGTTGGCATGGTTGTAATAGTTGTTCCAGCGATAGTTTTCAGGTGTATTCTCAAACATTTCTTCCAAATCATCACACGCTTTGTCGCGCCCCCCCATAAGTTCGGCCATACCATCGACATCGTGAGGCACAAACCACCCCTGTTGCAAAGGATTGCTCTCGACCGTGCCGTAGCCATGTTTCAAACGTCCCTCTTCGGGCCACTCTACCCACGCACCATTGTCATCACGACGGGGACGAAACCACCCGTGTTCCTTGTCAAACACATTGCGGTATGCCTTCGATCGCTCCTCGAAAGTTTGGGCATCCTCCTTTTCTCCGCGCCGTAAAGCCAGTTGCGCAAGACACCAATCGGTGTAGGCATATTCGAGTGTACACGACAGTCCATTGTCGCCGGTGGCATAGCCGCGCGGCCCGTTGCCGAACAGTTGTTGTGTAGCCACGGCATAATGGTAGGCTTTGTCGGCATCATAGCCGTCCGTAAGCCCTTTGGCTGTAGCATCGGCAAGCACCGATAGGGCAGGATTGCCGATCATACAACCCGAATAGGCGTTGAGAAACTCCCACCGCTCGAGGTAGCCTTTGCCGCTCTCCTCAGCCAGGGTAGTAAGCGATGCCAGCATGTCCGTCACCACTTTGGGATGGATCAGCGTAAGCAGCGGGAACTGGCTGCGGAACACATCCCACCCACTGAACACCGTGCGCTTGGAGAAAGCACCTCCCGTGTCATGAATCTTATAGTCGCCTCCCACATACCGTCCGTCGACATCCGCATAAAGACGCGGGTCGATCATGGTGTGATAAAGTGCCGTATAGAATATTTTCCGATCATCTTCCGTACCCCCTTCCACCTCTATCTTGCCCAGAGCCTCATTCCATTGGGTATGGGCAGCCGCTTCCGCCTCGGCAAACGACATGTGGGCGGCTTCGGCTCGGTAGTTTCGTCGAGCCCCTTCGATATCCACAAACGATATTCCGACCTTCATCTCCACCTGCTCTCCGGCCGTTGTCGGGAACTCCGAGAAGAAACCGATATGTGTACCTTGCAGTTGCTTCAGGGTGTCGGCACTCACCAATTTCGACTGTGCCACAATGGTGCGATAGGCTTCCGACATGACATCGTTGCGGTGGCGGGGTTGAGTAGCTGAAATATCAGCCGTCCAGTAACCGCAATGCGTGAAAGATTTCGAGAAGGTAGCATGAAAATAGACAGTATAGAGTGCCTGACCATCGCCATCGCCCCAGCCGCCCCCGTCGGGTGTACAACGCATCCATCCCTCGATGGTGTGGTCATCCACCACACGAACCATCTCTTCGTCGGCCGTTCCGCCCACACGTCGTGCAAGGTCTATCTGAATACGCGACTGTCGGTTTTCCGGAAAGGTGAAGCGAAGATAACCACAATGAGGCGAGGCGGTACACTCGGCACGGATACCATAACGCGTAAGGGTGGCAGCATAATAGCCCGCACGTGCCGTCTCGGTGGCCTTGTCGTAGGTAGAACGCCATCCGGCTATCCGACCGTCTTCCGTACCGGCTTGCAACTGCATGGATCCCGTTGTGGGCATTGTCATGAAGTTTCCCAAGTCTCCATACCAACCCACGCCACTCATTTGGGTCATCGAGAAGCCCTCAATCGTAGTGTGCTCGTCACTGTAGCCCGAACCATTGTCACCTCCGGTGATAGTCTGCGGACTCACCTGTGTAAGCCCATAGGGGGTAGCAGCACCGGGAAAGGTCTTGCCGAGGCCGTGGCTGGCACCGGCTTTTGCAGTATTGGTGGAAGCTCCGATAAAGGGATTGACGAGATCGGCCGGATCCTGAGCAACCATTGGCATCGGGACCGAAGCCAACCACAACGAGGTTACCATGCCAACAAGCGGAATAGGAAGAATGCGTTTGAATTTCATGCTATGTTTTTTAGATTTTAGAAGTCATATAGAGTGGAGAGAGTAAGGTCCATCCACCATGCGAATATATGCAAAAAATCCTTTTCTTCCAAGCGATTGGCAATTTCACGGCCCGCCATCACCCAAAACATGCGTCTTTCTAAAAAAAACAATTATTATGTTGTAAAACATATACTTAAAATTAATATAATAAAAATATTTTCTTTTCTTTGCAAAAAGTGGGTAATACAAAGAAACGATCGTGTTTTTTCTCTCTTTCTTAACTATGTTGTTTAATTTAAAATCTTAGTCGTATGAAAAAA
>CAVKMU010000015.1:0-43879 GCA_963657455.1 bacterium
CTTCATTTAAACAAATAATTTTATCGTTTTTTCGAAATTAAGTTAACAATTTGTAGATTGATAACATCCCTTGCCGGAAACCTCAAGAGCCTCTCTCAAAAAGCTCCCCATGATTTTATAAAAAGTTCCCGAGGTTTTTCCAAAAAGCTCCCCATGATTTTTTGTATAATACCCACCATTCATAATGACCAACAAGGATACTGAAGGAAAACAACAATAGTATTATATAGGTATAGGCCCTACATAAAAAAAGCCGCCTGCGTTGTTGATCACGACAGACGGCCTGTGAAGAAGTGTAGATGTTTATTGTTTCAACAATTTCTCGGCCGCAGGGTCACCCAGTTCTTTGGCCTTTTCCAATGCGACTTTTGCTTCAGCCGACTTCCCTGTCCGCTGATAACAAATGCCACGAAGGCGATAGCAAGCAGCAAAGTCGGGAGTAATGGCAAGTGCTTTCTCAATGCTGCTCAAAGCCTCTTCGTATTTTTTCTGACGAATATAGATCGAAGCCTCTTCGGCATGATAGATTGCCTCGCGTGGCGAGAGTGTGATGGCTTGCCGGATATCCGACAATGCACCATCCAAGTCGTCCATACGGAACTTGGCTTGCTCGCGGTAATAATAGAAAGAGTCCGCCACACGGCCATCCAGTGCCTGATAATATAAATCATAGTCGGCTACAGCCTCTGCATATTGCATCAATCTCAGCTTCCAATCAATGCGCTCCAGCAAGATGGGTGCCGCATCAGAAGTCAAAGGGGTGCCACACAGAGCCACCGCACTGTCCAGCAATTGGATGATATCCGCGATGTTCGCACCTTTTTGCAACGATTTCGTTCTTGCAGCCATATACCATGTATTGACAGTGGCCGACTCGCTTTGGTTGACCACCATGTACTCATCGTATGCCGTTGGGTAATCTTGGCGTGCAAAAAGGATATCACCATACAATTGATGATACAATGGATCGTCTTTCTTCGAGATGGCCTCTTTCAAAACCTCCTCCGAATGGTTGAGATTCCATTCTGTACCGTTCAATGTTGTGTCGGACAATGCCACATTATATATCATGCGTGCATAATCATATAGTGCTTCACTCTTGTCAGGTGCCAAGTCAATTGCTTTTTTTTCATCCTCGATTGCTTTGTTCAGACAATCATTTTGTCCGGCTGCATCGGCAGCCAACTCTGTTCTGTTGAAAGCATAGTGGGCAGCACGACGGCTGTAACTCTCCCACCAATCGGGGAAGTTGGCCACGAAATCGTTCAATGTTTCTAAAAACTCGTTGACATTCTGACGGTTTTCTATCAGGTAAGTGGAAATTTTTGCCTGATCGCGATCTGTCGGCCACGCTTTTTTGATACCGATACTGTTATAGGTCGAATTGAAAACATCCGACGAACCATAGACAATGCTGTTGGCATAAGCGGCCGACACTCCATAAGATGCCTCTTTCTTGCCCGATGCATCGTCCTGAGCCAAGGCAAACACCTCGCCTTCTTCGTTGAAAACAGGAGCGTTCAGCCAGGCTACTTGCAACGGGAAGGAGAACTTATAATAATGGTATGCGTCGCGCAATTTCGTAACCTCTTCCACTTTGCCGCTGCCAAAGGTCGTTACCTTGGCCTGACCCTTGACGAACGGCAGCAAATAGACCGACTGCCCCACGGCAAGCGGTCGGGTAGCCAACTGAAGAGCCGCCACTTTCTTCGGCACACGCGCCTTCAGTTTGATCACATCATACAATTCATCGGCTGCCAGGACACGATCGATCGGGTAAGAGACACCGTTAATATCAGTGACAACTGCCTTCTGCGCATCCTTAAAGAGGGAATAAGCCGACAGAAGCGTACCGTCTTCCGACACGAAGAAGCCGACACCATTATGCAAAGTCGTGCCATCTGCTTTGTATGTGACCACATTCACGATGGCTTTCTTCTGTTTTTCCATCCATTTGGGTGCTTTCTGCGCAAATGCAGCGCAAGCAAAAAATGCCAAGAGAATGACTGTTACTATCTTTTTCATATACCAATTCTACTAACTTACTATTCTTCTTTTTCTCCGTCGGCCGTATGCAAAATAAATGTTGTAGCCCCCAACGTAACGACAGCCCCGTCTTCAATCCGCGCCTGTTCACGGTCGCCCAACAGATAGTTGCCGAGGAAGGTACCTGTCAGACTGGGAAAATCGCGCAATGTATAGACCAATTTTCCACTCTTGTCGGGCTTCACCCGGATAACACAATGCTTGCGTCCCATACTCGGATCACTCGTAATGATCGGCACATCGACACCATCCGTATCTTTATTCCTTCGGCCAATCACATTTTCGCCCAATACCAACGGCAGATCCTGCTTGAAAGCAAAAGAATTTTCGATGACCGTTATATAACCATACGAGAAGTCCGGTTCTTTCACCTCCTTCTCCTGTCCGGATTTGGTACGTATCACCTTCCGGCCAATCTTTATCTTAAATTGGGAAGCACATTGCGGACAAACAAAGACCACTACTTGCCCCTCTTGATATTTCGTTTCGTCGAAAGTCAGTTGATTGTCGCATTTCGGACAAAATACTCTTTTCATGTCGCTTATCTTTTACGGGACAAAGATAATAATATAAATAATAATATAAAAGAGGCGGAGAGCAATCCCCCTGACAGAATTATTCAGTTGGGGCCTCCGTGCTCACTCCCTGATAATACAAGAGCCGCAAAAGAGATTGGTCTCCTGCGGCTCTTGAGAAGGATCACCACGTAATCAGTGTCCGATTATTTCTGTGTCGTAAATGAATAAGGCACGTCTGCGTCACCTGTTCCACGTTGTGTATTCGGCTGATTGCTCATCTCGATATCGATTGTTCCGCCCTTTTGCATTTCGAAGTGCTCAAGGTAATTCTTTGTGTAGCGCTGACCGTTCACCTTCATATCCTTGATATAGATATTCTCATCACTATTGGCCGGGGCATTGATGACCAATTCCTTGCCATTTTCAAAATGGAGTTTCGCCTGTTTGAAGAGTGGCGCACCCATGACATACTGCGTCGTACCGGGACAAACCGGATAGAATCCGAGCGCAGAGAAGACATACCAAGCAGAAGTCTGACCATTATCCTCGTCACCACAGTAACCATCCGGGCCCGGAGTATACATCCGGTTCATCGTCTCACGCAACCAATACTGCGCCTTCCAAGGTTGTCCGGCGTAATCATACATATAAATCATATGCTGGATCGGTTGGTTTCCATGAGCATAGTTGCCCATATTCATCACCGTCATCTCGCGAATCTCATGAATAACCTGACCGTAGTAGCTGTCATCGAAGAGAGGAGGAACTGCGAAGACCGAATCCAACATCTGAACAAACACCTCTTTGCCGCCCATCAGATTGATCAATCCCTGCGGATCGTGGAATACCGACCATGAATAGTGCCAGCTGTTACCCTCCGTGAAGGCATCGCCCCACTTCAATGGCGAGAATGGTGATTGGAACGTTCCGTCTTGATTCTTTCCGCGCATCAGCTTGCTTTCCGGATCATATAGGTTTTTGTAGTTCATCGCACGCTTGGCATAGAGTTCGATCTCCTTCTTCGGGCGCTTCAACTCTTTCGCCAATGTGTAGATACACCAGTCATCATATGCGTATTCCAAGGTGCGGGCTGCGTTCTCATTGATCTTCACATCGTATGGAACATAGCCCAATTTGTTGTAATATTCATAACCTTTGCGCCCTGTCGAGCCGACTGTCGGATGCACATTGTTGGTGCCATGCACCAATCCCTGGTAGAGAGTCTCCAAATCGTCCACTTTCACACCCTTCATATAAGCATCAACCAAGACGGAAGCCGAGTTGTTTCCGACCATACAGTCTCTATGACCCGGGCTGGCCCATTCGGGGAAGAAGCCACTTTCACGATAGGTGTTGATCAAACCCTCCTGCATCTCCTTATTGACAGAGGGGAACATCAAGTTCAAGAAGGGGAACAAGCAGCGGAAGGTATCCCAAAAACCACTGTCAGTATACAGATAACCTGCCACTACCTGACCGTTGAACGGGCTGTAGTGTACCGGTTTCCCGGCTGCATCATATTCATAGAACTTACGCGGGAAGAGCAACGAGCGGTACATACAAGAATAGAATGTACGATATTGGTCAAGATTTCCGCCATTCACTTCGATGCGACCCAAGACATCATTCCAAGCATCTTTTCCTTTCTTCACCAATGTGTCGAAATTGTCGTTGCCCAACTCTTTCAAGTTCGTCTCGGCCTGCTCGTAGCTGATAAATGAAGAAGCGATGCGAGCATGCACCACCTCCCCTTTGCGGGTCTTGAAACCGATGATAGCTCCTGCATGGTCGGCCGTCTGCTCGAAATTGCCCTCTTTCAATGAGCCGTCGGCCACAGTTGCCGTATAGGTAAACGGTTTGTCAAACTGGATCACAAAATAGTTCTTGAAGTTGTCCGGCACGCCGCCGCTGTTCTTCGTCGTATAGCCGACAATCTTGTTTTCTCCCGGGATCACCTTCACGTACGATCCTTTGTCGAATGGGTCAACCACCACATAAGAATGGTCGTTTTCAGGGAAGGTAAAGCGGAACATGGCGGCACGTTCGGTCGGAGTCAGCTCCGTCACAATGTCATATTCAGCCAGATATACCTTATAATAATAGGCTTTCGAGACTTCACCTTTGTGCGAAAACCAGCTTGCACGCTTCTGCATGTCGAACTCAGGCTTGCCCACCATCGGCATGATGGCAAACTGACCATAGTCGTTGATCCACGGACTTGGCTGATGTGTCTGCTTGAAGCCGTTAATTTTCGTGGCGGTATACTGATACTGCCATCCGTCGCCCATCTTGCCCGTCTGCGGAGTCCAAAAGTTCATACCCCAAGGGCGGGCAGTTGCCGGATAAGTGTTACCCGTCGAAAGTTCATAGGTCGATTCGGATCCCATCAGAGGGTTCACATATTCGACCGGATCGAAGTTGTCTGCCAGTGTAGCCGTCGGCTCTCCGATCCACATCAATGACGCCAACAACGCCACCGACCAAAAGTTTTTTTTCTTCATAATTTGTGTTATTTTGATTATCACTAAAATCTTTTATTAGAATCTCTACGCTTGCAAATTTAAATGATTCCAAGGAAATTGGCAAGAGGTAAAGGAAAATTTGGGCTTCTCAAAATTAACGTGTACTTTTGACCCACAAATAACAGAAACAACTAAGACAATGAACAACGACTTTCTTACACTAATCAAGACGCGGCGTAGTTGCCGCAAATACAAAGCAACACAAATCACAGACGAACAACTAAACGCCATTCTCGAAGCCGGCACATATGCGCCGAGCGGTATGGGCAGACAAGCCTCGTTTATCGTTGCCGTCCAGAACCAAGAGATGAGAGTCCACCTCTCCAAAATGAATGCAGCGGTCATGAATGCCGCCAACGATCCGTTCTATGGTGCTCCTACATATATATTGGTCTTCTCCCCTATCGACAACCCCATTGCCGTCCAAGACGGAAGTTGCATATTGGAAAATATGATGCTGGCCGCCCATGCCGTTGGCGTTGCTACCTGCTGGATCAACCGCGAGATTGAAATGTTTGCCACGGAAGAGGGCAAAACTATCATGAAAGAGATGGGCCTTCCTGAAGGATTGGGCGGTATCGGTGCCCTGGCAGTCGGCTATGCCGATGCCGAACCTACCGAGCCCAAGCCACGCAAAGAGGGATATGCGCGCATCATCCGCTGATCTTTGCTTCATAACCTCCCCACCCTATTTCCAACTGTTGCGGAGTTTCTGAAAAGTTTCTCCCGAGAGAACTGGAGTTCATTCGGGAGAAAACAGGAGTTCTCCCCCGAGAAATTTTTTCAAAACATTCGAGAAAACGACTGACAGCATGGCAGAGAATGACCGATTTGCTGACACCTATACGAAATAATGTCAGCAAAAAGTATACAAAAACCGTTTGGCACACTATTCGCAATAGTAAGGGTGTAAGGTCGAAAGACCTATATAAACAATATAATTATAAACTTTAAATTACATAGATCATGAGTATTAAACCGTTAGCAGACCGCGTTCTTATCAAACCGGCTGCAGCAGAAGAGAAGACAATTGGCGGAATCATCATTCCGGATTCAGCAAAAGAGAAACCTTTGAAGGGCGAAGTTAAAGCTGTTGGAAACGGAACGAAAGACGAAGAAATGGTCGTTAAAGAAGGTGATACAGTATTATATGGTAAATATGCAGGTACAGAAATCGAATTCGAAGGCGAAAAGTACTTGATCATGCGCCAGTCTGACATCTTGGCAATTATCTAATCTAACAAATACAAACAATATTAATTGAATACAATTATGGCATCAAAAGAAATCAAATACGATATGGACGCCCGCGACCTCTTGAAGAAAGGTGTGGACGAATTGGCAAACGCAGTGAAAGTAACCTTAGGCCCGAAAGGTCGCAACGTAATCATCGAGAAGAAGTTCGGTGCTCCTCACATCACAAAAGACGGTGTGACAGTAGCAAAAGAGATCGAACTTTCCAACTCATTCGAGAATATGGGTGCTCAGTTGGTGCGCGAAGTTGCTTCAAAGACTAACGACAATGCCGGCGACGGTACAACAACTGCTACCGTTTTGGCACAGGCCATCATCGGTGTAGGTCTGAAGAATGTCACGGCAGGTGCCAACCCAATGGATCTGAAACGCGGTATCGACAAAGCCGTTGCCAAGGTTGTCGAGAGCATTGCTGACCAAGCTGAAGAGGTTGGTGACAAGTTCGAAAAGATCGAACACGTAGCCAAAATCTCTGCCAATGGCGACGAAGCTATCGGTAAGCTGATTGCAGAGGCTATGCAGAAGGTGAAGACAGAAGGTGTCATCACCGTTGAAGAGGCCAAAGGTACTGAAACTACGGTTGATGTCGTAGAAGGTATGCAGTTTGACCGTGGTTACATCTCTCCCTATTTCGTAACAGACACAGAGAAGATGGAGTGCCAGATGGAGAATCCGTATGTATTGATTTACGACAAGAAGATCTCTGTCTTGAAAGATTTGCTTCCTATCCTCGAACCGACAGTACAGAGCGGTCGCCCATTGTTGATCGTAGCTGAAGATATCGACAGCGAAGCATTGGCCACTTTGGTAGTCAACCGCTTGCGTGGTTCTCTGAAGATTTGCGCAGTGAAAGCCCCCGGATTCGGCGATCGTCGCAAAGCCATGTTGGAAGATATTGCAGTTTTGACCGGCGGTATCGTCATCTCCGAAGAAAAAGGCATGAAGCTGGAAGGTGCAACAATGGATATGCTCGGTACAGCTGAGAAGATCGTTGTCAACAAAGACAATACAACTATCGTAAACGGTGCCGGCGACAAGAAAGCTATTCAGGATCGTATCGGTCAGATCAAGAGCCAGATAGAAAATACGACATCCGACTACGACAAAGAGAAATTGCAGGAACGTTTGGCTAAGTTGGCCGGCGGTGTAGCAGTTCTCTACGTAGGTGCTCCTTCTGAAGTAGAAATGAAAGAGAAGAAAGACCGTGTAGACGACGCTTTGCATGCCACTCGTGCAGCCATCGAAGAAGGAACAGTTCCCGGTGGTGGCGTAGCTTACATCCGTGCCATCGCAGCTTTGGAAGGCTTGAAAGGTGAGAACGAAGATGAAACGACAGGTATCGAAATCGTAAAACGTGCCATCGAAGAGCCGCTGCGTCAGATCGTTGCCAACGCCGGTAAGGAAGGTGCTGTCATCGTTCAGCGCGTGAAAGAGGGCAAGGACGACTTCGGTTACAACGCTCGTAAAGATACATTCGAGAACCTCTGCGCAGCAGGTGTCATCGACCCTGCCAAGGTTACTCGCGTAGCATTGGAGAACGCTGCTTCTATCGCAGGTATGTTCTTGACAACAGAGTGCGTCATCGCTGAAAAGAAAGAAGAGGCTCCTGCAGCACCGGCTGCTCCGGGCATGGGCGGTATGGGCGGCATGATGTAATCCACTGACTACTGACTTTTCATACTGATATTATAAAAAGGGTCGTTCCTGCCGGAATGGCCTTTTTTTATTCCTGACCGATTACCCCAAACGCACAAAAAAATTCCTTACAATAGGGCATCAAACTATTTGAACAATCTCCTTAAAGTTGTATTTTTGCCGAAAACAATGATCAACTAATGAAGATATTTTTTCCATTTATAGGGCTTCTTCTTCTCTTTACCTCCTCTATTGGAGCTACGGAGGATCGAATTGTGGAGCAAACCCACCTGCCGGAACTCCACATGTGGCGTTACAATTTCGAATATGCTACCGTGGACATTGACGGGACAACCCCCATTACCCTCTCCGGAGCCATCTTCATGTCGGAGGCTCTTCACGACAAAAAGGAAACGGCCAAGGGAAGTATTCTACTGACCCATTACACCATCACCCAAGATGATGAGCGCCCCACGAATGTTTCAACGGCAAAGCGAATGGAACCCATATTGCAAACCTCGAACAATTTCGTGATTGAGAGCGATGGCATTGGCTTTGGAAAAACAGTCGACCGCCCACAATGTTACCTACAAGGGCGCGCGGCTGCCCGTGTTCACATCGACGGTTTCATTGCCGGACGGAAACTTTTGGCCGCCGAAGGGTATGATACCGGCTCCTTCGTCTTCAGCTTGGGATATTCACAAGGAGGACACAATGGAATGTGGGTTCATCGACTGATGGACGAGGGCTATAGAAACGATGAACTGCCCAAGATCAACTACAGCATCATCGGTGGAGGTCCCTATGATATCTATGCCATGTATCGGGAATATGTAGAGACAGACTATACTACATATCCTGTAGGTTTACAACTAATCATCAATGAAATATTCTCCTATAGCGACTTCGGATTCACCCTTGACGATATCTTTGTCCCCGAAATAACCCCTCATATTTCCGAACTGTATGACAGCAAAAAACACAATACCGGGCAGATCAATGACAGTATCTATGCCATTTTAGGCAGTTCTTCAACAGATGGAATTGCCGTCAGTAGCATCATAAAACCTCCATTTTTAGACGAAAAAAGCGAAATGATGCAACGTCTGACAAAGTACTTCAAGGAGAATTCGTTGGTGTATGAAAAGTGGACACCGTCGAAGTGCGATAGTATTCTGCTAATCCACTCGATCGATGACGAGGTAGTACCCTATTTCAACGTCGCCCATCTGGATAGTTTTCTCCAAGAGCAAAGGTATACTCACTACAATTTATTCGATATAACAAAAATGAGCCATTCAACGGGAGGCACCTTCTATACCCTTATGGCCTTAAAATTGCTCAATCAATACACCTCGAATGCCGTAACCGGGACGGAAACAATTGCACCTTCTGCCACAACTGTAAGCAAAAAAGGCCAACCATGCTCCGTATATACCATCAACGGCCGCCTGGTTCGTACAGATGCAGATCCGAACCATCCTCTGCAAGGTCTCAGCAAAGGAATATACATTGTAGATGGAGAGAAAAGGATTGTCCGATAATCACTCTCTCCCTTTCGAACAAACACAAAAAAACTTCATCACCTCTTTCATCGAAAGCAGGTAATGAAGTTTTTTTATCTCACTTATAAAAGAACGCTACATCAATAGGCACGAGCGAACAAAACACGGCGAGCTGACGGACGACCGGTTACCATATCCTGCCCCGGTGTCGTATCGCCTTCCAATGGAATACAACGGATAGTTGCTTTTGTCTCGTTCTTGATGCGCTCTTCCGTCTCCGGTGTGCCATCCCAATGCGCCATAATGAAGTAACCCTCTTCGATCTTCTCTTTGAACTCGTCGTAGGTATCGACCGTAATCGTGCGCTCTTCGCGATGTTTCAACGCTTTTTGGAAGATATTCTTCTGTATATCTTCGAGAAGTTTCTGAACATATGCTTCGATGCCTTCGCATGTAACAGTCTCTTTCTCCAATGTATCGCGGCGCATTACCTCGATGGTATTGTTTTCCAAGTCGCGGCCCCCCATAGCCAAGCGGACAGGAACACCCTTCAATTCGTAGTTGGCAAATTTCCAACCCGGCTTGCGATTGTCAGCATCGTCGAATTTAACGGAAATACCCAACTGCTTCAGACGGGCAACAATACCTTCCACTTTCGCACGAATCTGGTCAAGTTGCTCCATACTGCGGTAGATCGGAATGATCACAACCTGGATCGGTGCCAAATGAGGTGGCAATACCAAACCGTTATCGTCAGAGTGAGACATGATCAACGCTCCGATCAGACGAGTGGAAACGCCCCAGGAAGTGGCCCAAGCATAGTCAGTCTTACCCTCTTGATCGACGAATGTCACATCGAAAGCCTTACCGAAGTTTTGGCCCAGGAAGTGAGATGTACCGGCTTGCAATGCCTTTCCGTCCTGCATCATTGCCTCGATCGTATAGGTATCCAACGCACCGGCAAAACGCTCACTGGCAGATTTCACGCCACGAATAACCGGCATCGCCATATAGTTCTCCGCAAAATCGGCATAAACGCCCTGCATCTTCTTAGCTTCTGCTTCAGCTTCTTCGCGCGTAGCGTGGGCAGTATGTCCTTCTTGCCACAGGAATTCGGCCGTACGCAAGAAGAGGCGAGTACGCATCTCCCAGCGCATGACGTTCGCCCACTGGTTACAAAGCAAGGGAAGGTCGCGGTATGAATGAATCCAATTGCGGTACGTATTCCAAATAATTGTCTCAGATGTCGGACGGATAATCAATTCTTCGTCCAACTTGGCTGCAGGATCCACTTCAACACCCGACTTGTCGGCATTCGTCTTCAGACGATAGTGGGTTACCACGGCGCACTCTTTGGCAAAACCTTCGACATGCTCGGCCTCCTTACTCAAGAAGGATTTCGGGATAAGCAACGGGAAATAGGCATTGACGTGCCCTGTTGCTTTAAACATATCGTCGAGGATGCGTTGCATCTTCTCCCAAATCGCATAACCATAAGGTTTGATTACCATACAGCCACGCACAGGTGAGTTCTCTGCCAAGTCGGCTTTGATCACCAAGTCCTGGTACCACTGCGAGTAGTTCTCGCTCCGCGGCGTCAGCTCTTTCAATTCTTTTGCCATATTGTTTATTTATATTTTGAATAGACATACCAAAATAGCTGCCGGAACCATTCGCCCGACAGAGTGCATATTCGCGGTGCAAAGTTATAAAATATACGTGAATAACGGATACCGTTCCCGGAAATATTACGCCTCCTTCTTGCTTTCTTCTTTGAGGTTGGGATGGTTCAGAAACGAAAAAGCCGAAGTTCTAAAAAAGAATCACCGAGTTCCGAAAAAGTTTCTCGGCAATGAACTGCAGTTTAGTCCCGAATAAACTCGAGTTTCATGCCGAGAAAACTTTTCAAAACTGTGCAGATTCATTTTCATTCGTGCGGGGCTTCTCCTCTCCTATACATCAATACATATACTAAAGTGATTTCCTTTTGAGGAATTTTAAGGTGGAGAATCCTTTCAATACCGCTTACATTTCCTATATTTGCAATTCACTTAGCAAAAGAAAACAGCAAATGGATATAAATTGGTATGGATTACTCATCGGAGTAATTACCTTTCTCGTGATCGGTATGTTTCACCCGATCGTAATCAAAGCGGAATATTATTGGGGCACCAAATGCTGGTGGGCTTTCTTGTTGATCGGAGTGGCTGCACTGATTGCCTCGTTGACCATCGAGAACATAATCGGATCGACTGCTTGCGGTGTCTTTGCCTTCTCCTCGTTTTGGTCGATCAAAGAGATTTTCGAACAGGAAGAACGCGTGAGAAAAGGATGGTTTCCCAAAAATCCGAAACGGACCTACCCCAACCAAAAAGGCAAGATGGCTTGCGGATTGATTGCCCTGCTGATGACCTCTCCGGCTCTGCAAGCGCAAACATCAACCGATCAGATTCCGACCTCAGCCGAACGTCTCTTTTACATATCCCGCAGCCTCAACAAAAATTTGGTTTGTTACGATGTTAATCTATCGAACGGTGCCCTGAACGAGAAAGCACCGGTCAACGTCTACTGGTACAACCGCGAGGATCATCCGGGGAAGACGAACGGAATCAGCTTCATCCAAGAACGGGCCTACGGATATAAAGTGGTAACGGCCGGCACCTCCAGCTGCCAAATAGCATTGATAGCCTATCCGAAGCGAGAGCTGACCGTCAGCAAGAAGAACGGAAAGTTCCTCTGCACCACCACCATCAGCGGCAAATCGGCTATTCTGCAATCGCTCTATGTCAAGGCTTCGCCAAGCAATCCGCTCAAGGTGGAATACATCGAGCTGAAGGGCATTACGACAGACACATCACAACCCGTAAGCGAAAAGGTGAGTAAATAAAAAGAGAGAGGATATATTTGAAACTATATCCTCTCTCTTTTTATTCAAAAACGTATCGATCAATAAGCCTTTTCCAAGATCCATGCGTCCTGGAAGTTAGGAGCATACTTAGCTTTGATAGCATCGCGGCTTGCTGCAGCATCGGCCTTGTCGTCGAAACTTGAAACGATCACACGCAACATTCCGTTTTCATTCTGACCCAACAAAGCATTGTAACCGGCATTCTGCATACGCTCTTTCAAAGAATAGGCATTTGTCTTGTTTTGGAAGCTACCGATTACTACACTATAACGTTTCAGATGGCTTGCATCTTCACCCGCAGCAGCGCTGATTCTTTCTGCACGAGTCGATACATTCGATGATGTTCTTGGTTTAGAAACCGGGGCAACATCGTCTGCTGCATATGAGTCATCTTCTCTCACGGGAGCTGTAGTCTCTTTTTCTTTAGCTTGTTCGTAAGCTGCCTTGTAAGCACTCTGTTTGGGCTTACATGAACCGAATGCCAACACAAAGCAAACGGTTGCTGCCATTAACCAAATCTTGTTCATATCTTTTTTACTTTAATTAAAATACTCTATTATCTCTCCGATAGCGCAAAGATATAAATTTTTTAGTACTTTCGCATTCAAAATAAATATAATCCAACAATCATGAATAAAACATTATGCACAATGGTTATGATAACATCCGTCGTATTAGGAGGTTGTAATAGCAAAGATGTACAAAATGGCGATTCGACTCAAAACGTAGGCGATTTGATCGGTCGTTCGGAAATGAAGATTGAAAACGGCCGGATGACGCCCGAAGCCCTTTGGGCCATGGGGCGTATTGCCGGTGCCAATGTCTCGCCCGACGGACAAAAGATCCTCTACTCGGTGGGATACTATAGCGTGCCCCAAAACAAAAGCAACCGTGAGCTGTTTGTCATGAACGCGGACGGATCGGCGAATACACAAATCACAAAAACCGCTTTTTCTGAAAATGAAGCTCGTTGGATCAAGGGGGGCAGCAAGATCGCTTTCCTCTCTTCCGAAAGCGGCTCGAGCCAGTTGTGGGAGATGAATCCGGACGGCACAGGAAGAAAGCAGATCTCCGACTATGACGGCAATATCGAAGGGTTCTCTTTCTCGCCCGACGAGAAGCATGTGCTCTTCATTGCCCAGGTAAAGACTGTGCCAAGCACGCAAGACAAATATCCCGACTTGGACAAAACAACGGGAGTCATCGTGACAGACTTGATGTATAAGCATTGGGACGAGTGGGTTACCACTGCACCACATCCGTTTATTGCGGACTTCGATGGCAGCAAGATGGCCAATCCGACCGACATCATGGAGGGCGAACCGTACGAAGCGCCGATGAAACCTTTCGGCGGTATCGAACAGATGGCATGGAACCCCACTTCCGACAAAGTGGCTTACACCAGCCGCAAAAAGGTAGGAAAAGAGTATGCCTTGTCCACCAACTCTGATATCTATGTATACGATTTGAACAGCAAGGAGACAACCAATATCACCGAGGGGATAATGGGTTACGATATCAATCCGCAATATTCGCCCGACGGCAAGTCAATCGCCTGGTTGAGCATGGAGCGTGACGGCTATGAATCAGATCAGAACCGATTGATGGTTATGGACTTGGCATCCGGCGAAAAGCGCTTTGTCAGCAAAGATTTCGACTCGAGTGTGAGTGATTTCTGCTGGGCAGCCGACTCGAAAGGGCTCTACTTTACAGGTGTTTGGCATGGAGAGATCCAAATCTATGCAGCAGATGCCGAAGCTTGTACGACTCGTCAGATCACATCGGGTGTAAACGACTATTCAAGCGTATCGTTGCTGGGCGACAAACTGCTGGCCATGCGCCACTCGATGAGTGCCGCCGACGAGATTTTCACCATCTCGCCTGAAACGGGCGAAACCACCCAATTGTCTTTCGAAAACAAACATCTTTACGATCAGATGGAGATGGGAAAAGTGGAAGAACGTTGGATGAAAACGACCGATGGCAAAGAGATGTTGACTTGGGTCATCTATCCGCCGAAGTTCGATCCGAACAAGAAATATCCGACCCTTCTCTACTGCGAAGGTGGTCCACAAAGCCCTGTCAGCCAATTCTGGTCTTATCGCTGGAACTTCCAAATCATGGCGGCCCACGACTACATCATCGTAGCACCGAACCGCCGCGGCTTGCCCGGCTTCGGTAAAGAATGGAACGAAGAGATCAGCGGCGATTACGGCGGACAGTGCATGAAGGACTACTTCACTGCTATCGATGAATTCTCGAAAGAACCGTTCGTTGACAAAGATCACTTAGGTTGTGTCGGCGCCAGCTTCGGTGGCTTCTCTGTCTATTGGCTGGCCGGCCACCACGACAAACGGTTCAAAGCGTTCATTGCACACGATGGTATCTTCAATATGGAAATGCAATATCTGGAAACGGAGGAGATGTGGTTCGCCAATTGGGATATGGGCGGCGCATATTGGGACAAGCAAAACGCAACGGCTCAAGGCACATTTGCCAACTCACCTCACAAGTTTGTCGACAAATGGGACACACCTATCCTCTGCATCCATGGCGAAAAAGATTATCGCATCCTGGCCAATCAAGGTATGGCAGCTTTCAACGCTGCCGTTTTGCGGGGCATTCCTGCCGAGTTGTTGATCTATCCTGATGAAAACCATTGGGTTCTTCAGCCTCAGAACGGAATATTGTGGCAACGCACCTTCTTCGAATGGTTAGACAAATGGCTTAAGAAATAATACCAACTTTTCATGCGGCGTCCGCTCTAATCCACAAAAAGAGTAGCGCCGCATGAAAAGCTTACGCCTGTATACATATTATATAATGTAAAGGAATCAGATCTATGCGAATTGATATATTAACTGTATTGCCGGAAATGATCGACGGCATGGTGAATTGCTCGATCGTAAAACGGGCACAAGACAAGGGGTTGGCCGAAATCCATCTCCACAATCTGCGCGACTACACTACCAATAAATGGAGACGGGTCGACGACTATCCTTTCGGTGGCGAAGCAGGTATGGTTATGCAGATAGAGCCTATCGACCGAGCTATCACGACCCTGAAAGAGGAACGCGAATACGATGAGGTCATCTACACCTCGCCCGATGGCGAAACCTTCAATCAATCAATGGCCAACAGCATGTCAATGCTCAACAATCTGATCATTCTCTGCGGACATTACAAAGGCATCGATTATCGCATTCGCGAGCATCTGATTACTAAAGAGATATCTGTCGGCGACTATGTTCTGACCGGAGGCGAGTTGGCTGCTGCCATCATTACAGATGCCGTCGTCCGTCTTATCCCCGGAGCCATCGGCGATGAACAAAGCGCTCTTTCCGACTCCTTCCAAGACGATCTTTTAGCTCCTCCCGTCTATACACGCCCGGCCGACTACAAAGGATGGAAAGTTCCCGATGTTTTGCTATCAGGCCACCAACGCAAAATCGAAGAGTGGCGCTTGCAACAAGCCCAAGAACGCACAGCCCGTCTCCGCCCCGATTTGTTAAAATAGGCTCTAAAAGTTTTAGAAAAGAGGTTAAATTGCAAACTCGGCTTTGCAATTTTTGAGAAAAATATCTATCTTTGCCCTGTCAATAAAAGTATCGGTAGCAGGTGGAATCATTTTTTCGGACACACAAGTATTTGATCGAGCATTTACAGCCGTCAGTACGTCGAAATTTAATGGACGAAATCGACTGGAACAACCGTTTGATAGGGATAAAAGGTTCACGAGGAGTAGGAAAAACAACCTTCTTGCTTGATTACGCTCGCGAGTTCTACGGAGCAGACAATCGGGCATGTTTATACGTAAACCTCAACCATTTCTATTTTACGGAGCAGACCCTTGTTGACTTTGCCACCGAATTTCACAAGCAAGGAGGCAAAGTACTTCTGATTGATCAGGTGTTCAAATATCCGGACTGGTCGAAAGAGCTCCGCTATTGCTACGATCATTTACCCGATCTACGGATCGTATTTTCCGGATCATCGGTCATGCGACTCAAAGAGGAGAATCCGGACTTGTCAGGGAAGGTAACTTCCTACAATTTACGCGGTTTTTCTTTCAGAGAGTACTTGAATCTGATGACAGAAAGCAGGTTGTCTGCCTATTCGTTTGAGGACATTCTGCTCCATCACCGGGAAATTGCCCAAGAGGTGAACGCCATTGTGCAGCCATTGGACCATTTCCACCACTATCTTCACCACGGATTTTATCCTTTTTTCTTGGAAAAACGCAACTTTTCCGAGAACCTTTTGAAGACAATGAACATGACGCTGGAAGTAGATGTACTTTATATCAAACAAATTGAACAAAGCTATTTGCCAAAACTGCGTAAATTGCTATATTTGTTGGCAGTTAACGCACCCGCATCGCCCAATGTCAGTCAATTGAGCAAAGCAATCGAAACATCGCGTGCAACGGTGATGAATTATATCAAATATCTGAAAGACGCCCGTTTGGTGAACCTCGTTTATCCACAAAATGAGATGTTTCCCAAAAAGCCCAGTAAGATATATTTGTACAATTCGAACTTAATGTTTCCCATTTGCCCAGTAGAAGAGGTAAATGAGGACGTAGCTCGCGAAACGTTTTTCTTCAATCAATTGCAAAAAGACAATCTGGTGAATGCAGGCACGAAGAGTGCCCAGTTTTTGGTAAACGATACTTACAACTTCCGTATAGGAGGTTCCGCAAAAGTAAAAGCCAATCAAAGCATCTACTATGCGGTCGACAATATCCAAGAAGGCAAAGAGAATGTAATCCCGCTTTGGCTCTTTGGTTTTTTATATTGAGAATAAAATTATCTAAATACTAATAGTTTATAGATCTATGACAAAAGAAAAGAAATTTATCACATGTGATGGTAATGAAGCTGCTGCTCATATTTCTTATATGTTCAGCGAAGTAGCTGCAATCTACCCTATCACACCTTCATCTACCATGGCTGAACACGTAGATGAATGGGCCGCTGCAGGTCGCAAGAACATCTTCGGCGAGACTGTAATGGTTCAAGAGATGCAATCAGAAGGCGGTGCAGCAGGTGCTGTTCACGGTTCATTGCAGGCCGGTGCATTGACCACCACTTACACTGCCTCTCAAGGTTTGTTGCTGATGATCCCGAACATGTACAAGATTGCCGGCGAATTGTTGCCGTGCGTATTCCATGTCTCTGCTCGTACATTGGCATCACACGCATTGTGTATCTTTGGTGACCACCAGGATGTGATGTCTTGCCGCCAGACAGGTTTCGCCATGTTGTGCGAAGGTTCTGTTCAGGAGGTTATGGACTTGGCCGGTGTAGCCCACTTGGCTACCTTGAAATCTCGCATTCCATTCATCAATTTCTTCGACGGATTCCGTACATCTCACGAAATTCAGAAGATCGAAAAGATGGAACAAGAAGATTTGGCTCCGCTGATCGACCAACAAGCGTTGGCAGAGTTCCGTGCTCGTGCATTGAACCCCAGCAAGCCGGTTGCCCGTGGTATGGCAGAAAACCCGGATCACTTCTTCCAACATAGAGAATCCAGCAACTCTTTCTACAACGCTGTTCCGGCTATCGTAGAAGAATACATGAACGAAATCAGCAAGATCACCGGTCGCAAGCACGGCTTGTTCGATTATTATGGTGCTGAAGATGCAGACCGTGTCATCATCGCTATGGGTTCTGTAACAGAGGCGATCCGCGAAACAATCGACTATCTGACCGAAAAAGGCGAGAAAGTCGGTTTGGTTTCAGTTCACTTGTATCGTCCGTTCTCAGCTAAACATTTCCTGGCAGCTGTTCCTAAGACGGCTAAACGCATCGCTGTTTTGGATCGTACAAAAGAACCGGGAGCCAATGGCGAGCCATTGTATCTCGATGTAAAAGACTGCTTCTACGGAGTGGAAGATGCACCGATGATCGTTGGCGGTCGCTATGGTTTGGGTTCAAAGGATACAACTCCTGCTCAGATCTTGGCTGTATACGAAAACTTGGCTATGGCATTGCCGAAGAATCAGTTCACTATTGGTATCGAAGATGATGTAACCTTTACATCTCTGCCTAAGAAGGAAGAGGTTGCTTTGGATGCAGACGGCATGTTCGAAGCTAAATTCTACGGCTTGGGTGCAGACGGTACAGTTGGTGCCAACAAAAACTCCGTTAAGATCATCGGTGACAACACCAACAAATATTGCCAAGCTTACTTCGCATACGACTCAAAGAAGTCAGGAGGTTTCACATGTTCTCACCTTCGTTTCGGTGATCACCCAATCCGTTCTACCTATTTGGTAAATACTCCGAACTTCGTTGCCTGCCACGTTCAAGCTTATTTACATATGTATGATGTAACTCGTGGCTTGCGTCAGAACGGCACATTCTTGTTGAATACGATTTGGGATGGCGAAGATTTGGCTAAAAACCTGCCAAACAACGTAAAACGTTATTTCGCTCAGAAGAATATCACCGTATATTATATCAACGCTACTAAGATCGCACAGGAGATCGGATTGGGCAATCGTACCAATACAATCCTTCAGTCTGCTTTCTTCCGCATCACCGGTGTCATCCCTGTTGACTTGGCTATCGAACAAATGAAGAAGTTCATCGTTAAGTCTTACGGTAAGAAGGGAGAAGACGTTGTCAACAAAAACTATGCAGCTGTCGACCGCGGTGGCGAATACCATCAACTGACCATCGACCCGGCTTGGGCTAACTTGCCGGCCGATGTCAAGGCTACCAACAATGACCCGGCATTCATCAACGACGTTGTTCGTCCGATCAATGCACAAGACGGTGACTTGCTGAAAGTTTCAGCCTTCAAGGGTATTGAAGACGGTACTTGGTATCAAGGAACAGCCAAATATGAAAAGCGCGGTGTAGCAGCATTCGTTCCGGCATGGAACAGCGACAATTGTATTCAGTGTAACCAATGTGCTTACGTTTGCCCTCATGCTTCTATCCGTCCGTTCATCTTGAACGAAGAAGAGCGCAAGGGAATTGACTTCAAGACGCTCGAAGTCAAAGCACCGGCTTCGATGAAAGGCATGGCATTCCGCATGCAAGTTGACGTTATGGACTGCTTGGGTTGCGGCAACTGTGCCGACATTTGTCCGGGCATGCGCGGTAACAAGGCATTGACAATGGTGCCATTGGAAGGCGAATTGAAGGAAGCTGCCAATTGGGATTACTGCGTTGCCAACGTTTCAAGCAAACAAAGTCTGGTAGACATCAAGGCAAATGTGAAGAATTCGCAGTTGGCAACTCCATTGTTCGAGTTCTCCGGCGCATGTTCTGGTTGCGGTGAGACTCCGTATGTGAAGCTGATCTCTCAATTGTTTGGCGATCGTCAGATGGTTGCCAACGCAACAGGTTGTTCTTCTATCTACTCCGGTTCTGTTCCTTCTACTCCTTATACCACCAACGAAAAGGGTCAAGGTCCGGCTTGGGCTAACTCATTGTTCGAAGACTTCTGTGAATTCGGCCTGGGTATGGAATTGGCAAACGAGAAGATGCGCGCACGTATCCAAATTGCTATGGAAAATGCCATTGCAGCCGAAGGTACTCCTGCTGAATACAAAGAGGTATTCCAGGCTTGGATCGACAACAAGATGGATGCAGACAAGACAAAAGAATTGGCAGAGAAGATCATCCCGATGGTGGAAGCTGCCAAGGGTCAATGTCAATACTGCGCAACCATCGCTGAATTGTCGCACTACTTGGTAAAACGTTCTCAATGGATTATCGGTGGTGATGGTGCCTCTTACGATATCGGTTACGGTGGATTGGATCACGTCATCGCTTCCGGCAAGAATGTCAACATCTTGGTTTTGGATACTGAAGTATATTCTAACACAGGTGGTCAATCATCAAAATCTACTCCGGTCGGTGCTATCGCCAAATTTGCCGCTGCAGGTAAACGCGTTCGTAAGAAGGATTTAGGTTTGATGGCTACTACTTACGGTTATGTTTACGTTGCTCAAATCGCCATGGGAGCCGACCACGCTCAGACATTGAAGGCCATCCGCGAAGCAGAAGCCTACGACGGTCCGTCATTGATCATCGCTTACGCTCCATGTATCAACCACGGATTGAAGAAAGGAATGGGCAAATCACAAGCAGAAGAGAAAGCTGCCGTAGAATGCGGTTACTGGCACTTGTGGCGTTACAACCCGACTTTGGAAGCAGAAGGTAAGAACCCATTCACATTGGATAGCAAGGAGCCGGATTGGAGCAAGTTCCAAGACTTCTTGAAGGGTGAAGTTCGTTTCGCATCTGTCATGAAGCAATATCCGACGGAAGCAGCCGAATTGTTCCAAGCTGCTGAAGAGAATGCCAAATGGCGTCTGCGCAGCTACAAACGTATGGTAGCCGAAAATTGGAATGTTGAAGCATAAGTTTCAGACAAGGCGTAATCGTCTTATATAATGTATAAGGGCTGTTTGGCAAAACCAAACAGCCCTTTGTTTTTCAGTACACCAAGCCCTAAAAAAGAGAATGTCATCATCTAAAAAAAAGCTCGGCATGATTTTCTGAAAAGCTCCCGTATTTTTCATAAAAAGGTCCCGTATTTTTTTCAGCTCCCTCCTATCTATAAATGAACCTCCCGCAAGAACGAGAAAAAATATAGGCATCACTCCTGATCATTCAAACAATAAGCCACATCTTTTCGAAAATATTTTGTTGCAAGAGAGTTGAAAAATACCTACCTTTGTCGTGTCTTATACAAAGCGAAAAGGTATATTTTTATAATCATTTTATAATAAATTAGCGATTATGATTTATTCACAAGAAGTTCAACACATGTGTGTTGTAAAGAAGGGTGCAAATCACCCTTGTGCTCCGATTCCAGAAGAAGGAAAATGGGTTAGAGCAACTCAGATTTCTGACATCTCAGGTTTGACTCACGGTATTGGATGGTGCGCTCCGAAGCAAGGTGGATGTAAATTGACCCTCAACGTCAAAGAAGGTGTTATTCAGGAAGCCTTGGTTGAAACAATCGGATGTTCAGGTATGACTCACTCGGCTGCTATGGCTTCTGAAGTGTTGCCCGGCAAAACTATTCTGGAAGCATTGAATACAGACTTGGTATGTGACGCCATCAACACCGCCATGCGCGAATTGTTCTTGCAGATTGTATACGGACGTACTCAGTCTGCTTTCTCAGAAGGTGGTTTGGTTGTCGGTGCTTCATTGGAAGATTTGGGTAAAGGCTTGCGCAGTCAGGTTGGTACAATGTTCGGTACTTTGGCCAAAGGTACTCGCTATTTGGAAATGGCCGAAGGTTATTGTACCCGCATGGCTTTGGACGCCAACGACGAAGTTATCGGTTATGAATTCGTTCACCTGGGCAAATTCATGGACATGGTCAAGAAAGGTATGGATGCTAACGAAGCTTTGGAAAAAGCAAAAGGCTCATATGGCCGCTTCAAAGAAGCTGTAAAATATATCGATCCTCGTAATGAATAAGAAAACCGTCACACTTGTCCTGCTCGGACTCACATTAATTACTGCAATTGGTTTCACAATTGCCTACTTTATATTGCGTAATGAGAAACCATGGATGGCCTTTTTTGTGGCTTCGTGCGGAGGTGTACTGGTTTTCAATTTCCTGATTTCATTATTTCTCGTAAACAAGAATTTTAAAAAGTAAGAAAATATGGCTTTATTTGAAAGTTACGACCGCAGAATCGATAATATTAATGCGGTTTTGAATCAATACGGTATCAAGAGTATTGAAGAGGCAAAGGCTATTTGCGAAGCAAAAGGCCTCGATCCATATACAATGTGTAAAGAAACGCAACCTATCTGTTTCGAAAATGCCTGCTGGGCTTACGTTGTAGGAGCTGCCATCGCTATCAAGAAAGGTTGTGTAAACGCTGCCGATGCTGCTGAAGCTATTGGCGAAGGCTTGCAGGCATTCTGTATCAAAGGTTCTGTAGCAGACGACCGTAAGGTAGGTATCGGCCACGGTAACTTGGCTGCCCGTCTGTTGCGCGAAGAGACTCAATGTTTTGCATTCTTGGCCGGCCACGAATCATTCGCTGCCGCTGAAGGTGCTATCAAGATTGCAGAAATGGCCAACAAAGTACGTAAAACTCCGTTGCGCGTTATCTTGAACGGTCTTGGAAAAGATGCTGCCAAGATCATTTCTCGTATCAACGGTTTTACCTATGTTCAGACTCAGTTTGACTACATGACCGGCGAAGTAAACGTTGTTGAGGAAATCGCTTACTCAAACGGCTTGCGTTCAAAAGTAAGATGCTACGGTGCTGACGATGTTCGTGAAGGTGTAGCCATCATGTGGAAAGAGGATGTTGATGTATCTATCACAGGTAACTCAACGAACCCGACTCGTTTCCAGCACCCGGTTGCAGGTACTTACAAGAAAGAGCGCACATTGGCCGGCAAACCCTACTTCTCTGTTGCTTCAGGTGGTGGTACAGGTCGTACATTGCACCCGGACAACATGGCAGCAGGTCCTGCATCATATGGTATGACTGACACGATGGGTCGTATGCACTCTGACGCTCAGTTCGCAGGTTCTTCTTCAGTTCCTGCTCACGTTGAGATGATGGGCTTCCTCGGAATGGGTAACAACCCGATGGTTGGTGCAACCGTTGCCGTGGCTGTTGCAGTTGAAGAGGCTATGAAGAAGTAATCAGACCAAACGCTGATTGCCCTTAAATAGAGTAGGAAGAAAGCATAAAAGTTTTCTTCCTACTTTTGTTTTATCCACTCTTCTCAAGACGACCTTTACAACAGATAATATTCCGGACGATTTCCCTTCAACAGTTCTATCTTCTTTCCTTCTACTTTTATCAGTTGCTCTTTTACCATCTTTTTTATCTCTTTCGACAAAGCCTGTCTCGTGACATTCATATAATTTGCCAACTGGACCTGATTGTGCAAGATTTGAACCTTATGAGATCCGGATTCCTTCTGCTCAAACAAATAAGCCACAAACCGTCCCCGTACATCTTTATGGGAAAGAACATTCAGACGGGACATGATCGAACGATTACAATTTCCTGCAACACACAAGAATTTGCGCAATATATCAGGATGCTCACAGAGCAGTTTGAAAAGAGATTCTTTGGAAACAGTGAATAAAATACATTCCTCCAAAGCCGTATAGTTGACCGGAAGTACATCATCCGGCGTATTGAATAAATGTATTGTGGCAAAAGATCGGGGAGCGTTGATGTGCTCTATGAGGATTTGATTGCCGTAACTATCAATGATATCGACTCTTAATCTCCCCCGCAACAAGACATATAGTCGTCGGACAAGCGTCCCCTGTCTGGCCACTTCCTCTTTCTTGTTGACACGAAATGCCTGACAAGCCCCCCCCCAATAGCGTAGATTTCACATTATGCGGCAGATCGCAGAACAACGGAATCCGGCATAAAAGCTCATTATACTTTTCTATATCTGTTAATCTTTCCATAGTTAATATCGGTTTCTACCAACGAAAGTAATAAATTAATTAACAGATTCTTCCTTATTCCGAAGATTTTTCCGGAATTTTTTTTCGGATAGTGTAAATTAGTTTACACTTTATTGCCGGAAAGCTTCCTATTTTTATTGAATAAAAAAATAAACATTGAATTATTAATTCTTAAAAACAGAAACCCTATGAAAGAAAAGTTACTACTGTTATTGGCATGTTTTTTCTTTAGTTTAGGATGGGTACACGCCCAAACATCCACTGTTTCAGGTGTCGTGATTTCAGCCGAGAACAACGAACCGATTGTGGGAGCTTCAGTTATTGTAAAAGGTACCACCGTCGGAACGGTCACCGATATGAACGGCCGGTACCGCATTACCAACATTCCGGCCAACGCTAAAACTTTAGCCGTATCGTTCGTTGGCATGAAAACAGAAGAGTTGGCGATAAAAGCAGGAGAACAAAGAATAGTGTTGCAAAGCGATATGGCCCTGATCGATGAAGTCGTTGTGGTGGCTTATGGCACACAGCGAAAATCCTCCTTTACCGGATCCGCTTCCGTTGTCGGATCAAAATCCATCGAGAAACGTGCCATCTCGAATGTTACAGCAGCACTGGAAGGAAATGCTTCCGGCGTACAAGTGACAGCTGCTACCGGCCAACCGGGCGAATCTTCCTCGATCCGTATTCGCGGTTTCGGGTCTGTCAATGCCTCCAATGCACCATTGTATGTAGTGGATGGAAGTATCTATAATGGCAGCATCGGCGATATCAATCCGGCCGATATTGAATCTATGAGCATTTTGAAAGATGCAGCTTCCACTTCTCTGTATGGTTCAAGTGCAGGTAACGGCGTTATCTTGATAACCACCAAGAAAGGAAAAGATACAGGTGGGACAGGAATCAATCTGACCATCAACCAAGGCTGGTCCAACCGTGCTTATAAAGATTACAAAAAGGTAGGGATTAATGATTTCTACCCGTTGCAATGGGAGATGATGAAGAATGCTTATATCTCATCCGGTACGGATGCCGCAACAGCAGCTTCACAGGCTTCTTCCGAAATTGGAAGCTATTTGGAATATAATCCTTTTGTGGGCGTGGCAGATGATGCCATTGTCGGTGTTGATGGGAAACTGAATTCTGCGGCTACCAAGTTGAAATGGGGAGATGATTTGGATTGGGAAGATGCCGCTTTCAAGACAGGCTATCGCCAGGAATACAATATAAGCTACAATACCAAAACCGATAAAAGCGACACGTATGCATCGGTTGGCTATTTGAGCGACGACGGATATATGATCAAGACCGACTTTGAACGTTATACGGGTCGCGTGAATTATAACGTCAATCCCTTGAAATGGTTCAAGACAGGCTTGAATCTTGGAGCTACCCGTACCATATCCAATTACTCGACTTCCACCTCCGACAATTCAAGTGCTTATAGCAACCTGACCCGTTTTATCCGTGTCATGGCTCCTATATACCCGGTCCATAAACATGATTTGCAGACCGGAGCTTATTTGGATGCCAATGGTAAGGCAACCACCAACCCGAAAGAGTACATATATGACTATGAAGGGTCCCGTTTGTCGAACAACGGACGAGATGCAATCGCTGAAACCGAGTTCAACCAACGCGAACTGGTGCGTGTTAATCAGACCGGCCACACGTATATCACTCTCATTCCTCTCGATGGATTGAGCCTTACAGTCAATTACTCTATCAACAACGTGGATTACAGACGCAAGGTCTATGAAAATCCTTTAGTGGGTGACGGCACGGCCGGACCGGGACGATTGAACCAAACGTCAACCAGAACGCTGACCCAAACATTCAATCAATTGATAACCTACAACCGATCTTTTGGGAATCATAACTTTGATGTTTTGTTAGGACATGAGAACTATTCCTATAAATACGAGTATCTATATGGTATGAAGACACAGGAAACTGTGGCGAACATGTACGAATTCGGTAATTTTGTGAACATCAGTTCGCTCAGTTCTTACACCGACACCTATAAAAAGGAAGGTTTCTTCGGCCGTATCAACTACGACTATGCTCATAAATATTACGCATCTCTCTCCTATCGTCATGATGGTTCTTCCCGTTTTTCCAAAGAGAATCGCTGGGGTAATTTCTGGTCGTTCGGAGCAAGTTGGAGAATCAGCGAAGAGGACTTCATGAAAGAAGGGGTAAACTGGGTGAACAATTTGAAATTACGTGCTTCGTATGGAGAAACAGGTAATGACAATATCCTGGATCGAGACGGGTATGCCGATTATTATCCTTACCAGACCTTATACGGTTTGGGGTATAAGAACGCATCGGAAGCGGGAGCTTACTTCACGGTGATCGCCAATCCTTCGCTGAAATGGGAGACACAGATATCTACCGACTTCGCTCTTGAATTCGGATTGTTTGATCGTTTGACCGGAACCATTGAATATTTCAAGAAAGACTCGAAGGATTTGCTGTTTGATGTTTCCCAACCGGCATCCGTCGGTGTGACATCCATCATTCAGAACATCGGAAAGGTCACCAACTCGGGCGTGGAAATCGAGTTGGATTATACCGCATTCAAGAACAAAGACTGGAGCGTCTCCGTCGGAGCCAACGCCACATTTGTGAAAAACAAGATCCAGAACCTGCCGGCCACAATGAAAGAGAAGGGCTATATCAGCGGATCCAAGAAGTGGATAGAGGGGAAATCCATCTATGAATTCTGGCTTCGCCAATGGCATGGTGTTGATCCTCAGACAGGAAACGGTTTGTATGTGGCAGACGTGAGTAAGTACAACCAAGGGAACATCGGAACAGGAGATGACAATATTTCGCAAAGTCAGTACGATGCCTACAAGAAAACAGTCGTAACTCTTGACGGTAAGGAGTTGACCAATTCTTATACATATGCCAAATACGATTTCAGCGGTTCTTCCATTCCCGACATGTTTGGTGGATTTAATATCAGAGCAAGTTATAAGAACTTCGATTTGGCTGCTGTATTCTCTTACCAGTTGGGCGGTCAGATTTTGGATGCAAACTATGCCACAATGATGGATCTGACAGAATTCGGTTATGCACAAAGTCCCGATTTGTTGAAAGCATGGAAACAGGCGGGCGATATCACCAATGTCCCCCGTGTCGACAACAGTGCAGCCCATACGACAAATATCGGCCAGACTTATTCAACCCGCTGGCTGACCAGTTCCGATTATCTTAATTTAAGATCGGTAACGATTGGTTACCAGTTCCCGAAAGCTTGGTTAAGCAAGGTGATGATTAAGAGCGCCCGGCTGAACTTGACAGCTGAAAACCTGTTCATGTTGAAAGCCCGCCAAGGATTAAATCCTATGGCCAACTATTCCGGTGTAACATATAATGAGTATATGCCATCCCGTAATTTCACATTAGGACTTAATGTTTCATTCTAAAAAACAAACGAACTATGAGATCAATTAAAAATATAATAGCAGGATTCGCAGCAATTGGAGCCATGTTCCTATCCGGTTGTGCCGATGATTATCTGGACACTTTACCATCCACCGCTGTTTCTGAAACGGCCATAAATTCCTCATTAGACAATCTTTATATTGCACTGAACGGAATTCACAAAGAGATGGTCTCTTGGGAAACCGGATATCAATGCCTTGGCGGTGAGCCGGGCTTCATGATGTGCCGCGATGCAGAGGCGGACGATATAAATTGGCAGACCAACACATGGATGAAAGCGCCCTATTTAGGATGGCAAAGCAACATGAATGAGACGAGCGGCTACAACTATAAATTCTGGCAGATTTACTATCAATGGATTCTGAATGCCAACAAAATTTTGGAAGGATTGGAGGAAGTTGAAGTGACCGATCAGGAATTGTTTAACCAAATTAAGGGAGAAGCATTATGTATCCGCGCATGGGCTCATTTTAATTTGGTCCAGCTTTATGCCAAACGCTACGAAGCCGGCATGCAAAACACGCAAGACGGTATTCCTTATCGGGAAAAAGCAGTGGCGGAGGAGTTGGCTCGTAATTCAGTAGAAGAGGTATATGCCAAAATCAATGGAGACTTGGACCAGGCTTGTACGCTTCTAAGCGGAATAAAAGTAGCAGGGCCCAACCATTACAGCGAGATGGTGGCATGGGGATTGAAGGCTCGTGTGGCACTGGCCATGCAAGATTATACTAACGCGGCGAATTATGCCGCGAAGTCGATCGCCTTGGCCGAAGATAATGGATGCAAATTAATGACCGGAAATCAGTTATATCATGGATTTGCCAATATCACCTCTGAGACGAAAGAGGCCATGTATGCCGCCATGACCCCCGACGATATGACGGTTTATTTTTACTCCTTTTATGCCTATATGTCATGGAACTTTAGCTCCTCTGCCATTCGTCAGGGTGTAAAGTGCATCAATGCAGAGACTTACGAAACAATGTCTGAAACAGATTTACGCCGTGCGTGGTGGGATCCGACAGGGGAAGCGTCTGTCCCCGCATTCAATTTTGCAAAGAACGTTTATCAAAACCGGAAGTTTACCGCCCGTTCAACAGCCAATGCCGTCGGAGATGTGGCATTTATGCGTTTGGCAGAAATGTACCTTACCCAAGCAGAAGCCTTAGCCCGAGCAGGGAAAAATGAAGAAGCACAGACGGTATTCACCAAATTCCAAAAGACGCGCGATCCTTCTTATGCCTCAAAAGGAAACACAGGAGATGCATTAGCAGAGGAGATTATGAACAGTCGCCGGATAGAATTGTGGGGGGAAGGTTTTCGTTTTTACGATTTGAAACGCTTGCATCTCTCCATTAAGCGCGGATCCAACTTCAAAATAGCTTTCTGTTCATTCTTGGAAAAGGACAAAGATGCGCAAGGTTGGGTGTGGGAGATTCCTAAAATCGAAACAGATTACAACACACTTTGCTCTAAAAATTATTGATTCATTTTTCGATAAATAGGATCACTCCCTCAAGGAGGTGGGCAGCCTTTTTCAAAAGGGCTGTACCACCTCCGTTTCTAATAAGAGGGCAACAACCCCTATACCCAACACCGGGAAACAGGGCTATTACCATCCTGAAAACGCACTGATCTTAATGTGTCCAAACATCCTCGGGGCGGAACGGCTCGTAAGCGCCATCTTTTGCTTCGAAGATAACGGAAGGTTCGATCACTTCCACGGTATGCCATGCCCCTTTGGGTATTTGACAACCGTATTTCCCTTCAGAAGGACAGAGAGATATACGCAGAACTTCCTGCAATCTTTTCATCGATTTTTCCGGGCAAGAATGGGATGATTGGTGCCTATGTTCCTCATCAAAAACTTCTTCATACACTATTTCATCCAATTTTCCGCAGAGGCAAACCACGGTTTCCGCAGTTGAGGGATGCCGATGAACCGCCACTTCTGTACCGGGGAGCATGGCGTTCAGCATACGTTGACTGCTATCTTCTGTAGAGGTCCGCAGATCAAAATGCTGCCGTTTCCTCGGATTGGCTGCTGCCTGAGCGAAGAGTTGCTGTAAAAAATCACTGTCGAACTTCATAGACAATCTGTTTATTCCAAGAGACCTTCCCATACAAAACATCCCGCGAAGGAAGATTTCAAATCTGTAGCCTCCTTGAATAGTCCAAACACTGACGATCCGGATCCCGACATGGCGGCATAAACAGCACCTTCAGCGTATAATTTTTCTTTTACTGATTGAATCAAAGGAAATTCAGGAAAGAGACTTTCTTCAAAATCATTGACCATTATCGTTTTCCATTGTTCCACCGGTTTCTGAACAATCTCCTTCAAGGAGAGAACCGGCTCGGCAGGTTTCACTTTGGCATAGGCAGCGGCAGTGGAAACAAACACATCCGGTTTGACCAAACAGAGATGCCATCCCTTCAAATCGATGGAGATCGGTTCGAATTGGTTACCTATACCCGTAGCAAAGACGGGCGTATTACGAATAAAAAATGGACAATCTGCCCCTATGGTTGCCGCTATTTCTTCCAACGTTTCGTCTGAAAGATGCAATGAACAATAGTCGTTTATCAACGTAAGCATGAAAGCAGCATCTGCCGAGCCACCACCCAAACCGGCCCCCATCGGGATAGCTTTCAGCAAATTAATCTCCATTTCCGGAATAGCATAGAGCGCTTTCATTTTCGCATAGGCTTTCATTACCAAATTTTTTTCAGCCGGACCATCTACAGGTATGCCGGAAGCATGAAAAGCAGTCTGCGGAGCTGCCGAAATTTCCAACGCCTCCTTGACAGGAATCGGATAAAAGACCGTTTCGATATCGTGATAACCATCCGGCCGTTTGCGGACAATGTTCAAGCCCAAATTGATCTTCGCATTTGGAAAGCAAATCATATCTGTCTTTTTTTCGTTATTGATTAGGGAAAACAGCTTGGAATAGATAGCCAAAGATCCCGATCGTCAACTGATTCTGACGACATCAACCTTCCATCTTATCACCAATTACCTTTCACAAAGTCTGATTCCTGGAAACGAACCACCTCCGTATCCCAACGCTCTGCCACGAATTTGCAATGATCCGGATGAGCCGTATAGGCATCAAACTCGGCTTGACTGCCGAACTGCATCAAGAAGCCATAGGAATAATCGGGGTTCTTCGGACTACGTTGTTCGTAGGCTTGAAAATTTTTGACTCCGGGAACAGAAGTCAATATCCGAACGCCATCTTGCATAAACTTGACAGCTTCGGGCGATCCTTTCGGGTATTTCAAATCGAACAAAACGGTATGTAATACTTCTCCCTCTTTCAATTCTACAGAAGGTGCAGAACAGCCGGTGAAAGCACCGACTCCTACTCCACCCAACAGGGCAGAAGCACTTGATTTTTTGATAAATTCTCTTCTTTCCATGCGTAATAAACTTTTATTTATGAATAAACTTTTTACCTAACCACTTCCGAACAGGTTCGTCATAGACCTTCAATACAATATAGGCCAAAGCTATGTTTCCGAAAAAGAGACCTACCGCCACCGGCCATGTCTCGGCAAATGTGAGTCCCTCTTTCCAAAGCCATGCATAAAAGAGATACATGATCGGATAATGAACCATATAGAGAGGATAGGAAATATCGCCTAAGAAATGGCAAAGAGCCGAAGTTGAGGAGGTCGGTTTTCCGCAAGCCCCTATATAAACCAACAGAGGAAGCACAAAAAGTGCACACACGGTGTCGTATATTCCATTCATCCATGGAGATTGTCCGTCTCCTATATAAGGTACAATAACCATGGCAATAATGGCCACACTCGCTATGCCAAACGCCCCTTTTATCGGTCGCGGTCTAAAAATCCGGGCAAGAAACATACCCATTGAATAGGCAAACAACATACGCAACAAGCCTCCCGGAAAATTGTAATCGGCCATTGTCCACCCTACTCCGATCGTTCCGTAGCCCGACAAACCAAACAAGGCAAACGAAGCCAAGCCTAATCCGGAGAGGAGAACCACACCCCCCAATGCCTTTGTCGGGAGTTTGTGTAAAAACAAAGCGTAGAATATATTGCCGATATACTCAAAAAAGAGCGACCAGTTCGGACCGTTCAGCGGAAACATCTCACCATTTCCACGAATCTCCGGCGTCGTATGGGGAAAGGCGGGGAGCATGAACAGGTTGATCAAGAGGGCCACCATAACACTTGAGAAGGCCACCGACGAACCATCCCATTTGACACATCCCTGCATGCAGAAAGTAATGACGCCAAAGAGCGCACCAAAGACGACCATCGGGTGTAAACGCACCAAACGGCGCTTGAAAAAATCTTTGACACTCATCGTTTTCCAGCGGTCGTCATACGCATAACCTATTACGAATCCGGAAAGGACAAAGAAAAAATCAACAGCCAGATAACCATGATTGAAGCCTTGGTCCATCGGGCTGGTGGCAAAACCTTCAAAAACATGGTACCAGATAATCATCAAAGCCGCCACGCCTCGAAGTCCGTCGAGCAGCTCATAATGGGGTTTCGTATCTGCAAATGCAGCAGAGGAGATTGGAGTCATAATTGTCTTCTGATGAAATAATTCACAAACACAAAGGTACATTTTATTCACGAATAATGCAACTTTGGTTATTCTTTAGGTGAGAATCCGGACAATATGCCCTCACTATTGGGTTCCACAATAAATTATTTTCGCGACGTAATCCCTTCGTAAAAAGCAGACAACCAATTATTTCGAGAACAAGACGAAAACTTTGACAAAAATTACAGGATACAATATTTGGTCATTTAGAAAAAAATAGTTTACTTTGTCGGCATAAAAGAAATGCATTCGGTTCCTTGGATGAGTGGCTTAGTCAGCGGTCTGCAAAACCGTGTACGGCGGTTCGAATCCGCCAGGAACCTCCGAAAGCCATCTGAACTATTGTTCGGATGGCTTTTTTATTGAACCGTTTTTATCCCTGATCGGACGTTATCGAAAAAAGAAATGGAATTGGTTTTTTCATTGGGAAACATGCTTCAAAACAAAACATAAAAGGAGGTTGAGAGAGGTGCAACATCCCTCATTTTTCTCATGGAAACAATAGTAAAAAAAGGTCGGCATGAAAATAGAAAAAGCTCGGGAGCTTTTTTATAAATCATCCCGAGCTTTTTTCAAGAAACTATCCGCCCCTCATTTTCTCCACGTTTTCTTTCAAGAGAAAAAGAGGTGCTCAATCAAAATCTTTATTCCGATACCCATCAGGATAATACCGCCAATCAAATCCAGTTTCAGGTTCAATTTCGTTCCCAACTTGCAGCCGAAACAGACACCAAAAGCTGAGAAAAGGAAAGTTACCACCCCTATGATCGAGATTACTTCGAGCAAAGAAGATTGCATCATGGCCAACGATATTCCAACGGCAAGCGCATCAATGCTGGTGGCCACCCCCAATCCACACAAGGTCTTTAGGCAAAGCGGATTCATTTTCGACTCTTCTTCCTCTTCATGCATACTCTCCCAGATCATATTTCCACCCAGGTAAAGCAACATCGCAAAAGCAACCCAATGGTCAATAGAGGTGATATATTTCAAAAAACTAAAGCCCAAAAGATAACCGAGCAGCGTAAAAAGAGCCTGAAAGAAGGCCAAAACAAATGCAATCCGTAGTATATGTTTGTAAGCACATTGCTTCAGGATAATGCCTGAAGTGACTGAAACAGCCAGACTGTCCATCGACAATCCGACTGCCAGTAAGATGATTTCAATAATTGACATAGGTTATATTTCGTTTGCGATCTTGTAGTTGTTTCGGTTGGGTGAATTACGGGAGATCAACTCTCCCACAAATCCCGAAAGAAACATCTGTGTTCCCAGGATCATACCCGTCAATGCCATGTAAAAGAAGGGCGAACTGGTAACCAAAGGACGAGGATCGCCGGCCCAAAGCGAGACCATTTTTGCACCTAACACCACGACAAGACAAAGGAAACTCAAGAAGAACATCACGCTTCCCCAGAATCCGAAGAAGTGCATCGGCTTCTTTCCAAACTTCGAAGTAAACCACAAGGTGATCAGATCCAGGTACCCATTGACGAAACGGTCCAGCCCGAACTTCGTCTTTCCATACTTGCGCGCCTGGTGATGCACTACTTTCTCCCCTATTTTATTGAAGCCTGCAATCTTCGCCAAATAGGGAATATAACGGTGCATGTCGTTATAAACTTCGATATTCTTCACGACGATATTCCTATAAGCCTTCAACCCGCAGTTGAAATCATGCAAGTTATGGATGCCGGATATCTTACGGGCCGTTGCATTGAAAAGCTTCGTCGGGATTGTTTTCGAAAGCGGATCGTAGCGTTTCTTCTTCCACCCTGATACCAAATCGTAGCCCTCTTCGGTAATCATACGGTATAATTCCGGAATTTCGTCGGGACTGTCTTGCAAGTCGGCATCCATGGTGATCACCACATCGCCCTGCGCTCGCTGAAAACCACAGTGTAAGCCCGGCGACTTACCATAGTTACGACGGAAACGGATGCCGTGCACTACGTCGGATTGCTGCTTGAATCCTTCAATAATCTTCCAGGAATCGTCTGTACTACCATCGTCCACAAAAATAACTTCATACGTGAAATGGTGTTCTTCCATGACACGTTGAATCCACGAGAAGAGCTCCGGTAAGGATTCCGCTTCGTTATACAATGGGATAACAACTGATATATTCATTATCTCTGATTTTATAATTCTACTGTTTGCCTACTGCATCACTCCGATTGCCCCTACACACGATAGCTGCTACCGGAATAGAAAAAATCACACCATAGAAGAGATTATTCAATATTCCTTGGAGCGCCAACTGAATAGGCGTAATGTTCAACGACTTGATGGTATCGATCACTCGCTGATCAACCTGCACCTCTTGCAACGATGCAATTGTCTGTTCGACGGTTGTCTTTACAAAATCGGGCGGTGCCACGTAGCGATAAAAGACATAGTGCATGAGCGAAACGATCATGGCTGCGAAGAAATAGAGGAGAATACCGAACAACCAGGCATGAGCGAAGCTGATACTTCCTCCCAAATCCGTGCGATAGCGCTTTGTCAATACATAGGCAAAGTAAGGAACCATCATGGACATCCCCCAATAGATAAACACCAAAAAGGGAAAATTCAAGCTAAACATATAGAAGAGATATTTGATCACCCAAAACACGCCTAACGAGACTCCATATGCCATGGCTGCACCCATCAATGTATTGTTCTTATTTTCCATATTTATTTTTCCAATGCTTCAAACTGCAAAAATAAGCTATTTTTCTATCCTTTACAAATAAAAAAAGCCTCTCACAGATGTAAATCTGCAACAGGCTTCTAAACAGTTTTTCTTTTTGGTGACCTCGGAGGGGCTCGAACCCTCGACCCAATGATTAAGAGTCATTTGCTCTACCAGCTGAGCTACGAAGTCATCCGTACAACCAATCCCTGATTGCGGCGACAAAGATAGAAACTTTATTCGTTCTTACCAAAGAATCCGGCCATTTTTTTCATTTATTCCGCATCATTTTTCAAATTACCTTTCAAAATCGACCTTTTGGCAGGGCATAAAACAGCGAATAGTACCCTTTGACGCTCTTTTTATCACTCGTCAAATTCATAGATTTCGGAAGGCGTCGTGCGTTTCAACGCCACCAAATGAACATCCTTCCCCACTCGAATCCCCTCATTGAAGAGACGAATATCCACTGTCTTGTAGGCCAATTCCGGATGGTTATTGTCCCTACTCAAGTGACATAGCCAAATATATTTCAGTTCGGGCGTATAATGAGTAGCCAAATACTCGGCCGCTTCATGATTTCCAAGGTGGCCTGTCGGGCTTGCTACGCGATCTTTCAGAAATTGCGGATAAGTTCCGAACTTCAGCATCTCTTCATCGTAGTTGGCTTCGAGCACCAAATAGTTGGCCTTGCAGATATAGCGTCCTACCGTTTCTGTAATGTGCCCCACATCGGTGGCAATCGTAAATCGATGAGAGCCGAGCACAATATGATACCCTACACTATCCGTACTGTCGTGTGGCACAGAGAATGCCGTAATCTCAAAATCCTTGATTTGAAACGGTACCTCTTTCTCGATGACTCGCTTCGAACGACACAACGTTTCTTCCACATAACGGCTCTTTGCTATGCCGGCATGCACCCCGGCGGTCGTGAAGACGGGGATATTCATCTCCTCGCCCAGGTAGCCGACTGTCTTGATATGGTCTGCATGGTCGTGGGTAACGAGAATTCCCATGATCTGCGACATATCAATCGAGCGCTCTTTCAACACTTTTTTAATCGTACGGGCACTGATACCGGCATCAATCAGCAATCCATACTCGGGCGTCCCCAAGTAATAGCAATTGCCGCTGCTGCCGCTGGCCATACTGAAAAAAATCAATTTCATATCTTATATTTTTTTATTTCTCTTTCTCATGGCCGCACAAACGGGTCGGGCAATGTGATCTCACCTATCAGCGAACAGTTCATATGTTCCTTCACTTCAGCAGGAGTCAAACCATGTCCGAACAAAAACATCAGCTTTGTCACGGCACTCTCCGTCGTACTGTCATAGCCACTGATGACACCAACTTCCAACAACTTCTGACCTGTTTCGTAGCGGTGCATCTCTACACTGCCGGCACGGCACTGGGTTACATTGACGATGACGATACCTCGCTGGACGGCATCGCGCAACATCGTCAGAAACCACTCATCTGTCGGGGCGTTACCACTGCCGAATGTCTCCATAACCACCCCTTTCAAACTTGGAATATTCAATATGCTTTCAATTACTTGTGGGGAGACACCGGGGAAAAGCTTCAGGACTGCAATATTTTGATCCAACAAATAATGCGGCTTCAGCGGACGACGGGAAATAGGATAGTATATCTGCGCAGTATCATACTTTATATATATACCCGCATGGGCCAGTTCCGGATAATTGTATGAACGGAAGGCATTGAAATTGTCTGCATTGGCTTTGCAGGTACGGTTGCCACGCATCAGGGTGTTCTCGAAAAAGATGCACACTTCCGGCACAATGGGAAATCCACCCTCCTTGGCAGCAGCGATCTCGATGGCCGTGATCAAGTTCTCTTTTCCATCGGTCCGTAACATTCCGATAGGCAGCTGCGAGCCGGTCAAGATCACAGGTTTGCCCAAGTTTTCAAGCATAAAACTGAGGGCTGATGCCGTATATGACATGGTATCTGTGCCATGCAACACGACAAACCCGTCATATTTCTGATAATTGTCAGCAATGATCCGTACAATCTTCATCCACGATTCGGGACCCATCGACGATGAATCCAACGGAGGGTCGAACTGAAACGTATCCACACGATGGCCCAACTGTTTCAATTCAGGGACACTATCGGCCAAATGTTGAAAGTTAAACGTCTCCAAGGCTCCCGTCTCGGCATTTTCCACCATGCCGATCGTTCCCCCCGTATATATCAACAAAATCGATGCCTGTGCCCTGCTATTTTCCATTCCTCGTCCTATTTTTTAGCAAAGATAATGAAAACGGAATGGAGTTCAAAGTAAGAATCTGCCTAAAATTTTCCGAAATAAATTTAAACGTTCTCTTTATTGTGTTATCATCAAGATTGCTTTTGGTTAATCCTCTTCAAGGGTAGCAGATTTTTGTAGATTATACTACTTTTCTACCATTGCTTGACTATCACCATTCCAACCTTATGCCTTAGCCAAAAAGTAACTTATTCCTGAGCTATGGACTCATATTACCCTTATAGTAATTTTCCTCCATCCTTGCCATTACTGACTACGACTTGTCGTTCGCTACGCTTGACGGTAAATACCTGCGGCCGGGCTTGAACCGGATAGATTAGAGTCATGCTCGACAGATAAAAAAAGCCATCCGAATCATAATCCGGATGGCTTATGGAGGTTCCTGGCGGATTCGAACCGCCGTACACGGTTTTGCAGACCGCTGACTAAGCCACTCATCCAAGGAACCAAGAGCTTTTCTTTATTTGCGAGTGCAAAGTAAAATAAAATTTTCGTAACGATCAAATATTTTGTCCGATAATTTCAAGAAAGGTTTCGTGGCTGTTTGAAACGACCTCAGCAACAACGCATTCAAAAAGCAGCAAAACGGTGGTTCCTATTCACCCTTTGCTGCTTTTTGAATCTATTGTTTAGCAACGCTTATCCAAGTAAGGCAAGCTGTACGGTCTGCGATATTCGTAGTAATAAAGACGGTGAGCAGCCGCTTCCTTGTCGCCCTCGAAGCTGAGCGTAGCCGGATTCCAATGTACCGGACGGCCCAATTCACGCGCGATATTCGTCAAGCAACACAACGTATTGGTGCTTGTTCCATATTCCACCGGCGCAATCGGATCGGTATGTGAACGGATCGCATCGATAAAGTTCTGCATATGCGACGGACTGATCTCATATTGTCCTTTAGCAATTGTCTCCTGTTGCTTTTTAAGTAAGTTGCTGTCTGAACATTCGATATATCCACGGGCCACTTTGAGCCAACCCTTATCGCCAATAAACTTAATACCTTGTGCTGCCGTATCGTCCGTATAGGGGCGTTCTTGCATAATGATGCCATTGGCATACTTCATCGTATCCCATTCTGCTCCCTTGTAACCCTTCGGAATATACTCGACCGGGCCAAGACCATCCATACCTAATGCGGCTTGTGCGATATCGTACATGTGAGCGCCCCAGTCGGCCGGATAACCGTTTCCCGTCTCGCAATACCAACGCCAGGCTCCCCACAACTGCTCATTCTTTTCCGGGTCAAGCGAAATCGGAGGACAAAGATCAGGATGGTAGTGAATTTTCGGATCGTTCAACGGACCCATCCACAAGTTCCAGTTCAAGTTCTCGGGAACCTGCTGCTCGGGCAAGTCAAATGGCTTTGGAGGATCTCCTACGCGGCAATACACCTCTTTGATATCTCCCAGCCCACCTGCACGCACCAATGCAATCGCCTGCTGAAATTCCGAACTGCTTCGCTGCTGCGAACCCATCTGCAAAATGCGATGATTCTGTCGGATAGCTGCCTGAACTGCCAATCCTTCGGTGATGGTATAGGCTTGAGGTTTTTGCAGATAGACGTCCTTTCCTGCCTGTGCTGCATGGATAGCGATCAGCGCATGCCAATGGTCGGGGGTAGCCACCTCAACGGCATCGATATCTTTGCGGTCCAGCAAGCGTTCATACTCCTCATACATGTCGCAACGTTGCGCCACACCTTGCTCTTTTTGCCATTTGGTTACATAACGACGGAAGCGCTCGCGTTTGATACTGTCCACATCACAGCAGGCTGCCACCTGGACACCGGGGCATTCACTGAACGAGCGGAAATCGCCACATCCCTGTTGGCCGACGCCAATGAATCCCAAAACGACACGATCTGACGGGGCGATACGAACACCACCCACGGTATAGCTGGGCAAGATCATGAAGCCCGCAATACCTGTAGCCATTGAAGTAAGGAATTCACGACGGTTCATGCCGCTTTTTCCTTGTTGACTTGTCTCTTTCTTCATATTTACTGTTTTTACAGGTTAATTAGATTAAATCATATATCAATTGCATATATTTTTAATTTACAGCAACTTAATTGTGCTAACATATTCCATCAAAACCTTATCATATACAATGATTTACAAAATTTGTCAAAACTTTTGAGATATGCAAGCGGTTTGCAATAATCTTGTTCTTCTAATTATTTAGCATTATTATAATCGCCTTTATTTCAAACAGATAAATATTTTTCGAGAAAAAGCCTCCGGTTTATAAATTTTGTATGACATCGAAACTGCAGTTTGTTCGGCATAAAACTCCAGTTTTCACCCGAATGAACTGCAGTTTTCTCGAGTAAAACTTTCAGAAAACAGGAATGCTGTTTTTCACTCACTGCCCTATTCTTTTCAAGAATCGCTATAACTATTTTTAAGATGAAACGCGGGTTGGAAAGAAGTTCGTCAGAAAAAATTAAGCAAAGGTGTGTTTCTACTCTCATCTATATTCTGTAATTTTGCCGTCGAATATCATTCTATTAAACAAAAAACAAGTATTAATTATGAGCGACAAAATGACTGCAGTCAGCATGCCTTGGGAAGAACGCCCGGAAGGTTGCACAGATGTAATGTGGCGTTATTCGAAGAATCCGGTAATCGGCCGTTATCACATTCCAAGCTCCAACAGTATTTTCAACAGTGCTGTGGTGCCTTTCAAAGATGGTTTCGCCGGTGTCTTCCGCTGCGACAACAAAGCAGTTCAAATGAATATTTTCGTTGGATTCAGTAAGGACGGTATCAATTGGGACATCCAGCACACACCGATCCAGTTCAAAGCCGGCAACACCGAGATGATCGAGTCGGAATACAAGTATGACCCACGTGTGGCTTGGATCGACGACCGCTATTGGATCACCTGGTGTAACGGCTATAATGGCCCGACCATCGGCATCGCCTATACGTTCGATTTCGTTGATTTCTTCCAATGTGAGAACGCTTTCTTGCCTTTCAACCGAAACGGTGTATTGTTTCCGCAGAAGATCAACGGCAAATACGCCATGTTGAGCCGCCCGAGCGACAACGGTCACACTCCTTTCGGCGATATCTATATCAGCTATAGCCCGGATATGAAATATTGGGGCGAACACCGTTGCGTGATGAAGGTAACTCCGTTCCCTGAAAGCGCATGGCAATGCACCAAGATCGGTGCAGGTTCTGTTCCGTTCCTGACCGAGGCCGGATGGTTGATGTTCTACCACGGCGTTATTACCACGTGCAACGGCTTCCGCTACTCAATGGGTGCTGTAATCCTCGACAAGGAAAACCCCGAAAAAGTATTGTACCGCACACGCGATTATATCTTGGCTCCGGCTGCTCCTTACGAGTTGCAAGGCGATGTACCTAACGTGGTATTCCCATGTGCTGCCTTGCAAGATGGCAAACGTGTAGCAGTTTATTATGGTGCAGCGGATACTGTTGTCGGCATGGCATTCGGCTATATTGACGAGATCATCGACTTCGTCAAGACACATTCTATGTAATTGTATAGACAATAGACAATAGAATAACCTTCCGCCACCTATTCCTTTGTCCGTCCGACAAGGGTAGATGGCGGAATTTTTATAAGTCATTTTAACTAAAACGATTAGACAATGAAACGATTATTATTAGCAGCCGGTATGGCAGTCGTCATGAGTGCTTGCCAATCCGGCCAAAAACCATCGGGAGAAACCGCAGAGGGTAACCCATTTTTCAGCGAATACACCACACCTTTTGGAGTTCCACCGTTCGACAAGATTAAGGTAGAGCACTACAAACCGGCCTTCACCAAAGCCTTGGAAGAGCACAAACAAGAGATCAAGGCGATTGTTGAAAACAGCGATGCGCCCACGTTCGAGAATACGATTCTGGCCTTCGACAACAGCGGTGAGCTGCTGACTAAAGTAATGTTGGCATTCAGCAGCGAGTCAAGCATCAATGCCACGGATCAACTTCAGGCCCTTGAGCAGGAAATCTACCCTATTCTTTCGAAACACAGTGACGACATTCGTCTGAATGCCGATCTTTTTGCCAAGATCAAGGCCGTATACGACCAGCGCGATTCGTTGGGATTAGACAAGGAACAAGCCAAGCTGTTGGAGAAAACATATAAAAGTTTCGCCCGCCAAGGTGCCAACCTTCCGAAAGAAGCACAGGAGAAACTGCGCGTGCTGAATGAGAGAATCTCGACATTGGAGCTTACCTTCAACCAAAATCTCTTGAAGGAGACAAACGCTTTCCATATGGTAGTCGACAAGAAAGAGGATTTGGCCGGACTTTCAGAGAGCTTGATTGCAGCAGCAGCCGCCCAAGCGGAAGCCGACAGTCTGCCGGGCAAGTGGGTGTTCACCCTTCACAATCCGAGCATCATGCCGTTCTTGCAATATGCCGACAACCGCGAATTGCGAGAAAAGCTCTTCACGGCCTATCTGATGCGTGGCAATAACAACAACGAAAATGACAACAAAGAGATCGTAAAACGCCTTGTTACCGCTCGCTTGGAAAAAGCAAAGCTATTGGGCTATGACGACTTTGCCAATTATCAGTTGGCTGAAAATATGGCCAAAAACGAAGACAATGCCTACAAACTGATGAACGAAGTATGGAAGCCTGCTTTGCAAAAAGCCAAAGAAGAGCTGGCCGATATCCAAGCTGAAGTCCAAAAAGAGGGAGGTAACTTCGAAGTAGCCAGCTGGGACTGGCGTTATTATGCCGAAAAAGCGAAGCAAGCCAAGTTCGAACTGAACGAGAACGAGATCCGCCCCTACCTCGAACTGGGCCATGTTCGTGATGGAGCTTTCTATGTTGCCAACAAGCTGTACGGCGTTACCTTCACGCAATTGGACAATATTCCATTGCCCGACCCCGATGCACAAGCCTTCGAATGTAAAGACAAAGACGGAAGCCACCTTGGTATCCTCTACATGGATTTCTTCACTCGTCCGGGCAAAGCCGGCGGCGCTTGGTGCGGAAGCTACCGTTCAGAGTCGTACGATGCGCAAGGAAACCGTATTGCGCCGATCGTGACTACCGTATATAACTTCAGCAAACCGGTTGATGGACAGCCGGCATTGCTCAATGCCGACGAGTCTGAAACGATCTTCCACGAGTTTGGTCATGCACTCAATGCCCTGTTTGCCAATGTTCATTACAAAGGTGTGGGCAATGTCCCCATCGACTTCGTCGAACTTCCGTCGCAAGTAATGGAACACTGGGTGTTCGAACCGGAAGTATTGAAGGCATACGCCAAGCATTATCAGACAGGCGAAGTGATGCCTCAAGCATTGGTCGACAAGATCGTGAAGAGTGGCAAGTATGGACAAGGGTTCGCCACGACTGAGTTTTTGGCAGCTGCCCTACTGGATATGCGCTATCACTCGCTCAAAGAGATCCCGGCCAACTTCAGCACGGAGACATTTGAAAAGCAGGTATTGAACGATGAATATGGATTGATCTCGCAGATTCCTCCTCGTTATCGCTCGACTTACTTCTCACATACCATGGGCGGTGGCTATTCAGCCGGCTATTACAGCTATGTATGGGCCGAGGTATTGGATGCCGATGCCTTCGAAGCCTTCAAAGAGACGGGCGATATCTTCAACCAAGAGGTAGCAGCCAAGTTTAGAAACTGTATCTTGTCTGCCGGCGGCGTGGAAGATGCCATGGAAATGTACAAGAATTTCCGCGGAAAAGAGCCTAACACAGATCCATTACTCAAAAACAGAGGTCTGAAATAAGTATGGAATTTGTCGAGATTATCAGTAAACGGGTAACTGAATATTACATTGCAAACCCTCCCGCCATTTCACAGATTCAGCACACGCAAACGGTCGCGGCTTACACACGACTGATTGCTGCTGCGGAAGGTATCGAAGGACATCAACTGGATCTGATGGAGGCGGCTGCCTGGTTGCATGATGTGGGTTGCCCCAATGCCCGCAAGAAATACGGCAATGCACTGCCGGTACATCAGCAAGACGAAGGACGTGCATTGGTGCACGATTGGCTGAACGATACCGACTACCTCACCGACGACGAGAAGCAATGGCTGGCGGATGTAGTAGGAACCCACCATCAGCCGAAGAGTGCGCTGACGCTTCACTTCGAACCGCTCCTCGAAGCCGATGCGATTGTCAACCTGATTGAGGGAAACCATCGTCCGGAACAAGCGCAAAGCATCTACAACGGATGGTTTACCACCCACTACGGAAAGCAGTTGTTCCAAAAACTGTTTTTGGATTAAGCAACAAAGAGCATGGTGAGACTATTTTTCATCATGCTCTTTTTGTATCATTTCAGTCCACGCCCTACTTGCCCATATCCTTATTGTCTCCTATCCTCATCCCTTTGCTTTTAACATTTTCTCAGCTCAAAAAAGAAGAGTCTGATACAATAACAAGAGTTCCGGTGCGTTACTAATAATGTAATAACTTAAAAAGCAATTGCCTATGAAGAAAACTTCTACTTCTTGTATTTCTCATCCAAACGCAGACGACTCGCAAAGCGTCTCATTTATAAAGGGCAGTTCGCCCAAACAACAAACGATCGATTTCTTGAAACAATTCGCACGTTCGTATCATGCTGAACCGGCATTGAACTCCGACCTTTGCAGCTATTTCTTGAATTGATCCGCAAAAGACAAAAACATCACAAAAGCCCCGGAGAATTGCTTCTTCAGGGCTTTCTTTTTTCATGGGGAACTTTTATAAAAATCATCGGCTATTTTTTTCTTTTTCTTCGGGAACTTTTTTCATTTCATGGAGAGCTTTTTCTGCAGATTATTCAACATTTAAAAAGCAGTGTAGTGATTCGTGTTTCAAAACAACTTGAGAGCCTAAATGGCTCACCCGACAAACATAGGGGGGGATTCTTTTGTTCCGTGGAAAAGTTATACCTTTGTGGTATGGATAATCAAGGACTATTAGCATTGGCACAGTTAGTTCTGCCATCAGAGATACTTTCAAATTTCGAAGTAGTACGTGTAGAGGAAGAACCATCCCTAATCCGTATCCACCTT
>CAVKMU010000016.1:0-41568 GCA_963657455.1 bacterium
ATCTTTGCATAGGTGACAACCTGATTTAAACTTAATTTATTAACCTGTCAACCCGATCAGTTCTTATTCTTGAAACTGACAACCTTTTTCAGTACACTACACGCCTTTTTTGAAACGATTTAATCGCCTGCTTATTGTAAAAAAAGCTCCCGAGCTTTTTCTAAAAAATACCCCATGATTTTTCAAAATGTTCGGCATCTTTTTTTACATGGTTTTCCATCTGTTACGCCACTTTGTCCGGAAGAAGTTTTAATTTCTTCCGGACGGTTATGCAGAAAGCGATGCAGACCATGAGGCCGGTTGCAATCCATGAAATCGGATAGATGTACATGATTGCCTCGAAACTGTTCCAAACGGGACAGACAGCATATACCCATATGATTCGAAGCAAGCATGTTCCGAACAAAGTGAGCACGGTGGGCAGGAGGGAAACTCCCATTCCTCGGAGAGCCGAACTCGAAACTTCGTAGGAACAGGCCAGAAATTGCAGGGCCAATACGCAATGTAAGCGGATATTTCCATATTCCTTAACGGATGGATCATCTGTAAACAGGCCGAGGAAAAAGTCGTGCTGCCAGGTGAAGAGTTCGTTGAAAGCACAACAGATGAGTGTGCTCAACCCCATACAGATCCAATAGATACGCATGACTCGCTCCTTATTTCCTGCACCATAATTCTGTCCGATGAAGGTAATGGCCGCTCCATTGAAAGCAGAGATGACGTAATAGCAATAATATTCGAAGTTAAGGGCCGCAGCCGATCCCGCAATCGCATTGGCTCCATGCGAGTTGATGGCCGTCTGCAGCAAGACGTTCGAGAAAGAGAAGATCATACCTTGCAAACCGGCCGGCACACCGATCATCAACATTCGCTTCAGTTCATCCCAATGGATGCTGAGCTCGTTCAGATGCAGACGGTAAGGCTCTTTCTCTTTGAGGAGGATGCGGATAATCAGGAAAGCACTGACGGCATTGGCAATGCCTGTGGCTACTGCCACACCTGCCACACCGATATGAAAACAGAGCACGAAGATAAGGCACAGACAAGCGTTCACTACTCCGGAAATCATCAGGACGTAGAGCGGACGACGGGTATCGCCGATGCTGCGGAGGATGGCTGCTCCAAAATCGAAGATGATGAAGAAGGGAACACCCAAGAAGAAGATACGGAGATAGAGCACTGCCATATCGAGCACCTCGGCGGGGGTTCCCATTACCGTAAGGATAGGTCGTGCGGCAAGGATGCCGATGATCATCAAAAGAACACCGCAAATGACGGATACCATGCCGATGGTGTTGACGGCATTGCGTATCCGTGAGGGATCATGCTGCCCGATATGGTTGGAAATGACGACGTTTGCTCCCATGGATATACCCAGAAACAGATTGATCATCAAGCTGATAACGGGCGAATTGCTGCCGACGGCCGCCAAGGCTTCACTGCTGACGAAATGCCCGACAACGGCCACATCAATCGAGTTGAACAGTTGCTGCATGATACTGCTTGCCGCCAAAGGTAGCGAGAAAATGAGAATCTTCATGAGTAGCGGCCCATGAAGCATGTCTATTTCGTTGTTGGATTTTAGAGTCATCCTTTTATGAATTTTTATCGGCTGCAAAGTTACTGCTTTTAGACCGATAGAAAAATACCCAAATAACGGTTCTGAATAAACATTGTTACGGAAGAATGCGGCCAGAGGCGGTTGGAAAATATTCAGTTTGTCACGAGTCGTGCGATATTGACATCTATCTTGTTTGTAATCAATGCAATGAATGTTGTTTTATTTTATGGGAGAATGGAGAAGGTCATGGCGAACCCTCAATATGTAGACTGTGTTTTTTTAGAAAGTTGCTTTTTACTATGGCCGCTTTACACTATCTTTGTGCTCAAATTATAGTAAGGATGAATAGACTGAAAACATGTTTTCTGGCTTTTGTTTTAGCCATGTCCGGCTTGAACGTTTTGGCGCAAAGTGATGCTACCTTCCGCCATACGATCGAATTAGGGCAGACCGTATATGCCATTGCTACCATGTACGGGGTGTCGACGGAAGCCATTTATAAGTTGAACCCGGATAGTAAAAACGGCATCAAAGCCGGCGATGTTTTGCTGATCCCTAAACAGACCAAGACATTTGCGAGTGGAGAAGGAGAGGAGACCTATACATTCCACACCATCGAACCGAAGGAGACGCTCTATGCCGTGTCCATGAAGTATAAGGTGCCGGCACAATATATTATCGAGGCCAACCCCGGTTTGTCGGTTAAGACATTTGCTTCAGGGCGCACTATCCGTATTCCCTTGTCGAAGAATGTGGGTACATTGAGCGCAACAAACAAGACGGCCGTGGAGAAAACAACAGAAAAGGCGTCTACATCCATCGAATATGTGGTGAAAAAGAAAGAGACATTGTATAGCCTGAGCCGCAAATTCAATGTTTCAAGCTATGATCTGATCCAACTGAATCCGGCACTGAAGAAAGGAGTCAAGGCCGGAATGATTATAAAAATTCCACAAACACAAGAGGAGGCCTCGGGTTCGCATGACAATTCGGCAGAATCGATGATTCAAAATGAGACGGCAGTCAACGCTTTGTTGAACACGCCGAAAGATATCAAGCGGTTGAATCAGATGAAAGTGGCCTTGTTGTTGCCATTCAATCCGGAGAAAAAAACAGCAGCTTCCTATCGTTTTATTGAATATTACGAGGGGTTGCTGTTGGCGGTCGACAGTTTGCGGAATCAAGGTCTTTCACTTGATTTGTCGGTCTACAATATCGGTAACGGAACTGACAAGATCCGCGAGGTGCTGACGGGGGAGACTTTGCCGAAAGCAGACTTGATTATTGGCGCTGTGCAGAACGATCAGATCAAGATGGTGGCCGACTTCGCCAAGAAGCATCATATTAAATATGTGATTCCATTCACATCGAAGAACGACGACGTGCTTTCCAACGAGTGTGTTTTCCAAGTCAATACGCCCCATTCATACCTTTATTCGAAAGCAGCCGAGCGCGGTTGTCGCCTTTTTGGTGCCGACAATATTATATTTGTCAACCTTCCGGACAAAGATGAGAAGAAGGATTTTATCAAAACTTTCAAACAGCAGCTCAAAGACAAGCATATAGCTTATAAAGAAATTACCTACAAGGACGAAAACTTTGCCAGTGAAATCGACTCGTTTTTCATGGAGAGCGACCGGCGGAATGTGATCGTACCGACCTCGTCCTCATTGGAGGCTTTGCAAAAGATCAAGACACCTTTGCGTACGATTGTTGAAGCGCGAACGGATCGTCATATCTCATTGTTCGGCTATCCGGAGTGGCAAACGTATGTGCGCGATGCCTTGGACGATTTCTATGCCTTGGATACTTATATCTATTCCAACTTCTATGCCGACAATTTGTCTCAGCCGGTGCGCGATTTTTACAACAAGTTCAAGACGTGGTATAGTCGTGATTTGATCAATACTTACCCGAAGTATGGCATGTTGGGCTTCGATACGGGAATGTTTTTCTTGGGAGCCATGAAACGGTATGGTGTCAATTTCGAAGATAATTTGGACAAATTCCGCTATGCCAGCATTCAAACGGGATTCGATTTCAATAGAGTAAACAACTGGGGCGGATTCATCAATACGAATATATTTATTGTTCATTATCAACCTGACTTCTCAGTCGTAAGAAATTGATGCTATGTTGAGGCGGATTCTTTTCTTGTTTTTGGCCATCGGGTGGGGGGTAACAGCCTCTTCACAGAATGGATCCTATCGACAGGAGCTGTCGGTGGGGCCGTCATTTGGTATGACCTTCTCCAGTATCTCCTTCTCGCCCAGAGTGAACAAGACATTAAAGCAAGGATTTACAGGCGGCTTGACGTTACGCTGGAAAACGGAAAAGAGTTTGGGCTTGCAAGCCGAAGTGAACTTTGCTCAGCAGGGATGGGAAGAATTGTTTGAAGAACAACCCCAATATGTTTACAGCCGAACGATCAATTATATCGAATTGCCATTTTTGACGCATATCTATTTTGGAGAGGGGCACTTCAAGTTTTTCTTTAACTTAGGGCCGAAGATTGGCTATGCCTTTGGTGAGAGTACTGAAAGTAACTTGGATGGTGCCACGCCTAACCGCAACAATGCACAACACGATATGGCAATTCAAAAGAAATTTGACTGGGGATTGTGTGGCGGTCCCGGCCTTGAACTGAGTACAGGCATCGGGTCTTTTCTCTTGGAGGGCCGCTACTATTATGCCTTGGGTGATATCTTCAATAGCGAAAAGAAAGATCCTTTTTCCCGTTCAGCCAGCCAGGTGATCAGTGCTAAAGTAACCTATCTCTTCCATTTAAAACGATGAAAATGGGCGATAATGCAGAAAATCGCAATTTTTGAATGAAAAAACGGGGAAAAGTTTGGTGATTCCAAAATAATACGTACCTTTGCATCGCATTTAAGGATAACGCATCTTTGATGTAAATATTCGGGGTGTAGCGCAGTCCGGTTAGCGCACCTGCTTTGGGAGCAGGGGGTCCCAGGTTCGAATCCTGGTACCCCGACAAGTTGAAGGATGTATCAAACGAAACTTTTGGTACATCCTTTTTTGTCATATATAGAAGTCGATACAAACAATGAGAAAGGAAGAAGCTATATTTGCTGCCGGATGTTTTTGGGGAGTTCAATACCAAATGGAGAAAGCAAACGGCGTCTTGAAGACAGAAGTTGGTTATATTGGAGGATTTAAAGAGAATCCAACCTATCCCGAAGTGAAAGCCCACACGACCGGGCATGCCGAAGCATTGCGGATTGAATTCGATGCCGACAAGGTTTCATATACGGATTTGTGTAAGTTGTTCTTTGAAATACACGATCCGGCCCAGACGGATGGACAAGGTCCTGATCTCGGTCCGCAGTATCGAAGCGAGATATTTTACTATAATGAGCAACAGAAATCAGAAGCAGAGGCGGTGATGGCTGTTTTACGAGGAAAAGGCTATACGGTCAATACGCGACTGACGCCTGCAACCACTTTCTGGTCTGCTGAGGATTATCATCAGCATTACTATGAAAAGACGGGAGGTGAGCCTTATTGCCACATCCGTCAGAAGAAATTTTGAGAAGTAAAGAAAAACCGCCCTTCGGTTCTATATGAAACGGAAGGGCGGTTTTCTTTATTTATAATCCTTACGAAAGGAGGTTGTGGTTGCCGTTGGGAAATCCTTCGGAACCTTTTGTTTTACTTTACCGGTAGCAGCCCATTCGGCACCACGCTGCAACAATACTTGAAAACCTGTGCATTGCATGGATGGATTCTCTTCCAAACTCTCCCCGGCATGGCCTAACATTATGTGGAAGATGCGGGCTTTTCCGTAATCGACCGTGAAGATCAACGGCTCTTCTCGGCCGGATCCTCCACGCTCTTTCAGTGCAAAAGCAGTGAACATCAAAGTGCCTACATTAGCAGGGCCTCTCATGCGGTCGTACAATTCGTCTTTTCCGTGTTTCCAACTGGAAGGAATACCTTTCATGATCGGGTGGTTGGAGTCGCGAGCTGTCAATACATATTCGCGTTGTTCGCCATGAGATCCTCCGGGACCATCCGAACTGTCTTTGATCAGTTTCCCGTCTTTCCAATAGAGATAGGGACCATCTTTCTCGTTACGTCCTTCCCAACCGCCAAGAGCACAGATCTCGTTATAGGCTTTCCACGTTGGAAAAGAATTGTTGGCAGCATGATAGATTACGACGCCACCACCGTTTTGAACATATTCAACGAATTTATCTTGTGCTTGTTGGCACCATAAATCGCCATTATAGTCTAAAACTACGACTTTATAAGCAGAGAAATTAGGCACGAATCCTTCCATATTCTCGCCATGAGCAGGAGAAATAGCGATGTCGACAGCGAACAGGCCGGTATTCTCCAGAATCTTTTGGAGAGCCACATGGCTGACTTGCCAATTATGATTGTTTTGTCCGGTGACAATCAACACCTTGTTTTTGGCTTGTAGAGGCAAGCTTCCTAACAGACTTACCAGACAGATGCTGGTAAACCATACAATCTTTGTCAAAAAATTTTTCATGATGTTAGTTATAATAAGGTGAATAATGGACGGGTTAAAGCTGCTATTTCAGCAATGCCCCTTGGGGGATTTCTGTAGAAAAGAGAGTGTTTCTCACTGTTTCCTTTCGCAGAAATTCCACCAACTCGGGTTTATTAATGGGTTAAAATTTCCAATCCGTTTTCAGTCATCAAGAAGGTGTGCTCCCATTGTGCGGATGGCTTGCCGTCGTCCGTCAATACTGTCCAGCCATCATCCTCATCAATGTAGACATCGTAGCGACCCATGTTGATCATTGGTTCGATGGTGAAGACCATACCCGGAACCAATAACATCCCGGTTCCCTTCTTTCCGAAGTGAAGTACCTCAGGTTCTTCGTGAAACTCCAGACCTACACCGTGACCGCACAGATCTCTGACGACAGAATATCCGTTCTTGTGGGCATGGTGTTGGATGGCATAGCCGATATCTCCGACAAATCCAAATGGTTTTGCAGCCTCCATTCCGATTTTGAGACACTCTTTCGTCACTTCCACCAAATGCTTTTTCTGAGGGGAGACGTTTCCGATCATGAACATACGAGAAGCATCCGAATAGTAGCCGTCGAGGATAGTGGAGACATCTACATTGATGATATCGCCGTCGCGCAGGATCTCCTTTTCGCTTGGAATGCCATGGCAAACCACTTCGTTGATAGAGGTACAGACGCTTTTGGGGAATCCTTCGTAATTCAATGGGGCAGGGATAGCTCCGTGGTCGACAGTATAGTCATAGACCAACTTGTCGATAGCGGCAGTCGACATCCCCTCCTTTATTTCTTTTTCCACCAAATCCAAAACACCCGTATTGATCACGCCGCTGCGGCGGATACCTTCGATTTGTTCAGGAGTTTTGATTAATTTGCGTGAGGGAACCAAGTGCCCTTTATTCTGCAAGTACATGATGCGCTTGTCCAAATCTGTCAAAGGCTGTCCTTTGATAGGATGCCAGTTGTTAACAATTCTTCTTGACATAATCTTTATAAGCTTTCTTTCTATTAGCAAAGATAAACAAATAATAGGTTGGATGTACGGCTGAAAATGAAAAAACCGTCGACAAATTTTGCTTGCCAACGGTTTCTTTTTTGATTATCAATGGCTTGAACATTACTGATTCAATGCCTTTTGTATGGCTTCTTGTACCAATTTTTCCATTACTTTATATCCGTCCAAGTTAGGATGTACGCCATCTTCTGAATATTTTGCAGGCAAACCTCCGCGCTCATCTTGCATGGCGGCGTGATAATCAACATAGATAATCCGGTGCGCATGCGCATACATCTTCAGTTTCGAGTTCAGGGCGATGATCTCTTCAGCCGGCTTGATGCCCGGGCGCCAGCCAAATTCGTAAGCGGGCATTGTTGAACAGAGGATCGGAACGATATGGTTGGCCTCGGCCAGTTGCACCATCGAGATGATGTTGTTATACGTTTTTTCGAGCGATACGGCGTATTCATTATGGGCAATATCGTTGGTTCCGGCCAGGATAGCTACCGCTTGTGGCTCCAATGCAATGACATCCGGACTGAAACGTATCAGCATTTGGGCCGAAACTTGTCCGCTGATGCCACGCCCTACATAATTGTTCTTCGTAAAGAAGTCGGGATCCATCTTCGCCCAGTTGTCCGTAATGGAGTTTCCCATAAATACCACCTTGACGGGTGTGTTGATTTTCTCGTTGGCACCGGCATAGCGTTCGAAGTTCGCCCAATCTTTCAATGGCTCTTGAGCCGACATTTGGAAGGCTCCTGCCAAACATAGTGCTGCAATCCAAAATTTCTTCATGATATATCGATTTTAGTTTGTGTCGTTAATAAATCTCTTTGGCAATGCGACGAACGCTTTCCGAAGCCATCATTGTGTAGAAATGGAGGCTCGGCACGCCGTGTGCCATCAGCTCTTTGCATTGTGTAATGGCCCATTCAATTCCTACTTCCTTGGCTTCTTCGTCGCTCTTGCATTTGCGCAGTTCGATAGCGAGCGGCTCCGGTATGTCAGAGCGGAAGATACGTGGCAAAACTGTCAGTTGGTTGCAGAATACGATCGGCTTGATGCCCGGAATGATGGGTACAGTTATCCCCTCTTGACGGCAACGCTCTACGAAGGAGAAGTACTTGCTGTTGTCGAAAAACATCTGCGTCACGAGATAATCTGCGCCATTTTCTACTTTTTGCTTGGCATAACGAATATCCGACTCCATATTGGGTGCATCTTCGTGCTTCTCCGGATAGCAGGCCATTCCGTAGCTGAACGGCGTTTCAATTCCATCAATATGCGATCCGTCCAGGGCAATACCTTGGTTGAAGCGGTTCACTTGTTCTTGCAGATCCGTTGCATGTTGGTGATATTGCTCCGGCTTTTGCTCGGCATCCAACGTCTTGATATCTCCACGAAGTAATAATAAGTTATGGACTCCCAAGAAGTTCAAGTCGATAAGTGCATATTCGGTCTCGTCTTTCGTGAATCCTTTGCAGATGATATGCGGCACAGCCGGGATGCCGTACTTGTTTTGGATAGCGGAAGCGATGGCTACCGATCCGGGGCGTTTGCGGATATTCACCTTTTGGATGGTGCCGTCTGCTTGCGTTTTGTAGATGTTTTCGCTATGATGTGACGTGATATTGATGTATTTTGGATCAAATTCACGCAATTTGTCGATGACATTATATACTTTTTGGATACTGTTGCCCTTCAATGGAGGCAGTATTTCGAAAGAAAATGCTGTACTTTTGCTATTATTAATTGAATCTATTACGCTCATAGTAATTCTATTTTTGTTGCAAAAATAACGATTTATTATCAGGTTGTCAAATTCTCTTCCAAAAAGGAGAAGAAAACAACCGATTGTAATGCTATCGTAAAAAATGGTTGCTCAAGTGCAACGGAAAGTTTACTGCCGAGTTCCGGAAAAGTTTCTCGGCATGAAACTGCAGTTCATTCGGCATGAAACTCGAGTTTTCTCCCGAATGAACTGAAATTTTCACCTGTGTAAACTCGAGTTTTCTCCGTAGGAACTTTTTAAAGATTGGGTTATTTTGAAAGATTTTTCTTCGAGCTTTTTTTAGTTGACTCTATATAAAAACACTTTTTTTACTCGATCCTTTTGCCTATTTTTGTGATATAAAAAATCATTACCATGAAACGACTATTTTTGTTTTTAATCGTTGCACTCCTGACAACGGGCATGTCGGCGCAGCAAATTGAGAAATTACAACTTTATGATGGAAGCGATAAGGCGGAACTGATCGTCTACCTGCCGGACAACCAAGTGATGGAACGGTCAGGCATCTTGATCTGTCCCGGTGGAGCCTATGCGATGTTGGCCATCGACAATGAGGGCTTTAATATGGCAAGGTGGTATGTCTCGAAAGGAATGGTCGCTGCCGTTTTGAAATACCGCTTACCTCATGGTGACTATACGATCCCTTTGAGCGATGCAGAAAAGGCGATGGAGCTGATGAAAACGAATGCCCAAAAGTGGCATTTGAATGCCGATTGCATCGGAGTGGCAGGATCTTCAGCCGGAGGTCATTTGGCGGCTTCGCTCAGTACGTTGGCGGCCGATGCCAATCGCCCGGCATTCTCTATTCTCTACTACCCGGTGATCAGCTTCGACGATGCCGTGACCCATTCGGGTTCGAAAGAAAACTTGTTGGGGAAGAAGGTGAAAGATGCCAAGATGGTGCAGCACTTCACGCTGCAAGAGCAGGTAGACGAGAAGACACCGCCCGCTTTGATCTTGGTGAGCGACGACGATTCGCTGGTGCCGGTCGAGAATAGTGTGCTCTACTATCAAGCCCTCCATCAACACAAGATTCCGGCCGCTCTCTATATCTTTCCAAATGGCGAACATGGATGGGGAACAACAGAGCGTTTTTTATACAAAAACGAGGTGAAAGATCTCATTTATTTGTGGTTGGTTCATAATAAGTTCTTGGAAAAATAACGCTACTTGCGTAAAAATGTAAGTAGTCGTGGTATAATCTATTACATATTATTATATATTTGCAGTAAAATAAGCAATAAACGAATAAGATATGGAAAATATGAATTGGTCAGATCTGGGTTTTGGCTATCACAAAACAGACTACAACGTGCGTTGTTATTATAAAGACGGCAAATGGGGCGAACTCGAAGTCTGCTCTTCTGAGATTTTAAATATCCACATGGCAGCCACTTGTTTGCATTACGGTCAGGAATCGTTCGAGGGTTTGAAAGCCTTTCGCGGTAAAGACGGCAAGATTCGCGTCTTCCGCATGGACGAAAACGGCAAACGTATGCAATCATCCAGCCATGGAATCAAGATGGCCGTCCTACCGTTGGAGAAATTTGAGGAAGCCATCCGCAAAGTGATCAAGTTGAATGAGCGTTTTGTTCCGCCATACGAGAGCGGCGCATCATTATATATTCGTCCGTTGATGTTAGGTTTGGGCCAACAAGTCGGCGTAAAACCGGCTCCTGAATACATGTTTGTTGTATTTGTAACGCCGGTAGGCCCTTATTTCAAGGGAGGTTTCCAACCATCGAAGGTTTGTATCATGCGGAACTACGACCGCGCTGCTCCATTTGGAACCGGTACGATCAAGGTAGGTGGTAACTATGCAGCCAGTTTGGCGGCAGGAGAAATTGCACATGAGAAAGGTTATGCTGCAGTGCTCTACTTGGATCCAAAAGAGAAGAAGTATTTGGATGAGTGTGGTCCGGCCAATTTCTTCGGTGTTCGTGGCAATAGCTACATCACTCCGAAGTCTCACTCCATCTTGCCTTCTATTACCAACAAGAGTTTGCAGCAGTTGGCAAAGGATATGGGTATGACTATCGAATGTCGCCCGGTTCCATATGAAGAGATTGCTACGTTCGACGAAGCTGCAGAATGCGGAACAGCTGCCGTTATTGCTCCGATTTCTGAAATCGATGACTTGGACGAAAACAAGCAGTTCGTGATTGCTAAGGATGGCAAGCCGGGTCCTGTTTGCGAGAAATTGTATCACACGTTGCGTGCTATTCAGTATGGCGACGAGCCGGATCCATACGGATGGGTTTCAATTATTGATTGATTTTACATGAAATAAAACGTCTTTTTCTTCGCTTCGGCGGGAAGAAGACGTTTTTTTATGAAAATGTTTTTCGTGGATAATTTGTTTATTCACAAAGAATTAATGGAAGAAAGTGAAAATATTTTATTCTCTTGTCGCGATTTTATGTTAAATTAGTGGCGAAAACATTTGGATATTACAAATAAACTCCCTACCTTTGCAGCGTATTTAAGAGATACAAACGATACCGCGGAGTGGAGCAGTGGTAGCTCGTTGGGCTCATAACCCAAAGGTCGTCTGTTCGAATCAGGCCTCCGCAACTGAGAAAAGGAACTTAAAGCATTATGCTTTAGGTTCCTTTTTCGTTGTGTGCTGTCGGAAAGGTACGGAATGTTTATGTTTTTCGCAAAAGCTTTTCGATCAAGAAGCTGGCATTCATGTTTTGGGCAATGCCTTCTCTTTGCTTGTATGTGAAGGAGAGCTCTTCATTTTTGATGTCGGCTTCGAAGCAATAATTCTTTACCTTATTGGGAAATTCATCTTCCAACGAACCTAAAACGAGGTCATGCGTAGCGATGATGCCACATGCTTGTTCAGCAACCAGTTGCTTCATCAGAGCCAATGATCCCTTCTGTTTGTCGATGGAGTTGGTGCCTTTCAAGATTTCATCGAGAATGATGAACAGCTTTTCGCCGCTTCGCAGGCGGTCGATGATCATCTTCAGACGTTTCAGTTCGGCAAAGAAATAGGATTCATTCCCGGCCAAGGAGTCGGAGGTGCATAGGCTTGTCACCAAATGAGTCGGATAGAGGGTCAATTCATCGGCGCATACGGGCAAACCAAGGCATGCCATCACGAAATTGATTCCGACAGTGCGCAGATAGGTGCTCTTGCCTGCCATATTCGCGCCGGTAATGATCAAAAAGTAGGGACTTTTTGGAATATTGATGTCGTTCTTTACGCAAACCTCTCGTCTCAATAGTGGATGACCAACGTTCTTTCCGCGCATTTCAAAATAGGAATCGGCCATTTGCGGGAAGGTATAGTCCGGATGGTTGAAAGCAAACTGTCCAAGCGAGTAGAAGGAATCGATCTCGGCTAAGGTATTTAGCCAGTGAGCCACTGCTTGGCCGTGCTTTTCCTTCCAATTTTCCAAAGCTATAGCGTGACGGGTATCTCTTAGGAAGAGAATGTTGAAAATCAATCCGGCGGCACTGAAACGTTGATTCAGGGCACCGATGTGGCGAGACAACTCCTTCATAACGCCCGAAGCCTTTTGCTTTTCGTGGATAAATGCCAGCTGTAGCGATTGCATTCGGTTACTATGGAAGGATACTTCTTCAGTGTGTCGGATCAGGTCGGCATAGGTGAGGAGCATTTGCTCGAGCTTGTCGGCAGATTGATAGAGCGATTGGATCACTTTACTCTTCCAAAAGGCAACAACAAGGGCAATCATCAGATAAAGCCCAACTATTTTGTCAGGGATGATGCCGAGAATTGAGAGAAAAATCAAAACGGTCCATATCGAAGGAACGACGATCATCCAAATTTTCCATATCTGATGATGAAAAGAGTGGCTTGTTTTTGTCAGTTCGTTGAGGAAGTGGCGGGTGGTTTGCTTGTCGTTTTGCTCCTGTGTCTTGCTTTTCCCGATTTGATAGAAGCGTTGAAACAGTTCGGGGTGTGAAGCTAATTCTCGAATGGCGGCTTGTCTCTCTTCAATTTCTGCTTTCGAGTCTGCTGGTTGCTTCAGCCATTTGATCAATTGGTTTCGACCTTCAGCCGTTACCGTGCGATTGATGGCTTGGAAAAGTGAATGCTCGCCAAACAGATCCAGGTCGACAGCATAGGAATGGCTCGGATCACGCTCTTCAATCGCTCCATCGAAAGCAGAATAATCTCCGTCTAAAGCTTTTAGTTCGTTTCGGTTTAGCTCCAGCAATATTTCCGTTTCTGCACTTTTGTTGAAGAGCTTATTGTGATAAACCATAAGCCCTATGAACGGAATAGCGTATGCAATCACGACAACGCTGTATGAAACAAGCGAAGAAGTCGGCATCAAATAGCACGTTGCTATGGTGGCCACAAGAAGAAACAAGCGAAGAGATCCGACGAAATGGATGCTCTTCTTCAGTTTTGATGAGAGAAAAGAGAGTTCTTCTATTCGTGTTTGGTAGAATTCGTACAGTCGTTTCATGGTGTTGATGGTCATAATAAAAAAGGCGAAGTTGGTTCTTTTCAGAAAGAAACTTCGCCTTTATGTATTATCTTTAGATAGATTGATATGATTAGTTCTGATCTTTCAAGATGACGTCGTGGGCTCCACCTTCAACAATTGAAGTGGATGAAACCAACGTAACCTTGGCACTCTTCTGCAACTGCTCGATGGTGATTGAACCGCAACTGCACATGGTGGCTTTGATCTTTCCTAATGTAACGGCCAAGTTGTCTTTCATCTTGCCGGCATATGGAACATAGCTATCCACACCCTCTTCAAATTTCAGTGCTTCGTTGCCGCCCATGTCGTAGCGTTGCCAGTTCTTTGCACGGTTTGATCCTTCACCCCAATATTCTTTGACGAAGTTGTTCCCAATCTTCAATTTCTTCGTTGGTGACTCGTCGAAACGAGCAAAATAGCGACCCATCATCAGGAAGTCGGCACCCATAGCCAAGGCCAATACCATGTGATAGTCATGAACCAAACCTCCATCACTGCAGATAGGAATGTATTCTCCTGTTTTTTTGAAATGTTCATCGCGGGCTTTTGCCACATCGATCAAAGCTGTTGCCTGACCACGGCCGATACCTTTCTGTTCGCGTGTGATACAGATTGAACCACCACCGATACCAACTTTGATGAAGTCCGCACCGGCTGCTACCAAATAGTCGAATCCTTCTTTGTCTACTACGTTGCCAGCGCCGACCAATAGTCTCTCTCCGTATGTTTCTTTAATCCAATGTAATGTTTCGTACTGCCATTCTGAATAGCCATCGGATGAATCGATGCAGACAACGTCTACGCCTGCTTCTACCAATGCCGGTACACGTTCTTTGTAGTCGCGAGTGTTGATGCCGGCACCGACCAGCAATTTCTTGTCTTTGCCTGACAATTCGTATGGATTCTTGCGGTGTGCATCGTAATCTTTACGAAAAACGAAATATTGTAAGTTCTGATTTTTGTCGATGATAGGCAAGGTGTTCAATTTGTGTTCCCATATGATTTGATTGGCTTCCGACAATGTGATGCCGGCCTCGCCAACGATCAATTTGTCAAACGGCGTCATGAATACTTTTACCGGCGTATTTGGATCATCTTTCTCGACACGATAGTCGCGACTTGTGACGATTCCCAGCAATTTGCCGTTAGGTGTACCGTCGCCCGTGATACCGATTGTTGAGTGTCCTGTGCGTTTTGCCAATGCGATGACATCTTTCAAGGTGTTCTCCGGAGTCAGGTTGGCGTCGCTTATAACGAATCCGGCTTTCGATTTCTTTACTTTCCGCACCATTTCTGCCTGGCTTTCGATCGGCTGCGAACCAAAAATGAAAGACAAACCGCCATTGCGTGCTAATTCGATGGCCAATTCCGGACCTGATACAGACTGCATGATTGCAGAAACGAATGGGATGTTTAGTTCAATTGGCGATTTCTCACCCGCTTTGAACTTCACCAGCGGTGTTTTCAACGATACATTTCCCGGAGTACACTCTTTGGTGGTCAACCCTGGGATAAGTAAGTATTCACCAAATGTTCTTGATACATCATTTAAGTAAACTGCCATATGATTCTATTATATTTACTGGATGAAATTTTATATCATGCAAAGGTAGAAATTAATGTTTGATTAAACAATAAAAAGGGGCTACTCTTTTCGTGTGAAAAAGAGAGCCCCTCTGAAGTGTTTTAGGTATTAAAGGTTACAATGTAGATAGTTGGTTTTATTTAGGTTAATATTTTTCGTCGCAATAATACTTGATCATTCGCTCGATGGCTTGTGTACAAGCCGGGCAGAATGGTGCATAATCACGCATCATACAGTGATCCATTGGACGATAAATTCCTTTTGCAAGGTAGCCACCGCCTTCGAATACGCCGCATTTGTCTTTGTGAGCGTCATCCAATGGAGTAGGGATGGGGGTGCCTTTGGGCAATTTATCTTTCCATTTCGAGTTGAAGTCTACCAACGTAGTAATGTTGGGTTCCCACGGTTCAAGGTCTAAATAGTAGAAATCGTTGTAGGCTACTTCAGAAGAGAAATACTCGTCTGCCAAACCTGCAAAGCTATGTCCGAACTCATGGGTGAATACTACCGGTGTACGAGCGTTGTCGGCTGTGCCGCAAGCATAGAAGTTATACATACCGCCACCGCCATAAGTGTCCGTGTTGATCAGCACGAAGATGGCATCCGTCGGTACATTCCAAACAGCATTGCGGATAGATTTCATATCGGGAGTGGTCAAGTAACGGTCTACTCCAAACGTATAATAACCGCTGTTCAACGCCGTGTTTTTGTAGATTCCCTTGCCCGAGATGTCGGTACCTGATTCCTCTGAGATGGTACCTACGGCCCATACATTGAATTCATCGCGATGGTTGTTGTATGGAGGCGTATTGAACAATGCTTCCATGAAGCGGCGAGCATCTTCAACAAACTTATATTGTTCGGCTGAAGTATAGCCTTCTGCCACGAATACCAAGTCAACTTTTTTGTTGGAATCGCCCTTGTCTTGAAGTTGGGTGACAGGGTTGTTTTTCAGCGGGCCACGATCGATAAAGATACTTGTCGGGTCCACTTCCTGCTTCAACAGCGGAGAGAATTTACCGGTTCTGCGGTCTCTGGCAGTCAGTTCGATATAGACCGGAGCTTTAGGGTAGGGAACAGAGATGCTGTTGGTCCACGACTGTGTCTCTGTCTGCGCTTGAGCTGTGGTGCGCCACTCTTCAAACAATGTATTGAAACCGCGAGAGTAGATCAACTTGTTGTCAGCTTTGTTATATACATTAATATAATAACCACCGTAATAGAACTCGTCAATCAAATTTTCCAACGGGCCGCCCCAAACCGGTTCTTGTCTGAGTTGTTCAATTGCGGCAGCTTGTTGTTTGGCATTGCCGCTTAGCGAAAAATCAATACGCAAGCTTTTCTTCTCGAAAAGGTTGTCGAATGTTTGTTGCGCTTCGCCTGCTATTGAGAGGCAGAGTGCAGAGAAAATCATCAAATATTTCTTGATCATAACCCCAATGAATTAATTTTTTATCCGTCATTCGCTCGTTAGTCGGCTCCTTTATTGAAGAATTTGGTCGTTGACATAACGGCTTATTGGGGACAAATATAAATAAAAATTTAGACTTGATGCACGAAAGTTGTAAAAAAAATGATACTTTTCACCCTTGTTGAGGAGTCTGATTTTTTTATTAGGGAGCACATTGAGGCTTTCTTATGACTTTTCCGCATCTGTCGCCTCACTGTTTTTCAAGAAGTTGCCATTATTTGCATGGATGTACTGCAGTTTTGTAAATAATCTCGACAAATGAACTCCAGTTTTATGCCGAATAAACTCCAGTTTTGTGCCGAGTGAACTGTAGTTTTCTCCTGTATGAACTGCAGTTTTATGCGGAGAAAATTTTTCAAAACACCCGTATTGTTTCTATTTAACTCACGTATAATAGAATAATCTTCCTTGATAGGAGTGGAAAAGGGGGTGAAAAATGGTTTTGTTCAACATTTATTTGATCTCAAAGTACTTGGAAAAGGTAGCAACAGAAGCGGAATTTTGCTTTTTTACGAGTGTAAAAACAATTTAAAGTTATCAGTTCTATGAGAAAAAGCATTACTTTTGCAGTCAAATATATATTGGTGGAAAATGACTTATAGATATATTCTCCTGTTCGTGGCATCTGTACTGTTGTTCCCTTTTGCGGGAACCATGCACGCGGCCGATAAATTTGTGCTGGTGATTGATGCCGGCCACGGCGGCAAAGACCCGGGTGCCAAGGGGAAGATTATCAATGAGAAGGAAATCAACCTGAACGTGGCACTGAAATTCGGAAAGCTGGTGCAGGCCAATCATCCGGATGTGCGTGTGATCTATACACGTTCGACCGATAAATTCATTGAATTGGACGAGCGTGCGGCAATTGCCAACCGAAACAAAGCCGACCTGTTTATCTCTATTCATACCAATTCAGTAGCCAAAGGCAACTCGGCACACGGCACGGAAACCTATACGTTAGGTTTGGCTCGTACGGAGGAGAACTTGGCTGTGGCTATGCGTGAGAACTCGGTCATCTTGTTGGAGGACGACTATCAACAGCGGTACGAAGGATTCGATCCGAACTCGTCTGAATCATACATCATCTTTGAATTTATTCAAAACAAGCACGTTGAGCAGAGTATTGGCTTGGCTTCTGAAATTCAGAAGTCCTTCACGAAGCTTGGCCGTGAGGATCGTGGCGTACGACAAGCCGGCTTCTTGGTGTTGCGCAAGACAAGTATGCCGAGTGTATTGATAGAAGTCGGTTTTATTTCCAATAGTTCGGAGGAGAAATTCTTGGCTTCGGCTGATGGACAGACGCAGTTGGCGCGTTCCATCTCGAATGCTTTCGACGCATACAAGAAGTCGGTCGACAACCGTCAAGGTGCTCTTCCCGTGAAGAGAAGTGCTTCGGCACAACGTCAGACGACGAATACAGCAGTGGCAACGAAAGCAATAGCGGCAGAAACAGTTGAGGCTACCGCAGACGATACAGCCAATGAAGGAACATTGCCGCCGGCCGGTAGTGAGGCAGATATCCTTCGTCGTAAGCAACAGGCGACTAAATCGAACCGCTCGACAGTATCAGCCAAAGAATCAACCGGCAATAAATCGGTTACAACCCAAGCCGGGCAGTTGGTATATCGTATCCGAATCTTGTCGTCCGATCAGAAGTTGGATGAGAATTCGAAACTGCTGAAAGGTTATAAAGATGTCACATGTGTGAAAGGAAGCCGTTTCTATAAATATTATTATGGCGAAACGACCGACTTTAATGAGATCAAGAAGCTGCGCCGCCAGGTGGTGAAAGATTTCAAAGATGCCTACATCGAAGCCTTTAAGGACGGCAAGTCGGTGAAGTATTAACGGATTAAAAAATGAACAAGACAATATGAAACAAATTCTTTCGAAAGAAGCAAAAATCGGCTTGGTGACCATCATCAGTCTGGTGCTTCTATATTTTGGAATCAACTTTTTGAAAGGCATCAACCTTTTCAAACCGGTCAATCACTATGAGGTGCTCTTCACCAACGTAAAAGGTGTGACCATTTCGAGCCCCGTCTTTGTGGAAGGTTTCAAAGTGGGTTTGGTGCGCGACATTACTTACGACTACGATACGGTAGACAAAATCACGATTGATATCAGCCTTGCCGACAAAATGCGAATCAATAAAGGCAGTTACGTGACGATTGTGAATAGCCTCCTCGGTGGTGCCGAACTGCATATTCATCTGAACAAGTATGTGGACGAATTTCTTAAGCCGGGCGATCAGCTCGAGGGCCGCATGGGCGAGGAGATGATGTCGTCCATCCAAGAGAACATCTTGCCGAATGTCGAAAAAATGTTGCCGAAGATCGATTCGATTTTGGTCGGTCTGCAGACATTGATCAATAGTCCGGCTTTGGCCCAATCATTGAACAATTTGGAGACAACGACAGCCAATCTCGAGGTCTCTACCCGTCAGTTGAATAGCTTGCTCGGCAAGGATATGCCGGTGATCATGAATAATTTGAAAACAACTACAAGCAACTTTGCGGAAGTGAGCAATGGCTTGAAAGATATAGATTTGCAACACCTGGCCGATGGCTTGGATGCAACTTTGTCGAATCTGAAAACGACAACCGACAAGTTGAACGATCCGAACAACAACATGGGACTCTTGCTGAATGATCGTACGCTGTACGACAACCTGACCAGCACAACAGAGAATGCCTCCAAGTTGATGCTCGACTTGAAAGAGCACCCGAAGCGCTATGTCCATTTCTCTCTTTTCGGAAAGAAAGAGAAGGAGACAACTGAGAAGTAAGAGGCAGAGGTTTTTGTTGGACACTTATCGTTCAACAAAAAAATTCTTTGGAAAACAAGAAAATGCGCTTTCAAAAAATTTTTTTTGAAAGCGTTTTGTATCCTATAAGAGTAGTTTCTGCTGACAGATTGCTATAAATCAGTTGGTTTTCTTTCATTTTTCATAGCAGTATTTTACTAACTGTTTGAAAATGAGGGATATTTTATAAGTGTTTGAAATTGAATAAGAAAGCATAATTTTAGAATAGCAAGTAAAAAAGGACTTTTTTTTTTGGAATTATTTTCTAAACTTTGTGTCCGAATACGAGTTAAAAAAGTTATTGGGGAGAAAGAAGATGCAACAGCCCGATTATATAGATTTATGGAATAAATGTCTTGACATCATCAAAGACAATGTGACGGAAGACCATTACAAAACATGGTTTAAGCCGATTGTTCCTGTTTCGTTCTCGGTCAATCCGCAGAACGGACAGAAAGAATTGCGCCTTGGTTTTCCGTCAAATTTCTTCGTCGAATACGTTGAAGCCCACTTCATGGATTTGATATTGAGGGTCGTTGAGCGTGTCATGGGAAAAGGTGTGTCCATTATCAGTGTCGGGGTTGTTGTCAATTCAAAAGACGACAAGGCAGTCTTGTCGCAACCTTCCGAGCCCGCACCTCGGGTGTCGCCGGCCTTAACCTCAGTGCCGACGATCATGCAATCGCCGCGTGCGCCGCAAGAATGGAACTCGTATATCAATCCTAAATACAAATTCGATAATTTCTTCGTGGGAGAGAGCAATAAGTTGGTGCGCTCTGCCAGTGAAAGTATTGCGCAAAAACCGGGCGAGACGGCGTTCAATCCGATGTTTATCTTCGGGGCTTCAGGCGTGGGAAAAACCCACTTGTGCCATGCCATCGGTAATCGCATTCAAGAATTGCACCCGAACAAGAGAGTTCTCTATGTCTCGGCCCATCTCTTCAGTACGCAGTTTGTCGATGCTGTACGCAAGAACAATGTCAACGATTTCCTCTATTTCTATCAGAGCGTTGACGTATTGATCTTGGATGATGTGCAGGAACTTATCGGAAAAGAAAAGACTCAAAATACATTCTTTCATATATTCAACCACTTGCACTTGCTGAACAAACAGTTGGTGTTGACGTCTGATAAGCCGCCGGTTGAGATGCAAGGAATGGAAGAACGCTTGTATACCCGTTTGAAATGGGGCTTGACCGCCGAATTGTATCGTCCTGATTTGGATCTGCGTAAGAAGATTTTGAAGAGTAAAATCTCCCACGATAATATTCATATGCCGGATGATGTGTTCGACTTCATTGCCAACAATGTGACAGAAAACGTCCGCGACTTGGAAGGTATCCTCGTCTCATTGCAAGCCAACTCATTGGTGTGCAACCGCGAAATCGACATGTCTTTGACAAAGCGTGTCGTTGGTTGGGCTGTCCGTACATCCGAAAAGAAACAGCTCTCGGTAGAATCTATACAAGAGATAGTCTGCAAATATTTCAACCTTGATCAGGCACTTATCCAAACCAAGTCACGTAAGCGTGAGATTGTTCAGGCTCGTCAGGTAACGATGTTCTTGGCAAAAAAATATACGGACTGCTCTTTGTCGCAAATTGGCAAGATCGTAGGCAAAAAAGACCATGCAACGGTACTTCATGCCTGCAAAACGATCAATGACCAAATCGAAACCAACAAATCTTTCCGTACTTCCGTCGAGGAGATCGAGGGCTTGTTGAAGAATTGACTTTGAAAAAAACAAAAATAATATAAATTGCCGTGGAACATACTGTCTATACTTTTGATGAAGCATACAAGGCCACGTTTGGTTACTTTAAGGGTGATGAACTGGCCGCCAAGGTGTGGGTGAGCAAATATGCTTTGAAAGATGCAAAAGGTAATATTTATGAACTGTCTCCGACCGACATGCATCATCGCTTGGCTCGTGAGATTGCTCGTATAGAAACGAAATATGCCAATCCGTTGTCGGAGCAGGAGCTTTTCGACCTTTTCGATCATTTCCGTTATATCATTCCACAAGGAAGTCCGATGACAGGAATCGGCAATGATTTTCAGGTTGCCTCGTTGTCCAACTGCTTTGTCATTGGTTTGGATGGTCCGGCTGATTCTTATGGTGCAGTCATTCGTATCGATGAAGAACAGGTACAGTTGATGAAACGTCGTGGCGGCGTCGGGCATGACTTGTCACATATCCGTCCGAAAGGTTCACCGGTAAAGAACTCGGCTCTTACCTCGACGGGTTTGGTTCCATTCATGGAACGTTATTCCAATTCTACGCGGGAAGTGGCGCAGGATGGACGTCGTGGAGCCTTGATGCTCTCTGTTTCCATCAAACATCCCGATTCGGAAGCATTTATCGATGCCAAGATGGAAGAGGGCAAGGTAACCGGTGCAAATGTGTCCGTTAAGATTGACGATGAATTCATGAGAGCTGTGGTTGAAAACAAAATGTATCGGCAACAATATCCGATAGATTCGCCCGAACCGCTCTATACAAAAGATATATATGCTCCACAGCTGTGGGCGAAAATTATACATAATGCATGGAAATCGGCTGAGCCTGGTGTTCTCTTTTGGGATACAATCCTACGGGAATCGGTTCCTGATTCATATGCAGATCTTGGTTTTCGTACTGTGTCCACCAACCCATGTGGAGAGATTCCTCTCTGTCCGTATGACAGTTGCCGACTTTTGGCAATCAACCTCTATACTTATGTGAAGGATCCCTTTACCGATCATGCCTGTTTTGACTTCGATTTGTTCAAGAAGCATGTTGCTTTGGCGCAGCGTATTATGGACGATATCATCGATTTGGAAGCGGAAAAGATTGAAAAGATTTTAGCGAAGATTGATTCTGACCCGGAAACAATGGAGGTGAAACAGCCGGAACGTTATTTGTGGGAGAAGATCCAGCGTAAAACATTGCTTGGACGTCGCACGGGCGTCGGCATCACGGCAGAAGGAGACATGTTGGCGGCATTGAATTTACGCTATGGCACGGATGAAGCTACGGACTTTGCAGAAGAAGTGCAGAAGACATTGGCACTGTCCGCTTACCGTTCCTCTGTCAACTTGGCAAAAGAGCGAGGTGCTTTCGAAATCTATGATGCTAAACGAGAGGAAAACAATCCGTTTATCTCCCGTATCCGTGAAGCTGATCCTGAGTTATATGCTGATATGGTTCATTATGGGCGCCGTAATATTGCCTGCTTGACGATTGCACCAACGGGAACTACCAGTTTGATGACGCAGACAACTTCCGGCATTGAGCCTGTTTTCTTGCCGGTTTACAAGCGTCGGCGCAAAGTAAATCCGAATGATGTGGATTGTCATGTCGATTTTGTCGATGAAACCGGCGACTCTTTTGAAGAATATATCGTCTTCCATCATAAGTTTGTCACTTGGATGGAGGCTCAAGGCTACCCGACTACCAAGCGCTATACCCAAGAAGAACTTGATCAAATGATTGCTAATTCTCCCTATTATAAGGCGACTTCCAACGATGTGGATTGGCTGCAGAAAGTTCGGATGCAAGGACGAATTCAAAAATGGGTGGATCATTCCATTAGCGTGACAATCAACCTTCCGAACGACGTGAACGAAGAGTTGGTAAATCGTCTTTACGTGGAAGCTTGGAAGAGCGGATGCAAGGGATGTACCGTCTATCGTGATGGCTCTCGTGCCGGTGTACTTATTGCGACAGAGAAGAAAAAGAAATCTACTGATAATTGCAATTGTATGCAACCACCGGTGATTGTTTCATCCCGTCCTCGCGAATTGGAGGCGGATGTGGTTCGTTTCCAAAACAAAAAGGAACGTTGGATTGCTTTCGTAGGCTTGTTGAATGGCCGTCCCTACGAGATCTTTACGGGATTGGCTGATGATGAAGAGGGAATCATGGTTCCGAAAAATATTCAAAAAGGCTCTATCATCAAAGGCTTCGATGAGGATGGCAAGAAGCATTATGACTTCCAATTCAAGAACAAGCGCGGATATAAGATGACAATCGAGGGGTTGGACAGCAAATTCAATCCCGAGTATTGGAATTATGCCAAGTTGATTTCCGGTGTTTTGCGCTATGCCATGCCAATAGATCAAGTAATTAAACTTGTTCAAGGATTGGATCTGAACAATGAGTCTATCAATACTTGGAAGAATGGTGTGGAGCGTGCGCTGAAGAAATATCTTCCGAATGGAACTGCCGCCAAAGGGCAAGTGTGTCCTAACTGCGGTCAAGAGACATTGGTTTATCAAGAGGGTTGCTTGATTTGTACGAATTGTGGAGCTTCTCGTTGCGGATAAGCGACAATATATAAGTTGAGTTTATAAGTCGAAATACCTTATTTAACTTATAAACTCAACTATTGAATCAATCGTTTGAACAAACTTTTCCGGTCAGTTTGGCACCGGGTTCGACTTCAAAGGTCTTCAGGAAAATGTCTCCTTTGATGATGGCGCTGGCTTTCAATACCAGTTTTTCTTTGATATCCAAGTTACCTTCTATTGAACCGTGAATCTCTGCATTTCCACTTTGTACATTCCCTTTGATGATTCCTTTGGGGCCGACAACGATTTTTCCGCTGCAGATGATGTCGCCTTCAACGTTGCCGTCTAAACGTAAATCACCATCTGTAAGAATGGTTCCCTTCACTGTGGTACCAATGGTAAGGGTGTTGTGCAAGCCTCCATTCGAAGATTCTTCTTTTTGTTTTGCTCCTATCATCATAAAAATATTTGTTTTTCTACAAATATAAGAGTATTTTTGACGTGAAAGGTTCAGTCTTATTATAAAAATTAATAATTGTAAGTGAGTTGATCTCTTTGAAATCCTCTTTATTATGACAATATGAAAGTACAAATAGAATTGGAGTCAATGAAGTTTTACGCTTATCATGGCGTGGCTCCCCAAGAGAGAATCGTAGGAAATACATTTATTGTTGATTTGTTGTTGACAGCAGATGTCGAGGCGGCAACGATATCTGATCGATTGGAAGATACGATCAATTATGCTGAAGTTCATGCCGTTGTAGCCAAAGAGATGGGTACTCCTTCTCGATTGTTGGAGGCGGTGGCGGGGCGAATTATGCGTGCTCTTCATCAATCCTTCCCACAAATTATACATATTCGCATACGAGTTGCCAAATTGAATCCTCCCTTTGGTGCGGATCTGAGGAGTGCAGCTGTGATTCTTGATGATGAACAATAAAAAAGATCGAGTGCTTTTTATCTTTTCTTCGAAAACTTTTTTGGAAAAATAGGAGAGGAAAATACCTTTTCTTTAAGCATTTCCCTCTCCTTGATTTGTTGATCCAAACAAAATGTTTGTTTTTTTATTGCTTTTAATGGATTGCTTTTTCTTTTGCAATCCGAATAAATTACACTATAATCGCTATTTTCGCTAATGGTTTATCCACCTTTTTGCGCTTTGATACCGTATGATTCAAACAAGGCTATTGCCTGTTGGATCTTCTCCTCGGTCGGTGCTGCCATAGAGATGTGGGTCGGGTTGTATATAGTCCCTTGCTTTTCATGTTTGCCTTTTCCAATGTCGTGGTATGGCAACAGATTGACAATCTCCGGCTGTGTGTGCAATGATGCCAAGAATGAAGCGGAACGGGTCAAGTTCTCTTCATCGGCATTCACTCCTTCAATGAGTGGAATACGAATCCAATAAGGCTTCTCGGCTGCAGCTACTTTTCTTAGGTTGTCATGAATGAGCTCATTCGGAACATGGGTATATTGCCGATGCTTATCGGAGTCCATATGTTTTAAGTCAACTAAGAAGAGTTCGCAGTTGTGCATGACCTCATCAATTGTCTCCCATTTGGCAAATAAAGTGGTATCGACGGCTCGGTGCAGGTCTATCTCTCCGCATCGTTTCAGTAGCTCCAACAATTCTTTTGGATGCAGTAACGGCTCGCCTCCGCAGAAAGTAACGCCACCTTTAGAATTGTCCAATACCGTTGTCTCCTTTTCGATCTCCTTCATGATTTGATCGGTCGAGTACTCCTCGCCGGAGATTTGCATGGACAGTGTCGGGCATACTTGAGCACATTTCCCACATACCGTACATAAGTTCTTATCGGTTACGATGCCATCCGGCGTAAGTGTCAGAGCATGGTTCGGGCATTTCTTCACACATGTCTGACAACCGATACACTTCTTTTTGGTATAGAGCTTCTCCGGATGAGGAGAGATCCCCTCCGGGTTGTGACACCAAATACATGAGAGCGGGCATCCTTTCATAAAGATGGTGATTCGGATGCCCGGTCCGTCATTTATCGCATATCGTTTGATATCGAATATGAGCATGCTTAGAAGCTTTCTTGTTCCGTACGGGCAATGACGTCTGCTTGTAAATCGGCGTTCATGTCGTTGAAATAATCACTATAACCTGCTACTCTGACTAACAAGTCGCGGTAATCTTCCGGTATACGTTGAGCATTGTAGAGTGTTTCCGTATCGACGATATTGAACTGAATGTGGTGGCCTCCCATAGCAAAGTAGCTTCGGATGAGTGATGCCAACTTCGCAATATCTTCGTCGGTCTTCAACAATGACGGCATGAAACGTTGGTTCAGCAATGTACCACCGCTCTTGACCTGATCCAATTTGCCCAATGATTTGATAACGGCAGATGGCCCGTGAGTGTCGGCACCGTGAGAAGGAGAAGTACCGTCGGAGATAGCGCGTCCGGCGAAACGTCCGTTTGGTGTTGCTCCCATTATCTTTCCGAAGTAAACGTGACAAGTGGTTGACAACATGTTCAAGTGGAAGCATTCGCCTCTTGTATTAGGTTTGCCTTCGATGGCATCATACAAATCGTCGAACACCTTGATGGCGATAGAATCAGCATAGTCATCGTCATTTCCAAAGAACGGAGTACGGTTCAAAATGAACTGACGCATAGCTTCGTAGCCTTCGAAGTTATGATCGGTGGCTTCCAAGATCTCATCCATTGTATAGGTCTTGTCTTCATAAACATGCTTGCGCAATACAGAAAGGCTGTCGGTGATAGTACCCAAACCTGTACATTGAATATAGTTCGTATTGTAGCGAGGGCCGGCATTGTAATAGTCTTTACCCTTGGCGATACAGTCATCGATGAACAAAGAAAGGAAGGTTGCCGGAGCATATTTGGCAAACATGCGGTCGATATAGTTGCTTACGCGAACCTTCATGTCCACGAAATAGTGAAGTTGTTTCAAGAATGCAGCATACAGTTCGTCGTATGTCTTGAACTCTCTCGGGTCACCGGTCGACAAACCAACGTGCTGTCCTGAAACAGGGTCTACGCCATTGTGCAATGTAACCTCCAAAATCTTCGGAACATTGAGGTAGCCGGTCAAGATATAAGCCTCTTTACCGAAGGCACCAACCTCAATACATCCACTACATCCGCCTTCGCGGGCATCTGTAAGAGATTTGCCTTGGCGCATCAGCTCCTGAACATATACATCAGGGTTGAAGACTGACGGATAACCATGTCCCTGGCGAATTACCTTACATCCGGCGCGCAAGAAACGTTCCGGTGTACGGACGCTGATGTGGAGGGCACTACCCGGCTGCAACAAGTGGAGCTCTTCGACAGTTTCCAACATGATGTATGAAACTTCGCTGACACCATCGCGGCCGTCGGCCTTGATACCACCGATGTTCAAGTTCGTGAAGTCGTTATATGTACCGCTCTCCTTGGCAGTGATACCTACCTTAGGAGGTGCTGTCTGGTTGTTTACTTTGATGAAGAAGCAAGACATCAATTCCTTTGCCTGATCGCGCGTCAGTGTACCTTCTGCGATATCTTTTTCGTAGAATGGAGCCAAGTGCTGGTCGAAGTGGCCCGGGTTCATGGCATCCCAACCGTTCAATTCAGTGATAGTTCCCAGGTGAACGAACCAATACATCTGGATAGCTTCCCAATAGTTTCTCGGAGCATGAGCCGGAACCCAACGGCAAACTTCAGCGATCTTCTTCAATTCTTCGACGCGTTTCGGATCTTTTTCTGTCAACGACATCTCGTCTGCCAAGTCAGCGTGGCGCTCAGCGAAGAGGATAGCTGCGTCGCATGAGATGGCCATACCTGTCAGCTCTTCCTGTTTGTCGGAAGCTTCACGGTCGTTCATGAAGTCCAAGTTGTCCAATTCTTTTTGGATCTTCTCCTTCAAATCCAGCAAACCATATTTATATACTTTGCCATCGAGGGCAGTATGGCCGGCTGCACGTTGTTCCATGAACTCGGTGAACATACCCAATTCGTAGGCCGTTTTCCATTCTTTCGGCACATGGTTGAAGATACGTTCACGCTGTGTACGACCCTTCCAGTAAGGGATTACCTCTTTTGCATAGGTGTCGATATCTTCCTGGCTGATCGTATAGCGTTGCAATTCGCGGGTGTTCAGAATTTGCAAGTCTTCTACACTGTGGCAAGTCAATTCAGGGAACGTGGAAACAGCCTTTGGACGCGGACCACGTTCACCGACGATCAATTCATCTTTCCCGATATAGATCGTTTTGTTCTTGCAGATTTCGTAGAAATTCATGGCGCGCATGACAGGAATAGGATACTTCCCTTCGTTTTCTTTGTAGAAACGCGTCTCGATAAGTGCTCTTTCGATGGAAAGAGATGGTTCTGCTTCAAATGATTCTTGACGCAGACGTTTGATTCGGTCGTTCATGCCGAAATTGTTGGCTGCATTTGACGGTGCAAAAACCGTTGTGTCGCCACAGCAAGCGCACACAGTTTCTTTTGTATTCATACTGTTTATGTTGATTTTAAATGGAAAATAAATTATCGCGGAAGAAAAGCGTGAAATTCTTTCCTCCTCCTTTGTCGTGGACGATCTCTATCAGAAATAGAAAATCAGACAATTATAAAGTTTGCGATAACCTTTATGAAGCATATCAACTGTTTTGTGTATTCTATTGCCCCAAAGATATACATTTTATTTGGATAAATATACACCCTGATCTCAATTTTAACATACATTTTTTGTATTTTTATACTGAAAACAGTGAAGAACAGCAGATCGTTATACTTATAATGTATGGGGAATAATCGGGATGGTGTAATGTGTTGATATACATATAAATATGAACGCTGAAAAAATACGGGTCTTTTCCCCGAAAAATACGGGAGCTTTTCTGAAAAAATACGGGAGCTTTTTTTTAGATGCTCTGCACTTTCGTTTTAGATCCTTCCGATGAACTGATTGAAACGAGAAATTAACAACCAAAGCACTTGTTATCCGTTTAAAATGATTACCTTTGTCCATGTTAAGAAATATAGAACAATATGAGCGAAATCAATACTAACGAAGCTGAAAACAAGAAGAGCTTGAATTTCATTGAAGCAGCCGTTGAGAAAGATCTGGCTGAGGGTAAGAACGGAGGTCGTGTACAAACTCGTTTCCCGCCCGAGCCTAATGGCTATCTGCACATTGGCCATGCCAAGGCAATCTGTCTGGATTTTGGAATTGCCGAGAAGCATCATGGCATTTGCAATCTTCGGTTTGACGATACAAATCCCGTCAAGGAGGATATGGAATATGTGGAAGCCATCGAAGAAGATATCAAATGGTTGGGATTCCATTGGGATAATGTCTATTATGCATCCGATTATTTTCAGCAATTGTATGATTTTGCCATCCGATTGATCAAAGAGGGCAAGGCATATGTCGACGAGCAAAGTGCAGAATTGATTGCACAGCAGAAAGGAACACCGACTCAACCGGGTGTGGAAAGTCCTTACCGTAACCGCCCGATCGAAGAGAGTCTTGACCTGTTCCAACGTATGAATGCGGGTGAATTTGAGGAAGGAAGCATGACATTGCGTGCCAAAATCGACATGGCCAACAGCAACATGCACTTCCGCGATCCGATCATTTACCGTATTTTGAAGACACCGCACCATCGTACAGGCTCGAAATGGAAAGTTTATCCGATGTACGATTTTGCCCATGGTCAGAGCGACTATTTGGAAGGGGTGACACATTCACTTTGTACGTTGGAGTTTGTTCCTCACCGCCCGCTCTACGATCTGTTTGTCGACTGGATCAAAGAAGGCAAAGATTTGGATGATAACCGCCCACGTCAGACGGAGTTCAACAAATTGAACCTGAACTATACGTTGATGAGTAAGCGCAACTTGCTGATCTTGGTCAAAGAAGGCTTGGTAAATGGGTGGGATGATCCCCGAATGCCGACCTTGTGCGGCTTCCGTCGTCGAGGCTATTCACCGGAGTCTATCCGAAAATTTGTCGACAAGATCGGCTATACGACATACGACGCCTTGAATGAATTCTCCTTGTTGGAGAGTGCTGTCCGTGAAGACTTGAACGCAAGGGCCATTCGTGTATCAGCAGTGCTTGATCCTGTGAAGCTGATCATCACCAACTATCCGGAAGGACGAGTGGAAATGATGGATGCTATCAACAATCCTGAGGATCCTGAAAGCGACACACATCAGATTGCTTTCGACCGAGAGCTTTGGATGGAGCGTGAAGATTTCATGGAGGATGCTCCGAAAAAGTTCTTCCGTATGACGCCGGGTCAGGAAGTCCGTTTGAAGAATGCCTATATAGTTAAATGTACAGGTTGCAAGAAAGACGAAAACGGCCGGGTGGTAGAAGTCTATTGCGAATACGATCCGAACACGAAGAGTGGCATGCCGGAAAGCAACCGCAAAGTGAAAGGAACATTACACTGGGTAAGCTGTGCGCATGCTTTGCAAGCAGAGGTCCGTCTCTACGACCGTTTGTGGCAAGTAGAGAACCCACGCGATGAATTGGCTAAGCTGCAAAGTGAGGGAAAGACGGCATTGGAAGCGATGAAAGAGATGATCAATCCTGATTCGTTGTCGGTCAAGACCAACTGTTATGTGGAACAATATTTGGCAGAGCAGAAGCCGTTGACCTATTTCCAGTTCCAACGTATCGGTTACTTTACGATGGATCCGGACAGCAAAGCCGAACATTTGATTTTCAACCGGACGGTATCGTTGAAGGATGCCTGGAATAAGATAAAGAATAAATAAAACTCATTTTTGTCAAGCTCGAAACTTTCCGTTTTGAGCTTGACGAGCTTTATATATTATTAAAGAATGCAGACGAACAGAACGTGGAAAGATTATGCCTTCATCTCGTTGAAGGGGATTGGTATGGGAGCCGCCGATGTTGTTCCGGGGGTATCAGGTGGCACAATCGCATTCATCGTAGGAATCTACGAAGAATTGCTGGATTCCATCAAGAGCATTAACGGACATAGCTTGAAACTCTTGTTGACCGGAAAACTGAAGGCCTTTTGGCAGGCTATCAATGGAAACTTTTTGCTTTCACTGATTGTGGGAATTGGCTTTAGTATCCTTTCGCTGGCGCGCGTCATCACCTATTTGTTGGTTCACCAACCCGTCTTGGTTTGGTCTTTCTTCTTCGGATTGGTGTTGGCTTCGACGTGGTTTGTCTCGAAAGACATTGCCAAATGGAACTGGAAGACGATCGTCGGATTCCTTGTTGGCGGAGTGATTGCTTATTATGTGACAGTTGCCACACCGGCAGAGACACCCAACCACCTGCTGTTCATCTTCCTTTGTGGAGTGATTGCTATCTGTGCCATGATTCTTCCGGGTATTTCCGGTAGTTTTATCTTGGTACTTTTAGGAAAATATTTTTACATAATGGAAGCCGTGAAGACACTAAACCGAGAGTCACTGCTGATCTTGGGCGTATTTGCCTGTGGAGCGGCGATTGGTATCACTTCGTTTTCACGCGTTCTCTCTTATGCTTTGAGGCACTTTCACGATGTAACTATCGCAGTGTTGGCGGGTTTTATGTTGGGATCACTCAACAAGGTCTGGCCTTGGAAGGAGGCTGTCGGCGAAATGGAGACGAATACATTGCCGAACGCTCACGTGGCCGAAGCGGTCGTCTTGATGATTGTCGGCTTTTTGTTGGTTTATCTTTTGGAAAAACTATCCCTTCGCAAGGCCAAGAAATGAATGTTTTGAAATAAGAATATAAAACGGATATGATTGCTGAGAAGTTATTGTCCGACTTCCAGTCCAAATGGAAGCGGATGCAAGAGGCAATGCACCAATGCGGTGCTGACGGATGTCTGTTGGCAGATGGGGTAAATCTCTATTACACAACGGGCAACATGTATAATGGTTATTTTTATTTGGGAGCGGAAGGTGAACCATGGTTTTTCGTAAAGCGTCCGAACGGCTTGTCGGAAGAACATTTGTTCTATATCCGTAAGCCGGAACAGATGGCGGAAATCTTTGCACAACATAATATTCCCATGCCGAAAAAACTGATGTTGGAGGCTGATGAGCTGACATATTCTGACTATACTCGTTTGCTGAAGATCTTTCAACCTGCGGAAACCGCCAATGCAACGGCTCTATTGCGTACGATCCGCCGGGTGAAAACTCCCTGGGAAGTTGAACAAACTCGCTTCTGCGCACGTTGTCATGAAGCGGTTTATCGTGAAATTCCCCAATGTTATCAGCCGGGTATGACGGATGTTGACTTTCAGATTGAGATCGAACGGCGGATGCGTTTGCATGGTTCGTTGGGATTGTTCCGTGCATTTGGATCCAACATGGATATCTATATGGGGAGTATCTTGACGGGTGAGAATGCCGAGACTCCTTCTCCTTTCGACTTTGCCTTGGGGGGAGCCGGACAAAGTGCTTCGCTTCCATTGGGTGCTAATGGAACTCAGCTGAAAGACGGTATGGCAATCATGGTTGATATGGCCGGCAACTATACACCTTACATGACGGATATGACTCGTGTCTTCTCCGTTGGTAAGTTGACGGATGAGGCATATCAAGCACATGAATTGTCGATTCGCATTCATGAGATGGTCATGAAAACAGCACGGCCGGGTACTCCTTGTGCGGATCTTTATAATGAAGCCATGCGAATGGTGGAAGAAGCAGGACTGCAGTCTAACTTTATGGGTACGAAACAACAGGCTAAATTCATCGGTCATGGCGTTGGTTTGCAAATCAATGAACTGCCGGTATTGACACCTCGTTCGAAAGAACAGTTGGAAGAGAACATGATCTTTGCACTCGAACCAAAGTTTGTACTTCCGGAGATTGGGGCCGTAGGTGTCGAAAACACTTACTTGGTTACGGCCGATGGGGTAGAGAAGTTGACTTGTTTTCCGGAAGAGATTTATGATTTAACAATGTAGGAACTATAAAACTAATAATTACATGAAAAGAATTTTATCCTTTTTGATGCTACTCGCTTTGCTGATTTCAACAGCAAATGCAGCAGATGTACAAAATGTTAAGCAGACTAAGAACGTGATTCTGTTCATTACTGACGGAACATCGTTGGCAACCATCTCAACTGCCCGTTGGTTGCAATGGTATAACAATCCGGATAAACCGAATTTGTTTATCGATCCCTATATTTGTGGTACGGTTCGTACGCACTCGTCCAATGCTCCGATCGGCGACTCTGCACCAACAACCTCTTGTTTCATGTCGGGACAACCATCCATCACAGGCTTCGTTTCAACTTATCCGTACGCTTGTGGTAAGGATGATATCTATCCGGTAGATTCAACACGCGCTTATCAGCCGACGATGACGGTGCTCGAAGCAGCCAAGATCTTCAAAGGTGCAGCAGCTGGTTTGGTCTTTACTTGTGAATTTCCTCACGCAACTCCGGCCGACTGCTCTGCTCATAGCTACAACCGCGGCAAATATGAATGGATTGCTCCGCAAATGGTTCATAACAATCTGGATGTAGTCATCGGTGGTGGAGCTTCTATCTTGGATGCTGACATGGAAAAATATTTGAAAGACAATGGTTATAGCGTCTACAAGAACGATATGCAAGGTATGCGTGCCGACAAAAACAACAAAATGTGGGCACTTTATGCTGATCGTGACATGTCTTACGACATGGACCGTGACCCTAACAAGGAGCCTTCTATCGAAGAAATGACCCGTACGGCTATCGATAAATTGTCGAAGAACGAGAATGGATTCTTCTTGATGGTGGAAGGTAGTAAGGTGGATTGGGCAGCTCATGCCAATGACCCGGTAGCTATGACAAGCGACTACTTGGCTTTCGACCGTGCAGTGGGTGCCGCTTTGGAGTTTGCCAAGAAGAACGGCGAGACTACCATCATCGTAACAAGCGACCATGGTAATAGTGGTATCAGTATAGGTCGTTCCTCTTGCCACGGATACGACAAGTTGACAAAAGATCAATTGTTCAAACAGTTGTCTCGCTATCAGATGACGGCTGATGGTTTTGCAAAAAAAGTGAATACCATCCCCAACTCTGAAGTACAAGCTCTCTTCCGTGAAAAGGCCGGTTTCGAACTGAACGCAGAAGAGATGGAAGCTTTGAACAATTGCATGGATTATAAAAACAGCCCGGTGCCGGAAGCTGAGCGCCATGAGAAGAGCAAAGCCTCTTTGTATAGCGGATCGCTGACCGGATTGATGAGTCAAATCATTACGAACCATACTTGCATAGGCTTCACAACCAACGGTCATACGGGAGAAGAAACCTTCTTGGCAAGCTACCATCCGGCAGGAACTCGCCCGATGGGTATGTTGACAAACATCGAACTGAACCATTACATGTGTAGTTTGTATGGTTTCGGGCCGACATTCTTGAGCGACATGAGCAATAAATACTTCGCTCGTCACACAGATGTTTTCGCAGATTATAATTGCGAAATTGTACCGGCTAAAGAAGGAGAGAAGAGTCCGACACTGGTTGTTACCAACAAGAAGAATAAAAAGAAGAAACTGACGATCACCGGGTACACCAACACTGTAAAAGCCGGCAAGAAGGCAGACGAGGATATTGTCTTGAATTCTGTCATTGTCTATGTTGACAAAAACAATACCTTCTATCTTCCGGAATCATTGGCAGACTATTTGAAATAATTTTTTCTTGACCCTTTAGATTGAATTTTGGTTCAATCTAAAATCAAGGTAGGATCATCCATAAAAAAGCTCCCGAGCATTTTCGAAAATGTTCGGGAGCTTTTTTGTAAAACATCGGGAACTTTTTTTTGAATCTTTGCGAGCTTTTTGGAAGGTGTTCGAGAAAAGAGTGAATTCTATCTTTTTATGCGGACGTCAGTCCCCCACATCAATTTTTGACGCAATGTTTCATAAAATGTATGGTTGTATCGTTTGATGACTTTTGTCGTGAAATCGGCTTTGCTGATTCTTAGAACAGTTCCGGCCGGGAATATTTCTGAACGACCATCCAAGGATATCAAGAAGGTGCGGTTTCGACTTTCTACTTCCAAATTGATAACGAAATCGTCCGGGATAACAAATGGACGAACATTCAGCGAGTGTGGGGCAACCGGACTCAACACCAAGCTGTTGTCCTGAGGAAAAATGATAGGACCGTTCACACTCATCGAATAGGCTGTCGATCCGGTCGGAGTAGCAATGATCAGACCATCGGCTTGGTAGTCAGTTAGAAATTCGTTGTTTAAGGCGGTGTGGATGGTGATCATTGATGAAGTATCGCGTTTCAATACAGCAATCTCGTTCAATGCGTAATTGTATTGGTGATAGGGATTCCCTTCCGTTTCCAATTTTAACAGTGTGCGCTCCTCTATCCGAAACCTTTGATCGGCCAACTCCTCTAAAGTTTCTTCTATATCTTCATTTCCGATGTCAGCCAAGAAGCCTAACCGGCCGGTATTAATGCCTACGATTGGAATATTTTGTCGGCTGACCCAGGCAGCTGTGCGAAGAAAGGTGCCATCTCCTCCCATACTGATCACGAGGTCGAGATCTGCTTCTCCTTTGTAGATGAGTCCTGCGACTTGAGGTTCAAAATCAAATGCGGTTTTTAAGAAAAAGGCAAAGCCCGCCTCTACATATACTTCAAACGACAGTTCATGCAGACGGGTGAAGACACGACGGATAACGCTTTGCTTCTCAGATTGGTAACTGCTTCCAAATATTCCGATTTTCATATATTGATATAATGTATAAATTCATTGATTCGTTGCTGGAAGGTCTCATCAATAACACCATTTTTGCTTGAGTAACCGGTAACTATATAGTTGAACCGTTCGAAACTACGGATGACGGCAGAAGCGTCTTCCATATTTATTTTCAACATTACGTTCAAGTCTCCCTTTTCATCGACAGGAGTTGTCAACAAGCTGAGCACTTGTGCATGGTTGGACTCGACAATACGGGCAATGTCACTCATAGAGTAGTCCGCAGGTTGCACTTTAAGCAGAATGACACTGCCTGAAGTTTCGGCTTGCGCATAGTCTGTCAAGGCATGGAATGCGTCATCTTCTGTAATTACCCCGACATATTCGTCATTGTTGGCAACGACCGGTAATAGACTTAGTTCGTGGCGTGCCATCAAGGCAATGGCATCCATGAAAAGTTCATCTTCGCGTATTGACCACGTTTCTGTCTGCAAATAGAGAATATCGTCAAGTTTGCCGGACAAGTCGGATGCGGCCAGTAGCTCTTTTTCGGATACGATTGCACGATAGGTACCTAATCCTTCATTAATCAAGGGCAAGTGCCGTATTTTGTAATCATCCATCAAAGCCAAAGCATATTTTCCCGTATCAGAACATTTTAACACCGGGATTTCCTTTGTTATGAAATCTTTTACCAACATTTGTCTATTAATTACCTGAAATCTGCTATTTTTGCATTTTACTTTGGTGCAAATTTAATCAAAGAAAAACGATTTAACGATATACAATGACTAATTTAAGTGTAAACATTAACAAAGTAGCTACAATTCGGAACGCCCGCGGGGGCAACATGCCGGATGTGTTGAAATTCGCTCAAGATGCAGAAGCTTTTGGTGCACAAGGAATTACTGTTCATCCACGACCCGATGAACGTCATATCCGCTACAGTGATGTGTATGGTTTGAAACCTTTGATAACAACGGAATTTAATATAGAGGGCTATCCTTGCGATAAGTTTATTGATTTGGTTTCCAAGATAAAGCCGACGCAAGTGACGCTGGTACCTGACGCTCCTGATGCCATTACTTCCAGTGCCGGGTGGGAAGTGAAAAGCAATTATGCTTTCCTTTCTGAATTGGTTGAGCAGTTCACAAGCCATGGTATTCGTACCTCCATTTTTGTCGGAACGGACTTGGACAATCTTGAATGGGCGGCCAAGACAGGAACTGATCGGGTGGAACTTTATACTGAACCTTATGCTTCGAATTATGCCTCGAACAGAGAACAGGCGATTGCCCCGTTTGTTGAAGCAGCCCAACGGGCAAAGAGTTTAGGTTTGGGCATCAATGCCGGCCATGATCTGAACTTGGACAATTTGGCTTACTTCCATGAGCAAATTCCTTTCTTGGAAGAGGTGTCAATTGGCCATGCCTTGATTTGCGATGCCTTGTATTTGGGATTGAAAGAGACCATTCGTCGCTATTTGGCTTGTTTAACTGAAAAATAATAGTTGGAAATAATACGTATAATTTATAAATTTGTGATGGCTATGAGTCTTTTACTTTTATTACAGTCGGTTGCAGCTCAGGCTTCCGAACAAATGCCTGACTTGACACAGGTAGCAGCAACAACCGTTCCGGCAGAAGCAGAAATCAATGTGATTGATTTAGCTTGTAAAGGCGGATGGATCATGGTGGTATTATTGATACTTTCCCTGATCGCAATTTATATTTTTATCCAACGTCTGTTCGTTATTAAACGTGCAGCCAAGGAAGATCAAACCTTTATGAACAGGATTAAAGATTATATACATGAAGGAAAAGTGGATTCGGCTCTTAATTTGTGTCGAGCAACCAACACTCCTTCTTCACGCATGATTGAAAAGGGTATTTCTCGCCTCGGGCGTCCTATGAACGATGTTTTGGTGGCTATCGAAAACGTTGGCAATTTGGAAGTGGCCAAATTGGAAAAAGGTTTCCCTGTGATTGCAACAACTGCCGCAGGTGCTCCGATGTTGGGTTTCTTGGGAACGGTAACAGGTATGGTTCGTGCCTTCTTCGATATGGCCAATGCCGGAACAAATGTAGACGTATCCCTCTTATCAAGCGGTATTTATGAGGCATTGGTTACGACTGTCGGCGGATTGGTAGTAGGTATCATTGCCCTGTTTGCATACAATTATCTTGTATCGCAAGTAGACAATGTCGTTAACAAAATGGAAGCTCGCACGATGGAGTTTATGGACTTATTGAATGAACCTGCTAATTAATAGGTGTCATGGCATTAAAAAGAAGAACCAAAGTGTCAGAAAACTTCAGTATGGCCTCTATGACAGACGTCATTTTCCTGCTGTTGATTTTCTTTATGGTTACCTCGACCGTGGTCATTCCCAATGCCATCAAAGTAACTCTGCCGCAAGCGCAGAAACAGACTGCTGCAAAGCCGCTTACTCGCGTTACGATTGATGCCGGGTTGAACTATTATGTTGCCTTCGGAAAACAGAAGGAGGTTCAGGTTTCCTATGATGAAATTACACCGTTCTTGCAGGATTGTTATGCAAAAGAACCGGAAATGTATGTAGCTTTATATGCTGACGAAACAGTTCCTTATAAGGAAATCGTCAAGATATTGAACATTGCGAATGAAAATAAATTCAAGATGGTGTTGGCAACAAGACCACAGAAGTAATGGATATACAAGCTGAAAGAACATTATGAGAATAAATAAGGATGACATATTCGGATTGGTTGGCTCCATTCTTTTCCATATGGTCCTCTTTCTGATTCTTTGGTTTTCAGTATTGAAAACGAAGATTCCGGACGAGGATGGAGGGGTGCTGGTCAATTTTGGAAATGTAGATGCTGCCGCCGGGTTGTTCGAACCTCGCTATACGGGGCAAGAATTGCCACAAGAGACGACCACTCCGCCTCCTCCTGCTCCGACTCCGAAGGTAGAAGCTCCGAAAGAGGACTTGCTGACGCAAGATATTGAGGAAAGCGTTTCTATCAATGAAGAGAAAAAGAAGAAAGAGGAGAAAAAGAAGCGAGAGCAAGAAGAAAAGAAACGGAAAGAGGCCGAGGAAAAAGAGCGTCTGCAGAAACAAAAAGAGGCAGAAGCTAAACGAATCGCTGAAGAACGACGCAAAAAAGCAGAAGACATCAGCAATAAGGTGGCCGGTGCTTTTGGTATTGGCAGTGCTGACGGTAACAGTCAGGGAGATGCTGCTTCCGGCACCGGAAATCAAGGGAGTCCTTTTGGTAACTCTGATCATGGAGCCAATGAAGGCGTCGGAGGTTTTGGTTCGTTTAACTTGAATGGTCGCTCTATTGGAGCCGGAGGATTGCCGCGCCCCGCTTATACAATCCAGGAAGAGGGGAAAATAGTAATCGCTATTACCGTGAATCCTAAAGGACAAGTCATTTCTGCTGAGATTGGTCGTGGAACGAATATCGACAATGCCTCAATGCGTCAAAGTGCATTGGCGGCAGCCAAAAAAGCTACGTTCAATAGTATTTCGGGGACGAATAATCAAAGCGGAACGATTACATATGTTTATAAACTTAAATAATGAATCATGGAAAAGGCATTTGTTTTCTTAGCTACAGGGTTTGAAGAGATGGAAGCTTTGGGTACGGTTGACGTGTTGCGCCGCGCAGGTATTCAAGTAATTATGGTGTCTGTCTCTAATGAAAAAACAGTTGTCGGAGCACATGGCATTCCTGTTACTGCGGATGCCCTCTTGACAGATACCTCTTTGGCCGATGCAGCTGCATTGGTTTTGCCGGGCGGCATGCCGGGTGCTACTAACTTGAATGCATCTTCTCCTTTGAAAGAGGCTTTATTGAAGCAAAATGAAAAAGGAGGTATCGTAGCTGCCATTTGTGCTGCTCCTTTGGTATTGGGCGGATTGGGCTTGTTGAATGGCCGTCGTGCTACATGCTATCCCGGCTTTGAGTCGTACTTGATGGGGGCCACAGCAACGGGCGAACCGGCAGAAGTGGATGGAAATATCATCACCGGCAAAGGCCCCGGTTTCGTATATCAGTTTGCATTGGCATTGGTAACAGCTATCAAAGGCAAAGCTATCGCCGATGAAGTAGCTGCAGGTTTGTTACTTTGATAAGACCAACAGAAAAAAAGGTTTATATCAATAACCAAAATCGATAATTGATGAAGATTGCAGCAGATTTGACATCCAAATACAATTTGCTTCTATACCCGATCTCTATTCTCTATGGAATAGGGGTAGAGTGTAGAAACAAATTGTTTGATTGGGGAATCAGGAAAGAAGAATCATTCGATATTCCGGTCATTTGTGTTGGCAATTTGACAGTTGGAGGTACAGGAAAGACGCCACATGTGGAATATTTGATCCGACTGTTGAAAGATAAATATAAGGTAGCCGTTGTCAGTCGTGGGTATAAACGGAAGTCGAAAGGATTTGTGTTGGCGACTGAGCACCATACTTATGAGGATATAGGAGATGAACCTTTCCAAATCAAACGAAAATTTCCACAAATCATGGTCGCAGTGGATGCCAAACGCTGCGAAGCTATTCGGAAATTACTTCAATTGCCTTCGGAGATACGGCCGCAGGTTATCTTGTTGGACGATGCGTTCCAACATCGTTATGTCAAACCTTCCTATTCTATTTTATTGACCGATTACCATAGGTTGTATTGCAAAGATCGCTTATTGCCGGCCGGACGCTTGCGTGAATCAAAGCATGGAGCAGAGCGAGCTGATGTAGTAATTGTTACAAAAACACCGGAAGTGATGATGCCGATCGACTATCGGATTGTCGAAAGTGATCTTCGGTTGCAGGCGAATCAATCGCTTTTTTTCACAAAAATAATCTATGGAGAGTTGCAACCTCTTTTCCAAAAGTCAAGAAAACAGCTTCGGTTGTTGAAAGATTCTGTGATTATGGCCGTTTCAGGAATAGCATCACCGGCTCTTTTTTGCGATGAATTGAAGAAACGGTCCAAGCAAGTCGTATCGTATCCTTTTGCCGATCATCACGACTTTAACAAACGGGACCTTTTGGACATTGCTGCGGCTTTTGTATCTTTGCAAGAAAAGAACAAATTGTTGGTCGTGACAGAAAAGGATGCTGTACGCTTGATCAGTAATCCCTATTTGGACAAGGCACTGAAACCATTTATTTATTATCTGCCTATCCAAATTGGTTTCCAACAAGAACAGGACAAACAATTTGATAATAAAATACTAAATCATATAGATTTATTCTATCAGAATAATAAATAAATATGGCAACGAGAACTGAAATAGCAAAGTTAGGTGAGTTTGGATTGATCGAATACCTGACAAAAAACATGCCACTTCATAACCCTGAAACGCTGAAAGGGGTAGGAGATGATGCTGCAGTGCTGGATTATAAAGACAAATTGGTGTTGGTGACAACGGATTTGTTGTTGGAAGGTGTGCATTTTGATCTGACGTATGTACCACTGAAACATTTAGGATACAAGTCGGCAGTCGTTAACTTTTCGGATATTTATGCGATGAATGGGACGCCGAAGCAAATAACCGTTTCTATTGGCCTCTCCAAACGATTCTGTGTGGAAGATATGGAAGAATTGTATAGCGGTATTCGTCTTGCTTGTGAAGTGTATGGTGTCGATTTGGTCGGAGGTGATACGTCGGCTTCAATGACAGGCCTGACTATTAGCATAACGTGTATGGGAGAGGGCGAAAAAGGAAAAGTTGTCTATAGAAATGGAGCGAAGGAGACAGACTTGGTCTGCGTTTCGGGTGACTTGGGTGCTGCCTATATGGGTTTGCAACTGCTCGAACGGGAAAAGAGTGTTTTTAAAGGCGAGAAAGATTTCACACCCGATTTTGCTGGAAAAGAGTATTTGTTGGAGCGCCAGCTGAAGCCGGAAGCAAGAAAGGATATCATCAAAGATTTGCGAGAAGCGGGCATTCAACCAACTTCCATGATGGATGTGTCCGACGGATTGTCATCCGAGTTGTTGCATATTGCAAAAGAGAGCAACGTGGGATGTCGTATTTTCGAGGATAAAATCCCCATTGACTACCAAACAGCCGTCATGGCGGAACAGTTTAATATGAATTTAGTGACTGCAGCCTTGAATGGAGGCGAAGATTATGAGCTTCTGTTTACTGTTCCATTGTCCGACTACGATAAGATTTCAGAAATGAAAGGTGTAAAAATCATTGGATATATCACCAAACCCGAGCTGGGGAATTATCTGGAAGGTCGTGATGGAGGCGAAATTGAATTGAAAGCGCAAGGATGGAATTCCTTGGCCGAATGAAATAAGAAGGAGAGTTGTTCAAAAAAAACATTGCAATAAGTCGGAGTTCATTCGGCACAAAACTCAAGTTTTCTCCCGAGTAAACTGTAGTTTTCTCGG
>CAVKMU010000017.1:0-40173 GCA_963657455.1 bacterium
GACCGTATGTTTGCAGCAGAAAAAACAAAGGATTGAACGCCATATGAGAGTGGCTTTCCCAATACCTTATTAAATAAATAAAATCATATGATGAAAGATTTTAAATTTTATGCATTCAGCATTTTGGCTGGAACATTGCTGGCCTGCTCAGAAGATGCAGACATGGTAGCAACAAACGAGTTAAACAACATTCAGTTAGTAACGAAGAGTGTGGTAGAAGAAGTGCCATACTCTGTCATTGATGGTTGCCTTCATGTTGACAACATGGAAGCGTATCGTACATTGTCCAATTCATTAATGGGAAAAACAGAGGAAGAACTATTAGTGTGGAGTCAAAGACAAGGGTTCGAATCTTTATTAAGTAAACGCCTACAAACTTCCTCTGAAGAAAAAAGTACTAATGGAGCTAATAATGAAACTATTGGAGCTTGGGAATTAGCCATGCACAATGCGAATGGTATCATGTTCATCAATGACACTATTTATAGAATAGTCAATAACAAAATGAATGTATACAAAGCAGAAGTTGTGACATCTTTGGATGAACTTTCCGTCAATGCAGAAAGTTTCCCCCATACTCAATACAATCGTATCGAAGATATACAACCCAGATCAATGACTAAAGGTGTAGGCAGTGGAGATAGAAGTTATGTGATTGAAGTATCAAAGAAAAGAAGAGAATACGTAAGCTTCGATGTCAAGGGGGTCACTGACAAAGGATTTTTTGTTGTCAATGTAAAAATGACAGGCAAAGCACAAAAGAAAGGGCCATTAGGAAGATGGCAACTACCCTTTGATGATGAAATGAACTGGGGGCAATGCTTCTGCGATGGTATTTATATTAACGGCAATCTAAAAGAAGGAACGCAGATTGCCAGCATGAAAGTAACCAATAAAGTTTCGACACAAATAGTAATTCCAATTGGTTTTAACACATCCGCTCTCGGACAAGTTTTTGCAAATTGTCGATTCACATTCTGTAAAAACACTGTCAAAGGAGATGAAACATATGCTCATTCTTACGAAGTAAGACGTCCGTAAAATATTTTTTCCAACAATTAATATCAAACATTAAACATTCATAATAAATAATCGATATAATATGAAAAAGTTAATTTACTTAGGATTGCTACTGTTTTCAGTAGGAATGGTGCAAGCGCAAGTGAAATGGACACCGGAGATCGGAGTGAACATGATAACATCTACCAACACAAATGCCGCCTACAAGGCTACCCCTCGGGTCGGGCTTGCCTTGGACTATTTCTTCAATGGAGAAGCAAATAAGTGGGGCATCGGAACAGGCTTATATTTTTACCAAAAGAAAGTGGAAAGTGCAGGCATGTCCTACACTCCCAAAGGCGGTTGGACCTATTTTAACAGCAAAACCTACTTCAAAGATTTGAACAACACCACTGTAAGTGAAATAGAATTCATTCATTCGAAGTCCCATAGCGAATATTTACAAATTCCGGTAATGGCGAAATACAAACACGACTTCAACGAAAAGATTGCCATAGGTTTTGGCATTGGTGGGTTTGCTGCTTACAGTATTGCCAGAAAAGGGAAAAACGAAGTAGTCAAATGGTCGGATGCTACCAATAAGTTTACCAGCGAAGAGAGTAAATTCTCCGATTCTTCTTATTATCGTTGGGATGCCGGACTCGCCGGAAAAGTGTCTCTCTACGCCCATCAATTCGTAGTCAATTGCGGCTATGAGCTGAATCTATTGCATTTTAACACACGACCTAAAGCTCACCAATTTTCGTTTACTGTCGGGTATAGTTTTTAAGGAATAACAGACAATCTCCCTCGAGCATCGAGAACATCATCTCGAGGGGATTCGCTTGAAAAAGGAGGAAAAAATATTTTCTTAAAATTTTTCTTTCGATAATTTATCTTACATTTGCCACCGAAAGTATAGAAAAAGAGAGACGTGAATCATTCAAAAAGAATTGAATGCCTACGTTTTTTCAATTGTTTTTTATTTATTCATTTCAATCAATCTTTAACGTATGAAAAAGATTATAATGTTATTGGTTTGCACTTTGCTCAGCATCGCAAACAATTATGCACAAAACAAATCGGGATTGCTAATTGGTGGAGGAATAGGTTTTGAAAATACTTCATTAAACCCACATAGCAACAACTTCGTCAAAGGAATCAAAAGCGAGCGTTTCAACAATTTTGATGCGCAGATTGGTTACCGTTTCCGATTAGAAGCAGGAAAAGAGAACAAGTTGTTTTTTGATATTGATCCTATGCTGAAAGCGCAATTTCTCAAAACGAAAGATGTCAATCCGAATGCGAGCGGTTATAGTTCGCCAAAATCTGTCGAGGCTCACGATATAAATTTACAATTCGCTCTATCTCCGTCTATCAATTATCGAATCACTGACAGATTTTTTGTTGGAGCAGGTATTGAACCGACCTACAATATTGTGACAGATGGAAAACGTTTTGACTTTCCCGTTTTAGGAAGAGTCGGATATAGTTTCAATACATTCGAATTGGCGATATCCTATCGACAGGGCTTCATGAACGTATTAGACAAAACAAATTTGAAGAAAGGTATGACTTCAGACTTGAGCATAAGTTTGTTCATTCCGTTCTTTAGCAAATAAACAACAGCGAATCCCCTTCGAGCATCGAGAACATCCTCTCGAGGGGATTTGCGCAAAAAAAAGATGAAAAAACATCTTTCACATAAAACGCATTATGATTCAGACAATTAGACGCGATTTAACATTTATTTGTCTTAATGCTTTTGTGTAACTGCCTGATAATCAACAATAGCTTGTCTTAATTTTTTCGGCAAAAATATTTTTTTCTTCGTTCGAATAGCCTTATGTTTGCACCCGGATTTCAACGATACAGACAATCGGGCTTAACGTTCAGAAGTAGGCAGATAGGGAACTTGCAAAACAGAGAGGGAGCACGACGTCAGCTAGGCATCCGAGAAAGGGCCTCCTTTCGTCGTCAGTCAATCAGCAAGTAAGTTGCATTATCTATCGAAAAGAAGAGACAACCCAAAATCAATATAGACTACCTATTATGAATATTGCCAGCTTTCAACTATGAAAGCAAAAAAACTGTTCATTCAAACCAATCGAGGGTGCGCCAAAATGGCAGCACCCTCTTGCTTTTCAATGAAGGGCTATGTATGACAATCTCCGCAGTTTTGTAAAAGTTTCTCCGCACAAAACTGCAGTTTGTTCGGCATGAAACTCGAGTTTATTCGGCAGAAAACTGCAGTTAGTTCCCAAGAATTCTTTTCAAAACAAGGCAACACGCTTTATTTCCTTCCATTCTTTTGTCCGAAAAAAGGAAAACAATTCATTTTAAAGTCGTATATTTGCGAAATAGAACTAAATTACGATAGCAATGGAGTCTCTCAATCTCATCAAGAACGACCCTTGGTTGGCACCTTTTGAGGAAGCGATACAGGGGCGATATCAGTATGTCCGCGAACGCGAAAAGAGCTTGACCAACGACGGCCGACAGACATTGTCTGAGTTGGCTTCGGGTTATTTGTATTTCGGCTTGCACAAGACAGCCGACGAATGGATCCTTCGCGAGTGGGCTCCGCATGCAACGGCCATCTACATCATCGGCACATGCAACGGATGGAAGAAAGAGGAATCCTATCGCCTTTCGCCGATCGGCAACGGCGTGTGGGAGGTGAAACTGCCGCTCGACAAGCTCCACCACGAAGATCTCTTCAAGTTGTGGATCGAATGGGAAGGCGGAAACGGCGAACGTATCCCGGCATGGATTCGTCGCGTGGTGCAAGACCCCGAGACGAAAATCTTCAGTGCACAAGTGTGGGACCCCGCCACTCCATATCAATTTAAAGTAAAGCGGTTCAAGCCGGATACCTCTCCGCTGATGATTTACGAATGCCATATCGGCATGAGCACCAACGAAGAACGGGTCGGCACCTACAATGAATTTCGCGAAAATGTATTGCCGCGCATCGTCAAGGATGGCTACAATGCCATCCAAATCATGGCCATCCAAGAACATCCCTACTATGGATCGTTCGGCTATCATGTGAGCAGTTTCTTCGCAGCATCGTCTCGTTTTGGTACGCCCGACGAGCTGAAACAATTGATTGACGAGGCCCATGCCAACGGACTGGCCGTCATTATGGACATTGTCCATAGCCATGCGGTCAAAAACGAGACAGAGGGATTGGGACGCTTCGACGGATCGTACGATCTCTACTTCCACGGCGACAGCCGACGCGAGCACCCGGCTTGGGATTCGCTCTGCTTCGACTATGGCAAGAACGAGGTGATGCACTTCCTCTTGTCGAACTGCAAATTCTGGCTGGACGAATACCACTTCGACGGTTTCCGCTTCGATGGTGTGACGTCAATGCTTTACTACAGCCACGGCTTGGGCGAAGCCTTCTGCAACTATAGCGACTATTATAACGGTCATCAAGACAGCGATGCCATTGCTTATTTGACTTTGGCCAACAAATTAATCCACGAAGTAAACAAACATGCCATCACCATCGCCGAAGAGGTGAGCGGTATGCCCGGCCTGGCTGCAAAAATCGAAGACGGCGGTTATGGCTTCGACTATCGCATGGCGATGAACATCCCCGACTTTTGGATCAAAACCATCAAAGAGAAGAAAGACGAGGATTGGCACCCGTCGGCTATCTGGTGGGAGACGACCAACCGCCGTGCCGACGAGAAGACTATCAGCTATGCCGAGAGTCATGACCAGGCGTTGGTGGGCGACAAGACTATCATCTTCCGCCTGATCGATTCGGATATGTATTGGCACATGCAAAAAGACGACCATAATTTCCGTGTCGAACGCGGTATGGCTCTCCATAAGATGATCCGCCTCGTAACGGCCACGACCATCAATGGCGGCTACCTCAACTTCATGGGGAATGAATTCGGCCACCCTGAATGGATCGACTTCCCGCGTGAAGGCAATGGTTGGTCGCACAAATATGCGCGCCGTCAATGGGATTTGGAAGACAACCCCAACTTGAAATATCACTACTTGGGCGACTTCGACGAGGCAATGGTCAAGCTGATCCGCTCGGTGAAGAACTTCTCCAACACCCCACTGCTGAAGGTGTGGGACAATGACGGCGACCAGATCCTGGCCTACCGTCGTCGTGACTTGGTGTTTGTCTTCAACTTCAGTCCGAACAAATCGTTTACCGACTATGGTTTCCTTGTTCCGATGGGAGAATATGAAGTGGTATTGAACAGCGATGCAACACAATTCGGCGGCAATGGCTTGAATGATGATACTGTTCATCACTTCACCCAGTTCGATCCGCTCTACAAACGGCAGAAGAAAGAGTGGCTGAAGCTCTATGTTCCTGCCCGTTCGGCAATGGTACTTCGCAAAGTAAAGGCTGTAGCGGCACCGGAAGTTGAAAAGAAAAAAGAGAAAGCCCCCAAGAAAAAGGCGGCTGCCAAAAATAAAACAACAAAAAAACAATCTGAAAAAAAGAAGAACAATGAGTAAATTATATCCATTGACATTCAAACCAATCCTCAAAAGTGTTATTTGGGGTGGTTCACAAATTTGCCCTTTCAAAGGCATCTCTCCCGTACAAGATGGAATCGGAGAAAGTTGGGAGTTGTCTCATGTCGACGATAATTTTTCCATCGTGGCAGAAGGTGAACTGGCCGACCAATCATTGGATGACTTGATCCGCACCTATGGCAAAGAGCTGTTGGGCGAAAAGGTAATGGAACGTTTCGGCACACGCTTCCCACTCTTGATCAAGTTCATTGATGCATGCGACAATCTTTCGATTCAAGTCCATCCGAACGATGAATTGGCCAAAGCACGTCATAACTCATTCGGCAAGACTGAAATGTGGTATGTGATCAAAGCTGACAAGAACGCTTCGCTCTACTCGGGCTTCTCGCAGCAAATCAATGCCGATGAATACGTAAAACGTGTAGCGGACAACACCATCATGGATGTCTTGCAGCGTTACAATGTGAATGCAGGTGATGTATTCTTCTTGCCGGCAGGCCGTGTGCATGCCATCGGAGCCGGTTGCTTCATTGCCGAAATCCAACAGACAAGCAACATCACTTACCGAATCTACGACTACAATCGTAAAGACAAGAATGGCAACGGCCGCGAGTTGCATACGGAACTGGCCAAGGATGCGATCGACTATACATTGTATCCCGACTACCGTACCCACTACAAAGCACACACGAATGCCACAGTCAACTTGGCTGATTGCAAATATTTCACAACCAACCTGCTCGATATGGATGCCGTCATCGTACGCGACTTCAAAGAGTTGGATTCATTCGTTGTCTATATCTGTATGGAAGGAGCCGCAACATTGACTGACAACAATGGCTATGCGATCACCTTACACCAAGGACAGACAGCCTTGATTCCGGCTTGCGCAGAAGGTGTGACGATTTCTCCGGCACCCAATGCCAAGTTCTTAGAAGCTTATATTCATTGATAAACTGATGATTGTCTGATCATCTGCTATACAAGCGGGCATGAGAGAAGTCTCTTTCATGCCCGCTTTGTATGCTTTTCTTTTTCAACTATTCCCTTTTATAATTCATATTGATTTTGTAAGTTTGTAATCTTAAGTCATACAACAATATGAATTGGTTACAAGAGACATTCCTTCAACCGACATTAGTCCAGGCCATAGTCGTCATTTGCATTGTATCCGCTTTGGGTACATACTTGGGAAGAATAAAGTTTTTTGGCGTCTCTTTGGGAGTTACATTCGTATTCTTTGTCGGTATCCTGGCCGGACACCTCGGCATCGAAGTCAACAAGGATATGCTGAGTTTCGCTCAAAATTTCGGACTCATCATCTTCGTCTACACATTGGGACTGCAAGTAGGTCCGGGCTTTTTCTCTTCGTTGAAGAAAGGGGGGATCTTATTGAATTCCATCGGATTGGCAGTTGTTTTCTTAGGATTGGTATTGGCTTTGATAATGCATTATACCACCTCCGTATCGTTATCGGATATGATGGGATTGTTATGCGGAGCTGTTACCAATACTCCGGCATTGGGTGCGGCACAGCAAGCCCTCCAACAAGTAGACCCAACGAATACCCGCGGTGTTACCAACATGGCTTTGGCATGTGCAGTGACCTACCCCTTGGGTGTTGTCGGTGTGATCTTGGCCATTGTCGTCCTAAAATCCATCTTCTTGAAGAAGAAAGAGAGCAAGAACATAAATGACAATGACAAACAAACCTACGCCGCAGAGTTTCAAGTATGCAACCCGGCCATCTATCATAAGAGCATCAAAGAGGTAATGTCACTAACCGACAAACATTTTGTCATCTCACGTGTATGGCGCAATGGCAAGGTATCCATCCCTACCTCCGACACGACTTTGGAAGAACATGACCATCTGCTTGTCATCTCCGTAAAGTCTGATGTTGAAAATATCAAAGTCCTTTTCGGAGAACAAGAAGCAAAAGATTGGAACAAGGAAGACATTGACTGGAATGCTATAGACAGCCAACTGATCTCTCGCCGTATCCTTGTGACACGTAACCGCTTCAATGGCGTCAAACTCGGATCACTACGACTCCGTAATCTATATGGCATCAACATAACCCGCATCAATCGTGCCGGCATCGATCTGTTGGCATCGCCCGACCTTCGCCTGCAAGTAGGCGACCGACTAACCATCGTCGGGGAAGCGAATGCTGTTGAAAATGTCAGCAAGCTTCTTGGAGACGAAGTAAAACGTCTGCGCAGGCCGAACCTGTTGGCCATCTTCGTAGGATTAACCTGTGGTGTCGTATTGGGCTCCATCCCTATTGCTATTCCGGGGTTGGAGACTCCGATCAAGTTAGGTCTTGCCGGTGGACCAATTGTTGTCGGTATCTTGATGGGAGCTTTCGGACCTCGTTTGCACCTCACCACCTACACGACACAAAGTGCCGGCATGATGGTTCGTCAGATGGGTATCGTCTTTTACCTGGCCGGACTTGGATTGGATTCAGGTGCTCACTTCTTCGAAACCGTCTTTCGGGCTGAGGGTTTGTTATGGATCGGATTGGGTTTCCTTCTGACAATCGTTCCGGTACTGATTGTCGGCTATATAGCCTCCCAATTCTTACATATCAACTACGCCAAAAATGTAGGCATGCTATGTGGCAGTATGGCAAACCCCATGGCCTTGAGCTATGCCAATACGACAGTGGATGGGGATGAACCTTCCGTAGCTTACGCGACAGTCTATCCTCTCTCTATGTTCGTTCGTGTGATCTCCGCCCAATTGGTTATTCTCTTGTTGCAGTAGTCACTTTACGACATCGGACAAGTACCTTTTCGTTGTTGGCCAATGTCGTGGCAAAAAGATAGACATCACCTCCGTCTTTCACTTTACTCTTCTTCCGAAGAGCATCGACCGTAAGGGGGAAATTACGAACTGTGATATTCGCCTGTGGAATAACTCGGGACAACTCTTTGCAAAGCTTTCCGGAGAATGGCATACACTCCTCCACTTCGAAGACACGGCCGGGAAAGTCATAAAGGGAGTCATCGGAAGTATAAAGGTGGCTACTTACATGCAATTTTTCAATGGAGTAATGCTTAGCCAACACCTTAAAAGCACCGGCTTTAAGAAGGGCGGCATTGGGTTCATAAAGGTATTTTTTTAGGGAAGAGGAACAACGAATCATAGCAGATTGTTCCTCTGACAGCGAAAAATCGAATGAATGGGAGGTGCCCGTCGCAGAGAAATTCTCACAATGAATACGTGGCTCAATCTCAGCATTACGTTCTATCTCGAACAAAAGTTCCTTGCATTCATTGCGAACTGCCAACACATGAATGGCTACCGTTCCGGGCAATAGAGCCAAGGTCTGACGAATATCTGCCATAGGTGAGATTTTGGCTATAACTCGCGGAGCTTTCTCCAAGAGACGAGGTAACAACAGAGTCAGATCCGGCTCACAATCGGAGAGGGCAAACACCCGTCGGTTTCCTTCACCTCGCCGCGCAGGATCCAAGTAGAAGAGATCCACAGCCGGAAGTTCATCAATATATTGTATCGAATCAGCATTGACTACTGTGATATTATCCGCACCCAACGCGGTAAAATTATGCACTGCCGCCTCACAATAAAGAGGGAATCGCTCCACATATATTACCTGTTTTGCATGGCGAGAGAAGAAAAAAGAGTCAATCCCCAATCCTCCGGTCAGATCGCAGAGCAACTCTTTGTCCGTAACCATTGCCCCTTTGTAAGCTGCCGTCTGCTCCGACGAGCATTGTTCTGCCGTAATCTTGGCGGGAAATATCAGTTCTTCATTCATAGCCCATGAGGGCAACTTCTCGCGAATCTGCCGACGAGCCTGTATCTGCTCGACCAAAAAAGGAATATTAAGATGCGGATAACGATTGGCACTCAGCAATAGTTTTGTCACCTCCTCCTGTTTATGTTTGTGAATAAATGCTTTCTCTTCGTCTGTAAGTTTCATTGTTTAAACAAAAATAGGGGTACAATGGTGAAATCATACCCCTATTATTTTTAGATAATACCGTTATTAATGATAAACAAGTCTCCTATTATCCGATGGCGTTCCTCGTTATTTGAAGAAATAACGGATTACGTCGTTGCCATTGGCATAGAGCAACAATGCAAAAAGCAAGAACATTCCTGCCATTTGTGCATATTCCAAAAATTTCTCGTTCGGCTTGCGACGTGTCACTACTTCATAGAACAAAAACATAATATGCCCACCGTCCAAAGCCGGGATCGGAAGAATGTTCATAAAAGCCAACACCACAGAAAGCCAAGCCGTACGCTCCCAAAAGATTTTGCCGTCCCAATGTTCAGGAAACAGTCCACCAATCGCACCAAAACCACCTATACTGGAAGCACCCTCTTTCGTGAATACATACTGCATATCACTCATATACCCTTTCAATGTACGGACGGCCTTGCTGATACCTGCCGGGAAAGAGGCAAAGAAACCATATGTTTTCGTCTCCATCTGGTAAAAGTTGATCGGATTCTCACACATCACTCCTATCTGTCCCAACGTGTCCACTTGCATTTGTAACGTATCCAATGCTCCTTGTCGCTCAATCCCAAGAGAAATTCTCTTTCCTTTGTTGTCATGCAGTGCCATCATTACATCTGTCAGTGTCGGAGTAGCTGTATTATTGACTGATATAATATGGTCTCCTGCCTGCACTCCTGCTTTTGCTGCCGGTGAATCATCTGAAGCCAACTCCTTGACATACATCGGAAAGCGAACGCTGGCGAAACCTTTTTTGTCTCGCAACAAGCGCTGCATCATATCTTCAGGAATATCAATTTTCACTTCTTTACCATCGCGCAATACGGTCACTTGTTTGGCAGCCACCACACTTCGCAGACAATCTTCTCCAAAGCGATCCAAAGTAACAGTGTCTGCTTTCAGCAAAATATCGCCATCTTGGAATCCTACGTTTTGGAATGTCTCGCTATAATCCATACCCATCTTCATGTTCTTCAGCGGAAGATAAGTATCGCCCCAATGAAAAAGGACCATGGAATAGATAAAAAGCGCCAAAATAAAGTTGAACAATACACCGCCGGCCATGATCAACAGTCGCTGACCTGCCGGCTTCGAGCGAAACTCATAGGGTTTAGGGGGTTGCGCCATCGCCTCCTTGTCCATACTCTCATCGATCATACCCGAAATTTTACAATAACCGCCCAAGGGTAGCCAACCTACTCCATATTCAGTATCACTATTCTTCGGCTTGAATTTGAAGAGAGAAAACCAGGGATCAAAGAAAAGGTAGAATTTTTCCACGCGAACCTTAAAAAGCCGGGCGAAAAGGAAGTGGCCAAACTCGTGGATGACCACCAATATAGACAAGCTCAGAATGAGTTGAAATGCCTTAATCAAAAATGTTTCCATTGTTTACAAATGCGTAATTAATTCAGTTGCTATAGTTCTTGCCTCGGCATCCGTGTGGACATAGTCCTCATATGTCGGGCATTTCATAAATGTTGCTTTGGCCATTGTTGCCTCGATCACATCGCTCATTTGCAAGAAACCGATTTGGTCTTGCAGAAAAGCCGCCACCACCATCTCGTTGGCGGCATTCAGGATACAAGGCATATTGCCTCCTTTCCGCACAGCCTCGAATGCATAAGCCAAGTTACGAAACCGATTCATGTCCGGTTCTTCGAAGGTAAGCGTAGAACATTGACGAAAATCGAGACGAGCATCAGGGCTCTTCATCCGTTGAGGATAGGAAAAAGCGTAAGCGATCGGTAATTTCATATCGGGAATCCCTAACTGTGCAATCACCGCCCCATCTTCAAACTGTACCATCGAATGGATGATCGACTGCGGATGTACTACGATCTCGATCTGATCCGGCGTGACACCAAACAACCATTTTGCTTCGATCATCTCGAAACCTTTGTTCATCATCGAGGCAGAGTCGATAGTAATCTTTGCGCCCATGTGCCAGTTCGGATGCTTCAGCGCTTGCTCTTTGGTGACCGATGCCAACTCATCGATTGTTTTCGTACGAAATGGTCCTCCGGAAGCTGTCAGTAAAATCTTCTCCAAAGGATTATTGTCCGCTCCATTCAGACATTGGAAGATGGCCGAATGTTCGGAATCGACCGGTAAGATGGGTACACGATTCTCGAGAGCTAAGTTCATGACTAACTCTCCTGCCACCACCAATGTCTCCTTGTTGGCCAAAGCTATGGCCTTGCCTGCCTTGATCGCCGCTATGGTAGGCCGCAATCCTGCATACCCGACCATTGCAGTAAGCACCATATCAACGGGCCCCATTTGCACGACATGAACAATTGCTTCTGCTCCGGCCCACACTTTGATAGGCAGATCCTCAAGTGCTTCTTTCAGTTCCGGATATTTTTGTTCGTTGGCTATGACCACCACCTCCGGCATGAACTTCCGTGCTTGATTGATCAACAGGTCCACTTGATTGTTGGCCGTAAGAGCATACACCTCGAAGAGATCAGGATGTTCGCTGACCACCTCCAATGCTTGTGTGCCAATCGAGCCTGTCGAACCTAATATTGCTAATTGTCTCTTCATTACTGTTTCATTAAAAAATGATATATTCTTCGGGATTAACAGGGTGCCCATCACGCCACAATTCGAAATGCAAATGTGGTCCTGTCGAGAGCGTTCCCGTATTTCCTACCAATGCAATGGCTTCTCCTGCCACGACTGTTTGACCCTGCTCTTTCAACAATATCTCATTATGTTTGTAGATAGAAACAAAACCATTTTTATGTTGTAAATGAATCACGTTACCCTGATTGGGATCATATCCCGCATAAATCACCGTACCGTCCAATGTGGCCAAGACACTCTCCTGAGGTGATGCGGCAATATCAACACCAAAATGTCGGATATCCGCTTGGTAACGGGAGGATACTATTCCTTGGACCGGCTTATAGAAGAAGACGCCATCCACTTGGACAGGGCTTGTGTTCAACACTTTCAAATTATATTTCTCATCTTGCTCGAATTCCTTAACATAGTTCAATTCCTCTTCGCTACGAGGAATATCGTAATCAACGTCCGTGCGAGCCAATGAGTCTATGCGCTGGATCGAATCCAACTCCACCTCTCCCATAAATATCTGCGACACATTTCGCAGATAAAGCTCCTGGATTTGCACCATACGCTCGAGCGAATCTGCCCGCAAAGCATTATCCATGATCTCCTTGCGCACTTCCACATCGAGGTAACCCGGCAAATAGTTGCGGATTGGAGTGAGGATAATAATCATTGCTGTGATAGCCACCAAAGCAAAAGCGAAGATACCCAACGAAAGAAAGACGGAGAGTTGCGACAAATGGAAGCCCCACACCTCTTCGAGTGTACTCTCATTGATGAACGAAAGTTTGTACTTGAATCGGATCCGTTTCCAAAACGGCAAGTCACTCTTCTTCGGTCCTTTCCACCATTTCATAACATTGTTCTTTATAATGCGAGCAATCCTTCGGGAATTGTCACGACGATCTTTTTCTGCTCATAATCCACATCTGACACTAATTCTTCAGCGGCAGGTATCAACAGCTCTTTACCATGACGGTTCTCCACTTGAAACAACACGTTGCAAGTAGACTCGTCCACATCTGTAATGATGCCCAACACGCCATGTTTTTCATCGATCACTTCGAATCCGATGAAATTGTCCCAAGTAATGTCACCCACCAGTTCTGATTCATCAATGCGATCTAATGGGACAAACACCTCACAATTACTGAACTCTGCCGCTGCTTTGTCCGTATCGACTCCTTCCAGTTTCAGCAACATGGTTGAATCTGTCTTGTAGCGAAAGCTTTCCACAAAGAAAGGAACCAAAATTCCATCCAGATCACAGACTACAAATTGTTCGTCCGCATCATCGAAAACATCACATTCTGTGACCAGTGTCAGCTCGCCTTTTACCCCATGGGGCTTGGCGAATTGTCCTATTTTTACTACGTCTTCCCTCTTTATCATCGTGATCGTTCTATCTTTTATTGGTGTTAGAGACGCGTTATTCGTGCGCCAATCCGATTCAATCGTTTGTCAATATCCTGATAACCGCGGTCTATCTGATCGATATTATGGATGGTACTTGTACCCTCTGCGCTCATAGCAGCAATAAGCAGTGCAATTCCGGCGCGAATATCCGGCGACACCATTGCCGAAGCCCGTAATCTAAAGCGATTACCCAATCCGATAACTGTTGCCCTGTGAGGGTCGCAAAGGATAATTTGTGCTCCCATATCGATCAGCTTGTCCACAAAGAAAAGACGGCTTTCGAACATCTTTTGGTGGATCAATACGCTACCTTTTGCTTGAGTCGCTACCACCAGGAACACACTCAGCAAGTCCGGAGTCAGCCCCGGCCACGGGGCGTCGGCTATAGTCATGATCGAACCATCCATGAATGTTTCGATCTCATAACCATCTTGCTGCGGCACATATATATCATCGCCTTGTTGTTCGACGCGAATACCCAGACGGCGGAATGAATCCGGGATGATACCCAACATCTTATAACCGGTGTTTCTGATAACGATATCCGAACCCGTCATGGCCGCCATCCCGATGAAACTACCCACTTCTATCATATCAGGAAGAATGGTATGCTCCGTACCGTGGAGTTCCTTCACCCCTTCGATCGTCAGCAAGTTAGAACCCACACCAGACACATGGGCTCCCATACGGTTCAACATGGCCGACAATTGTTGCAAATATGGTTCACATGCGGCATTGTAGATAGTAGTCTTTCCTTCGGCCAACACGGCTGTCATCAAAATATTTGCCGTACCTGTTACGGAAGCTTCATCAAGCAACATATATGTTCCTTTCAGATTGGTAGCTTCCACCTCATATACGAAGCGCGAAGCATCATATGAAAAGGAAGCTCCCAGTTTTTGTATACCGAGAAAATGTGTATCAAGACGTCTGCGACCGATCTTGTCGCCCCCCGGTTTCGGGAAGCATGCCCGGCCAAAGCGAGCTACCAACGGTCCTACCAACATCACCGAACCACGAAGAGAGGCACTCTTGCGGATGAAATCATCTGTCTGTATATAGTCGAGATCCACATCGTCAGCTTGAAACGTATACGATCCTTCTCCGATCCGTTCCACTTTAACCCGTAGGTCACGCAGTAATTGGATCAGATTGTTTACATCCAATATGTCCGGGACATTGTGGATCGTTACCTTTTCGGGGGTCAACAAGATGGCACATATCACTTCAAGCGCTTCATTCTTGGCCCCTTGTGGTGTGATCTCTCCCCGCAGCCGATGTCCCCCCTCTATGACAAAAGAACTCATCTGTTTCGTTTTGAGCTGTTACTTTTCTTGGGATTGTTGTTGCGGGCAAGTATTTCACGGCTTTCCACAAGCTTGTGGACACCCTCTTCAAGGATAATTTGTCCATCAGACAATTCATCCAAATCCTTGAATATCTTACGGTCATCGACCGTTTCCTTATTCCATGTCAAGAACGACTTTTTCATTTGTGTAGCCAACAACCGCACCAATTGGTCTTTCTGTGGACCCGGTTCATACTCTGTTGCCTTTTGGATCATCCGCTCGAGCGTCTTTCCATAATGGCGGTAGCGAATCCGCGAGTTGTTGTATGGGATTCGTGGCGGACGAGTATAAAGATTCTCTTTCTTGACGATTTCATATGGGTAGTCAATATCCAACTTGAAATCAGCCATGATTGCCAAATGATCCCACAGAATATGTTTGAAGTCGTTCACATCGCGCAAGTGCGGGAACATGTTACCCATCACATTAATGATAGAGTCTGCGCACCGCTTGCGTTCGTCTCGGTCTTGAATCGTCACACAATGATTGACCATATTTTGGATATTGCGTCCGTATTCCGGCAAGACCAACTTTTCTTCTTGTGTATTATATTTCATTCGCATACGTATGTTTGGTGCAAATATACTGATTTTCTACGAAAGAGCTTGTTTAATTTCCTCAAATAAAATTCATAAAGCATTTCAAAAGCAACAACAAAAGGGCCACTATTGCAGCTTGCCAAATGAAGCGACGGTTCATCTGTTTCTCTTTCATCAGTCTTTCCAAGGAACGTTCCGGGACAGTGTGAATTACCCGAATCGTATCAATATCGAGACAAACGGCACGCTCCGTCTCCCACGCCAGTAAAGTCATGTCATATTGCGTACCTAAGTCCGCATCATTTTGGACACGTTTCTCAAGTATTTTCCGTTCTTTCTCCGGCAAAGTTCCTTCACAATGGGCAATAATCGGCTCCTGATTGGCCAACAATTCACTGACAGGACGGGCAAGCCAAGCATCATTGTAGTGCCCCTGAAGGGCTGCCACCTTACGTACTGCCTGGAGTCGTTCTTCAGGAGTCCACACCGAGGGCTGACCATCTTCCGAGGCGACCGTCAGCAATTCGCCGACAAGGCGATAGATAGGCTGATATTCTTTCTGCCGGGCCACTTCACGACGATATGCGGCTGTTTCACTCGGCACGGGTTGTTGCTGTTCGATATAATAGGAACATATCTCTTGCTCAGCAAGTTGAAACCAACGGATTTTGAGCGGGACCGTACATGGTTTGATTTTTCCGCTACGTATTTCGTGAGCCATAGCCAAACATCCGGCCGCATAACAGCGGCGCATGATGAGGGATGGCACGGAATAGCGCGTCCTCACATACTCCTTAAACGATGGCCAATAGCTGTCGTATCCATAGGAAAGGATTTCATTTTCTTCATTCATCGTTGCATTCCCCTTTTGTCTCTTGTTGTTGCATTATTTACGGAGATATCTCCCATTCATAGTTGTACAAAGATAAGAATTTTGCTTCAGTTTTCGGCTCTTTTTTTGTTTATTTACTCTCTTTTGATTCTATTTACTTTTGGATCCATCCTCTAACAAAAAAGCGGTTGGATTCCAAAAAATCCAACCGCTTTTATCTCTTTCAATTCCTTTCCGATCAAGGAATCAAGTGATGTTTACGGAATACTTTACCGATGGATTCAAGAGCACGATCCAACTGTTCTTGGGTATGAGTTGCCATCAGTGAGAAGCGGATCAGTGTATCCTCAGGTGCTACAGCCGGAGCCACAACCGGATTAACGAAGATTCCTTCTTCAAACAACTCTTTCACAATCATGAATGTCAAGTTGTTGTCGCGAATAAAGAGTGGAATGATCGGTGTCTCGGTATGTCCGATTTCGCAACCCATCTTACGGAAACCATCCAATGCATAGTGGGTCAATTTCCACAGATGCTCCAAACGTTCAGGTTCGCTCAAGAGGATATCCAAAGCAGCACCCGCAGCTGCCGTAGCAGCCGGCGTATTGCTGGCACTAAAGATATAGGAGCGAGAGTGGTGACGCAAGTAGTTGATCGTGTCCTTGTCGGATGCAATGAAACCACCAATAGAGGCCAACGATTTACTGAAAGTACCCATAATCAAATCCACATCGTCTGTCAAGCCAAAATGGTTGCAGACTCCGCGCCCATGGTCACCCAACACGCCGATGCCATGAGCTTCGTCGACCATGATACTTGCATTGTATTTTTTTGCCAATGCCACGATTTCCGGCAGTTTGGCAATATCACCTTCCATACTGAACACGCCATCGATCACGATCAGCTTCACTTTGTCAGGATCACACTTCTGCAACTGTTTCTCGAGCGACTCCATGTCGTTGTGTTTATATTTCAGCTTCGTAGAGAAAGACAAACGATGTCCTTCAATGATGGAAGCGTGGTCGAGCTCGTCCCACAAGATGTAATCTTCACGACCTGTCAAGCAAGAAACAACACCCAAATTCACTTGGAATCCGGTAGAATAGACGATAGCATCTTCTTTTCCAACAAATTCAGCCAATCGTTTTTCCAATTGGATATGCAAGTCAAGCGTGCCGTTAAGGAAACGCGAACCGGCACATCCCGTACCATACTTCTTAACGGCTTCAATTGCAGCCTCTTTCACCTTCGGATGGTTGGTGAGTCCCGTATAGGCATTCGAGCCAAACATCAATACTTTCTTACCGTTTATGATGACTTCTGTATCCTGATCGCTTTCGATCACTCGAAAATAAGGATAGATACCGGCAGCCATAGCACGCTGCGGCTCATCATACTTAGCCAATTTCTCTTGTAATAGTTTCATATTATATAATGAAGAGAATTATTATCATCTTTTCAATCCAACTGCAAAAGTAATATTTTTTTTACTCTTTCGCCCCTAAAATGCCAAAAGTTTTCTCAAAAGCATTATTTTTGTCGCTTCAAAAAAGATTTTTCTACGACAAACAGCAGACAAAATGAAAGTCCAGGCAATCATCAACCCTATCTCGGGCGTCGGATCCAAGCGCAAGATTCCCAAGATGATAGAAGAAATGTGCAGAGAGGCAGGCCATGAGCTCAACCTCACCTTTACCGAGTATGCTGGCCATGCAAGCATTGTCACACGCCAAGCCGTCGATCAAGGAGCCGATTGCGTCATCGCCGTGGGAGGTGATGGAACAGTCAACGAGATCGCCCGCTCTATGGTGCATACCAATGCCACACTCGGTATCATTCCAAAGGGCTCGGGCAACGGACTGGCTCGCGAACTTCATATTCCAATGGATGCACGGCGGGCGCTGGAGGTGATCATCAGCGGACATCAGACAGTGATTGATTGTTGCCAAGCTAACGATCGGGTATTCTTCTGCACCTGTGGTGTTGGCTTTGATGCCGCTGTCAGTCAGAAGTTTGCAGGAGAGAAACGCCGTGGTTCCATCACCTATTTGAAGAACACCATCGAGGAATACCTCAGCTACAAACCCGAAGTATACGAACTGGATATCGATGGGCATTCATTACAGGAGAAGGCTTTTTTGGTGGCTTGTGGCAACGCCTCGCAATATGGCAACAATGCTTATATCGCTCCTCACGCCAGTATTCAAGATGGGAAGCTGGACATTACGATCTTGTCTCCTTTCACACCACTCGATATTGCCTCACTCGGCATCCAACTCTTCACGCGAACCATTGACAAGAACAGCAAAATACGCACTTTCAAAGCAGAAACGCTGACCATCAACCGCCAGCATGAAGGGATTATGCACCTCGACGGCGAGCCGATCATGGCCGATGCACAAATCAACATTCGGGTAATTCCCCACTCGCTTCAAGTCTTCACCCCCGAAGTGATCTCGCTCCGCAAGGAGGTACACCATTTCTTTGACGAAGTAACTCGTTTCTTCGACAAACGTTTACCATTTATTTTCAGGTAAATACTATCGGGCAAGAGAAACAAAAGTAAGCATGACACAAAAAGTTTCTCGAAAGAAAACTGCAGTTCATTCGGGAGTAAACAGAAGTTTTGTGCGGAGAAACTTTTGGAAAACTCTCGGGAGTCACTCTTTCCAATGGATAGTTATCTGATAATTGGCAAGGAGTATCCAAACAGTTACATCTCAAAGCATAAAACAAGCCGTCTCTTGCCTCACGGCATGAAACGGCTTAACTGAAAAATTCATTTTTATTTATCTTTAAGAATGTGATTCGTTCTTATCTGTTTTATATTGGTGTCCGGTAAAAACGCTCTATAAAGAATTGATACTAGTCCGTCTTTATGGTCAATTTTTTTCCGCCGACAAGTTGATCGTGAGAAACAAAATAGCCGTCTACTGTATCCTTTCCACAAGTGATTTGTCTGATACGGCGACCGTTACCCTCTTTGCTCACCGTGAACGCAGAGCCGTCGCCCATCCGTACTCGCACCTTGTCGAACAGCGGAACTGTCACAATATATTGCGGATCGGCAGGCGAATAGGTATACAAGCCCATGGCATTAAACACATACCAAGCCGACATCTCGCCCGCATCGTCCATACCGGCCAGAGCCAAATGTTCGCGTCCCATATCATAGTAATGGCCCATGATGCTGTCAATTACCGCTTGAGATTTTTCCTGCTTGCCAATAAAGTAGTACATGTATGGGACACTATGGTCAGGTTGATTGCCATGACAATAGTTGCCAATGAAACCTGTCATGTTGTCTACCTCATAGCCCCGCCAAGGCTCTGTGAAGAGTGAATCAAGTTTTGCTTCGACAGCCTCGGGAGACGGATAGAGAGCAATCACACCTTGCGGATCATGCGGCGCATAGAAGAGCGACTCCCAAGCATTGGCCTCGCGATACATATAAGCGTAGTAAGGATAATATGGATCGAACTCCTTGATCCAACTGCCGTCAGCAATCTTTCCTCGCCAAAATCCTGTGGAAGCATCAAACAGATTCTTATAATTGTTGGAACGCTGCATCAATAAAGTATAATTAGCCGTATCGCCCAATGCCTTGGCAATCTGCGCCGTGGCATAATCGTCATACGCATATTCCACCGTCTTGGTGACCGCTGCCTTATATTCATCCCAGGTCGGGACGTTGGTCGTATCCTTTTCTGCAATCCACCCTTGGGCGATGTATTCGTCAAGATAAGGACGACCTCCTTCACCCGGCACTGTCGCATTCTTCAACAAAAGAGCATAAGCACGTTGAATGTCGAAGCCCTGCAAGCCACGAGCAAAACTACCGGCCACGAAAACCGAAGCATGATCACCATGAAAGAAGGTTGGCATATAACCCCTTTTCTCTCCTTTGTCGGTTATGGAACAAATCACATCTGCCGTCACTTGGGGCGATAACATCCCTAACAATATCAATTTATTACGGTAATCATCCCAAAACGAAGGGTCGGTATAGTAGCTGAATCCGTTGTTCACCACTTCACCAAGCACATCTGTGTAGTCATTGTTTACATCACTTCGCAAGGCCGGCCAAAGGAAGGAGCGATAGAGGCAGGAATAGAAAAGCCCTTTCTCTCGTTCAGATCCACCCTCCACTTCGATTTGCGAGAGGAGTTTCTGCCATATATCATTAGCCTCGTTGCGAACGGTGTCAAACTCTTTGTCGAGCATTTCTGCCTTGAGGTTCATTTGAGCATTATCAATGCTGACAAACGAAAAGCCGATTTTCATCTCAAGAGCACTGTTCGCCTGATGATCGTCGAAATGAATGACAGACACCACGCGGGCACTATCTCTCACCTGTTCAATAGAACGAATCGGCGCATTGGCAACAGCATAAAAAAACATATCCCCCTCTGCATCTTGATGGCCCACAAAGGTATGGTCGTCCACTTGGCGAATATCCCACGCCTTGACCACATTGTTCGTCCGGGTCAAGTCTGCCAACACCGCTTTCTCTTCGTCTGTCGTAAAGGTATATTTATGAAAAGCACAACGAAGCGTGGAAGTTAGCTCGACATTCACTTTATAGCGGTCGAGATACACTTGATAGTATCCGGGATGAGCCGCTTCATTGGCATGGCTATAGTGAGAAGCATAGTCACTGGGCGACACGTTGCCGGTTACAGGAAGCAAAGGAATGTGGAGTAAATTCCAATGTCCTTTGTTGGTATGGGTAAAACCATAGATAACCGTATCTTCATACTGATAGCCCGCTCCACTACGGAATTGGGTGACGGGGCTGAGCTGCACCATCGCATTGGGCAACGAAGCTCCCGGGAAAACCTCTGCTCCCCACGTGCGTGCCTCCCGATGTCGTTCATATCCCAAGTCGGCCGTTTCCCATAAAGTGGCAGTTCCCAGAAACGGATTGACATAGTCCGTCAGTTGCTTCGGTTTGGATTGGCAAGCCGTGAGAAGTAAAACTGCAAGCAGTGAGATCAATGTAAGATGTTTAATCTGTCCCATATTGCTTACAAGGCTTTTGATTGTTCCAACAACGCCATGGATTCAATCAGCATACATCCGCTGAGTTGCTCGGTGAGTCCTGTCGATGCACCCGGTGCTTTCCGCCAATCGGTACCGAAGAGTACGGCCGGCCTCGTGGTACCCTCGTTCCACAACGTAGCGGCATTACTCGAAAGAAACTGCACATAGCGACGTTTGTCGGATGCATCAAGACGCTCCTGCTGAATAAGTTGGGTGAAATAACGGACAAACACACCTTTGAAGAGGCCACCATCGCCCGTACCTTCGTCTTTGAGGATACTGTTGCTGACAAGTGTGCTGATAGTATAGTCCGCTGCCTTGACAGCATCATTAAGATACGACTTTTCGCCTTCTATTTTATGAAGTTCAATGGCGGCACCGATAAAAGTCCCTTCATTGTAGGTAAAGATCCACCCGTCGTTTATCTCGCCCGTATTTGAATTGATATTGTCTGCCACTGCACCGGTCGAAGCATTGAACAGGGTGCTTTTCTCCCAATTGTAGATTTTGTGAGCCCATTCCTTATCGGCTTCATCGCCAAAGGCTTGATAAAGGCGCGCCGCCAAGATTGCAGCCGGGCCGTTCGAACAAGCATTTTTACTATATGGTTGGTCGGCTTTCCAAGAGACACCGCCCCCTGCATTATCGTTCCATCCTTTCTTGATATAGCCCCACAACTCAAGTGCCCCCTCTTTATAGCGATTGTCGTTCGTCACTTCGTAGGCACGCAGCAAAGCCAGCGCATTCCACTCCATGTCATCGAAAAAGATATTGTAGAGCGTATTACCATTCTTGACCGGCACCCCTTCATACCATTGGCTTATATAGCTCGCATAGCTGCTGTCCTTCGTGCGCTTGAAAGCATCGACCAAGACATCAAGGGCATGAGCCTGGGGCCAGTAATGGAATGCCAAATCACCGTTGCTGCTATAGTTAAAGTAGTGTTCGCTGCTGTTCCAAAACGAGTGGATCAAAGCGGTTGTACTACTATCAGCGGCTGCTTGCCAATTGATGGTCGTTTCGTCAGTCGAACCATTGTTGTTCTCCGAAGTGCTGTTGTCACTGCATGAACAGATGATCATGACAGCACAGATAGATAACCAAAATTTCTTCATCTGTCTTTCCTTTTTATTTAGATTCTTATTTCTTATCTGCTTATAGTATGAAAAATCACCTTCGAAGAGTGTTACTTTCGTCCGGCAATCCGGCTCAGTTTTATCGGCAACAAACTTGAGTTTTATCGGCAATAAACTATAGTTTGCTCGGCATCAAACTGCAATTTGCTCCGAAGGTTCTTTTTCTTTATACGGATATTTAACTCTTATTGTTCAAAAGCAATTGCTCTTTTTCTCTTTAATCCTCGCACTCATTCGATCGGTAATAGCGTTGTTTACTCTTGGGGTAATTGCCGCTTCCAACGTCCGATGAACGATTGGGATGATACAAAAAACCGGAAGGGCCAACAAAGATAGCACCTTCCGGCCTTTGCTTAAAAGAAATGAGAGATTATTTTGTGATCGAATGGGTATAGGCTCCGTCAGCAGTCAATGACAGGGTATAAGTAGCTTCCACCCCATCGAAGTCGCCCATCAGCTTCCATTTGTTATCCCATTGCGTGAGATTCTCCAACCAAAGAACGTAATAGTAAGACTCCGGACTGCTGGCCGTCGGGCGAGAGTCGGTCTGGTTCATCGTTCCCCATTCCACTTCTCTCTCTGCAGCCGTACCACCGTTTTCTTTGATAAACATACGGAACTTATAGCGTTCGTCACGACCCCAACTCTCTTGCTTGAAGGTAACAGTTGCTTTAGTCCGGAAAACACCACCTCCCACATAGGGTAGATCGAACAAAATCTCGCCTTCCGGAGAGAAATAGAAGCCCACTCGGGTAACCAAAGTATAGGTCGCAGCCCCTGTATTGAAGTCGAGTGTAATACGATAGACTCCATCGGTAGCCACTGTACTCGAGCCTCCTTCTTTCACCAGTCCGTCTGATGTAGAATATTCCGCCGGTGTTCCGTTGGTAGCATCCACAAAATGGAAAGTCCGTCCGGCTGCCAACTCCGTATAGATTTCAAACTCGCCATTTGCTACAGCTTTCATTTTCTGAGCTTTGCCCAAATCCGCACCGCCTTCCGAGGCTTCACCCGTCACATACACATCGACAGGAATAACATCGAAGCCGGCCAAGCGAGTGACAGTGAGTCGATTCTCTGTTGAGGCTTTGACTGTATCCAAGCCCTTTGAAGCGATGACGGTCCATTTCATCACGCCCGTTTCAGCCGATTTGATACCGGCCTTCGCCGCAATTTGATTCAACAATTTATGGGTGATTGTGGCACAATTCTTCAATCCATTGTTGTCGGAATAGAGTTTGTAGACCGGATTGGAGAAATCGCCGTCGGCTTTATCGAACACTACTTGGTAAAGTAACGTCCCAACCTTGTCCACATCGGCATATTCCCATTCGAAGTAAGCTGTTGAAGCTGCGGACACTTCCAGTGCAAGCGACTTGCCATCAATGGGTTCAATCAGTCCGTTCGGGGCATCCAGACGGCTGTCCGTATCGCCCATATTGTCATTGCAAGCGGCCAAGGTGAAGAGGACTGCCGCAGCAACAACCAGTTTTGAAAATATCGGTTTCATACAATGATACGATTTACTTGATTACTAAATTATGAGTATACTCTCCTGCCGGATTCAATGAGAAGGTAATGTCATAGGTCTTGTCACTCCAACCATCAGTTGCCGGGTTTTTCCAGATCTGATTGTTGGTCCATTGCTCGACATCATCTTTCTCTACCATATAGTAGTACGATTCGTTGCCGGTCGGTTTGCTATCGTTGTTAACAGCACGCCATTCTGTTTCTCCCATAGAGCTGAGCATACGGAACTTGTAGCGGTCGTCACTGTTGTCGTTGCCCGTCAAGCCGGTGATGAGATAGTTCGTGGCAGCCCATATTCCGTTACCCGTATAGGACAACTCGATTGCACGTTGCGACCAATTCAAGAAGAGGGAGACCTTCGTCACCTCTTTAGAGGTGAATGAACCGGCATTGAAGTCTACATAATATTTGTAAATACCGGTCTGTTCTACGGTCGTTGTTCCGCCTTCAACCAACTTCTCTCCATTGAGCGAATAGCCGGTAGTAGCACTGCTATTACTGCTGACAAACTTGAAGGTCTTGCCGGCTTCCAACTTCATGTACACTTCAAACTCTCCGTCAGCCACTTTCTTCATTTTCTGTGCTTTGCTTATATCGTCGCCTACTTCTGTCGCCGTTCCGGTAATGTACAGTTCATTTGGAATCTCGGCAAAGCCGGCCAAACGAGTCAATATAATAGAGCGTTCTTCTTCCGCTTTAACAGGATTAATCCCTTTCGATGAGTAGACAGTCCATTTCAATGTACCGGTCTCAGCCGATTCGACACCCGCTGCCGCTGCTATCTGGTTGAGTTGTTTGTGCGTAATTGTTGCATGGTTCTCAGCCCCATTGTTGTCGGCGGCCAAGATGGTGATCGGATTAGAGAAGTCGCCGTCGGTCTTATCGAAAGCAATTTCATACAAAACGGCACCACCATCTTCTGCCAAGGCGGGTTCCCATTCGAAGTAGAGAGAAGCCGAAGCGGATGCCTGCAAAACAACCGTTCTTCCATTGTCCGGCTCATACAACGATTTTACAGCAGATACACCAAGATGACGTACCTCTCCTTCGCTGCTACATGCTGCCAGCACAACGAATGCAGCGAAAAACATCATATATTTTATCAGTTTCATATCGTTTGTTTTTATAGGTATATTAATAGCCCGGGTTTTGTGTCAAGCTCTTGTTAATGTCTCGTTGCGACTGAGGAATGGCAAACAGATAGTCTCTCTCCGGGTTGAACGAACGTTTGTCCAATTGGATATAGGTGTCGTTCGCCGCGAAACGTGCTCCGTGAGGGTAGCCGTTCAGCACATCCTCGATCGTTTTCCAACGTCGAATGTCGTACAAACGCAAGCCCTCGATAGCCAGTTCGCAACGGCGCTCACGACGGACGATGGTGCGCAAGTCTCCTGTGGACGGATAGTTCAAGGCATCTGCATCTTTGAAGCCGGCGCGTTCACGAATCGGACGGATGGTTTTGTTCCATACTGATTCATCCATCTGTCCCAATTCCTCTTTTGCTTCTGCATACATCAACAGAACATCGGCATAGCGCATCAAAATCAAGTTTAATCCGGAGTCCATTCCTTCCGGAGCCGTCGGATCAAACCACTTGCGGATATAGTAGCCGGTAGCCGTTGAGTTCTGCCCCGGACCGACATATTCATCCAAGTTGGCTGCTCCGGCATCAGCCGAAGAGCCCGGTTTGATATAAATGGTAGAAGTCTTGCCCTCTCCGTCCGTCCACTGGTATCCGTGATAAACAATAGTAGCCGTCAGACGTGGGTCGCGGTTGATGTATGGGTCATCTTCCTTATAGCCCGATCCGGCCTCGTTGATGGCTTTACCATTCATCATGATGTAGTCATCAACCAATTCCTGAGTAGGAGCAAAACCGTTGACACGTCCGCCAACGGACAATGGAATGCCGTCGTACATCTGCATCCATGTTCGAATATTAACCAAATATCCCATATCGAGAATCACCTCACAATTGTACTCATTTTCCGGCAAGAACAATCCCGAATAGCTGGGGAACAATGCATACTCGCCATATTCCCCATTGATGATTTTCTCACAAATTGCAGCCACTTGTTGAAAATTGTTCTCGTAGAGATAGGTACGTGCCAACAATGTCATGACTGCTCCCTTTGTGATGCGTCCACGATTCGATTCACTATATTCTTGCGCAGTCGGCAATGTTTCGACAATGGCATTCAATTCACTGCGTACGAAATCAATCACTTCCGATTTCGGAGAACGGGCAATCGTGTTAGCCTCATCAATAGAGATTGCATGATCGAACAAAGGCACATCTCCATAGTGGTTGGCCAAACGGAAGAAAAGCATGGCACGGATGAAGCGGGCTTCGGCCATCATCCGGTTCTTCAAGGCTTCGTCCATATTGGGAACACGATCAATATTTTCCAATAAAGTGTGGCAAGTTTTGATTCCCGCATAACACTGCTTCCAATCATCAGAAAAACGCTGGAGTGTCGTATTGGCTTGCCCCGAAGTAATCAGTTTTTCATCGCTATTTCCTCGTCCTTCATACAAATTGTCCGAAAGACGTTCGTCGGCGAAGAAGTAATTGGAAGTCATCATTTGACTATATGCCTGACTCAATACGGCAGAAGCTTTGGCGTCGGATGTCCAATAGTTCAAATCTGTGAACTTGTTGGTTGGTGCCAAATCCAACTCGTTGCAGGAAGTTGCGAAAGAAGCAAGTATGACCATTGCAATGCTTGCACTATATTTCAAGAAATTCTTTTTCATAATCAACCATTGTTAAAATTCAATATCCAAACCGAATCCATAATAAGAAAGCGTCGGGTAGTTACGACCGCTGTTTGCTCCAATGCTGGAGATGCCACCCATATTACTGCCAAACTCTGACGATTCCGGATCAATAAACGAGTTTTTGCAAATGGTCAGTGGGTTTTCGGCATTAACACTGACCCGAAGCTTCGAAATGCCAATACGTGAGGTCAACGCCTGTGGCACAGTATATCCGAGCTGGATGTTCTTCACGCGCAAATAAGCAGCATTCAACAAGTAAATGTCAGACCCGGCAAACCCCCAGTTGTTGGTTGATGAAGCTGAGCCCGGAGCCACCAATCGCGGCCAACGGGCATCCGGGTTTGTTGGTGTCCAAAAATCAAGCTGATGGGTATAAATACAATATGAATAGTTGCTATGGAATGGTTCTATCAACTCGCCACGCAAATATTGTGAACGTTTACCCACGCCCTGAAGCATGAGATTCAAATCAAAACCTCTCCAATCGACACTATAAGTAAAACCGAAAGTATAACGGGGAAAGGCATTACCCAATACGACACGGTCTTTCTCGTTGATTACACCGTCTCCATTTTGGTCCACATACTTCACATCTCCGGGTTGGACAGATGCACCTACGGGTAATGCGCTATTGGCTATTTCTTCGTACGATTGGAATAACCCATCGGTTTTGTAACCATAATATGAGCCCAACGCTTCGCCTTCGCGAATCAATTTATAGAGTTGATCGTTTTGGTCGATACGTTCCTTGCCGCCAAAATCTGTCACCTTATTCTTTGAATCGGATATATTGAAGTTGAAGTTGTGGTGAAAATCGCCAGTGTTGAGTTTGTAATTAATGGTCACTTCCCATCCTTGATTCCGCATTTTGCCGGCATTCTCTTTGGCTACAGAGCCGCCATAGATGGAAGAAACCTCCGGTGTCAACAAGATATTGGATGTCAGTTTATTGAAATAATCAACCGACATATAAAGACTTCCCTGCAAGAATGTAGCATCTGCTCCCACATTAAAATTGGCCGACCGCTCCCAAGTCAACAAACCGTTTCCATCAGTGAATCCGGTCCCTGCCACAGATGAGTTATTGAAGATATATTGGTTATTGCTTACTGTATAAACTGTCTGATAAGAATAGTTGTCTACATTCTGATTACCCAATACGCCATACGATGCACGAATCTTCAAATCACCAACATGTTCCTTGTAACTATCCATGAACGACTCTTCAGAGAGTCGCCAACCGGCTGAAAATGAAGGAAAAAATCCCCAACGGTGATCCTTGGCAAATTTAGAAGATCCATCATAACGGAACGACACATCGCCATAATAACGGTCCATATAGCTATAGCCTACACGGCCGAATACAGAAGTGATGCTGGTTTGGTCCGTATCGCTATTGGAGTTATAATTGCTCTTGTCTTGAATAGAATCATCCGTAGTTGGAAGGCCGAGGTCTTCGTCAGTATAGGTCCATGCTATGCGGCTGGCTCGTTTCGTGTATGATTCGTTTGATGCTCCCACCATCGCTGTCACATGATGCACATCACGGAACGTCTTGTCGTAATTCAACAAGAATTGTGTACTGAGGGTATAATGCTTCTCGTTGTAATCCTCTGTCATCGTGTTGGAATGAAGATAGAGCACGGGATTGTTCAAATCAGCCGATGAATACAATGGCACTTTCTTGTCACGACGGAAACGGTGATGTTGGGTCAAGTCCAAACCGACAAGTCCCGTTGCTTTCAATCCGTCCATAATCTTGAAGTCAATGTTCATGCTTCCAATAAAGTTATCCTCATCTTTTTTCTCGTAACCCCCATCTTTCAACAAGGCCATTGGGTTGTCATCGCCTACCACATCATTCACCAAATAGTTATCTCCTTCCATGAATTTATAATAGTAGTATGACGGAACACGCGATGAGTTAATAATCGTGTTGCCCGTTCCACCCGCCATGGTGCGGTCCTTGCGCTTGTTGTATGCCATCAGGGCCACCATCTTGAAACGTCCATATTCCGTACTTAAGTTGCTACGAAAGTTGTAACGCTCCATTCCAAAACCGCCTACGAAGTTACTTTCCTGGTTGTGATAACCAGCCGATACCATGTAGGTGGTATTATCACTTCCACCCGACACATTTAAATTATAGTTTTGCTGCAACCCGTTCTGGATGATTTGATTATACAGCCACTCTTCTTCATCACGATGGTCATACAAATCACGAATTTGGGAGGGTGTAAACTGAGGTGAACTGCCGACATTCATATTTGCTTGATTACGATACATGGCATTTTGCCATCCCTGAACCGGCGAGAAGAGAATGTGCGGATCCTGTACACCGACCTGTCCGCTGAAAGCAACACGTGGCTTCGCCCCTTTGTCTCCTTTCTTGGTAGTAATCAAAATAACACCATTGGCCGAGCGTGAACCATAAATGGCCGCACTACCGGCATCTTTCAATACGGAAACATTCTCAATATCGTTCGGGTTCAAGTTATTCAATGTTGAAGAGCTTGAAATCAAGCCATCGATAACAATCAACGGATCATTGTTTCCCATCGTACTGACACCACGGATATTGATATTCATACTGTTGTCGTTCGGATTGGCATTGCGACTTTGGATCACAAGATTGGCAGATGCTCCTTGCAAGGCTTGGGTAGCATTGCTGACGGCACGGTTTTCAAACACTTCGTTGTTGACTTGGTCGACTGCACCCGTGATGCTTTTGCGTGAGCGTGTTCCATAACCGACCACCACCACCTCGTCCAGCTTCTGTGAATCCTCTTTCAGTACGATTTGAACATTATTCTTTCCATTGAGTGCCACCTTTTGGCTCAAGAAGCCAATATAAGAGATATCGAGCGAACTGTTTTCGGCCGTTTCCAACTCGAAATTACCGTCTATATCGGTGATGGTTCCGCTCGTTGTTCCTGAAACCATAACATTAGCTCCGATTACCGGTTCGCCTTTCTCATCAATGACCGTACCCGACACCCGCTTCACTTTCTGTTGCGTGCCATCTTGGCCGGTGAGAGTGATCACGATATAATTCCCCTTGAGCGTGTAGGAATACCCTGTTCCGGAAAGGATCTGGTTCAACACATCCAACACTTCTGTGTTCTTCTGGTTCAGTATTACCTTTTTGTTCACATCCAGCTTGGTTCCATTGTATGCAATTTTATACTTGGACGAAGCTTCAATCTTTTGGAAGGCCTCTTTCAAAGAGACTCTTCCTGCATTAAAAGAGACCCGTTGTGCATGCACTTGTAGGCATCCCGCCAGCATTAAGCCCAAACATAAGGTCCCAATCCTTGTAGATTTGTGTTTGTTCATTGTATATAACTTTTAACAATTGTTCCAGTCATGATGACTGAAACAATACAGACAATAAATGTGCTTTCGTGATTAGGACAATAAAAGTATAAAGTTCCCCCAATGGATAGTATGTTTTTTTTTCATTATTTTTTGAATACATTTCTATTTCAACAGAAATAGTTCATATGACAAATGATTCTTTCCCCTGAAAGTCGTACCTTCGCAGAAAAAACAGAAACGCATGTGTACATCGTCCGTCACTCTTTCCTCCGACCCACAAACGAAATTTCATCCCCTCGGGGAAGCCGCAACTACCATACCTCTACCTCAAAGGTTCACTTATCCATTCTGCTATGAGCCACATCCTCTCTGCCGTATGGCCACGGCAGAAGTACAATCATACTTAGCCACACGTCAAGAATGGGCAGAAGAGTTGCAACAAGGGAAGATGTTTGGAGTGCTGGTTGTTAAGAATAATACAGGGAAGTTAGGCTATCTCGCTGCATTCTCCGGCAATTTAGCCCATAGCAATCTCCACGATTTCTTTGTGCCTCCCGTCTATGATTTACTGCAACCCGATGGTTTCTTTTGTATAGAAGAGAAAAACATCTCTGCCATCAACCACCAAATAGAATCAACTATTCACGATCCGGCCTACCTCAATGAACTACGACGGTTGGATGATTTGCAACAAGTTATTGATAAAGAACGGACCACGATGCAACAACAGATGAAATCTGCCAAAGCAGAACGAGATATTCTACGGAAACAACCTCTCAGCAAGACAGAAACCGCTGCTCTTGTTCGAGAAAGCCAGTTTCAAAAAGCCGAATATAAACGAATGGAAAGACAATGGAAAGAGCAACTGACCGCCCAAGAAGCGAACGTAGAACGTTTCCGCAAACAGATCATAACGTGGGAAGATGAGCGAAAACAACGTTCTTCGGCTCTGCAGCGTCGCATATTCGGATGCTTTCAAATGCAAAATGCCAAACACGAAGTAAAGGATCTTGTTGAGATTTTCACACCAACTCCACAACAAATGCCTCCTGCCGGAGCTGGCGAGTGTGCAGCCCCCAAGTTGTTACAATATGCTTATCTCCATCACTTGCAGCCACTATGTATGGCAGAATTTTGGTGGGGCAACTCTCCCAAGCAAGTAGTACGCCACCACGGACAGTTCTACCCTGCTTGTCAAGGCAAATGCGGCCCGATCCTTCGATTCATGTTACAAGGATTGGATGTAGACGAAAACCCATTATCACAAGAGACGGCTGACAAGAAAATAGAAATCTGTTATGAAGATGAGTGGATAACAGTGGCCAGCAAACCGGCAGGTCTCCTCTCCGTACCTGGGAAAGAGGCGAAAGATTCTGTTGCAGAATGGGCTCATGCCCGTTATCCGCAAGCCACCGGACCGCTTCTTGTACATCGTTTGGATATGGCAACCTCCGGACTACTATTAATTGCCAAGACGAAGGAGATACACCAACAACTGCAACAACAATTCAAAGAGCGAAAGATCCATAAACGATATATAGCCTGGCTCGATGGAATAGTCTCTACGGAGAAAGGGATCATCGATTTGCCACTTGCCCCCGACTATCTCCATCGGCCTTGTCAACGGGTAGACAAAGAGAAGGGTAAGCAAGCCTTGACCCACTACGAAGTAATACGACGAGAGAGTGGACGGACGTGGGTTGCATTCTATCCGCAAACCGGCCGTACGCACCAACTTCGACTACATGCAGCCCATCCTGAAGGATTGAATGCCCCCATCGTGGGTGATTCGCTCTATGGAATACCTGCAGAGCGTCTCTATTTGCATGCGGAATCATTAGATTTCATCCATCCCGTAACGGGACAACCTCTTCACGTAGAGCACAAACTAAATGATTTTCTATAACAGCAATGAGCTATCACCATAGCTCAAGAAGCGGAAATCATGCTCCAAAGCATATCGATAGATAGGCTTCCAGTTTCCTTTGACAAAGGCAGAGATCAGCAAAATCAAAGTACTCTTTGGTTGATGGAAATTGGTAACAACACCGCACACGACCTTGAATGTATACCCCGGAGCAATAATGATTTGGGTAGCCGTCACCAAACGATCAGCTTGCTGACGATCCAAATAGTCAAGAATCTGTTGTAAAGCATCGTATGTACTTAACGTATTGTTTGCTTCATCGTATGGCATCCACTGCTTGACCACCAACTCTTCAGAAGTCGCATTGGGCATCTTCGAGAGGGTTACACCTATATAATAAAGGCTTTCCAATGTACGGACTGAAGTAGTACCCACGGCAATGATCTTTCCCAAGTTCTGTTGAATGCGCTCAATCGAGCTACGGCGTACAGATATGAATTCTGTATGCATCTCATGTCCTTGCAATGTATCACTCTTGACGGGTTTGAATGTACCGGCTCCAACATGCAATGTCACCTCCTCCCGACCTATGCCATTGGCATCAATATCGGCTAACACCTCAGGGGTGAAATGAAGTCCTGCAGTAGGAGCGGCCACCGATCCCTTGATCTTCGAATAGACCGTTTGATAGGTTTGCAAATCACTCTTCTCCGTTTCACGATGGAGATACGGAGGAATAGGCAAGATTCCCGCCGCTTCCAACAGATCGGCAAAGGAGTAACGAGGATTGTTCCACGAAAACTCGATGATATGAGAATCACCATGACTCTCTTTCTTAACAGCTTGCAATGTCACTTCGTCTTCGCCCATCACAACTGTCCGCATCAAGGGACCCTCTTTCCATTTCTTCAAGTTGCCCACCAAGCAATTCCAACTACAACGTTCCGTTTGTTGGAAGATCAGAGCATAATCATGTGGAGCAACGGGCTCCAAACAAAACACTTCAATGCGGGCTCCCGTTTGTTTCTGAAACAAAAGTCGGGCTTGAATAACACGTGTATTGTTGAAAACCATCAGCGAGCCGGTCGGCAAATGATCTGTGATATGTTTGAATTGTGTTTCACCTATTACTCCATCTTTGTACAAGAGCAATTTCGATTCATCCCGCTTCGCCAAAGGAAATTTGGCAATGCGCTCATCAGGTAGCGGGTAGTCAAACTCCTCGATGCGTATATCTTGTGCTTTGTTGTCCATCTCTGATTAATTTGTTGCAAAATTACATATAAAAAATGAAACGACAGCCCTCTTTTCTTTGTCTTGTCTCCTCAAAAAAATACCCGTATTTTGTTCTTAAAACACCCATGTTTTTTGAAAGGAATCATCACCACCGTTTCAACACGCCTCTCTTGCTGACAAAGAGGCTGACACCGGTAGTTTTTCCGCCGGTCACATCGCCGGTATCCATGCCGACCGATCCACCAAACTCCCAACCTTGAAGTTTCGGGTGTCGGTAACTGATGTCTGCAGCCATGGCGACACTTTCTTTCTTCTTCAAGTAGGGTCGATCGGGCCTTCCCCAATCGTTCATGACCGTCAACCGAATGCGATAGCCGACATTGGAAGAGAGATTCCCTTTCGCTGCAAAATGAAAATCACGGACACGGGTACCTTTGAAAACAGGAGAGTTGTCTGTGTTATATTCGGGCGAGATCAACAACGGCGACCCAACCCCTCTTCCAAAATAGGAGTTGCCCGTCGTATACTCTCCATTATTATAATAGTTGTCGCCGCCACCACCACGGCCCGGGTGAGAGTCATGATCGAACAAAACGAAATGGAAAGGACCGCTCTGGTCGCGGGTTGTAAGATATTCCACCTCCACTTTATCTATCCAGTGTAATTTGGAAAAGGAAAATTCCAATCCCCACAAACCATCGACACCATTTCTGAATTCTGTGCCGGATTTGTCCGAGCAGATATGTTGATAATACCACTTCGCTTTCCATGCCGGAAATGAATAGGCCAAACTGAAGTCGTAGCCGATCGTGTGGTTACCCAAAACATTGACCTGATCAGACAAGGAAGCTGTGCTGCCACCCTTGTCGCCAATAATGATCCTGACAAAGTCTTTGAGTGAGTGCGGCTGCTCGCCCACCTTCGGGCTGGTAGATGTTCCACCCCACTGGGCAAGATGCTGTATACCCACTACGGCTTCCAATGGAAAATCGCCTTTCGTATCTTTCAATTGTAAGGAGAACGATTTATGATGCCACAATACATCTTTCACCCAAGTATAATTGTCGGCGTGTCGTTCTTGCAAATAACCCGTATCGAATGATCGCCCCACGCTGAAATTTCCTTTGAACTGCACCCACCCTTTCGTCCGTGGCACTATCGTATAATGTGGCACACGGAGATTGATCATCGGGATAGGACGAGCATTGTTGGAGAGGATCATGTCGCCACTGCTTAGGTCTGGATCCAGCATCGACTGATAATATTCCTGACAACCAATGCTCAACTCCAGGCAACGGTACCCGATAGAGGCATACAATTGCTGAAGATAAACATTTTTGTAACGAGGAGCCGAAACCACCATGTCCACTCCAGCGCTCCAATGAAAATGATTTCCGACCGACTGCTGATGGAATACGCCGGCCCGCATATAACCGTTGTTGGCATCGAGCGGCACGATTCCATATCGGTTGCTGGTCTGCCAAAAAGGAGTGTTACCACCCGTCGCGACACCGCCTTGTGCTTCGATTCGATAATCTGTGGCATCCGGCTCTTGCGCCGCAGCCAAAGTGGCCATTCCGAAGCCCAACACAATTCCTATATATGTATGCAATCGATTCATGTTCGTTCGTCAATAGGGCACAAAGATAATCATTTTATCAATTGAAAAAAGTCAAAACAATTTCTCCAACCACTCGAAAATATAGTGATATGCCCTATCCCTTGCCGGTTTTGGCGAGAGAATCAAGTCATGGACTCCGCCTTTGACTTGCCGAGCCGTCACCCGCTTTCCTAACCGACGGCCATAGGTCTGAATATCATCTACCGAAAGAACCACATCGGCAGTCAACATTGTATTGCTCCACTCCTCTGTTTCCGTCAAAGAGCGGTCGGACGAGAGCAACAGAATCGGGCAGGCAATATCGCATCGCCGCTGCAAATCCTGCTGAGCCGATTGAATGGCATGCACCCACCCGGCTTTCTTCGGATGGCCGTACGGCATCTTCCATGCTTGATCAAATTGCCATTCTCCATGGCAACAGGCCAACAGACTGCAAGCATACGCCGAGAAATGAGTTCCTTCTCCTTGAACCACCCATTGAGGAAAGAAGTTTCCCAAGAAAGATACCACGGGAAAAGCGAATGTTTCCATGAACCAACCGAAATTCCAATCCAGAAACGGACTGTTGAGAATCAGCCCTTGTACCGGTGCCTTCGGATGATATTTCAAGTAATAGGCAGTCGTCAAACCTCCTGTCGAATGCCCCATCAACACAATCTTTCGGTTTCCTTCCGCCTGCATGATGGCAATGGCAGTATCCAAATCAGCAAAATATTCTTTGATGGAGTGACAATAGAAGGCATCCTGATGGGATAACAGCGAACGCCCATACCGCCTTAAGTCGACGGCATAGAAGTTGTAGCCGTGAGCTATCAAGCTATCCCCCAGCTGCGATTGAAAAAAATAGTCATTATAGCCATGCACATAAAGCACTGCTTGCCGGCAGGTATCGGGGTTCATCTTCCGAATCAATGTACAGACTATGCGCTCTTGCTCTTGGCGAGGCATCTCGAGTGTCCTTTTTTCATAGCCGAAACCCAATATATCGCGGCTGTATTGCGCCATGGTTGTCGGGGCTGTCAGTAAAATCAGCAATAATCCCAATACATATTTTTTCATCACACCTTTCATTATCCGATTTCACAAAGATAAAAAACCTTTTCACAAAAAGCAAATCTGCCGTAAAACAGTCTTACCAATAGAACTCATTTGATATTATTTATATCTTTGTAGAATTATGGAAAAGGACGGATTAAACGAGCAAGAATTAATGTATCGGTTGGCCCAAGGTGATCAAACTGCATTTCGGACCATCTTTCTTCGCTATTACCCCAAGGTGCGTACTTTCGTACTGGGTATGCTCCAATCTGAAGATGATGCCGAGGACCTCACGCAAGAGATCTTTGCCAAGCTTTGGATAAAGCGATCATCCTTCACTGAAGTACAGAATTTTGGCGTTTATCTGTTCGTTCTTTCACGTAATGCCGCCTACAACTTTTTAAAAGCAAGGCAAACCCAACGTGAACAATTGAATGTAATTCCGCTTGAAGAAGAGGACAATCATTCTCCCCTCGAAGATCTTGTAGCTAAAGATTTGACCTTATTGATCGATATGGTGGTGGAAAACATGCCACCCCAACGACGATTGATCTATAAGCTAAGTCGCGAGGCCGGATTGTCGAACGGAGAGATTGCCGAGAGACTTCAGTTGGCAAAGAAGACGGTTGAGAATCACCTCAATCTGGCACTGAAAGAGCTGCGAAATGCTGTTTTTTTATGTGCAATAGTTTATTTCATGCAAATGTAATTGGGGGTAAAACGAAAAAAAAGACTCCTATTAATAAGAACAACAGAATGAGTTATATAGACAAGATCATAAAATTTGCATATAGCCACCGACTCTCTGCCAATATACGGGAGCGGTTTCATCAAGCATTGTTGGCTCATCAAGAGGATGAATCGCAAACGGCTACGTTAGAGGAGGTTTGGAACGATACGGGCTTTCCTTCGATAGACTCGTCGAATGCCGACGAAGCGTATGCACGGTTACAGGCAAGATTGGGTTTGGCACAAGAAAAGCCTCAACCAACGAAGCAGGACACTCTTGTCGTCAGACATCGTGCATGGATCTATGTTGCAGCGGCTTGCCTGCTTGCATTGCTGATCTTCTCACCCTCCTACTATTTCTATCGAGAATCGGCAGAATTAAAACAGACCATGGCTCAAACTATGATGGTCGAAGAGTTTGTCTCAGCCGGCGAACGTCAATTTGTAGTGTTGCCGGACAGTACTCATGTATGGCTTAATTCAGGGTCGTTGTTAGTCTATCCTTCCCTGTTCACGGGCAACAAACGAGAGGTTTATCTCTCCGGTGAAGCCTATTTTGAAGTAAAAAAGAATGAAAAACAGCCCTTTATCGTAAATGTCAAATCATTGGATGTCGAAGTGTTGGGCACTCGTTTCAATGTCTTGGCCTATCCTGATTCGAAACAGATAACGACCACCCTCGAGCAAGGAGCCGTGCAAATCCGATTGAAAGGCGAAGACAAACAAGCCTTGTATCGATTGAATCCCAACGAGCAACTCGTTTATCACACAGATACGAAGAGGGTGGACAAGACTCGTGTCGTGGCAAACGACTATTCCGACTGGAGAATGGGCGGACTCTTCTTAGACAATGTTTCATTCAAGGAGGTACTTCGCACGTTGGAGCGGACCTACAATATCTCCATCCACCTGCAAACCTCAATCTATAATCACAATCATGTCACGGTTCATTTCAACAAAGACGAATCGTTGGAGAACGTTCTCATGTTACTCAGTGAGTTGATTCCCGGCTTGGATTATCAGATCAATGGCAATGATGTCTACTTGGAGTAATGCTTTTGTACTAACAATATTAAACCAAACATCTTATGAATCTAAAAGAAGCCATCTGTCAACGACATAGCGTCCGCAGTTATCTTCCGAAAACATTAACGAAAGAAACAGTGGAAATGCTTCAGCAAGAGATCGACCGTTGTAATCAACAAGGTGACTTGCACATTCAGTTAGTGCTCAACGAACCCAAAGCTTTCAAGGGAATCGCTTCGTACGGACAGTTCAAAGGGGTGGAAAACTACCTGGTCATGGCCGGACGAAAAGCATCGGATTTGGATCATCGTGTAGGCTATTACGGCGAACAAATCGTATTGATGGCTCAAACCTTAGGGCTGAACAGTTGCTGGGTGGGGTTGACATACAAGAAAGTGGCGCATGCTTTTCAGTTGGAAGCCGACGAAAAGGTGGCTTGCATGATCGCTTTAGGCTATGGAACAACGCAAGGATGTTCCCGCAAAAGCAAACGAATCGAAGAGGTAAGCAATTGTACGGCCGAATCTCCACAATGGTTTCGCGAAGGAGTGGAAGCCGCTTTATTGGCTCCAACAGCCGTCAACCAACAGAAATTTTATTTCAAACTAACAAACCGTCAGCAAGATGGGAAGCCTATAGTAGAGGCCCGGCGCCTCTTCTCTTTGGCCGGCTATACGGAAATGGATCTGGGCATTGTCCGACTTCATTTCGAACTGGGTGCAGGATGGGACCGCTTCCGATGGGCAAAGGAGGATTGACACCCAACATTTCCAACAATAAAAATTCTATAAAAAAAGAAAAGCCAACCGTTTTGTGGGCCAAAACCATTTCGTAAATTTGCAACTACAAACAATCTTATAACAATTAACGAACACATTTTATGGGTGGTTTTTTTGGCACTATTTCAAAGTCACCATGCGCCACAGACCTGTTCTATGGCACTGACTACAACTCACATTTAGGTACCCGTCGTGGTGGTATGGCCACCTACGACAAGGAAGCCGGCTTTACTCGTTCAATCCACAACCTGGAAAGTTCTTATTTCAGAACAAAATTTGAGGCAACCTTGCCCAGATTCGTAGGAAATGCCGGTATTGGTATCATTAGCGACACCGATGCACAACCAATCGTTTTCAACTCTCACTTAGGAAAATTCGCCATTGTTACCGTCGCAAAGATCAATAACATCGAAGAACTTACAACCGAATTGTTGGGAAAGAACATGCACTTCTCCGAACTGAGTTCAGGAAAAACAAATCAGACAGAGCTCGTTGCCTTGTTGATCACAGAAGGGAAAAATTTCGTTGAAGGTATCGAAAATGTATATAACAAGGTCAAAGGCTCTTGTTCGATGCTACTATTGACGGAAGACGGTATCATCGCTGCACGCGACAAGTGGGGACGCACTCCGATCATCATCGGTAAAAAAGAAGGCACCTATGCCGCCACCAGCGAGTCAAGCAGCCTTCCCAACCTGGATTACGAAATAGAAAAATATGTAGGACCGGGCGAAATCATCCGTTTACGGGCCGATGGATTAGAACAGATGCGCAAACCGAATGAAGGCATGCAGATCTGTTCTTTTTTATGGGTATACTATGGATTCCCTGTTTCATGCTACGAAGGGCGCAACGTCGAAGAGGTGCGCTTCAAAAGCGGTTACGAGATGGGCAAGAAAGACGAATCGGAAGTGGATTGCGTCTGCGGCATCCCCGACTCCGGTGTCGGTATGGCTTTAGGCTATGCCGAAGGAAAGGGAGTTCCCTATCATCGCGCCATCACCAAATATACACCGACCTGGCCCCGCAGTTTTACACCGGCCAACCAAGAGATGCGCTCGTTGGTTGCAAAGATGAAACTGATACCCAACCGCGCCATGTTGGAAGGACACCGCATCTTGTTCTGCGACGACTCTATCGTTCGCGGTACACAGTTGCGTGACAATGTAAAGATTCTCTACGACTATGGAGCAAAAGAGGTGCACATGCGTATCGCTTGCCCGCCATTGATCTATGGTTGTCCGTTCATCGGCTTCACCTCATCAAAGAGTGACTTGGAACTTATCACCCGTCGAATCATCAAGGAGTTGGAAGGCGATGAAAACAAGAACTTGGATAAATACGCTACTACCGACTCGCCCGAGTACAAGAAGATGGTACAGATCATAGCCGATCGTTTTGGACTTTCTTCTTTGAAATTCAACACCTTGGAGACATTGATCGAAGCTATTGGCTTGCCTAAATGTAAAGTCTGTACCCACTGTTTCGATGGCAGTAGCCATTTTTGATTAAACAAATGAGACATAACAAAAAAAGCTCGGGAGCTTTTTTTGAATTCATCGGGAGCTTTTCAGAAAATGTTCGGGAGCTTTTTTTTCACTGCTCCCGAACATTTTTTCTTTATTAATGAGATTGCTTTTTCAATATCACCACATCTTGAAAATCCAAAGCTTCTTTTCCGTCAGCCCACTTGCCGACATGGAAAGAATCTACTTCCAATCCACAAGCATGAATCATCGAAAAAAGAGAATCTTGTTCGTATGCTACATTGGCCTCTTTTACATTCGCATCCATCAATCGATAGCCATCATATTTGTTTTCGAAGGTAAA
>CAVKMU010000018.1:0-39452 GCA_963657455.1 bacterium
GCTATAAGCCCAAAATCGTTGACGAAAAGCATTTAAGGCTATTCAACACACGTGATTTTGGAATGTCTGTACTCTATTTTAGGGAGAAATATGGCTATTATCCCCCTTTGCGTATCTTCTATCGTGATACGGATGCCCTGTTCGATTGGGCCTGTTATCGGGAAGGAACGGTTGTTCGTGCCGGTGATTTTCTGGAAGCTACGGATAAACTGTTGTGCCCTGTCCATAAGACACGCTTTATGATAGCCACTCCCTACCTCTTTTCTATAGAGAAATATATGGCGTCAAGCCGGGCTTCGGCCAATCCATTCCCCTTCATGGAGTATATCATTCACAGCAATACCTATTTTGTTGTGTTGGATAACTATTCCTATTCCGGAAAAAGACAAATACTCCTCTTGATGATCCCGCACGGTGCCTTCATGCTGGGGAATAAACATGGCTACCATTGGGAAAATCTTGGAGAAATCTGCCAATATGACGGTATGCCATTGATAACGTTTTCGAGAGATAATTTCCGAAAATGTATGTCCCGACCTGCCCATGGTCATTCATTGTCGGAAGAGTGGAGGAGAGCCATGCATCATCCTATCGGGCTGGATGAATCCATGAAACCGGTCTCGCTTGATCGGGATGAGCACGCGCACCTCCGATTGCCGGAAGGGAAAGAGCATGTTGAGTTGGTTTTTGCGGAGGAATACAGCAGCCATTCCTGTGATTATGATTATGAATGGCATGAATCTCGCTATATGTTGAGACAAAATAATTCCATAAAACTGGTAGTTGGCGACATTACCCGGCTGCGAGTAGACGCCATTGTCAACGCAGCCAATAGATCTTTGCTTGGCGGTGGAGGAGTGGACGGTGCCATTCATCGCGCGGCCGGGCCAAAACTGTTGGAAGAATGCAAAAAGTTGAACGGCTGTCAGACGGGAGAAAGCAAGCTGACGGATGCCTATCAGCTGCCCTGTAAGAAAATTATACATACCGTAGGACCGAGATGGCAGGGAGGAAATCGGAAAGAGTATGCGCTGTTGTCTTCTTGCTATCGCACGGCTTTCGACTTGGCCATCCGGAATAATATAAAGAGCATTGCTTTCCCTTGTATCAGCACGGGCGTCTATCATTTCCCTTTTGAGCGGGCAGCCAAGATTGTGATTGCAGTGATGAAAGAGTATCTTCAGGAAGAGAAATACGACGGCGACATCATCATCTGCTGTTTTCGGGATGAAGATGCCGCAATATATCGAAACCTTTTAGCCGGGGAGAAATGCTTTCAAGATTAGTATAGGCAGGCTTGGAAAATTCATGGGCATGAAATGAAAAAAGGTCGGCATGAAATGAAAAAATCATGCCGACCTTTTTTCAAAATCTTCGGCATGATTTTGGAAAGTGTTTTGTGCCTGTTCTTTTGACAGTGTAAAGAAATCTTCAGAAATGAGCAATTTAGCCTGTTAAATACTAAACAATGTTAAGTAAATGAATTTTCCAAATGATTTTATGTGTTGTATAACATAAAAGCTATATATTTGCATCGTGTTTTTCATGGTATTAGATTTAAGGTTAACAATGGAGATTGGTTGTCGTGATGACAACCTTTTTCTTTTTATAGACATTCCATTTATTTTGAGATAAAACCCAACAAAAAAGTGCGATAAACAGGGATACGTTTACCGCACTTTTTTATGGATTCCTATAAGATTTATAGTTCTTCCTTTAGCATCCGTCCGACGATTTCGGCTGCTCCTTCGACATACCTGGCGCATGGGCGTTGGGCATAATAGGCGGCTGTTCGCAGGGATGGCGTAGGATTGTGCTTGGCTGCTTCAGCCTCCGGCAGCAATTCGCGGCAGACGATAGAGTGAAATCTGCTCCGGAATTCCTGGGCAAGAGTCTGCACCATCGCATAGTTTTGCGAGCGCGCTGCCTGGTCGGATGGATCTTCTACCCGATATTTGAAGCCTGTGAGCATGGCCATGGCACTGACGGCTCCGCATATTTCCCGCATTCGGCCTACTCCTCCGCCGAACGAGACACTCATGCATTTGGCTGTTTCCGGGTCAATGTCGAACAGATCGGCATAGGCCAAAAACAGAGATTGTGCACAATTGTATCCGCTCATGAAGTTGTTGACGGCTTGTTGTACGCGCTCTTCCTGATTGAAATCATGCATGGCTTGTCCGGTTAACAGCTATAATCCACACAAGCTCTGTCGGCTTTGACAGGGCCGATGATACCTTTTGCCACAGCCACATGAGCCGGATGGTTGGCATATGTATTGACATCTTCGAGCGAGTCGAGTTCGGTGATCAGGATCAGATCCCATGTTTCGGCCGGATTGCAGTTGAATTTGACTTCAATCTTCCGTAAAATGTCGATTTTGTCCATCAATGCTTCCAAATTCTCTTTGATTTCAACCATTTTTGCCTCCTTCTCGGCAGGAGAGGTGAACTCCTTCAGTTTAAACATGACAATGTGTTTTACCATATCGCTTTCGTTCTTTTTATTGTTATTGGTTATTGTTCGAATGGATGATGCTGAGCAACCGTTGGGTTGCAGCCGTCGGGTCTTCTGCTTGTACGATAGTCCCGGAGATGGCAATCCCTCGTATTCCCGTTTTCATCAAGGAGGGGATATCCTCTTCGGTGATGCCTCCGATAGCGAAGACGGGGAGCGTGAGGCCCGAATCCCGGCATTTCTGAAGGATCCGTGTATAGCCTTCCAATCCCAATACCGGACTCAGTTTCTGCTTGGTCTGCGTGAATCGGAAAGGACCGAGGCCAATGTAAGAGGCTCCTTGGGATGCCGCATGCCGGATATCTTCGAAGGTGTTGGCGGTTGCCCCCACGATGAAATCGTTTTCCCTATGGGCCGCACGGCTAATTCCCCATGCTTCGGCAATAGGCATATCATTTTTGCCGAGATGAACGGCATCGGCACCGCAAGAGAGTGCCAGTCGTACGTCGTCATCGATACATAAAATAGCTTTGTTTGCGTGACAAAGAGCGGCCATTTCGCGGGCAATCGTCGGATCAAGTCCCTCTTTCATGCGCAATTGAACCCATTTTCCGCCTCCTTTTAGGAATAGTTCGGCTTCATCGATGGCGGTATATCGGTCGGTTGGGTGGGTGATTAACATCAGTTGTCCACCCTTTTCTATTAGTTGTTTCTGCATATTTTTTTCTGTTATAATTCTATGCTGCCGAGAAACCTTCCGCACATTTCAAGAGTTGGTGTAACCGCTGCGGGGCATCTGTATGAGGATTTTCTCCCCACAATGCACCCAACACGGCGAACCCTCCGAAAGGAATGTCGCGAAGTTGTGGAATGGTCTCTGTACTGATGCCACCCAAAGCGAAGACCCTCGGGGTGATGAGCCCCTTTTGGGCTGCCTCTTTCAGAAAATCAATCGGGAAACCTTTGCCATATCCTGCTTTCGAAATGCTCGGAAAGATAGGACTTAGGAAGAGATAATCCAACTCCTGGTAAGCGGTCAACTCCTCGATCGAATGGCATGATCGGCTGATTCTTCCTTTGAATGAGGCGGGAGCTTGCGGATTTCTGCTGTTCAGGTGGACGCCTCCCAAGCCATAGACTTCGGCCAGCTCGAAATGATCGTGCAGCGCGATTCGAGGATAGTAGGTCGGATTGATAGCCTTCAAGAGTTTTTCCACCTCCTTGGCTTCGGATTGTGGCTTTCGGAGATGCAAACGTTCCAGCCCGTTTTCGAACAATGTTTCGAGAAGAGAAGCCTCTTCGGCGAAGATTTCCGGGCAAGTGATGGCTATCAGTTGTTTCATATCTCGATCTTTTGTAGAGGTCGTGGAGCAAACAGATGATTGACAGGGCCATGTCCGTGCCCGGCCATAACGTCAGCTCCTTCGGCTATTGCTTGTCCTATGTAATATTCTGCTTGTTCAATTGCCTCGATCATGGACAATCCTTGTGCCAACCCGGCGGTGATGGCAGATGAAAGTGTACACCCTGTGCCATGCGTATTGACGGTTTCTCTTTTTTTCTTGGGGAAGAAGCGCGGCGTCGTGGAGTCGGCTGAGAGGAAAATATCGCAGATATTATCACCTTCCTGGTGTCCACCTTTCAGCAACACGGCTTTAAACCGCTTGTCGGTGATCATCATCCGGGCAACGGCCGGACCGTTTTCATTGTCTACATCCTCAAGTGTGATACAAGCGGCCTCGGGCAAGTTAGGAGTAACCAAGTCGGCTCTGGGCAACAATTCGTCGATCATTATATCGACAGCCTCCTCTTGCAGGAGCGGTGCTCCGCTGGTAGCCACCATAACAGGGTCGACAATGACCCATTTCGGCCGGTATTTGTCGATGGCATCGATGACTACTTGTACCGTTTGCCGGTCGTTTAGCATTCCCGTCTTGAGGGCATCGATCGTGAAGTCTTCGAAGAGGGCATCCAGTTGTGCTTTCAAGACGGAGGGATCGACCGCTTGTACAGCTCTCACACCTTTCGTGTTTTGAGCTGTAATAGCGGTGATGGCCGTCATTCCATACACTCCCCATGCCGAAAATGTCTTTAAATCGGCTTGAATGCCGGCTCCTCCACAACTGTCAGAGCCGGCGATGGAAAGTGCTGTCGGATATCGTTTCATTGTTTGTTCTTTTCAATTTGTTCCTGTACGATAGCATCTACAACGGCTACTGCGGTCAGATTCACAATGTCGCGGGTAGAGCTTTCCACATCGGTGAAGTGGATCGGTTTGTTCAATCCCATCTGGATCGGTCCGATCGACTCAACGTTGCCCATTTCCAACATCAACTTGTAGGCACTGTTGGCAGAACTCAGGTTCGGGAAGATCAGAGTATTGACATCCATCCCCTTGAGATCGTTGAACGGATACATCTCGTCTCGTAACTTTTTATTGAGGGCAAAGTTGACTTGCATCTCACCGTCTACAATCATTTCCGGGTAGTTTTTGTGGAGATAATCCACGGCATCGTGAACGGACTGCGGACTTCCTTGCTTGTCGGCGCCATAGTTCGAGTAGGAGAGCATGGCCATTACCGGTTCGTGTGCGAAGAATTTTACGGCATCGTACGTCATTCGGGCGATATCAATCAGAACTTCTGTCGTAGGATGGCGATTGATCAGTGTATCGGACATGAAGAAAGTGCCCTTCTTTCCGGTGATAATATGCATCGCTCCGAAATGTTTGTAAGCAGGACGGATACCAATGATCTGTTCTGCCAGCTTTGAGATTTCCGAATATCGGCCATACACTCCGGTGATGAAAGCATCGGCATCGCCTGTTTCGACCATCATCATACCAAAAGCATTGCGGTCGAACATGATTTCGCAGGCTTCCGGGTAGGTGATGCCCTCGCGTTCTCTCTTCTTCGACAAGATGCGTGCGTAGCGATGGCGGCGATCAGTCTCCCCATCCGAGCGCATGTTGATAATTTCGATGCCCTCCAAGCTGATGTTTTCTTCCCCTGCCAGCTTGTGAAGGTAGTCCCAATTGCCCAAAACGATTGGTTGACAGATTCCTTGGGCCTTGGCTTGTGCGGCAGCTTTCAGCATGTTTATGTGATTGGCTTCCGCAAAGACTACACGTTTTGGGTTGGACTTGGCCATATCTGTGAAATAACGCAAGAGTTTGTTGTCGTATCCCATCATCTCACGCAGGTGGTTGGCGTAGCCTTCCCAGTCAGTAATCGTATGGCGGGCCACACCAGATTCGATAGCGGCCTTGGCTACGGCGCATGAAACACGGGTCAAAAGGCGCGGATCGAGGGCTTTCGGCAAAATATAGTCGCGACCGAAGGTCGTACGTTTCAGTTTATAAGCGGCGTTGACAACGTCAGGAACAGGTTCTTTTGCCAAGCGGGCGATGGCATAGACTGCAGCCAGTTTCATCTCTTCGTTGATCGCTTTGGCATGAGTATCCAAAGCACCACGGAAGATATACGGGAATCCCAATACATTGTTGATTTGGTTCGGATAGTCGGAACGGCCTGTTGCGAAGATAATATCGTCACGCGATTCCATCGCATCGGCATAGGAGATTTCCGGATTCGGATTGGCCAGGGCGAATACAATCGGGTTGGTGTTCATCGTACGAACCATTTCCTTCGTTAATACATTGGCAACGGAGAGGCCCAAGAAGACATCGGCTCCGGCCACTGCCTCTTCCAAAGTAGAAACATCGGCAGTCGTTGCGAATTCTTTCTTCTGCTCGTTCAAGTCTGTACGGCGGGTTGAGATAACACCCTTGCTGTCGCACATGATGATGTTCTCTTTGCGGGCGCCCAACATGACGTACAATTTTGTACAAGAGATGGAGGCTGCTCCGGCACCATTTACAACAATGCGGACTTCGTCGATCTTCTTTCCTGCCACTTCAAGGGCATTCAGCAAGCCGGCTCCAGAGATGATGGCCGTTCCATGCTGATCGTCGTGCATGACGGGTATGTCCAATTCCTCTTTCAGTCTGGTCTCGATCTCGAAACATTGCGGAGCTTTGATATCTTCGAGGTTGATACCGCCGAAGGTAGGAGCGATGGCTTTGACGGTTTCGATAAACTTTTTCGGATCTTTCTCGTTTACTTCGATATCGAACACGTCGATTCCGGCAAAGATCTTGAACAACAATCCTTTACCTTCCATTACAGGTTTGCCGGCCATTGCGCCGATATCGCCCAATCCCAAGACGGCTGTACCGTTCGAGATCACGGCCACCAGGTTGCCTTTTGCCGTATATTTATAGGCATCCAGCGGTTGTTTTTCAATTTCGAGGCAAGGTTCAGCCACACCCGGTGAATATGCTAAAGAAAGATCGTTCTGAGTTCTATACGGTTTTGTCGGGATCACTTCGATTTTTCCTGGTTTGCCTTCTGCATGATAGCGGAGAGCATCCTCTTTCGTAATTTTTGCCATAAGCTTTAATCTTTATGTATAAATTTCACATTTACGTTTTACAAAGATAATCAATTTCATCAAAAAACAAACCGCACATGGGAAAAACGGCCGATGCTTTGCCGATCGTCAGCCGAGCAGTTCGTTGGCATTGACCAGCATGTTGACGGCAAACGCCAAGGCGATGGTGGCATACAATATTTTGATGTTGATCTTTTTGCACATTTGATAAATCACTGTCAGCAACATGCACCATGTGAAGATCATCAGCAGGACAATGCGACGCGAGAAGACGACGGGGGGAATCGGGCTCCACTCGGTCGGGAACATCATCAGCAGCAGACTGCCGAGTACCGCTACCGACATGAATCCGGCGAAGATACGTGTACACAATGTCCGATATTCGGTGATATGCAGTGCATATTGTGCCAGAAAAATGGTGAAGAAAGGGTAGGCCGGTAGCAGGAAACTTGCTTTCTTGACAGGCATAATCGCATATACTGCCAACAAGACGACCCATGTGACGAGACTGAAGAACTTCACTCCCGTACGTTCAATCCCCGGCATTTGCTTGTGGATGTCGTTCTTCACTCCGAAAAGGGAGAAGAGGAAAAAGAAGATCCACGGTAGAAAACCAATTGCCAATAACGGAATGATGTAGAAAATCGTGTGACCATCGCCGGAATAGCTCCAGAAGGTGGTGAATTCGTTGCGCAACACTTCTCCCAATGTTCCGAAGCCGCCTTGCTTCAAGACGGTGGCATACCATACAATCGGGAGGAATAGCGAGGAGACGGAGACGTAACACATTGCTTTCGTAATCGTCTTTGCACTGTATCGTCGCGTCAAAAAAAGGAAAATCGTGAAGGCGGCGATCGGCAAGATCAAACCCATCAATCCTTTGGTGAGGATCGCTCCGCTCAACAGTAGGGCTATCTCAACGGGAATTCCTTTCAGTTCCCATTCTTCATTCCACCGATAGAGCTGCGTGAGTGCCACAAAGATAAACGTGGCGAAGAGCAAATCGCCTGAACTGGCGGCCGACAGGTTCTGCATCCCCGATGAGGTGATCAGAAAAAGGGTTGTGATGAACGCTTCATGAAACTTGATGCGGCGGCCGAAGAAGATCAACGTGCAGGCCATCATGACGATAAACGCTATGGCACCCGGCAGTTGGAGGGTCAGCTTCGAGACATATCCTTGCGGAAAAGAGCAGAGGCAGATCAGCCAGTGCAACATCGGGTGGTCATAGTTGACAGCTCCCGAGGACATGGGTGGCAGTACCCATTCGCCGGATCGCAACATGGCATCGGCAATAAGGGCATCCGATGATGCCGCCGGTGTACTCAATTCGTTTAGTCCTAACCAAGGCAACACCGATATAAAGCAGATGATGATGATCAACGTGACCGGCTTTTGCAAATATAAATATTGTAATGTAGGAGTTCTCATCGTTTCCCTATTCTAATGTAAACAACTATCAACTTGCAAAGGAACGATTTTTTTAGGAGAATGTCAAGAGGATTTTTTACATTGTTGAATGGGAAAATCAATAGGAGGCCCCTCTTTTGAGATAAATGTGGAGTGCTTTGGGAAAAACATAGCAAGGTTTTGAATAATTTTCTCGGGGGTGCACTCCGGTTTCATGCCGAACAAACTATAGTTTTGAGCCGAGAAAACTGCCATTTATCGGGGTGATAATTACCGATCAGTAGCGAGAAACGTACCCTGTCTCCCCGAATAGGAAGGGGATAGGGTACGTTTTTTATAGTAAAAGCTACTGCCCCGGTTGCGTTAAAATTTATTGCAACGGTCGAAGAAGTGGATAGCTTCCAGCTCGGCTTTCATCTGTTCCTCTTCTGCATCGGTCATGTTTTGGAACGGAGTACGGTTCTTTCCCAAATCCAATCCGATCAGTTTCATAATGCGCTTGCCGGCCACGATGTTGCCACGATAGTGACAAATGACGTTGATCACCTCTTGCGAGAAGTTTTGATGGTCGCGTGCCGCTTCGATATCGCCGGCTTTCCATGCATCGATGATGGCGGTCAGCTCACGACCGTTGTAGTTTGTCGTGCCGCCGATACCACCTTGTGCACCACCCATGGCGAGGCAAGGCAGAATTGTTTCGTCTTGACCGTGCAGCATGTCGTACTTGCCGTTCTTATAGAGTCGGCATTGATTGTACTCATACATGCTTTCGAAGGTATACTTGATGCCGGCGAAGTTGGGCACACGTCCGTCCACTGCCTCCAATAGTTTGGTCATCGGAAGGAAAGCCCCGTTGAAAGCCGGGATATGATAGTAGTAGAATGGCAGGTTGGGTGCCCCTGCTGCGATCTCTTCGATATATTTCACCAACTCTTCGATGCGGTTGATCTTCGGAAATGGAGGAGCCATGGCACCTACACCCCATGCACCGATCTGCTGTGCATGCTCGGCCAGCATCTTGCTTGACTTGACGCAGCAGCTGCCAACGTGTACAATAACCTTGAATCCTTCGGGGGCTACTTCGATCCATCGTTCAGCCAATTTCATACGTTCTTCGGCAGTCAGCATATAGCCTTCGCCGGACGATCCGTTGATGAAGACACCCTTCAGCCCATTCTTGTGCAACATTTTGCAATAGGTCTCAATCGGTTCGTAATTGACTTCGCCATTCTCGTAGAAGGGAGTGAACGGAGCATCAATAAGTCCAATAATCTTTTCCATAATCTCTTGTTTTCTTTCTATATAATGAATTGTTCGATATTTTTCAATCATTTACTCCATATTATCCGTTGTCGGGCGGAGGCAATAGAGTTGAAGCAACAAAGCTACTAAAACGACGGCACTCAACCAAGCAAATCCGATGCCTAAGTTGCCGCCATCGGTCCATTTCCCCAATACACTGGTCACAGCAGCACCCGCAAAGACGCCGATCATGTTCATCACACCATAGGCCGTCCCTCGGTACTTGGCCGAAACAAACTGGCAGAGGATCGGCATGTTGTTGGCATCGAACAGGCCATATCCGACACCGAAGAGCAAGCCCGCACCGACAACCGCCAAGAAGCTGTGGCCATAGCCCAACAGCATGAGAGCGGGGATCGTCATGCCCAATCCGATTGCACTCGTATAGATGCGCCCTCGGAGGTTACGTTGTACCCAACGGTCGGATAGAATGCCTCCCGAGATCACACCAATGAACGACGAGAGAGCGATGGTGATGGTCGAGATCGGCCCGGCTTGCGCCATGGAGATGCCCAAATTCTCGGAGAAGAGCGTAGGCAACCAGTTTTTGGTAGCCCATCCCGGCAGACTTGGTGCTGCAAAATAGAAGAGGATTACCCAAAAAGCACCGTTGGTGATGAGCAGACTCAACCCTTTGAAAAGCGACTCTTTCTGAATGTTTGGCGTCGGTTCTTTCTTTGTCTGATGCGTAGCGCATTCATGCAAGGCCACGATGAGGATAAGCGAATAGGCGATTCCAACGATGCCAAACCAATGAAATGTGGTGTGCCACGAGAAGAGGGCGGCAACCGTTGCTCCGAACCCGCCGATGGCTTGCCCGGCATAGAGGCCTGTCATGTGGATACCGATCGCCAGCGAACGTGTCTTCCCCTGGTGCCAGTCGGCAATGAGCGAGAGGGCAGAGGGAATATAGAGGGCTTCGCTGATGCCCATCACGGCGCGCAGCCAGTAGAGTTGCTGGAAAGAGGTGGCATAGCCCATCAGAAATGTCACGGTCGACCATACGAAAAGGCTGCCTACCACGAGCCATTTGCGGTTGAGCTTGTCGGTGATGATGCCCGCGATAGGGCTCATGAATCCGTAGACCCACAGAAAGATGGCCATCAGTGCGCCGAAAGCCTCGGCTTTGTTCAGCTCGGTGATGTCTGCCTTCATGGCCGATTGCATGGTGGAGAGCATCTGTCGGTCCATATAATTGAGCAGGGCCACGACCCAAAGCAGCCCTACCACTACCCAAGGGTAGATTTTTTTCAGTGTTGTATTTTCCATGAGATAAAATGTGTTTTTAAACAAGACCCTTATACCATTATTATACTGTAAACAGCAGGGACTCGCAAGGTTAGCTTCAAAATGTTTTATTGCACGCGGATCTTGCCGATCAGCTTGCGGATTTTCCCTTCACCGATGACAGGAGCATGGGCGTCTTCGGGGTAGACAATAACAAATTGTCCGGGAAGCAGGTCTACATATGAGGTGGCCGGCTCGTCGTAGAGCGCACAGTCTTCCTCGGCCGAGTAAGGTTTGGTACAATTGGTCGTCTCCTCAATCGCTTTCCATCCGATCCGCTCTTTTCCTTCGAGCAGGAGGTGGATGTCAATATATTCGCAATGGGCTTCCAACACTTGTGCAGATTGCTCGACGCATTGCGGATTGACATTGTTGATGAACAGTGTGTCGTCAAACACTTCATATCGTCCTAATTCCGCATGAAGCAAATCGTGAGTGGTGACATAGTCGAAAAAGGCTTTGAAAAGAGGGTGCAACTGCTCGATGCGAGCGCGGTGCTGAAGATTGGAAATAATCATGTCTTTGTGTTTTTATCGGTTGTTTTTTTAGTTAAACAATGTAGCCGCAAATATAATGCTATTTTTAAAGAAAAATATCTCTTTTGGATTTTTTAATCACGATTTTGGACGATAAATGCGCCGATTGCCGAGGATTGAGGAAACAGTTGCCGACTCTCTTTCTCTTTATTCGGCAGTTCTGAAAAGTTTATTCGGCATAGAACTGCAGTTTCATGCCGACCAAACTGCAGTTTTCTCGGGAGAAAACTTTTCAAAACAGGGGTGTTTTTATTTCAATATTCTGTACCTTTTCATTTTTTTTGAAAGAAAAGATAAAAAAAGAGGAAAAAGCTGTCGTGTTTTGTCGGCTCGGTTGTCTATATAAGAAATGAGGATAATCATGAAAGAAGAAAAACAGTGGCGAAAAGAACTGTTGGCTGTCCGTCAGTTGAAGGAAGATATACGCGAATATCAAACGGTTAATGTAGAGAAAGCGTTCCGTCGGGTCGATCGAAGGATTGACCGACAGACGCTTCGCGTGCATCTTCTTCATTCGCTGATGCGGGTGGCTGCCTTTTTGACTCTCCCCTTGTTGTTGGCAACGACGGCCGTTTCATGGCTCTATTGGGAGCGGGTGAAGGCGGACAGTCGGGTGCCGATGCTGGAGACGATGGCGGCAGCCGGCGAACGGACGCGCATCACCTTGGCAGATGGTTCGGTGGTGCATCTCAACAGTGGCAGCCGACTGGCCTATCCTCTCCGTTTTGTGGAAAAGGAACGCAGCGTGCAGCTCGATGGCGAGGCCTTTTTCGAGGTGGAAGCCAGCCGCAAATCTCCCTTTATGGTTACAACTCCGCAAGGAATACAGGTGACGGCCCATGGCACTCGCTTCAATGTCGAGAGCTATGCCGATGATGAAGAGGTGCGTACGACGTTAGTGCGCGGTGCAGTCGACGTACGTACAGCCGAAGGAGGAGTGCAGACGCTTCGGGCCGGGCAGCAGAGCGTCTGGCAGAGAGGCGAGAAGAAGTTGCAGCAACGGGCGGTCGATACGACAGCGGTCAAGGCATGGACCGAGGGGCGGCTCGTCTTTCGCGATGCAACACTGGCCGAGGTTGTCCGCCGCCTTTCCCGTCTTTATCAGGTCGATATCCGCTTGCACGATGCCGATCGAGCCGACTATACGATCCGTGCCACGTTTCGAGATGAGCGGATCGACACCTTGTTGGACTATCTCTGTCGGGCAGCTTCTTTGCGGTGGAGCGATACACCTTCCGTACAGTGCCCCGACGGCAGTTACACTCGTCGGCAGATCGATCTGTGGGTGAAGTGATCTGATGCTTTGAATCTGTGTCAATTAAAACCATATATAAACCATTTAAAACACACTACTTATGAAACAAACAAACTGTAATTCTACATCGGTGCCTGCTCCTTGTCCACTGTTCAGGCGCAGCTTGAAGACAGCCACGTTGCTTTCTGTTGTCATGGTCGCCCAACTCCATGCGGCTCCGCTGTTTTCTCAGAGTGAAATTCACCGAAATACGGCGAATATCATCACCGTTGGCGAGGCAATCGACCTGCTTGAGAGGGAAAATGATTACTCATTTGTCTTTACAGACCGTGCTGTCGATACCTCCCGCCGCGTGAAAGTTGACGTTGTCGGGCAGCCGATCGACCGAGCCTTGGCCCAACTGTTCGAAGGAACCGACGTGGCTTATACCATCGTCGGGCGGCAGATTATCCTCTCTACCCGTTCATCATCGCCCGCCCCCCAACAGAATAGCCGACAAGTGACGGGAACGATCGTGGATCGGCAAGGCGAGCCCGTGATCGGTGCGAATGTTGTCGAGAAGGGAACCACCAATGGTACGATCACCGATATGAATGGTGTCTTCTCGCTTCAGGTATCCGACGGAGCTGTTCTGCAAGTCACCTACATCGGTTATACCACCCAAGAGGTGAAAGTGGGGGCAAACACTCATCTCTCCGTGACCCTTTCCGAAGAGAGTGAGCAATTGGATGAGGTGGTAGTGATCGGTTATGGTACAGCTCGTAAGGGCGACTTGACCGGTACGATCTCGTCTGTCAACGGCAAGTCTCTGACCGAGCGCTCGACACAGCAGCTGTCGACGGCCATGCAAGGTCAGATCTCCGGCGTGCAGGTGACACGTTCGTCGGGTGCTCCGGGCAGCACGGCGACGGTGCAGGTTCGTGGCGTGACGACCCTTTCGTCGAACGACCCGCTGGTGATTATCGATGGTGTTCCGGGTTCGTTGAACGATGTCGTGGCTAACGATGTGGAGACGATGAGTGTCTTGAAAGATGCCGCCTCGGCTTCCATCTATGGATCGCGAGCTGCGGCAGGCGTTATCCTGATCACCACCAAACGAGCCAAGGATCGTCAGCTTCAGTTGGACTATAATTATGAGTATTCGATCGACAAGCCTACTGCGCGACCCTCCAACGGAAATGTGATAGATTGGATGAATATTCAGAATGAAGTGAAGTACAATGACGGTGCCACTGACCCCTATTCGCAGTATTCGAAAGAGACGATCGACGGATGGATGGCCAACAATGCAAAGGATCCCTACCACTATCCCAATACGGATTGGGTCAATCTGCTGTTGAAGAAAACGACCTCGCACCAGCAACATACGTTCAGTCTGACGGGCGGAACGGAGAAATTGCAGTCGAAGTTCTCGTTCAACTACCAGACCGCCGACGGATACTATAAAAACAAGTCGTATGAACGCTATGCGGGACGCGTCAACAACGACTACAAAATCAACTCGTGGATTCATGCAAATGTCGATATCGATTTCTCCACTTCGACTACCGTCAATCCGAATTATGCAGTCATCTATTATGCTTATCTGGTACCGGCCTACTACAATCCGACATGGGAAAACGGCCAATATGCCGATGTGAAGTCGGGAGCCAACCCGTTGGCTTCGCTGAACGAGGGCGGCACGGCTCGCAGCAACTACTATAAAGCGGGCGGAAAGGCATCATTGCAGCTGACACCGCTCAAGGGTTTGACGATCACGGCTGTCTACTCCCCGCGTTTTACCTTTACCAAAGGCAAGACGTTCATCAAGGCGGTCGATGTCTATTACGAGGATGGTTCCTCCGTCAAGACGCAATGGATGAAGTCGACCTCGCTCTCGGAGACGCGCAACGATACGCAGAGTCAGACCTGGCAGTTCTTTGCCAATTACCTGAACAAGTGGAACGACCATTCGCTCAATGCCATGGCCGGCTATGAAGGGTATACATACAAGTGGGAAAACCTCGGTGCCTCACGCAACAATTATGAGCTGACGGCCTATCCTTACCTTAATATCGGACCGGAAGATTACCAGTACAATTCCGGCAGTGCCGGCCACAATGCTTACGAATCTCTGTTCGGACGTGTCATGTATTCGTACAAAAACCGCTATATGTTGCAAGCCAATGTGCGTGCCGATGGCTCTTCCCGATTCGCTTCCGCTTCACGGTGGGGCGTTTTCCCGTCAGTATCGGCCGGATGGGTCGCTTCAGGTGAAAAATGGTTCCCCACCAAGGCGATCGACTATCTGAAGCTTCGTGCCTCGATCGGCTCATTGGGTAACGAACGGATCGGCTCGGAATTTCCATACCAAGCCTCCATCGTGTTCGGCAATAGTTATATGTACGACAATTCATCGCATACGGTTTCGGCCGTGCAGAACGCGGCGCAGGTGTATTATGCCTTCAAAGATATCACATGGGAGACAACAACAACCTACGATATCGGCGTCGATCTCACATTGCTCGACAACCGGCTGTCGGTTGTGGGCGACTGGTATTACAAAAAGACATCGGACATGTTGTTGACACTCGGCTTCCCTTCCTATGCCGGCTTCTCGGCTCCGTCGCAAAATGCGGGTGATATGCATACGAAAGGCTGGGAGGTGGAGGCTACTTGGCGCGACCAAGTGGGCGACTTCAGCTATGGTGTCTCCTTCAACCTCTCCGATTACCGTTCGAAGATGGGATATTTGGGTGACAAACGAACCATCAACGGAAACAAAATATACGAGGAGGGGTCGTATTATAACGAGTGGTACATGTATCGTACCAACGGACTTTTCATGACGGACGCCGACCTTTACGATGCCGATGGCAAGAAAGTGCCGACGTTGACGGCAAACGATAAGGCCGGCAACATACGTTATGTCGATGTCAATGGCGACGGTATCATCAATGCCGACGACAAAGTGTTGCTGGGCAACTCATTGCCGGAGTATCAGTTCGGCGGCAATTTCTATTTGGGCTGGAAAGCGTTCGACTTTTCTTTGGCATTTCAGGGAATAGGACACCAGCGTGTTCTCTTCAATACCGATTGGATCATGCCGTTGAAGGAGCAGTGGGGATCTGTTCCCAGCATCCTGTTGGGTAACTATTGGAGCCAATTCAACACCGAAGAGCAGAACCGCAAGGCGGCTTATCCGCGGTTGACGTATACCAACACGACGAATGTCTATACGGGATCCGACTATTGGTTGTTCAATGGTGCCTACTTCCGTGTCAAGAATATCACATTGGGCTATACCGTACCCGCCACTCTCTGGAAAGAAAAATACATAAAAGGCATTCGAATCTATGCCAGTGTATCCGATTTGCCGGCCATCAGCCACTACCCCAAAGGGTGGGATCCGGAGGTCGGTTCCAGTTCTGATTTTATCTCCATGTCGTTCACATTTGGAGCCAATGTCAAATTTTAAAAACAAACCATCATGAAACAGTTAAAGACCATCCTATATTCTGCGGCGTTGCTCTCGTTGACCGCGTGTGCAGATCTTGATTTGAACCCATTGTCTGAGGGATCAAGTGAAAATTGGTACTCATCGCAAGCCGAAATCGAGATGTCCGTCAATGACTTTTACCGTACCGATTTCTTCCCGATCGACGATATGATGTGGGGAGACGACCTGACTGCCCGCAACTCTACCTCGTCTGTTCAGAACGGAACCGAGACAGCCGAATCCGGTTGGATCGCCACCCGCTGGCAGAATTATTACAAAGGAATTGCACGGGCTTTGCGTCTGCTCAACAACATGGATCGCGCCCGCTCATTGGGAGTATCCGAGAACGACATCCGCCAATACGAGGGTGAGGCCTATTTCTATTTGGGTTATGCCTACGGCATGCTCGCTTTCCATTGGGGCGATGCCATTCTGGACAAGACAGGCATGACACTTGAAGAGGCTTATAGCGCAACCCGCTCGCCGAAGGCCGAGGTGTTGGCCTATAGTTACGAATGCTTCGACAAGGCAGCTGAGCGCCTGCCGCTCAAATATTCGGGCTTGCAGCATGCCACCAAGGGCGCAGCCTATGCCTTCAAGGCGAGGGTTGCCCTCTACAACGGCGACTTTGCACTGGCTGCCGAGGCCGCGAAAAACTGCATGGACTTGGGTGTTTACACGCTGCATGAGAACTACCGCGACCTTTTTACCGCTTCTTCGTCCGACGAATGGATCTTCTTCTTCCGGGGTGATGTGGCATTGAAGATATACTATTGGGCAGGTGCCGACGTAGCGAACTGTATTTCCCGTCTTTCAGGCGGGTGGGGCGGCCAAAAAGCTCCCTCGTATGAGCTGATTTGCGCCTACCCCTGTACGGACGGTAAGCCGATCGATGAGTCGCCGCTCTACAATCCGAAAGATGTTTTCGAGAACCGCGACCCGCGTATGGCCATGACCATTGTTCCTTTTGCCACGGCTTATACGAAGAGTGTCCTTGATGGTACCTATAACCCGAAGGATTATGCATGGTTGGGATATGAATATTCGCCCGATCCGACCCGAACCACGGTCATGCGCATGTCGGATGAATCGCAAGTAGGCAACAACGATTCGAAGGCGCGGGCCGAGCATGCTGCCTACAATGGTTTCCTTTTCAAGAAGTATATCGACGAGTCGTTTTTGGAGAATGGCCTGACCGGTGCGCCGATTACCTATCCGATAATGCGTTACGGTGATGTATTGCTGATGTATGCCGAGGCAATGATCGAGCAAGACAAATGCACGCAAGAGGTGCTGGATGCCACCATCAACAAACTTCGTGAACGTGCTTACAACGGGACGGGCATGACCTATCCACGGGTGACAGTCGGCTCACAACAGGAATTGCGTACCATCCTTCGTACCGAACGCTTCATCGAGTTGGCTTGGGAGGGGCACCGTTATGCCGATTTGATCCGTTGGCGGATAGCCGGTAAGGTCTATAACCGTCCGTCTTATTTCCTTCGCCGTGCATGGTCGGGCTCTACCACGTGGGATGGAGACGAGAACAAGGTGTCGGCCGAGTACAAGCAGCTGATCGAGAACTGGAAGCAGGGCAACTATCCGTTGGGTGGTATTCCGCCGATTGATGAGGATGGCATTGCCGACTTGAGCGAGATGGTGGAGAAAGGTTACATCGTTGTGGCCTCCGAACGTAAGTTCGATGAGCAACGCGATTACCTTTGGCCGGTTCCCGCTTCGGATCTGTTGATCAATGACAAGCTGACGCAGAATCCGAATTGGTAATCTGTTGGAGAGAAACAATGACAATAGTATAATAAACAGACCCCAACCGGTTGCGGAAAGGATGGCACTCTATGAGAACAATCTCGAGAGTATTGAAAAAGTTTCTCGGCATGAAACTCCGGTTCATTCGGCATGAAACTCGAGTTTTCTCCCGAATAAACTCGAGTTTTCTCGGGAGAAACTTTTTCAAAATTGCCATACATTCTATAATGGGTTGGGGATAAACAGAGAAAAAGATGAAGACAAACATTTGGATGGCAGCCCTTCTCTTGATGGCAAGCGGCTGTTCGACTGATATTTCACGACATGCTCCAGAATCATTATCAGGAATCTATCCGCGATTGGCCACTTACAATGACGAGGGCGAGTGCGGAACGGGTGCGGTAGTTCCTTGGGCCGGGCAGCTGTGGATAGCTTCCTATGGTCCACACTTGCCGCTCGGGTCGAGCGACAAGCTCTATGCCATCTCGCCCGATATGCAGCAGACAATCTTTCCGCAAAGCATTGGCGGAACGCCGGCCAACCGCATGATCCACAAGGAGAGTAACCAGCTTTTCATAGCTTCGTATGCAATTGATTCGGTGGGGCACGTGCGTGTCATTCCATTCAGTGAGATGCCGGGCCGTATGACGGCCAATGCCCGCCACTTGACAGACCCCGCCCATAAGATCTATTTTGCAACGATGGAGGAGGGTTTCTATGAAGTGGATGTGCAAACCCTGGCCGTGCACGAACTTTATAAAGACGGCAATTTGTTGCAACAGAAGAAGAATGATACCGATGCCGGCCCGATCAACGACCTGCTGCCGGGCGTACATGGCAAGGGATTCTATACGGGACAGGGCGTAGGCGTCTATGCCAACAATGGCGAAGGAACGCAGGAGGCGCTGAAACGGTTCGATGTAGAAGCAGGTTCGCTTTCGGAATGGGACGGCAAACAGTGGAAAGTCGTGCGCCGCAATCAGTTCACCGAGGTGACAGGTCCCGGCGGAATCTATGGCAATGCCCACCCCGACACGGATCCGATATGGGTGAACGGCTGGGACTACAAATCAATCTTGGTAGGAGTGCGCCACCCTCAACGCGGATGGTCGTTCTATCGTCTCCCGAAAGCGAGCCACAGTTACGACGGAGCCCATGGCTGGAATACAGAGTGGCCCCGTATCCGCAACGTAGGGACGGAGGAAAACCCCGATTATCTGATGACGATGCACGGTATGTTTTGGAACTTTCCTGCCACTTTTACGGCCGATAACAGTGCCGGCATCCGCCCTCGGTCAGCTTATCTCAAGGTGATAGGCGACTTTGCCCGGTGGAATGATCAGTTGGTGTTCGGCTGCGATGACTCTGCCCAAAAAGAGTTTTTGAACAAACGTAAGGCGAAAGGCAACATAGAGGGGCCGGGACAATCGAACTCCAATCTGTGGTTTACGTCGCTGACCCGCCCGGATGAGCTCGGACCCGCCACCGCCGAAGGGGCCGTTTGGGCGCACGAAGAGGTGGCGGCAGACGTACCTTCCGAACCGTTTCTCTTCGCAGGATGGGCGGAACGTTCGGCATGGGTGAAAAACAACAGTGCGATGCCCGTAACCTATACCTTCGAGGTAGACAAACAAGGTAACGGGCAATGGACGAAGCTCAAGCAGGTGATGGTTGGCTCAATGGCGGACAGTTGGGTGCCTTTCGATGCAAAAGAACAAGGAGAGTGGATCAGGGTTCGTACCGATCGCCCTACCCAAACAACGGTGAGCTTCAATTATACGACGCCCGACCACTGTACCACCCAAGCCGATGCTCTTTTCAAAGGGTTGGCAAAAGGGGATACAAAGAAAGAGGTTTTGGGCGGATTGCTCTATGGATTGGGACACAACCAGCGGACAATGGGCTTGTTAGCTAATAAAGAGAAGGACGGACAGGAGGAAGAGGTTGGCTATTATACATTGACAGCTGACCTGACATTGGAGCCGACACTCAACAAGGAGAATGCCGACCTTATCCGCGAACGGTGTGCCATCCCGCAGCGCGTGGTCGAAATCGACAAGGGGGGTATTCATGTTACAGACGATGCCAACCGCCGATGGATACTTCCTGTGGGCCATGCTTCGCTGCAGCCGTTGACGGATCGTGGGGCACTTCGTATCTGCAGAGAGGTGGCAACGGAGCGTGACCTCTTCAGCTGTATGGGTACTTTCTTCGAATTGCCGGCCGAGAATGCCGACGGCTATGCGAAGATCCGTCCTATTGCCACGCATCCGTTCCGCATCAACGATTATGCTTCCTACCGTGGTTTGCTGGTTATGACAGGTGTTACCCCCGATGAAGTGCGCCACAATGAGCATATCATCACCTCGACCGATGGCAAGGCTGCTGTTTGGGCAGGCGCCATTGACGATCTTTGGAGCTTGGGAAAGCCGACCGGCGAGGGAGGCCCTTGGGTCAATACGAAAGTACAGCGTGGAGTGCCGTCCGATCCCTATTTGATTGCTTTCTACGACAAGAAGCAATTGCGCATGACTTCCGACAAGGCTACGAAGGTAACGGTGGAAGTCGATCCTACCGGCAACGGCGACTGGATGGTCTATCGGGTGGAACAGCTTCAGGCCGGCAAGGAGATGACCCACACATTCCCTACGTCGTTTGCCGCCCGTTGGATTCGTTTTACAGCTGATACAGACGGGGCGCTTCTCACAACGTGGCTCACCTATGAATAAGTAGCATGTGGAGTAGGAAAAGAAAAGTGATATTTCTATATTTGCAAAGATAACAACGAAACAGAAATATGAAGAGAATATTGGTAACACTGCTGCTGATGGCAGCTTCGGTGGGTGCCCAAGCCGCTGATCTTTGGTTGGAAGCGGAAAGCTTTTCCCACAAGGGCGGCTGGAAAGTCGACCAACAGTTTATGGATCAGATGGGCTCACCCTATCTTTTGGCACACGGCTTGGGAAAGGCCGTCGACGATGCATGGACGGAGGTAACCTTTCCGGAAAAGGGTGACTATTACGTCTTTGTACGTACCTACAACTGGACCTCTCCGTGGCATGACGGCGAGGGGCCCGGCCGCTTCCGCTTGAGTGTCGGCCACAAAAAACTGGCCTCTCCTCTCGGATGTGAAGGGAGATCATGGATGTGGCAGGCAGCCGGCAAAGTGACGGTCAAGGAGAGGACACAGGAGGTGCGCCTCCACGACTTGACAGGCTTCGACGGGCGCTGCGATGCCATCTACTTTACGACCGACCCATCGGCTGTTCCCCCCGCTGATGGTGTGGCTCTCGAAGCCTTTCGTCGCCAAGCACTCCAACTTCCTGATACACCTCCTGTGGCCGAGGGGTTCGACTTGGTGGTAGTGGGTGGCGGTATCGCCGGCATGAGTGCTGCCGTCTCAGCCGCCCGCCTCGGCTGCAAGGTGGCACTTGTCAACGACCGCCCCGTCATAGGTGGCAACAATAGTTCGGAGATCCGCGTCCATTTGGGAGGTCGCATCGAGGAGGGACCCTATAAGGAGTTAGGCGGTTTGCAGAAAGAGTTCGGGCCGTCGAAGGGAGGCAATGCCCAGCCGGCCGAAACTTATGAGGACGACAAGAAAATGGCCTGGATAAAGGCCGAGCCGAACGTCACGCTCTTCCTCAACTACCATGCCTTTGCGGTCGAAAAAGAGAACGACCGGATCGTTTCCGTGGTGGCCAAGGAGGTGGAGAGCGGCCGTGAGCTGGCCTTCAAAGCTCCTCTCTATGCCGATTGCACGGGCGATGGAACAGTGGGTTACCTGGCCGGAGCCGACTATCGTATGGGGCGCGAAGGCCGGGATGAGTATGGAGAAAGCATCGCACCGGCCAAGGCCGACAAGATGACGATGGGGGCATCCGTACAGTGGTATTCGGAAGAGCAGCCCAAGCCGACCTCATTCCCACGCTTTTCGTACGGCATCACCTTCAACGAAGAGAACTGCGAAAAGGTGATGATGGGCGAATGGACATGGGAAACGGGCATGAATTTTGACCAAATCAAAGACTTCGAACGGATCCGCGACTATGGAATGTTGGTGGTCTATTCCAATTGGAGTTTTCTGAAAAACGAGTTGAAAGAGAACACGCCCTACCGAAATCGCTCGTTGGGATGGGTGGCTTATGTGGCCGGAAAACGCGAGTCGCGTCGCCTTTTGGGGGATTATGTTTTGAAAGAGGAGGATATTGTCAAGCAGGTCGTACACGAGGATGCGTCGTTTGCCGCCACATGGAGCATCGACCTCCATTCGCAGGATCCGGAAAACAAACAGCACTTCCCGGACGAACCCTTTAAGGCTGTCACGGAGCATATCCTGATCCATGCCTATCCGGTTCCGTACCGTTGCCTCTATTCGCGCAATGTCGATAACCTGTTCATGGCGGGTCGCGATATCAGTGTCACCCATGTGGCACTCGGAACCGTCCGTGTGATGCGTACCACCGGCATGATGGGTGAGGTGGTTGGTATGGCAGCTTCCCTCTGCAAAGAGCACAGCACCTCGCCGCGCGGTGTCTATCAACGTTATCTTAATGAGCTTAAAACTTTGATGAAAGAGGGCGTTAACCGCAAGGGGTTGCCGAACAACCAACGCTACAACGAGGGCGGCATGTTGGGAAAATGACGGTGGGTAGGAACATCCCATTGATATTCTTTGCAAAAACGTCTCGAAAAGATTCAAACAAGTTTCTCAAAAAACAGAACAAAACTCGGGTGTAAATGATAGTTTGTTCGGCATGAAACCGGAGTACACTCGGCATGAAACTGCAGTTTTATGCCGAATAAACTGAAATTAAAACACCGCTTTTACGTAAAAAGGGCCGCATCAATGGTTTGAAACGGCCCTTTGTTTTTATGCTTTGACAAGCGAGTTGTCTGTTAGATCTCATCAATAGATCCGCGAACGATGCCTCGTTTGGACGACTTGATGAAATGCAAGATAAGATCACGCTCCGGTGTCTGGTCGTATTCCGTCTCAATTGCTTTCAGTGCATCCGTGTTGTTCAGTCCGCGTGTATAGAGTGTACGGTAAATATCCTGGATTTGGTACACCTGCTGATTGGTGAATCCGCGGCGGCGTAATCCGACGATATTGATACCACAATAGACAATCGGGTCTCGGCCGATCAGCGTGTACGGAGGAATATCCTTGCCGATTCGTGAACCGCCTTGGATCATCACATGTTGTGAGATGCGGGTAAATTGGTGAACCAATGAGCCACCGCTGACAATGGCGAAGTCATCAATTTCCACTTCGCCGGCAATCTGGGACGCATTGCCGATGATGACGTTGTTCTTTACTACACAATCGTGCGCAATGTGTGAATAGGCCATAATGAGACAGTTGCTGCCCACGGTGGTTTGGCCTTTCGATGCCGTGCCGCGATTGACGGTTACACATTCGCGCAGGGTGGTGTTGTCGCCGATCTCGGCAGTGGTGATTTCGCCTTTGAACTTCAAGTCTTGAGGGATACCGGCTATGACAGCTCCGGGAAATACCCGACAGTTTTTACCCAAGCGTGCACCGTTCAGGATGACGGCATGGGGGAAAATATGGCAGCCGTCGCCGATCACAACGTCCTCTTCGATGATAGCAAACGGATCGATGGTCACGTTTTCTCCAATTTTTGCGTTAGGATGTACAACAGCTAATTGAGAGATATTCATAATGGGTATGATTTTATTTGTTTTTAATGATTTGAGCCATGAACTCAGCTTCGCTCACCAACGTGTCGCCTACGAATACCAAACCTTTCATCGTGGCGATACCGCGGCGGATAGGTGTGATCATTTCCAAACGAAGGATCAAGGTGTTACCCGGAACTACCTTTTGGCGGAACTTGACGGCATCGATCTTCATGAAATAGGTAGAGTAGCGCTCCGGCTCGTCGACACTGTTCAGTACCAACAAACCGCCGGTCTGTGCCATCGCCTCTACCTGCAAAACACCCGGCATAACGGGTTCTTGCGGGAAGTGTCCTTGGAAGAAGGGCTCGTTTACAGTGATGTTCTTCACACCAACAATGTAGTTGTCGCCGATCTCGATGATCTTGTCGACCAACAAGAACGGGTAGCGGTGCGGAAGCAATTCACGAATGCGGTTGATGTCCATGATCGGAGTTGCATTCGGATCATAGACAGGAGCTTGTATTTCATTCAGCTTGATCTCTTTGCGAAGTATGCGGGCCAGTTTGTTGTTGATGCTATGTCCCGGGTGGGTAGCGATGAGACGTCCTTTGACTGTTCGCCCGATAAGAGCCATATCACCCACAACATCCAGTAGCTTGTGGCGTGCCGGTTCGTTGTCGAATACCAATGGAGTGTTACTGATGTATCCCAGTTCGTCTGCCGATTTGTGCGGTTGATGCATGGTGTCGGCCAAGCGATCCATGGTGTCTTGCGGAATCTTTTGGTCGTAGATGACGATGGCATTGTCCAAGTCGCCGCCTTTGATCAGATTGTGTTGCAGCAACATTTCCACCTCGCGGACGAACACGAATGTACGGGATGCTGCAATCTCCGATGCAAACCGGTCGAGGTTGTCCATCGTAGCGTACTGATTGGTCAAAACGGGTGAGTTGTAGGATATCAATACATTGACGCTAAATGTGTCATCGGGGAGAAGCATGAGAGAAGCACCGGTCACTTCATCTTTCACTTCTATCTTGTTTTTGACGATATAGTAGCGCTTGTTGGCTGCTTGTTCCTTGATGCCTGCCTGCCGGATGGCCTCGGTATAGAGACGAGCACTTCCGTCGAGGATAGGAAACTCGGGAGCATTTACCTCGATGAGGCAGTTGTCGATACCGGCGGCGTAGAGTGCGGCCATAGCATGTTCGATGGTTCCGACCATTACCTCTTTCTTTCCGACTACGGTGCCGCGTTCAGTGTTGATGACATTCTCGGCTACCAAATCCAAGATCGGTTGATCAGGTAAGTCTACGCGCTTTACTTTATATCCGAAATTCTCTTCGGCGGGGAGAAATGTAATATGGACATTCAGTCCGGTATGCAATCCTTTTCCGTCGAGGCTGAAACTTTCAGCCAATGTATTTTGCTTCTGCATGTTACTCTTTATTTAGTTTTTTCTTCAATTCTTCTATTTCTCGTTGCATCTGTCCCATCGTTCGGTACATTTCCGGCAATCGGCCGAAGATGGCACTCGAGCGCATGAACGATTTCGCCTGGATGGCCGGAGCACCGAGTACCGTAGTCGGCTCTTTGATGTCGCTGATCACACCCGACTGCGCGCCGAAGTTGACGTGGTCTGCTATCTTGATGTGGCCGGCCAATCCTACTTGTCCGCCAAACATACAATGCTTGCCTACTTTGGTTGATCCGGCAATACCGACCTGAGCTGCCATGACTGTGTTTTCACCCACCTCGACGTTGTGGGCGATCTGTATCAGGTTGTCGAGTTTGGCACCGCGGCGAATGATGGTCGAATCCATCACGGCGCGGTCAATGGTTGTATTGGCTCCGATCTCGACATCGTCTTCCAAAATAACATTTCCCAGTTGTGGAATCTTCTTATATGTCTCACCTTCCGGGGCAAATCCGAATCCGTCTGCTCCGATCACGGCACCGGCATGAATGATGCATCGGTTGCCGATCCGGCAATTCTCGTAGATTGTCACGTGAGGGTAAACGATTGTATTGTCGCCAATCGTTACATTGTCACCAATATAAGCCTGGGGGTAGATGCGACAGTTCTTCCCAACTTTGGCGTTCTCGCCGATATAGGCAAAATTACCCACATAGCAACTCTCATCAATGACGGCGGTATGAGCCACGAATGCGGTCGAATCGACACCCGACTGTTGTTTTTGCTTCTGCTGTTCCACCACATTCAATAGGATGGCCAATGCAGCGTATGCGTTTTCGACACGTATCATCGTGGCAGGAACGGGCTCGGCAGGTGTGAAATTGTTGTTGACCAACACGATGCTGGCTGCTGTCTGATAGATGTAGTGCTCGTATTTGGGGTTGGCCAAGAACGTCAATGTCCCGGCTCTTCCTTCTTCTATCTTTGAGAAATTGCTTACCTTCACATCCGGATCACCTTCCACGGTGCCGTTCAAGAAAGCCGCAATTTGTTGGGCTGAAAACTCCATGACAATATTTCTATTTTATGTTGATGATAGGGGGTGCTCGGCTTATTCCGCATGATTGTGGTCGGAATGGTTGGCAAGCGATCTTCTATAAGACGGGAGAAGGCAGCTTTTTGCTGCATGACTCCCGTACTTTTTCATATCATCACGATTAAATGATTCCTTTTTCTTTCAAGTAACCGGCCATTTCCTGCTGAACAGCTTGGGCTGCTTTGCCTGCTTCGATGGCAAAAGATGTGCTCTTGTCTGCATAGATAATGGCACGCGAAGAGTTGACAATCAGTCCGCATTGGTCGTTCATTCCATAGGCTGCCACCTCTTTCAGGCTACCACCTTGAGCCCCGACGCCGGGAACCAGCAAGAAATGGTTGGGGACATGCTTGCGAATATCGAGAAACATCTTGCCTTGGGTGGCACCAACAACGTACATCATCTGCTCGTCTGAGGCCCATTCTTGCGATTTCTTCAAAACCTTTTCGAAGAGGCGTTCGCCCTGAGCATCCTCCGTCAGCTGGAAGTCGTGCGAGCCTTTGTTGGAGGTCAACGCCAGAAGGATCACCCAGGCTTCGGGATAGATCAAGAATGGCTTTACACTGTCCTCGCCCATATACGGGGCAACGGTAACAGCATCAACGTGCATATGTTCGAAGAATGAACGGGCATACATCTCAGAGGTGTTGCCGATATCACCGCGTTTTGCATCGGCAATGATGAACTGGTCAGGATAGTTGTCGCGCAAATATTGGACCGTCTTCTCAAAGGCCATGATACCTTCGATGCCAAGGCTTTCGTAGAAAGCCATATTGGGTTTGTAGGCGATACAATAAGGTGCCGTTGCGTCAATGATTGCTTTATTGAAGGCGAAGATAGGATCTTCTTCTTCCAACAAATGGGTCGGGATCTTCTTGATGTCAGTGTCCAGGCCGACGCACAAGAAAGATTGTTTCTTTTTGATATTTTCAAATAATTGTTGCTTGTCCATGTTCTTGTTTTATCACGTATTATTATTTATAATTCCGATTCTTTCATCCGTTCTGCATTCTCGGCTACGATCAGATGGTCGATACAGTCCTGAATGTTACCGTCCATGAATGCGGACAGATTATAGATCGTATAGTTGATTCGATGGTCAGTGATGCGTCCTTGCGGATAATTGTAGGTACGGATCTTCGCCGAACGGTCGCCCGTCGATACCATTGTTTTGCGGCGGCTGGCAATATCATCGACATATTTCTGGTGCTCCTTGTCGTATATGAAGGAGCGCAGACGGGTCAAGGCGCGCTCTTTGTTCTTCGGTTGGTCGCGTGTTTCCGTACATTCGATGAGGATCTCCTCGCTGACACCCGTGATAGGGTTCTTCCAAATGTAACGCAAGCGGACACCCGATTCTACTTTGTTGACGTTCTGTCCGCCGGCACCACCCGAGCGGAAGGTATCCCACTTGATCTCTCCTTCGTTGATCTCCACGTCAAACTCGTCGGCTTCCGGCAAGACAGCCACGGTAGCTGCCGAGGTGTGTACGCGTCCTTGGGTCTCGGTGGCGGGAACACGCTGTACGCGGTGTACACCCGATTCGTATTTCAGTGTACCGTATACCTTTTCGCCCGTTACACTGAAGATGATTTCCTTGAAACCTCCGGCAGCTCCTTCGTTGAAGCTGGAGATGGCGATCTTCCAGCCTTTCGACTCGCAGTATTTGACGTACATACGATAGAGGTCGCCGGCGAAGATGGCTGCTTCGTCGCCGCCCGTTCCTCCGCGGATTTCGACGATGGCATTCTTGTCGTCTTCGGGATCAGCCGGGATCAACAGCAGTTTGATCTCTTCCTCGATCTGCGGGAGGCGGGCCGAACAGCTGTCCATCTCTTCGCGAGCCATTTCGCGCATCTCCGGGTCTTGCTCGTTTTCCAGCATTTGCCGGGCTTCGGCCATTCCGTCAAGAGCCTGAACATAGGCTTGGCGAGATCGAACAATTTTTTCCAGATCGCTGTACTCTTTGTTCAACTTCACGAAGCGTTTCATGTCTGCGATGACGGCGGGGTCGGTGATGAGGGTGCTGACCTCTTCGAATCGGCTCACCAATCCGTCCAACCGCTCAAGGAGTGTATTTTTTTCTGCCATTTATTTCTTTTCTTTATTCGTCCTGGGCCGCTTTCCTATGGGGTGCAGCCTTCCGGGCGAACAATCTCTGTTTTTGTTATCAATAGATGAATGTGCCGTTTTCGCTTTTGATGGTCAAACGGTTGGTATCTGCCTCTTCCACATGGCCGACGATGCGGGCATCGATGCCGAAACTCTTCGAGATAGCCATGACTTGTTCAGCATATTCGGGTGCGATATAGATCTCCATGCGGTGACCCATATTGAACACTTTGTACATTTCGCTCCAATCCGTGCCGCTTTGTTCGTGGATGATGCGGAACAACGGAGGGATAGGGAAGAGATTGTCTTTCACCACATGCTTGTTGTGGACGAAGTGCATCACCTTGGTTTGTGCACCGCCCGAGCAGTGAACCATACCATGGATTTGCGGACGCAACTGATCCAGCAATTTCTTGATCACCGGGGCATAGGTGCGTGTCGGAGAGAGTACCAGCTTGCCGGCGTCAATGCCCAGCTCTTCAATGGTATCCGTCAGTTTCAATCCACCCGAGTAGACCAAATCAGACGGTACGGCTGCATCGTAACTTTCCGGATATTTCTCAGCCAAGTATTTCGAGAAGACATCATGGCGTGCCGAGGTCAATCCGTTGCTGCCCGTACCGCCATTGTAAGCCTTTTCGTAGGTGGCTTGTCCGAACGATGCCAATCCGACGATGACGTCGCCACCTTGGATATTCTTGTTGTCGATCACGTCGGCACGTTTCATACGGCAAGTGACCGTACTGTCGACGATAATGGTACGAACCAAGTCGCCAACATCGGCTGTCTCGCCACCCGTTGCATAACAACCTACGCCCATTTCACGCAATTCGGCCAACAATTCGTCTGTCCCGTTGATGATGGCCGATATGACTTCGCCCGGAATCAACAGCTTGTTTCGTCCGATAGTGGAAGAGACGAGGATATTGTCGACAGCACCCACGCAGAGCAAGTCGTCGATGTTCATGATCAAAGCATCTTGTGCTATGCCTTTCCACACCGACAAGTCGCCGGTTTCTTTCCAATATAGATAAGCCAAAGACGATTTTGTCCCGGCACCATCAGCATGCATGATGTTGCAATACTCCGGATCTCCCCCTAAAATGTCAGGGATGATCTTACAGAAAGCATTGGGATAGATACCCTTGTCGATGTTCTTTATGGCATTGTGAACATCTTCTTTCGATGCGGATACACCGCGCAGATTATAACGTTGATCGCTCATTGTTTATATTGTTAAGACTGCAAATATAACTTTTTTTCTCTGATTGTCATCTAAGTTTCAAGACATCTCCTTCTTGTGGAACATAATCTTTGCTTTTTTTGTTCATTTTATACAAGCTGTTGAGCTGTATGCCGAACTGTTGTGAGATGCTGTACATCGAGTTTCCCATCTGAACGACATAGTCGTAGTGGGGTTTCTCGGCCTTTTTCTTCTTTTTCTCGAGATAGACAATGTCATTCTCTTGCAACGGATACTCTTTCGGTATCTCGTTGTATTTGCTTAGCTTCCGTGCGCTGATGCCGGTGCTGCGGGCAATGCTCTCGAGCGAATCGCCCTGTTTGGCATGTACATAGAGCAATCCGTTGCCGCGGTAGATAGTGTGCGGGGTGGAAAAGCTCACTCTTGAGTCCGAACGGCTGCTCTGTTTTTCCGAAGTTTTTCGGGCATTGTCATATTCATAGAGTTCATACTCTTCGATCACCTTGATCAGTTTGTTGGCATACGACTTGTCCGTAGCATATCCACACGACTGCAACCCCTTGGCCCAACTGCGGTAGTCGCGAATGTCGAGGCGGAAGAGGGAGGCGTAGTGCGGGCGCAAGGCCAAAAACTTCGAATGATCCTCGTACGAGTCGGTCACCGAATTGTATTTGCGGAAGCACTCACCGCGGTAATCATCGTCGTGATAGATGCGTTTTCCCGTCCATTCGTTTTTGCATTTGATACCGAAATGGTTGTTTCCCCGCGTCGCCAGTTCGCTTGTTCCGGCACCGGATTCCAACAATCCTTGCGCCAGGGTGATACTGGCAGGAACTTTGTATTTTTGTTGTTGCTCAATGGCCAGGTTACTGTATTTCTTGATGTATTGGCGATAGGACGACAACGAGGTGTCGACGGCCCAACTTCTCTCTGAAAACACGAAAAACGAGGCTATCGTTACGGCAAAGATAGTCCAAGAATGGTGCATGTTTGTCCTTTTTTTTGCAAACATACATAAAAATGCAGACATTACCTATTTTTTTTCGTATCTTAGAGTCGGTTTTAATTTTGCACGAACGAAAAAATGGCATCTTAAAACCAATTTCTTAACCCGAATGTAACAAATAAGATGGAAACGAAACGAATAGAAATACTTTACGAAGAGCTCTCCTATGCCGAGTTGGATCTGAATGCAAAACTGCTGTACGATGCGGCCGAAAGGGCAGCGGAAAGGGCCTATGCTCCCTATTCCCATTTTCAGGTGGGGGCGGCGGTGATGCTGCAGAACGGGAAGATGGTGACAGGTTGCAACCAGGAGAATGCCGCCTATCCTTCAGGACTCTGCGCCGAGCGGGTCACGATCTTTGCCGCACAAGCCAACAACCCCGGTGTACCTATCGAGCGACTGGCTATCATTGCCCGGTCGGACGGCGAGGTGGAGGAGGGGATCACCCCCTGCGGTGCCTGCTGTCAGGTGATGTTGGAAGCAGAAGAACGATCGGGTCATCCGATGGAGATCCTTCTCTGTGGAAAGGAAACGATCCGCATCATCCATGGTGTGCGTTCGTTGCTCCCGTTCTCTTTTACGCCCGATAATCTGCTGAAAAAACAGCATCGGGAGCAAGGCAAAAAAAGCTCCCGAGCTTTTTGAAAAATCATGCCGAACAATTTAGAAAATCATGCCGAGCTTTTTTTAAAAAGTACCCCATCCTTTTTCGCATCCTTGTGGAAAGCCGTGTTGTCGAAAGGATATTTTTACGGGGAGATACCGCGCATTTCCATAAAAGTTATACCTTTGCCGGCAAAATATAAGTAATGATCGATTTTATAACTTTTTGTGATTATTCCGGTACCTTTGCCTTTGCCATCAGTGGAATCCGGTTGGCTTCTGCCAAAAAATTCGACTGGTTTGGGGCATATGTCGTAGGTGCTGTGACAGCTGTAGGGGGTGGAACTTTGCGAGATGTCTTGTTGAACACTACGCCGTTTTGGATGACGCAGGCATCCTATCTTGTCATTTCAGCCTTGGCCCTGCTCTTTGTGTTGGTGTTTCGCCGTTATGTGATTCGGCTGAACAATACCTTCTTCATTTTCGATGCCGTGGGTTTGGGATTGTTTGCCGTGGTTGGTATTGCAAAGACGCTGGATTTTGGATTTCCTTTCTGGACGGCCATCATCATGGGTATGATCACCGGTGCTTTCGGTGGAATGATCCGTGACATCTTGATCAATGAAGAGCCGCTGATTTTCCGCAAAGATATCTATGCACTGGCGTGCGTCTTCGGTGGAGTTGTCTATTATATTTGCTATCGCTGCCATCTCCCGACCGACATAACGCAGTTGGTTTCAGCCGTTTCCGTATTCTTGGCCCGCATCTTATCGGTTAAGTATCATATCAGTTTGCCGGTATTGAAAGGCGAAGAATAGCAAGAGCCTCTTGAATAGGCGGAAGGGAAAATGAGAAAAAACAGAAGTCGGACGATCGCCCATTGGCAGTCGCCCGACTTTTTGTTAGGAAGGTAAGCTTATAAGTCTTATTCGAATACCGGCATCGGACGGCCAATCCACACCTGAGGTTGGGTCAAATCCAGCAATGCGGCGAGGGTCGAGGCGCAATCGAACTGCATCATGCTGATGTCGTCAAAGCAATAACCCTTCTTGATCCCTTTGCCGGCAATGATGAATGGGGTCTCCATCTCTTCCATCGTCTTGCCGCCGTGCCCCGTATTGATCCCGCCATGGTCGCCGGTGATGACGAATACTGTCTCGTCCATCATGCCGGCTTGTTTGACAGCTTCGACAATCTCTCCGATATAGCCGTCCAACTCTTTCAGATTGGCGTAGTATTCGGGGGTGTCGTGTCCGGCTTCGTGCCCCACGTGGTCGGGATTGTCATAGATCACGGCAAACAGGTTCGGCTTTTTCCCGGTGATGTATTTCACGGCCATCTCCGTCAGGGCATGAGGAAATTCGGTATATTCCGGTCCTTGCGCATGGTAGTTGAAAGCCAAGGTGTCGATGACATACTTGATGCCACCCCAGTCGTAGACGCAACCGATCTCTGCCGTCGGGTCGGCTTCGCGATAAAGTTGGAAGACGGTCGGGAACATACCGTGCTCGTTCACCACGCGCGACGGCAGATCCGGGGTTTGTGAATTCCAATCGGTGTAGCCGTGGATCTCAGGGCCGGCACCCATGAACATAGAGGCCCAGTTCACTGCGCTGGAAGAGGGGAGAACTGACCGCTTTTTCAGGGTGTATGATCCCTCTTTCATGAATTGTTTGGTTACGGGCATGTTTGCTTTTTCCATACTGTAAGCGCCCCATCCGTCGAGACCGATCCAAATTACGTGCTTAACGCCTTTCGTTTGCTTGGCTTCTTGCGGTGGGTTGTTCGTGCAGGACGAGATGATCGCTGCAAAACCCATGATCCAAATAAGAAATAGATACTTTTTCATATGTGAAAACTGTTGATAGGTGAATCATTTGTGTTGATTTCCGGAAATTCTTCTGCTTTGTCTGATCAATGACAAAGCGCAGAAACAGATCCAACGCAAATGTAGACAAAAGGCGGGAGTCGGACAAGTGCCTCCCGCCTTTTTCATGAATTTGTAACTTTATTGAAGAATCCACATGACTCCCATGTAGTCGTCCGATCCTCCATATTGCTCATTGATGGCCTTGGAGACGTTGTCCATATTATAATTCAACTCATCCGAGGGGTACATCCATCGTTTCGGCATCTTGTCGGACGGAACATTTCTGTTCGATTTCGGATTGATCGGAAAATCAGGAATACCCGTACGGCGATATTCGAAAAAGGCATTGTAAGGCGTTTGCAAGAAGGTCATAATGTATTTTTGCCAAATGATCTGTTCCAGTTGTTGCCGGAAGGTTGTTCCAAAAGCCACTCCTTGTCGGGTGAGGTATTCGGCAATATAGTCGTCCGTTATCTTTCGGTTGTGATGATACGAAGCATTGTCGGGCGTATTGTCCGACACGAATTTCATCGAAGCCCGGATACCCTCTTCATAATAACTTTTGGCATCTTTCGTGATGATCCCTCTGATGGCCAACTCTGCCAGAATGAAGTTCTGCTCCTGATAGCTTAAAAGAAATACCGGCTCCCCTTCGGCCAGTTCCTCATATCGGTCGTTCAGTTGTGAAACATTCCCTTCGTTTACGACACTCAATATATCGGCTTCCGGAAGCGTCGGGTCAACTCCTCCATAAGCTTCCCATGAAGAAGCATCCAGGCTTGACTTCTCTGCATTCGGAGTCGGCTTTGCATAGTAGAACAGTCGGTAGTCTTGCCATTCTTTTAGTTTATCAACCAATATGTTCGTCATTCGGTCATTGTTGGTGAAGCTGTTTATCTCCTTGAAGAATGGATATTTCTGCCCTGACTTGTTCGAATAAACAATTTGGAAATTATCGGCATTTGACTCGAACAAGGGCTTGCTGTTCAGTAAGCTATTGACTCTTTCCTTTACTTGCAGATCGGTATCGTCCACTTTTTTATAGAGGTTGAGCAATATCTTCAGCTGTAGAGCGTTGACAGCCTTGCGCCATTTGTTCACGTCGCCTCCATAAATGTAGTCACCTTCGAAATCTTTTCCGATACTGAAGAGACGGTCGGCCTCGTCCAACTCCTCCAATAACCCCATGAATACCTCCTTTTGGGTGTCATACTTCGGAAAATAGATCTCTTCGTCTTCACCTTTCAAGGCTTCAGAGTAAGGAATATCCCCTAAACGCATGGTCATATCGAAGAATACGAAAGCCCGAATGAAATGCGAAAGGGCAGTATACGAGTTCTTTAACTCCTCAGTTGGAGAAAATTCCACCATTTTAGAGGCATTACGGAGGTTGCTCAGTGAGCTGTAGCTGGCTCTTCCCAACAGATTGAAAGCGATGTCAATATCCTGGGCTTCAGTCCATGCCAGATATTTTCCCAAAAGATCCTCCCTGATGAAGCCTTTCCCTGTATCATTGTTATACGTGGCAATATTCTGAAGCAAGTTGGTTGCTAACATGGCCGATGTCACTTTTGTTGTAGCGTCCGGGTTGGTGTTCACCTCTTCGAAATCGTTACAACCGGCCAATAATATCACTGATAAAGTGCTGATCAATATATTTTTAACTTTCATATATCTCATGTTTTAAAATTCAACTTTTAAATTTACACCCACATACCGAATAGAAGGAGAAGACAAGTCGTCTCCCTCTACACTTTCAAAGCCATCGGGATCGGAGAATCGGAAATCTTTTGTCAAAACAAACAGATTCTGTCCGATAAGTCCGGCATAGCAACTCTTCATTCTCATTTTCTGAATGAATTTCTTCGGTAAGTTATAGCCGATAGACATCTCTCTCAATTTGAGGAAGGTCTTGTCCTGTACAAGTTTGTCCGGATTGTTTCGACTGCTTCTTACGAAATCTTCATAGGATGTTTCGATGTCGTTCTTGGCAAAAACACGGGTGTCGGAAGTAATTCGCCCGTATTGATCGTATTTGACTTCGCCGGATACCACTTTCACACCTTCTCCGATGTAGTTTTTCTTGCCGTTCACCACTTCGTCATAGCGCCATTGGTTGTCCGTATCCGGGTGGGCACCTGTCTCTAACATGTAAAACTCCGTATTGGCCCAAGATTTGCCACCGATGCGCCCATCGAAGTTTAATGTCAAGGTGAAGTCTTTGTATTTGAAAACATTTGCCAGACCATATTCCACATTCGGATCGGTGTAACCGACTAATGTTGCGTACTGGCTTCTGGTCATCAAGCCATTACTGTTGATAATGTAGCTCCCATCGGGGGCTTTTTCATACCCCTTGTAAGTGTAATGGTCCGTGCGGGCTCCCACATAGGTCCAGAGGTTATCGGCACTGAACTCCTCATCCAATTTAGCGTAATACCGCTTGCTGGACGATACGTTTAGTGACAAATCCCAAGAAAAATCGCGGGTTTTGATGGCTGTTGCATCGATTGTCAGCTCCACTCCTTTGCGTACATACTCTTCATCAATGTTCATTAAGCGGGAACTGAAGCCGGTCGACGATGAAATGGTCTGCTTGATCGTATTGTTGTAAGTAAGCTTATTGAAATAGCTGACGTCTAAACGCAATCGATTACCCTCCAGGAAAGAGGCGTTTGTTCCGATCTCCCAGGTGCGGTTGGTGATCGGTTTTACATGGCCTCGGATGGAATTCGGGTAACTGGCCGTGTTCAATCCGTCCCAAACATTCTGCTGTATGGTATAAGCCGTATTCAAATCGTAGATTCCCAAGTCGGTTTTTGAAACAGTCCATGAGCCTCTTAACTTCCAGAATGGTATCCATTCGGGAAGGTGAAGGATGTTGGACGGGATAACACTAAGACCAATCGACGGATAGAAGTAGGATTTGTCGGTACTGGGTAGGGTAGACGACCAGTCATTGCGCCCGGTTGCTTCCAAATAGTAGGTGTCTTTGTACCCTAACGTCAACGTTCCGAACATACTGTTTACTTTCTTTTTGGTGGTTTCTGCACTTACTGTCGGACTTTCGACAGAGGCTTTTATCGAATAGAAGCCCGGTATCGACAATCCGTTTTTGGTGGCTGCTTCCAATTCATTGGTCTTCGTGTAATACAATGAACTGCCCAACAATCCGTCAATGCTGAACTCTCTGAATTTTTTGTTGAAGAGAAGGAAGAAATCGTAGTTCATCGTGTAGCCGGTCTCCTTTCCTTCTTTGTAATAACCCAGAGCACCGTCTTTCCATCCTCCGCGACCTTTGGAGATGGTTCCGACAGCAGAGCGGCTAACGGAGTTGTCGGCATAGGCAACACCTCCGGCGCGCAACTGCAATTTTAACCATGAGAGAATGTCATATTTGAATGACAATGAACCGTTGGTGGTGAAGTTGTTGATTGATTTGATCTTCTCGTAAGCTTCGAAATAGGGATTGTCATACCAATCCGTGTAGGGCCAATTCTGTTTTTCATTCGGAATGAGCCAATAGTCTTTGTAATCGCGCAGATCATATTCCGTGCCGGTCCACAATAATATATTGTACATGTATCCTGTACCGTAACCATATCCTGCGGTATTGGGGGCCGACTCTTGAGTGAAGTTCAAGCTACCTTCCAAACTTGCCTTTTTGCCCAATTTCAATTCTCCGCCGATGTTGTACCAAAACTTGTTTTTCTTTGTGTTGGGATATTGGTTTTTATCATACAGATAGGATAGCGATGCGCGAATGCTTCCGTTCTCACTATTGGTGGATACGCTTACTGTTGTGTTGCTTATCATGCTGAACTCCAGGAAATTCTTGAAATTGTTTTTCCCTTTTGATGTCAATTCCATCTCGCGATATTCCTTCTTGATGGGGTCCCATTGCGTATATACGCGGCCAATATCCAGCTTGTCGCCCCAAACATAGTCGACATTGTCAAATTTTCCACCCGACCCTGAGCTGTATGAGGTTTGAACTTCCGGAATCTTCAGCTGACCGGCGTTGAACATGTTGCTGGTATTTACCTCAACGGTGAATCCGTTTTTACCACCTTTCTTGGTGGTGATCATAATTGCTCCGTTGCCACCTCTCGAACCATAAAGCGCTGATGCAGTGGCTCCCTTCAGAACGGTGATGTTTTCGATGACATCTTGGTTGAAATCGCTGAATGCTTGATTGGTTGGTACGCCATCTACCACGATTAATGGATTCTCTCCGCGTAATTTAATGGTAGGAGCCACACCGAATTCGGTAGAGTTATAGACGCGCAAGCCGGAAATCCGACCGCTCAAGCTTGTTGCGATGTTGGTTCCCTTGACTTTTTGAAGTTCGTTTCCGTCAAATTTCTGTGTGGCGTATCCGAGGGCTTTTTCTGAGCGTGTAATACCCAAAGCTGTAACAACGACTTCGTCCAGATTTTGTGAGTCTTCATCCAGTCGGATGTTGAAGATGGTTTGATTTCCGACGGTGATTGTTTTTGAAACACAGCCGATATAGGAGACGACCAAAGTCGATTTCTCGGGAACGGACAGGTTGAATTGTCCGTTGATGTCGGTCACGGTTCCATTCGTTGATCCTTGCTGAATGATATTAGCTCCGATGATTGGCTCGCCTTTGGTGTCAGTGACAGTACCCGATATGCTTTTGATGGATTGTTGCACCACGGCATTTGACAGGGTTGTCTTGGGCGATAGTATAATGCTTTTGTCCAGTACTTTATAACTGATATCCGTACCGCTGAAAAGTTCGTTGAGGATACTGAATACATCTTTGTCGGTACTTTTGATGGAGACAACGCGATTCGTATTGACTTGCTTGTTGTTGTAGAAAAAGTGATATTCAGACTGTTTCTCAATTTCTTCTAAAACGGATTGGACTGTTTTGTTGTTGACGTTCAGCGTCAGTGTTGTATTCTGACTGTAGCTTTCCGAAGCATAGGTCAGTCCGATGCACGTTGATAACATGATTGCCGTGATCTTCATACTTAAAGGTGTTTTTTTCAAGACGTTGAATATGGATTTCTCGGCCCTGAAATGTTGGATGCTAAAATATTTTGCCATAAATTTGTGAGTGATTTTAGAGTTAAAAAAATCAGTTGCTTAGGCTTGTCGCCAAACAAGCCTTTAGTTATCTTTTTTTCATACGGAGAAATACGCCACTATTTTTCCGTATGTTTTTTATAACCGATTCTTGTTTTATGGAGGTTTGAATGCTTTCATGTTTTACTTGATTTTAGGTTTTACATAAGTTGTTTAATAGAGTTCCACAATAGTTTTTAGAGAAACGCTGTCTGCTCCCGTCTTGGGGTCAACAAATTTATATTGGATACCTGACGAAAGGCGGAAATGCTCCAAGATCAGATGAAGATGCTGCCCGTCGAATGATCCGGTAAATGAATTCTCGTATAGCAGATCGTTCTTCACGATAAACTCGACGTTGAACCGTTTGCTCAGTATGTTTAAAGCCTCTTCAAATGGCGTGTCCCGGAAAATGACAAGACCATCTTTCCAGGCCGTCATTGTCGGAAGATAGGGCTTGTTCAAACTGATTTTCTTTGTGACCGTATTGTATGAAATTTCATCGTTGGGTTTCATGAAAAAGATCTCCTCTTTTTCATTTTTGCTCTCGAACGATACCCTGACAGAACCCGATACCAATGTCGTGACTACCCGGTTATTCTCCTTGTAGGCTTCCATATTGAACTCGGTGCCCAGCACTTCTGCCTTCAGATGAAAAGGAGTGTTGACGACAAACCGCCTTGATTTGTCTTTTTGTACGGAAAAATAGGCCTCACCGTCCAACTCAATCTGGCGATTCGCTCCCGTAAATCTTTTCGGATACTTGAGACAAGAGTGGGAGTTGAGCCACACCTTGCTACCGTCAGGAAGATCGAATGAGGCAACCATTCCGGGGTTTGTGCGGACTTCGACTATTCCGCCGGCCTCCTCTTTCGTGGCAAAATATAGCGTGCTGACCAACAACGGAATGACAAGAAAGGCAGCTATCCGTTGTGCCCAAGTCCAAAATGAGGGTCGGTTCCCTTTCCGCGAGTGGATTCTCCGCTTCACTTCTTCGAGAGCTTTGAGGCTGTCAACAGATTGGATGGTTTGAAGCGTATCACTTGCGTAATAGATGTACTCAACATCCCGTGCTATTTTTCGATGCTCATCGGTTTCTTCTATCCAGACCTTCACCTCTTGCTGTTGGGCAGCGGATAGCGAACCGGAAAAATAGTCCAGCAATATCTTTTCATCTACAAGTGGCTGTTGTTTGTTCATGGTATACCCTTTTTATAATAATGACGAACGAAACGGCAAACCTCCTAAACGAAAATTGAATTTTTTGCGATAATAATTTGGAAAATATAAATGAAAGAGATGTTATTTTATGTAAATTGGAAGAAAATTTCTATATTTGCATATATAGATATGGCAGTTTTTTGAAAAAATCCAATTTCTATTCATATGTGTTCGAAGGAGATAGATAAGATAAGTGACAAAACTTTGTTTCACCGGATCCAAGACGGGGATAT
>CAVKMU010000019.1:0-39347 GCA_963657455.1 bacterium
AGCCACTCTCATATGGCGTTCAATCCTTTGTTTTTTCTGCTGCAAACATACGGTCGATATTTGGAAGAAAAAAATATTTTTGCCGAAAAAATTAAGACAAACCATTGTTGATTATCAGATAGTTACAAAAAATCATTGAGACAAATAAAAGTTAAAAACACATCTAATTGTCTGAATCATAATGCGTTTCTGTCGGAAAATATTTTTTCGTCTTTTTTTAGCATGAAACGCTCCTCGAGAGGAGATGATTGATTCTCGAGGAGTTTAGTTGCATAGATTGTTTATTTGGCAGCAAATGGAATATAGACGGAAAGTAGAAGATCTGATAAATGTCCTTTTCGTCCATTTGTGTTCTCTATATTAAAATGTTTCATCACATCAGTACATCCATACTGATAGCTGAGCCCGAGTTCACAATGTTTGCTGACACGGTAGCCGACTTTGGCTAAAACTGCCACATCGAAAGCAACAGATGGGCTGACGTATAGCATAGGTGACACACCGAGCCCGGCAGAAAACTTGTCGGTCAATCGATAATTCCAACTTCCTGCCACTGCAATAGGCATAAAGAATTGTTTGTAATTTTTTCCTTGTCCCGCTACACCATTTGAATAGACTGCAGAATATTTATAAGTCTTCATGCTTTGTAATCCAAGAGTGAAGTCTACGTCATAGAATGATTTCTTGACGGGAGCAAAACGAAGACGATAACCGATCGAACCATTGATCTTCGTGTCATTGTTGTATCCCCAAATCTCATTTTTTTCAGGTGAACCGTTGTGTTTGTCTTGCATGCTGAATCCGGCACCGACACCTAATAAAGCTCCATGCTCCATCTTTTGTGCTGAAGCAGAAACCGCTAATAATAAGCTTAAAACAGTGATAATCTTTTTCATTTTTTTAATTTTGAGTTAATTTGATTGTTCCTAACCCTTTGTTGGTTTCAGGAATCTCCTTTGACCATATTTCCATATTTCCGTACATCGAATATTTGGGGGTTGAATTAGGACTTAGTAATATTTTCTCACCAACACGTCCAAAATACATGTGGTGTTTATCATATACATGTGTAAATAATATATATGGATTTGCTGTTATATAACTTTTTGATTTATCATCATAAGCTTCAACACCATTTTCTCCCGAACCGGATAGATTTGATAATCTAAGAATTATGTCACCATTATGACTTTTCCATAATACTTTTTTCCATTGGCTAAGGTAATCAATGCCAACCTTTTGGTAATAACTTGTTTTTGTTCCATCTACAACTTTGAAATCTCCGGTAAATGAAACAATAGCCCGAACTTTGATATATTTACCATTTGGTATTTGGTACTTGCTTTCAGCTTTGTTGATGCTTGATTTGTCAGTTGTTTCATTATTCCTTGTTAACATAATCGTAGAACCGAATAATTCTTCAGTTGTGTATTCAGGAGCATGAACCAAGCTGTCACCAATAAGAAAAACTCCTTCTTTATTTGTGAAGCTTCTGTATGGAGCTTTTATTTTGTAGTTGGGAATGAAATCTGTTGAGTCATAAGGGTTAAAAAGATAATCTTTTTGATATTTTTCCACAAACATTTCTATTTGTTGATGAGGAAATGGTTGAGTAAGATCACTCTCATAATTATCAACAATAGCTTCTTGTTCTGCTCGCACCTCTTCCATCATTTGAATTTGACTTATAAATCCTTCATTAGCAAAGACGGCTTCTTGTTCTGTCTCTGGTAAAGTACAGATTTCATTTAATAGAGCTTGATAAGCAGAATCGTTATCAAATTGAACACAAGGAATACCATGAAGTGTTGTAATTTGAAAGCCATAATTCTCCTTCACACTCTTCGTTAACAACTGAGTGTTGTTTAACTCGGTTGTTGCTATCATGTCTGCATCTTCTGAGCAGGCCAGCAATGTTCCAGCCAAAAGGCTGAATGCATAAAATTTGAATTTCATATTATTAATAATTTAATAGGTAAAAAAGTTATTCTTTTTAGTGCTTTCTTGGAAAATTTGAAGATGAACGCATCTATATGAACCACTCTCATATGGCTATCAGAATCGTCTCTCTTTTCTGCTGCAAACATACGGTCGATATTTGGAAGAAAAAAATATTTTTGCCGAAAAAATTAAGACAAACCATTGTTGATTATCAGATAGTTACAAAAAGACATTGAGACAAATAAAAGTTAAAAACGTATCTAATAGTTTGATTTATAATGGTTTTGTTGTTTATTGTATTGAATCAACAAATTCTTTCAAAAGAAATTGAGACAAACTGTTGCTGATTATCAAGTAGTTACAAATAGTCATTGAGACAAAAGAATGTTAATGACAGAATGAAATACACTGATAAACAGTGTTTTATATCAACTCTGTCAGAAAGTCATAAAGCGAAGTCTTATTGGAGGGGAGGGCAAGCTTTGCTTTAATCCGCTGGCGGTTCTTGTAAATGGTATTGGTCGGTGTGCATAATAAGGCGGATATAGCAGCTGTATCAAACTTCAATATCGACAGATAACAGAGCTTACACTCGGCTTCGCTCAACGATGATTCGGAGATATGTTTGAGGGCTGCCGGATAGACGATCTTGATCAACTCTACGATTGCACTCCAATCACGTTTCAGTATAGGCGATTTTGTTTGATTCGGATCGGCTGTCTGTATGAGTTCATGCAATCGTTTCATGACAGGGGCGGATTCGATAAGTTTCTCCCGCTGATTTGAAAGAAGATTGTTCAGGCGTTCGGTCTCCTTTTGTTTCTCGTCGAATACCTTGCTCATCTCTTCGCGTGTGACGCCCGCCTGTTGCAGTTGTTTCAACTCTTGGTGAAGAGCCCCTAATTGTTCCTTGTCTTTCGACAGCAGATACTCGAGAATAGCCAACCGTTTCTGCACTTTCAATACTTCCATTTTCTTCTTTCCGAAGAAGACGAGCGCAATCATTGCACCGACAATCAGGGACAATGACATGAAGAGGTGGACGATTATCATCCGTCCTTTGATCTTTCTTAGCTCGGCATTGTCGAGTGCAATCTTCGAATGTTCATATTTTTTCTCCACCTCGACCAATTTCGAACGGTTTTTGAGCATGTGCTCGGCATAAGTCGTATCCACATAGAGGTTAAGCATTTCGTATGCCTTCCGATCGTTTCCGATAGCATGCTCCAATGTGGCCTCCAAATAGATATTTTCGATGTGGGTGTAGGGGTCGGATGCCTTTGAGTTTTGAGACAACTCCAATGCGTGCCGCGCTTCGTCGAATTTCTTTTGCTTCATGTATACTTCAAACAAACCGGAGTAAGCGGCCGCATTAGGATGATATTCAATAGATTGATTCTGGTATTGCTCGGCTTTATCATAGTTGTTTTGCTGCAAATAGATGGTACCATAGCCGCTATATACATCCGACAACCCGGCGCTGTCGCCAATGATTGACATGATCGAGTCGGCCAATGCGAAATAGTGCAAGGCCGGTGCGATGGAATCCATATAACTATATTGCTGCGCTGCATGGAAATAGGAGAGAGCCACGCCGCGTAGGTTATGGATCTGTTCGAAATAGTCGCAAGCCTTCAGGAATTTTCCCTTTGCTTCGTGATAATTGTCGTGATATTCATGAAGATAGCCCATGCAGAAACAGACATATCCTGCTGCATCATAGTCGGCAGCTTCCATAGCCAATTTGAAAGCATCGGTATAGGTTTGCATCCCCATCTCCGAATTCCAATCATCCAAGTAGGCTTGTCCCAAATAGAGTTTGATCCATGCTTGCTCCGATTTCGAGCCATGTCGCATATAGTACTTGTCGGCCAACTGTAGTTGGTAAACGTAGGGCAACCGTGTTTGGATCGAATCGGCCAGTTTTCCCATCAGCATGCACCAACGCGCCTCTTGCCGGCTGCTGAGTCCTTCTGGAAAGGAGATACTGTCCAGCAGCGTATATGCCTTCTTCGGATCCGTTTTGAAGAGAACTTCTGCCTGATCTATCAATGGGCGTGCCGTCTTGTCCGCGTGAGGAGTACATCCCGTGGCCATCCATAACAGAAGAAAAACAATAAGTCCCGGTAGTTGCTTCATGGCGTAAACTTTAAAGCAAAGAAATGTATAAAATCTGAATTTTCCAAACGCCTTATGGCTATTTTGAAACGCTTCAGCGTGTCGGCCGTTAGTGGTGTATTTTATAAAGTCAGTGAACCGAAATTTTTTCTTGCCATTTTGTGTTTTGCCCCTTCTTTTAAGCAACTTTTTGGCATCTGATGCGGTGATTTCATTCTCTTTCTTCCAATCGTTGAAAATCTTTTCCCGAACAGTTAAAAAGTATCTCGACAGTTTTGGAAAAGTTTCTCCGCATAAAACTGGAGTTTCATGCCGAATGAACTGCTGTTTTCCCCCGAATAAACTGCAGTTTTCTCCTGAGAAACTTTTTCAGAATACGGGAATTGTTTTGTCAATCCATGCGTATGTTTTGTTTTTGATTGACGACGGCTTATCAAGTGGCATTTGATCTTGTTTTTAGAAAATAGTGGGATGATTGTTAAAATAGAAGAACATTATGAAAAATACGCTGCCTGTTTTGTAATATATTTCGTATCTTTGAATCGGAATATTATAATATTTAATTTTAGATGAAAAAAATAGTTATTTCATTGGCCGGTTTGTTGTGTTCGGGCTTGCTTGTGGCACAAGAGCGACCGGTCGCATCTTTGTATGGTACAGGCACGTGGGATGCAGACTCCCTCGGCAACCATCGCGTGGTGGTTTGTGTGGACAAACCAAGCGATGCGGTATTGGCGACGATGCAGTGGCGTCGCCATGATCAGCACCCTGAGCAGAAAAACTTAATTGTAGTAGATGCCAAAACGGGTAAACGGGTGACGAATGTATGTCGATTCGAAGTGAATCAAGAGAAAGGAGAGGTGGCATTTCAACCGCAGACGATTCCGGGTAAGTATTACATCTACTATCTGAAGAATGTGCATAGCGGAAGCCGTTACTATCCGACCGTTACCTATCCGGCTTTTGAGGAGACTGCCTCGGCCGACTGGGTGAAAGCCAATAAGTTGAGTGGAAAGAAAGCCCCTCAGCTCCCTGCTGCCAAAGTGGAGCAATATCAGGCCATCAGCCAATTTCACTCTTTCTATCCGATGGAAGTGATTGCTACGGCCAAGGAAAAATCGGCCCTGCTCAAGGCTCATGCGACCGACAAATATATTCTCTTTACCGAAGATCGCCGCTATCCGATCCGTATGACGGACGAGATCCCTTACAAGTGGATTGAAGACGACCGCCATGATTCGTTTACCGGCACGGCCGACAAGGGTGAATATTATGCGTTTCAGTTGGGTGTGTGGGCCACACAGCAAGCGGTGAAGAACATCAAAGTGACATTTTCTGCCTTGAAAAATGCGCAGACGGGCGAGACCATCCCGGCTTCTGCCTTCACTTGTTTCAATACGGGGGGAGTGGATGTTACTGGAACAGTCTTTACAAAAGAGTGCTCGGTCGAGAAAGGCAAAGTACAAGCTCTGTGGATGGGTACGCAGGTGCCGGAGCAATTGGCATCGGGCGACTACTCCGGTGTGGTAACTGTCTCGGCTGATGGCATCGATCCGAAAGAGGTACAGCTGACATTGCATGTGACCGACAACGTCATTGCCAACCATGGAGATAACGAACCGTGGCGTCATTCCCGCCTCCGTTGGTTGAACTCTCAGTTGGGCTTCGATGATGAGTTGATTGCCCCTTATACTCCGGTGGAGGTGAACGACCATACTTTCTCGTTGTTGGGTCGCAAGGTGAAACTTTCTGACGCCGGATTCCCTGAGCAGATCACGAGCTATTTCGAAGAGACAATGACGGAGATCGGCGACCGGGGCCGCAATATGTTGGCTAAACCTATGAACTTGGTAGCCGACGGCGGCGAGTGGGAGAATTTGGATTTCTCTATTACCAAACATAAATCGGCTACGATCGGATGGCATACGACCAACCAAAACAGTCGCTTCATCATGAACATGGATGCTCAGATAGAGGCGGACGGCAATATGGAGTACAAGGTGGTATTGATTGCTCGCGAAGACGGAACGGTCAATGATATCGCTTTGCAGACGGAGTTGGTGCCTGGCTTGGCTCGCTACATGATGGGCCTTGGCGAAAAGGGTGGATACTACAGAAATTTGGATTGGAAATGGGATGTGCAGAAGAATCAGGACGCTGTTTGGACCGGCGATGTGAATGCCGGCTTGCAGCTCCGCTTCTATGACAATCAATACGAACGTCCGCTGAATACGAACTTCTATCATCAGAAACCGCTCATCATGCCCGCTTCATGGTGTAACGACGGAAAGGGAGGAATCCGGTTGGCTTCCAACTCGACCGGTACCGAGGTAAACGCTTATTCCGGTCAGCGAACAGTCAAGAAGGGTGATCGTCTCTACTATTATTTCAATGTTTTGATTACCCCGTTCCGCACCATCAATCCTGACAAACAATGGCAGGAACGCTATTTCCACAGCTATAAGTTCATTGACGAAGCGCACAATTTTGGTGCAACTGTAGTCAATATTCACCATGCGAATGCAATCAATACGTTCATCAACTATCCCTATTTGCTGACGAAAGAGATGAAAGCCTATATTGACGGTGCACACGCATTGGATATGAAGGTAAAGATTTACAATACAGTCCGCGAATTGTCCAACAGTTGTGTCGAACTCTTCGCTTTGCGAAGCTTGGGCGGCGAAATCTTCTCGCAAGGAAAAGGTGGAGGCTATTCATGGTTGCAGGAACATTTGGATCAGAACTATATCGCCGCATGGTTTGCTGCTGAAGTGAAGGATGCCGCCATTGTTAACAGTGGTGTTTCCCGTTGGCACAACTACTATATGGAGGGTTTGGATTGGTTGCTGAAAAACGTCGGCATCGATGGTATCTACATAGACGACTTGGCCTTCGACCGTATGTCAATGAAGCGTGTCCGCAAGATTTTGAACAGCAACAATCCGGGCGCATTGATCGACCTTCACTCGGCCAATCAGTATAACAAGAGCGATGGTTTCGCCAACAGTGCGAACCTCTATCTCGAACATTTCCCCTATTTGGATCGTCTTTGGTTTGGTGAATATTTCGACTATAACATGCCTCCTGAATTCTGGATCGTTGAGGTATCAGGTATCCCCTACGGTTTGATGGGAGAAATGTTGTGGGAAGGCGGCAACAAGTGGCGCGGCATGTTGTATGGTATGACAGGACGTGCCCCAAGCACCGGCGAAGACAACCACCACATGTGGAAATTCTGGGATGAATTTGGCATGAAAGGCAGCGACATGATCGGCTATTGGGTATCGGACAATCCTGTAAAGACAGGAAAAGAGAAGACATTGGCCACCGTCTATCGCCACAAAGGAGAGAAGACTTTGATCTCGTTGGCTACGTGGGAAGATCAGGATGCACAAGTCAATCTGCAAATCGACTGGGCCGCTCTTGGTTTGGATCCTAATAAAGCGACATTGCATGCTCCGGCTATTAAGAATTTCCAGGAAGAAAAAACTTGGAAAGTGGGCGAGACTATCACCGTTCCGAAAGGAAAAGGATGGTTGATCGTTGTAGAATAACAGTATAATAACAGTATAATCTAATCCGTGAATAACATGAGAAAGAGAATTTTGACTGTTTCTCTGATGTCTTGTTGGGCGGCTTTGGCTTTGCAGCCGGCTGCTGCCCAGCAAGCTACCATTCAAGAACAGAACAAGGTGATGAAGACCTATCCGTTTTCTGATCCGAACCCGATTGCACAACCGACGAATGCTTACTACCCTTACTTCCGCTTTGACGGTTTCTCGGCTGAGGGCAAAGAGCAATCGTGGAAGAGTGTCAACTTGGAAAATGACTATATTCAACTGACGATGTTCCCGGAGGTGGGTGGCAAAGTGTGGGGCGCTACCGACAAGACAACTGGAAAAGCCTTCGTCTATGACAATGGCGTAGTGAAATTTCGCGACATCGCCATGCGTGGCCCTTGGGTATCAGGCGGTATAGAATTCAACTTTGGTATCATCGGTCATGCTCCCTCATCCAGTACGCCCGTCGATTATTGGGTAGAAAAGAAAGCGGACGGAAGCGTGAGCTGCTACGTGTTCTCATACGAATTGGTGACGCGTACGGCTTGGACAGTTGAAGTAAATCTACCAAAAGACAAGGCTTATTTCACCACACATACGACATGGTTCAACCAATCGTCGGTAGATCAACCCTATTACCATTGGATGAATGCCGGCTATCGTGTGGGTGACAATGCACAGTTCTGCTATCCGGGTAACCATTATATTGGTCATTCCGGCGAGTTAGGCGGCTTCCCGGTTGATAACGACGGGCATAATATCGGTTGGTATGAGTCGAATGACTTTGGAAACTCCAAGTCTTATCATGTTTTGGGCTACTATAATGATTATTATGGTGTCTATTGGCATGGTGAAGATTTCGGTTCGATCCACCATGCAGACTTCGATGAAAAGTTAGGAATGAAAATCTTCTTGTGGGGTCTCTCTCGAGAAGGTGGCATTTGGGAAGACCTTTTGACGGATGATTCCGGGCAGTATATCGAATTGCAATCAGGACGTGTGTTCAATCAACCGGTCAATGCCAGCGGATTCACGCCATATAAACACTTCTCGTTTGCACCACAAATGACAGACGAATGGACAGAGTATTGGTATCCGGTCAAGGGAATACAGGGAGTATCCAAGGCTTCCGACTTCGGAGCATTGCATGTGACCCGCAACGATGGCAAGCTCAAATTGGCTTTCTCTCCGCTCGAAGCCGGCACCAACGAAGTCAAACTTTATGCTGACGGCAAGTTAGTGCAGACGCTCTCCTTATCGACGAAGGTATTGGAGCCGACCACTTTGGAAGCATCCGTTCAAGTGCCGGAAGGTCATCTGAAGGTAGTGGTGGGAGATAACCGATTGGTTTACTCGGAAATCAAGGAAGATTATGAATTGCAGCGTCCGATGGAAACTCCGGAGGCATTCGATTGGAATTCTACTTTTGGCCTTTATACACAAGGAGAGCAGTTGCTGAACCAAAAATATTTGGATCAAGCCGAAGTGAAGCTGAAGCAGGCCTTGGAGAAAGATGCTTATTATGCTCCGGCTTTGGACCGTTTGGCTTCGCTCTACTACCGCGAAGGCCGCTACCAAGAGGCTTTGGAGGTGTCAAAGAAGGCTTTGAGTTTGAACACTTACGATGGTGATGCCAACTATTTCTATGGATTGACGAACCGGGCTTTGGGTCATGCTGCTGAAGCAAAAGCGGCTTTCTCCATTGCCTCTTATTCGACATCCGTCCGTACGGCTGCTTATGAGCAATTGGGAGAGATGTATGCCTTGGATCAAGATTGGGGAAAAGCGGTTCATTATGCCGAAAAGAGTTTGGAATACAACGAGATGAATCTCCACGCTCGCCAGTTGTTGATGGTGGCTTATCGTAAGACCGGGCAAAAAGCCAAGGCGCAAGAGCAGATTGATCTTGTATTGAAGAAATTGCCACTCTATCATCCGGCTCGTTTTGAGCAGACTTGTTTGGAAAACAGCAATGATTTGAGTAAATTCGAGTCGTTGATCCGAAACGAACTTCCGTTCGAAACCTATATGGAGATCGCGGGGTGGTATGAGAACGTGGGTTGCTTGACAGAAGCATTGTCGTTATATCAATGTGCCTCTTCTTATCCGATCGCTCTTTATAGGGCAGCCTATTTGCAATCGAAAATGGGAATGAATGACGAAGCCGGCAAAACAATAGAAGCCGCCAATTCGCTTTCTCCGCAGAGCGTCTTCCCTTTCCGTCCGGAAACGTTGAAGGCTTTGGATTGGGCTGCTTCGAAAAGTGACAATTGGAAGATTCGTTATTACGAAGGTTTGATCTATTGGGCTAACCAACAAGCGGACAAGACGAAAGAGTTGTTTGCCCAATGTGAACCGACGGACTTTGCTCCGTTCTATTTGTCGCGTGCCCTGTTGAAACAAGGTGAAGAACGATTGGCGGATATCCAAAAGGCTGAAAGCATTGATCCTTCATGGCGTGTGGCATTGGCTCTGCAAAATTATTACACCGCTGCGGGCGATTGGAATAAAGTAGCTGAAGTCGGAAAGAAGTATCAGCGCAAATACCCGGAAAACTACTATTTGGGATTGAAATATGCCAAGGGCTTGTGTGAAACAGGGCAGTATGCTTCTTGTATCTCCTTGCTGAAGAAATTGCAAGTGTTGCCGAACGAAGGAGCTTACGCCGGCCGTGCTGTCTATCGTGATGCCAACCTTTATCAGGCAATGGACAAACTCTCGCAGAAAAAATATGCAGAGGTGTTGAAATCGGTTGAGGCATCAAAAGAGTGGCCTGAGAACTTGGGCGTGGGCAAACCTTATGACGATCAGATAGACGACCGCCTGGAGAATTATTTGACGGCTAAAGCTTATGCAGGACAAGGCAAAGCAGATGAGGCAAAAGCTCTCTATCAGAAAGTGGCGGATAAGGTAAGCCATTCGAAGAACTTCGGTACAGCCAATCTGCTTTCGGCTTTGGCTATGCGTGAGATTGGCAAAGAAACGGAAGCCAATACGTTGGTCAACTCGTGGAGCAAGCAGTTCGTCGGAAACAAGACTGTCGAGTGGTGCGAAGCAATTTACAAGGGCGACACACAAAAAGCGTCGGGCTTGATGAAAAGTCGTGCCGAGCAAAAAGATTCGGCACCGTGGGAGAATAGCTTCCGCGACTCGAATTTTGACTTGGTGGTGCGCTTGTTTCGGTAACTAAAACCGGGTCATTATTTAAAAGGAAAAAGAAAAATGGTGGTTACGATGAAAAAAATATCATTTTTCTCTTGTATTTGAAAAAAATATGTTACTTTTGCCGTGTCTAAAAAACAATAAATAATGACTCGATTTAGCTTTTCATATTACTTTTATTACTTTTACTTTAATAGCAAGGTGAAGGCAGGAGTTTGTATGTAAAGCATTGGTGATTGAAAATGTGACGATAGCAATATAAAGTCCTGCCGGAAACGGTGGGACTTTTTTTGTTACTTGTGGCTGAATTAAAGATAGTAAAAAATAGAATGAAAAGGAAAGTAGCAATTCAAGGTATCGCAGGATGCTATCATGATATAGCAGCCCGGAAATATTTCGACAAGGATGAAGTGGAAACGATTCCGTGCGATACATTCAGTGATGTGATTCAGACGATCAAAAAAGACCCGGATGTTATCGGACTGATGGCCATCGAAAATACAATTGCGGGTAGCTTGTTGCAGAATCATGAGTTGATACGGGAAAGCAACTTTAGTATTATTGGTGAGTATAAGTTCCGAATCTCTCATTCGCTGGTGGCTTTGCCCGGTACGAAACTGGAAGATATCAAAGAGGTCAACTCTCATCCGATTGCCTTGATGCAATGCACCGATTTTTTGAAGACATTACCCGGTGCCAAGGTGGTAGAGAAAGAGGATACGGCCGGCAGTGCCCGTTGGATTTCTGAGCAGCACATGGAGGGGCACGCTGCTATTTGCGGCAAATTGGCCGCTGAAATCTATGGCATGGAGGTGTTGGCAGAAGGCATTGAGACCAACAAACGAAACTTTACCCGGTTCTTGGCAATAGCAGACCGTTGGACGGCCGACGAGTTGCAGAAGAATTCGATCAAGAACAAAGCCTCCCTCGTATTTGCCCTGCCTCACTCAGTCGGCAGTCTCTCCAAAATCCTTTCCGTTCTCTCTTTCTACGACATGAATCTAACAAAAATACAATCGTTGCCGATCATTGGTCGGGAATGGGAATACCTCTTCTATATCAATTTGACATTCAACGATTATACACGCTATCGCCAGGCATTGGATGCCATTCGTCCGTTGACTAAAGATTTAAAAATATTAGGTGAGTATGAAGAAGGAAGACAATCCTTGTAAGAAGACAATCGTTCCTGCTGACCGCGTCAGCAGTGTGCAAGAGTATTATTTCTCGAGGAAACTGAAAGAGGTGGCCGAAATGAATGCTGCCGGTAAGGATGTGATCAATTTGGGCATCGGTAGTCCTGATCTGCCTCCCTCGGAAGATACGATAGAAACGTTGTGCGAACATGCACGGAAGTCGAACGAACATGGCTACCAACCGTATGTCGGCATTCCGGAATTGCGTGAGGCTTTTGCCAATTGGTATAAGACATGGTACGGGGTTGAACTGAATCCGAAGACGGAGATCCAGCCGTTGATCGGATCGAAAGAGGGTATTCTTCATATCTCATTGGCCTTTTTAAATCCGGGAGACGGCGTCTTGGTCCCCAATCCGGGTTATCCGACTTACAGTTCCGTCAGCCATTTGGTCGGAGCCAAGTTGATTCATTATGAATTGAAAGAGGAATTGGGGTGGCAACCTGACTTCGATGAGCTGGAAAAGATGGATCTTTCCGGTGTGAAGTTGATGTGGACCAATTATCCGAATATGCCAACCGGAGCCAATGCCGGCATGGAATTGTACCAAAAGTTGGTCGATTTTGGTCGTCGACATCAGATCATTATTTGCAATGACAATCCTTATAGCTTCATTTTGAACGAACACCCGCTAAGTATACTCAGTGTTCCTGGAGCGAAAGAGATTTGTATCGAAATGAATTCGATGAGCAAGGCACACAATATGCCGGGATGGCGTATGGCGATGTTGGCATCCAACGCACAGTTTGTCCAGTGGATTCTCAAGGTGAAGAGCAATGTCGACTCCGGTCAGTTCAAACCGATGCAATATGCTGCCGTGGCAGCATTGGCAGCACCGAAAGCATGGTATGACAAAATGAACGAGACCTATCGCAGCCGTCGGGCGTTGGCGGGCGAGATCATGCATGCCATCGGTTGTGAATATGATGAAAATCAGGTAGGTATGTTTCTTTGGGGACGCATTCCAGACTCGGTTTCTCATAGCGAAGCATTGGCAGACAAGGTGCTTTACGAAGCAAATGTGTTCTTGACGCCGGGCTTTATCTTTGGCTCTCAAGGCGATCGTTACATTCGTATTTCGCTTTGTTGCAACAATACCATGCTACAAAAGGCATTGGATAGAATCAAGAAAATATATTAACATAAGAAATAAATAAAAGATTATGGAACAGATGGAATTGGAATCGATCCTTTTGCCGGGTGTAGATTCAAAGCGTCCTATCGTAATTGCCGGTCCGTGCAGTGCTGAATCGGAAGAGCAAGTGTTGAATACAGCACATCAATTAGCCTCGAAAGGTATCAAAATATTTCGTGCCGGTATTTGGAAACCGCGTACAAAACCGGGTGGATTTGAAGGAATTGGCGTAGTCGGTTTGCCATGGTTGAAGAAGGTGAAAGAAGAAACGGGCATGTATACGGCTACCGAGGTGGCGACAAAAGATCATGTGTTCGAGGCATTGAAGGCCGGAGTCGATCTCTTATGGATCGGTGCCCGCACGACGGTAAACCCATTCGCCGTACAAGAGGTAGCCGATGCTTTGAGAGGCGTTGATATCCCTGTCTTGATCAAGAACCCGGTTAACCCGGACTTGGAGTTGTGGATTGGTGCCATTCAGCGTTTGTACGGGGCAGGCTTGAGACGTCTTGGCGTTATTCACCGTGGATTCAGCTCATACGACAAGAAAATATACCGCAACTTGCCATTGTGGAATATCCCAATTGAATTGCGTCGCCGCATGCCGAATCTTCCGATCTTCTGCGATCCGTCTCATATCGGTGGCAAGCGTGAGCTGATTGCATCTCTTTGTCAGCAGGCAATGGACTTGAGCTTCGACGGCTTGATCATCGAGTCGCACTGCAATCCTGATGCTGCATGGAGTGATGCTTCACAACAGATTACTCCTGACGTGTTGGATTATGTGTTGAATCTGCTGGTTATCCGCGAATCAAACCAAACAACTGAGAATTTAAGCGAGCTCCGTCGTCAAATTGATAATATCGATGAGCATCTTCTTGAGCTTCTTGCCAAACGGATGCGCGTATCATGTGAAATCGGTGTCTATAAGAAAGAACACAATATGCCTATCTTACAGTCTCCCCGTTACAGCGAAATTCTTGAAAAACGCTCAAGTATGGGACAGCAGATGGAGCTGAATCCGGCGTTCGTTAAGGAAATCTTGAAAGAAATCCACGAGGAGTCTGTTCGTCAGCAGATGATTATCATGAATGAAAGTAAGTAAATTGTCATGAAAATATTGATATTAGGTGCCGGTAAGATGGGATCATTCTTCTCAGACCTGCTGAGCTTCGACCATGAAGTGGCCGTGTTGGAGAAGGATCCGAAGCGGATGCGTTTTATTTATAACGCAATCCGTATGCAGAATCCGGAAGAGGTAAAGGCTTTCAATCCGGAATTGGTCATCAACTGTGTGACATTGAACCATACCATCGATGCCTTTGAAGAGGTGATGCCTTCTCTCCCGTCGAATTGTATCATCTCCGATATTGCTTCAGTCAAGACACATCTGCAAGAGTTTTACGAGAAATGCGGATTTCGCTACGTCTCAACTCACCCGATGTTTGGACCAACGTTTGCCAACTTGGGTAATTTGAGCTGTGAAAATACGATTATTATCTCGGAAGGTGATTACCTTGGAAAGATTTTCTTCAAGGATATATACAGTCGCTTGCACTTGAACATTCGGGAATATACATTCGAAGAACATGATAAGGTGGTAGCTTACTCGTTGGGTATTCCATTTGCATCGACCATGGTCTTCGCCGCTACGATGAAACATCAGGATGCGCCGGGTACGACCTTCAAGCGGCATATGAATATTGCCCGTGGATTATTGTCGGAAGACGATTACCTGCTGACGGAAATCCTTTTCAATCCGCGAACACCTCGTCAGATTGAGCGTATTCAAGAAGAGCTCAATACATTATTGGATGTTATCAAGCGTCACGATTCGGAAGGTATCAAGAACTTTTTGACGAAGATCCGCAAGAATATTGAATAGTATATTCCCTTTTATGGGAAAAAAGAAAGGCGATTGTATGGAGTAAATCTCATGCAACCGCCTTTTTTTTCTCTTTCCTTTCCCGGTTTCGTACAGTTTTATGCCGAGCAAACTGCAGTTTGTTCGGCATGAAACTGTAGTTCGGTGTCGAACAAATTTTTTGAAATATCCGGTGGAGGTTTCAAAACTTGAGGATTTCCAATATAAAAACAGCGAGAGAAAGACTAATTTGTCTTTCTCCCGCCGGAGAGTTTATACGGATATTACCTGTTTACTTAGAAGGATGCGTAACCCGGGTTCTGCGTCAAGTTTGAGTTTGTTTGCCATGCATCCTGTGAGATTGGGAACAACTTCAAGTAGTCGTCTGTCTTTCTCGGGCAGCCTGATGAAGACCACATATCCTTATCGTAGCAACCGAAGCGGATATCATCCTGACGAGATTGCAATTCCCATGCGAACTCGAAGCGACGCTCCAACTGAATTTCTTTCAATGTTACGGTTGAGTAGTTGTGGTTGCTGTCACCATAAGCACGAGAACGAACTTGGTTAACCAAATCTGTTGCATCGGCTGTGCTGCCACCGCTGCGGAGCAATGCTTCGGCTTTCATCAACAGAATATCAGCATAACGCCAAATGTGGAAGTCATTTTCCATGGCATCTACCAAGTCGTCGGCGAATGTCCATTTAATACAACGAGCACCATCATGCTGGTTGACAGCTCCCCAAGTTGTACCGTCGTATTCAGTACCCGGGATCATTGTCACCTCTATCGTATGGTTCAGTTCATAACCGTGGTCAGTGATAACCGGCTGGCCTGTAGATTTATCGTACATCATACCGATCAAGTACGTTCCTTCATAACGAGGATCCTCTACATCGAACTGCTTTACGTAGTCCGGTTGTGCGCAAACACCATTCCAAGTACTGCTGGCAGTGTTACCCAATGCCAAATAGTCCTTATAGTGTAGCGTGCGGTTCATCAACTGGTTACGATTATCTTTATCGGTGTCTGTCTTAGAATAAGGAGCAGACAAGATAGCCTCACCTGAATTTTCATTTGTCAAAGAGAAGTTGTCTTTCCAATTCGGTTCCAAGATATATCCCATTGCCATGACTTTGTTACAGCATTCGATTACTTTCGTGTAAGGATCAGAGCATGTTACGCCCCAAGCCTCAGCATTCAAATACAACTTAGCCAGCAATGTATAGGCTGCACCCTTTGTGAACTTCGCATAGTTTCCGGCTCTGTCAGGGCATTGTTCGGCGATTTCATTCACTTCTTTGAGCAACCAGTCGAATACTGTCTGACGAGTTTGACAAGTAGGCAACTCTTTGTCGTCATAGTCTGTTACCAATGGGACATTTCCCCATTCGTCCATCATCTTGTAAATCCAAAAGGCGCGAACACCACGGATTTCAGCAACAGCCTGTTTCTTTTCAGCATCGTTCAATACCGTTGCATTCTGAACCACCTGCATGTTGGCATTACAAGTACCGATAGCTTCAGAAGCATTTGACCATGCACTCTTGATGGCACTTGTTTGAGCTGTATAGGTGTGCATATGGATTTCACGATACTGACCGCCATCGTACCAGTCGCCACCATAACGGGTAGGGGTTACGGCACTTGAGCCTGCCATTTCGTCCAAAGCAAGGAAGTTACCTCCTGCCATATAGACCTTCAATGTTTTGTAAACTGTACCGATCAAGGCATTTACCTGAGTCTCGGTTTTACCAAACTCCTCGGCCGGGAGCTTGTCGTATACTTCTTCATCGAGGTTTGTACATGCCGGCATCACAGAGAATAATGAAGCGCATGTCAAAGCTGATATGATAAATTTTTTATTCATAATTGATTCAAGTTAAAAATTAGAATGTTAAGTTAACACCAAATGTAAATGAACGTGCCTTCGGCATGTAGTTACGAGGTTCGATACCGGGAGACAAACCGGCGTTATCATCGCTGGCTTCTCCGCGGAACAGTTCAACTTCAGGATCCAACCCTTTGTAACCTGTGATGACAAACAAGTTCTGGGCTGCTACATAGATTCGTGCTTTATCCAACCAGTCGATAGATTTTGTGTTGAATGTATAACCGATTGACATATTGTCCAAGCGGGCGAATGAAGCATCTTCCAAATAGTATGAGCAAACGCGGGAGTTTTCACGCATTGTCAGCAGGTTGTCGTTCTTCATGGCGTTTGAACCACTGATATAGGTGTTGTTGCCATAAGCTGCAACCGGGTTGTTCAATACTTTGTTGCCGATTGTACCGCGGATGAAGAAGCTGGCATCCCAATTCTTCCAAGAGAAGGTGTTGTTCCATCCAAATGTCAGATCCGGCTGAGCACTGCCTACATATGTGCGGTCATCGTCTGTGATCTGACCGTCACCATTGATATCTTCGATGATGAACTTACCGTTCTCGTCGATACCGTCGCACTTCAACATATAGAACTGGCCTACGGGATAACCCTCTTCAACTACGTGAGAAGTAACGCCTGATGCACCACGGATCCATGGATCACCAACATATACACGGCTGGTAGTATACAAGTCGCTTGACAGTTTCGTGATCTTGTTCGCATTGTGAGACAAGTTGATAGCCGTGTTCCAAGTGAAGTTCTTGTTGCGGACAACGTCCAAGTTCAAAGCCAATTCAATACCTTTATTGCTCATATCGCCTACGTTGGCTGCAATCTTGTTGTAAACGTAGGTAGGTGTCGGAACTGAATAGTTATAAAGCATGTCGGAAGTCTTCTTGTCGTAGTATTCGATGGTACCACCCAAGCGGCCATTGAACAACTGGAAGTCCAAACCGATGTTGAACATCGCAGTTGATTCCCATTTCAAATCCGGGTTGGCATTCTGAGAAATTCGGAAAGAAGTAGCAGTCGAACCATTGTTGTAATATGTACCATATGCTTCGTAAAGCTGCAATGATTTGTAAGGTTGCAAACCATCTTGGTTACCGGTTACACCATAACCTGCACGTAATTTCAAGTCTGTGATCCATTTGATATCCTGCATGAATGCTTCTTGAGAGATTCCCCATGCTGCAGATACTGACGGGAAGATACCCCATTTGTGATTGGCACCGAACTTGGAAGAACCATCACGACGTACAGTTGCAGTAATCATGTAACGTTCGTTGTAGCTATAGTGAACACGTCCGAAGAAAGAGATCAACTTATAGTTGTTGTTGTCTGAAGTAACATTGCCGATCTTCAAGTTGTTACCTGCCTGGATATTGTCGGCTCCCATACTTGATACGGCGAAGTTGGTAGCTTCTGCCCTTTGGCTACCGTATGAGTTTGATTCCCAAGAATAACCTAATACGGCGTCAATCTTATGCTGCTCGTTTGAACCGAATACCTTGTTGTAGTTAGCTGTCCATTCCATCAAGTCGCGGTCCCATTTCATATTGCGTCTAACGGCTCTACCGTTGTTGTCATCTCCTAAAGAGTTTTCAGGATCTTCCCACTGTTTGTAGTCGTTCATGAAGCGGCTCTTGTACAAGTTCACTTTTACGTTCAAGCCTTCAATGATTTCGAACTGAGCATCACCTTGGCCATAGAAGTAAGAGTTGCTGCTCTTCTTGTAGTTCTGTTGTTGGTTCTGAACGGGGTTACCTTGGTTGTAGTTCTTGTTGGCATCTGTAAAGAATGTACCGTCTTCGTTATAAACAGGGTAAACAGGAAGCATATTGTATGCCAAAATATAGTCATCAGAGAACGGCATCTGCATATCTGTCAATGTAGTTGATCCAGTTAATCCAATACGCAAACGGTCGTTGATGGCACGTTGCTGGAACTGGAAGCGGAAACTGTGACGTTTCATCCAGTTGTCTTTTGCAATACCTTTACGATCCAAGTAGGTGTAAGATGCACGGTAGTTGCTCTTTGACGAACCGCCAGACAAAGAGAGGGAGTGGTTTTGAGAAATACCTGTACGAAGCATTTCACCGAACCAGTCTGTGTCTGCATTGTAATTGTCGTAAACGCTGATATCGTTGCCCAACTGTTGGTTGGCAGCACGCCATTCTGAAGCACTCAACATGTCTGGTTTGTTGGCAACCATGTCGGCTGTAACATATCCGTTGTAGTTGATTTGGGTCTTTGCGCCTGAACCGCGTTTTGTGGTAATCAAGATAACACCACCGGCAGCACGAGATCCGTAGATGGCAGCTGAAGAGGCATCTTTCAATACAGAGATTGATTCGATATCGGTCGGAGATACAGTTGACATATCACCACCCGGAACCCCATCGATAACGATCATCGGGCCGTTGTCATTCTGCAATGTGTTTGTACCACGCAAGCGGATCTGAGAACTACGAGTTACATCACCAGAACCTGATGTAATCGTCAAACCTGCCACTTTACCCTGCAACAAGTCAGAAGCATCGCGGTTGACACCTTTATTGAAATTCTCTTCCGATACATTGGCAACAGAACCGGTAATCTCTTTACGAGTCTGAGTACCGTAACCGATGGCAACGACTTCACCCAAGTTGACTACGGAAGAACTCATTTGAATATTCAGCGAACTTCTGCCTTTTACGGCCTCTTCAATCGTATTGTAACCGATGTAAGAGAACTGAAGTACTGCCTTGTTTAGATCCTTGACCGTAAGATTGAACTTACCGTCCATGTCTGTAATAGTACCATTTGTAGTTCCTTTTTCTACAATGTTTACACCAATAACCGGCTCGCCGGTTTCATCTTTAACGACGCCCTTTACCGATTGAGCGAATGCCACTGCGCAACTAAGGCACAAAAACATAGAAAGTAAGGATATCTTTCTATGCGCCATGAGCATGCATAAAAATGTTTTTCGCATAAAATTTAAGGAGAGTTCAATGGTTTAATAAATTCACAGTTTTGATTAGCTGAACTCTTTTTTTTCTAATCAATAGTGCTAATTGTGCTTTTCACAATGCAATAATAACACATTTTCTTAAATAAACATAACGATATTGTGTTTTTAACATAAATCAATTCTCGGAGTCTCTCCTTTAATTCATGTCAATTGCGTTAAATAATTCCAAATACTCAGGTCTTCGGCTTTCTTGTGTTAAAAAACATGGTTTTGTAATAAAGATAAATAAAAGGAAGCGTTGACAAATTTTTCACTTCCTTTTATCGTAGAAAGAAAAAGTTTACAATACAAATCTTAAACATTTAAAAAACCTTGTTTCTTCAAAACTTGCAAAAAGGCATCGGAAAAGTATTCATTGTTAGCTTTTGTATAGCGAATATCGGTAAATACTTGTGCTAATGTTTCTTTTTTGTTGATTTCTACAAATTCTTTGTTTGCAGGAAAGGCCTCTTTTTCAGCATACAATCGGTCAATTGAAGCCGGAGAATAGTCTTGATAACTCTCTTCGTGCATGATAGCTGCTAATGGCAATCGTTCGCTTTGCTCGGGCAGTGGTGTCTGTGGATAGCCGACAGTTATTGTGACGATTGGTACGACCCCTTTCGGAAGCTGTAAGGCTTCGATGATCGGATCTGCATTGTAAGTCGTTGTCCCTAAATAGCAAAGTCCGAGACCCTTCTCTTCAGCCGCTTCTGCAAAGGCTTCGGCATAGAGCATGGCATCAATCGTTGCAGCCATGAAAGTTTGGAAATTGTCGAAACCTGCCTCCGCCTTTCTGTTTTCAGCCCACTTGGTGAAACGATTGATGTCTGCACAAAAAGTCAAAACAACAGGCGCCGAGGTGATCATCGGTTGGTTGAAATGAGCCGGAGCCAACTTTTGTTTGTTGGCTTCATCGCGAGTCACCACGACACTGTAAAGTTGCATGTTTCCGGTGTTCGAAGCGCGCATGGCCACTTCCAATAGCTCGTGGAGCAATTCATCAGAAATTTTTTCGGATGTGTATTGGCGGATACTCCGCCGTGTTTTCATTGTTTCTATCATTTTCTTGCCTGAAATTGTTGTTTGTAGACAAATTTACAATAAAAAAATGATTATATTTGAAACCGATAAAGGCTTTTTAGCCTCTGTCTTTTTTTGAACTTTAAATTTGTGTATATAATAAATGTAGGGCATGGTGGCTGAACATGAAAAACACAGGGGCAGACCACACGCTTTTTATCTGATAAATATTATACGACCATGATAGAGAAGAATACGACCTTGACGGCTTCATCTGCACATGTTGTTTGGCTGGATGTTGTTCGTTTTGTAGCAATGTTTACTGTAGTATGTTGCCATAGTGCTGATCCGTTCAACTTTTATACGGGCGACTCTGCCGATTTGGAGTCGATCATGTTTTGGGGAGCTGCTTGGGGTTCTGCCCTTCGTCCGTGTGTTCCGTTGTTTGTCATGATTACCGGTGCCTTGCTTTTGCCTGTCAAGATGGATACTGCCCGATTCTATAAAAAAAGAATCAGTCGTGTGTTTTGGCCTTTTTTGCTATGGTCGGTGCTCTATTGTCTCTTCCCTTGGGTATTGGGCCTGCTGAAGTTTGCCCCCGATACGATTTTAACCTTCTTCCCTTATGCAGGCGAAGAGGCCATGAAGCAGTCGCTGGGTGTTTCCCTTTCGTTTATTTCACAGATACCGATCAACTTTGCACCGATAGATGTCCATATGTGGTACATCTATCTGTTGATCGGACTTTATCTCTATATGCCCATCTTTTCGGCATGGGTGGAGAAAGCCTCCGAGAAAGCAAAGCTTTGGTTCTTGGCTGCTTGGGGCGTAACCTTGTTCGTGCTTTATCTGAAATATTACGTATCGAACTATATTTGGGGCGCTTGCGCTTGGAATGAATTCTATATGCTTTACTACTTTGCCGGCTTCAATGGTTATCTGCTTTTGGGGCACTATTTGCGAACTCACGATTTTTCTTTGAAGCAAGTGCTGAGCTTTGGAATACCGATGTTTGTCATTGGCTTCTTGATCACCTTCTTCGGCTTCCGTCATATGATGGGATTGCCGAATCATACCGACGACCAGACAGAGCTTTACTTCTATTATTGCTCTCCGAATGTGGTGATGATGACAGTGCCCCTCTTTCTCCTTTGCAAAAAAGTACAGATCAAATCCGAGTTTGTTTGTCGGGCATTGGCCAACTTGACCGTCTGCGGTTTTGGCATTTATATGGTGCATTTCATTTTGACCGGTCCGAGTGTTGCCCTAATGCGAGCCATCCATTTGCCGATACCCGTTCAGATTCCTGCAGCGGCCGTTGTGGCATTCTCTGTCTCTTGGCTGATTATTGTGGTTATCCGTCGCATGACAGGAAAAACGGCCAAGTATTGGGTTGGCTAAAAACTCGGGAGTTTTGAGAGAAAACACCCCGTTTTTTTGTCAGAATCACCCATGTTTTTCATTTAAAAGATCTGTGTTTTTTGATGAAAAAATATAATTGTTATTGCAATTTTCAAAAATGTTTTGTTTCTTTGTTGAGTAAGTTGTTGAAATCGATGTCATTGATATTGCTCATCTTCTTGCAAACGAACTGTGAAAAAATAGCCTAATTACTTAATATGAGCAGACAATGAAATCACTTTACCTACTACAATATGCAAGCCTCATCGTTATGATGATTTTGTTTGTTTTATTGCTTTCGGCGAAAATGTGCGTTCGATGGGCAAATAAGCAGTATGAACAATCGCGATGGATGGTGCTCATTGGCATTTGCATGCTCGGTATTCACTACTATATACAATTGAAATTCGACTTGCGAGCGCTGGGTGACGATATTGGAGCACTCATCAATTTTTTCTTCTATATTCCGAGTTTGTTCCTCCTCACGATGGGAGTATACAATATAGAATCATCGGGGCGGCGACGATGGCATGTGGTCGGTAAAACTTGTTTTTCTTATGCTTTGTCGTTAGCCATTTTTATCATTGGCTATAATCGCCATGGCAGTGCCCATATAGGCAGTTGGTTGTATATCTTGCTCTTTATTTTTGTGGTAAATATGTTCTATTTTGCCTATGTAACAACCATTGAAGTGCGAAAAAAAAAGAATGTAATTGAGAATCTGAGTAGTACCGATTTGTTTTTTTATACCCACTATGTGCGCATCAGTATCGGGTTGATAGCTTTTTCGGCCATTGTCATGTCGTTTACCCTCATCTCTTCCTCCTATCTTTCTGTTATAGGTCCCATAGTGTTGATCGTTATCACCTTTTTTACGATCAGTTTTATTGCTCTTGGTTACAACTATATGCCGACAGAAGATCTTTTGGAAAAGAAAGAGAAAGCTGCGGCTTTGTCTGCTAAAAAAGTAGAGCAAGTTAAGAAAAAGCCGGTATTTCAACCCAGGGTTGTCCATACAGGTGCCTCGCAATCTACGCTATCGGAAGAGCGTGTGGCGGTTATTGACAAGGCATTGAAGGGCTGGCTTTCGATCGAGGGCTATAAAGATACAGCCATAAACATGATATCGCTTGCCAATTTGTTGAATATATCAAAAAGTGAATTGTCTCGGTTTTTCAGCCAGCAAAAAAACTGTACCTTCCGTATGTGGCTAAGTGATATTCGTTTTCAAGCCGCCAAACAAATGTTGACAGCCAATCCGAACTACAACAATGACATCATATCTGCTGAATGTGGTTTTGCTTCACGATCGCAACTCTATCGTATTTTCAAGCAAAATGTAGGGATGACTCCCAACGAATGGAAAGAACACATGATGCACTCCGGGCAACCAACGGACGAAAAACTCCTTTCAAACGAAGATAATCAGTCGTAAATTACTCATAATAGGTGTCTCATTCCTACAAATGCGACACCTATTTTTAGGAATGAGACACTTTTCTTGCGCAATGCGACACCTTTTGTCGAATGTTAGCACTATTTTTGAGACCATAAAAGAGTCACAATAAAGATTGATTGTCTTTTTAATTCTATTGATCACGAAAAAGAACGCCAGGGTATCGGACTCTGAATTTGTCTGAAGAACATCAAAACCTTCAACCCTTCCTTTCAAAAAAGGAAGAAAATTGAGCCCCTAACCAACGGCACCTTAACTACATACTGAGTTGTAGGCCGGCGTTCTGTTTTTATTAGACCACCTGCAACTCAGTATACATTCATCCTCGTTTGCCTTGTGAGAGGCTTACGAGGATGTTTTTTTCTGAACAGTTGTAGGGTTGCGACGTCGAGAACTTCGACTTGCTCAATCTTTTCTCGGATTAAAATATAGCAATTGATTGGGGGTTATCCGAGATATGTCACCACCTCTTCCAATGGTTTGCGAGAATAGTGTGTTGGTTTTGGGGTTGTCTCTGCAGCTGCAAAACCCAAGTCTAAGAGCATCAAGATATCCTCATCGTCGGGTAATCCTAAGGCGTCATGCAACTGATCGATATGTACACAGTTGATCCAACAACTGTCCACTCCAATATTTGCGGCCCCCAGCATCAGATGAGTGGCCACAATGGCTGCATCTTCGATGCCTGACTCTCGTTTGCCGTCAGGATAGGTGTATACATTCTTTTTGTTGAATGCCACCACCAATACTGTCGGCGCTCCATATCGGCAAGGGGTTGCTGCATCAATTGTTGCAAGAGCTTCGGCCGATTGAGCTACATATATATGTTGTTCCTGCAGATTTTTTGCCGTTGGGGCACATCGTCCTGCTTCAAGAATAGCTGTCAGTTGCTCTGTTGTGAGTTGCCGGCTACTGTCAAAGCCTTTGCATGAATAGCGATTTTTAATAACTTCTGAAAAATCCATATTGTCAATTGTTTAATAAAATCTTTTATTTACTCGTATAAGGTCGCCACAATTTTGCGCTCACCGCCATAATCTCGAAACTCGCAAAGATAGATACCTTGCCAAGTGCCAAGATTCAACTTCCCGTTAGTGATTGGAAGGGTGATGCTGACACCGAGCAGCGAGCATTTGGCATGTGCCGGCATATCGTCATCTCCTTCTAACGTATGATCGTAATATGGCTCATTCTCTTTCACCAGATGGTTGAGAATCCGCTCCATGTCCGAGCGTACATCCGGATCGGCATTCTCATTGACGGACAATGCGCATGATGTATGCTGCACAAAAAGATGGAGCAGTCCCGTCTTTGGCAATGGCGAAGGGAGATGCTGCAATACTTCATGTGTAATCAGATGGCAGCCCCGCCGCTTGGCTGTCAGGCGGAATGCTGTTTGTCTTATCATCTTATGCTCAGTTTCAGTAGGTTGAGATCCGTTTTCTTATTGGATAAACGGATCGAGAACCGCCATGAGTTCTGATTTTGGCATAGCTCCACTTTGCCGCCACAAGATTTCTCCGTTTTTGAACAATATCAGTGTTGGTACGGATTGTATCTGATATTGTTCGGACAGAGGTTCAAACTTGTCCACATCAATTTTGATGACGCGCAGCTTGTTGCCCAACGTTGACTTGACTTGCTCCAATATTGGATGCATCATTTTGCAAGGCTGACACCACGTTGCAAAGAAATCGACCAATACCAATTGATTGCCCGATATGACATCGTTAAAAGTTTCCATTTTTTCTCTGTTTTTTTATCTGTTACTAATCATCAAAGCCTCTGTAATATTTCCATCTTTCATGCGAGATCTTATATGTGATCTCGTTATGAATTTCAGTAAATACGCCATTGACATTCTTTTATTCGTCGAACGTTATGAGTTGCACCTCATTGCCATGAGCTTTAATGAGAGGCAACAAGTCGACCGTGTGTATCCATACCGTAGCTGTATTCTCGTTGGGATGAATACCGATCAAGCCTTCTCCTTCCATAAAATCTTTATCGAGGAAGAGCTTTACACGGATGTTTTTGTCGTTCAGTAGACCAAACGGAGTGACTGACCCCGGTGTTACTCCCAATAATTCCAGCATCTCCTGCTCATTGGCGAAAGAGAGTCGACGTGTCTGATACGTTTTGCCAAAAGTTTTCAAGTCGATATGTTTCTCCTCCATCATACTGATCAGGTAGAAATGCTGCTTCTTGTCGTCTCGCACAAAAAGATTCTTGGCGAGAAACTTCTTATGGGGTAATTCCAAGGCATCCATCTCAGCCATGTTATAGACCTTTCCATGTTCGGTCACTTCGTATGAAATCTGTTGTTCATGCAACAGATCGTATACCTCTTGCTTCCCGATTGTTCCTGTTTCCATGGTTGTCGGTCCGAAGTGTCTATTTCAACATTTTGCCATCGCTGAAGGCGTTGCCTACCCGCTTGCCCAATTCTATATATCCATTGTGGATCGGGTCGAACGTAATAAGGTGCATTTTTGTCAAGTCGGGCTTGCCGTCTTCGGCCAAATATTCCTCGTTGCAAATGATATTGACAATCTCGGCGATGAGGTTGTATCCATCATCGCTTTCTCCGATCTTCTCGATAATTCGACACTCCAGGCTCAATGGAAAATCAGTAAATATAGGAGCATTCACGTGCTCTGCTTTAACAGCCGTCCACCCGGTGTGTTTCATTTTGTCCGGTACGTTTTTGGCACTTACGATCCCCACATAATCGGCCGCCACAAGTGTCTCATTCGTGGCAAAAGCTACAGTAAACTCCCCGTTAATACGTAGATTTTCGGTTGTTGCATGTTTGCCCATACAGATCATGATCTCATGCATATCCCATTGTCCGCCCCATGCGGCATTCATGGCGTTGGGCATTCCATCCTTGTTGTATGTGCCGATTATCAGCACCGGCTGGGGCAACACCCATGCCTTTTGTCCAAAACTTTTCATATTCATTGTCAGTTTTTGTCGTTTCTGTCTGTTGTTTTTTCTTGAAAACGCTTCATTAGCCTACTTGTGTTTTCTCTTTTTTTGAGAGCAAATAGTATGCCATTTCCCCCTTTGTGCCATTTCCTTTATAAATCCGAATGGCTGTTTTTCACAAAAAATACCCAAAATAGTGGGGAAAAATAGAGATCTGCTCTGAAAAACGGAACGGAGCTTACGAAAGCAGTCAAAGATATGAAAAAAATAGTTTCCATACAATCCTTTTCCCTCCTCCGGGAATCGATATTTTTCTTGAACATTGTTTTTTTAACACTCCGGCGATTAAATCTGCTTTTCTGTTAGCGTAAAAACGGAATAGTGGTAAGTAAAGCCGAAAATTAGCTAACAGGTGGTAGGCAAAGTGCACTATCTTAGCTGTATCCATAGTGCAATGAACAGAAATGAAAAAACAGGTTATGATATGGACGGTGGTGCGACGGCTTCTTATTTCTATGGGCCTTTGAAGCGAAAATGGGTGAACTGTTTTTTTAAGGTCTCGGTGAGGATGAAAACAATACGGGAGTTATGAGAAAGTTTCTCCCGTGAAAACTGTAGTTTGTTCGGCATGAAACTGCAGTTCGCTCCCGAGAAAACTTTTTGAAACTGTCGAAAAAGATTTTTATGGCTCCCGATTGATTGAAAAATAGATGCTTATAGAAATTGAATAATCTCAGGTTGGTTTCAGAAAAGGGTGACAACAATGTTGTCCTATTCTTTTCTTCTTGCAATTTATTGTATCTTTGTCCCGTTTTTAAAATACTAATTTCATATTATAAACGAACAAAAAACATGATGTATTTAGCTATTGAGCCAGGGACAAAAATCGCAAAAATAGTAGATTCTTGTTTCGAACAGGGAGCTGAATTGGGTTGGACATTGATCAAGGCTTGCCTTGTCTTTATGGTAGGAAAATTGTTTATCTCTTTGGTAAACAAATTGGTGCAACGAATACTTCTCAGACGCAACATCGACCCGTCGGTTAAGTCTTTTCTCGGAAGCTTGGTCAACGCCGTATTGATGGTTTTGTTGATTGTCTCGGTTGTCGGTGCGCTGGGAATCCAAACCACCTCGTTTGCAGCCCTGTTGGCCTCCGCCGGTGTGGCTGTCGGTATGGCGTTGAGCGGTAACCTTTCGAATTTCGCCGGCGGTCTGATCATTTTGTTGTTTCGCCCTTATAAAGTAGGTGATTACGTAGAGGCTTTAGGAGCACAAGGAACCGTCAAAGCCATTCAGATTTTCCATACGGTGTTGGTGACGGTTGACAACAAGGTGATTCATATTCCGAACGGATCGATGAGCAGCGGAGTCGTCACCAACTATAGCACAATGGAGAAGCGCCGCGTCGACTTGACGTACGGAGTCGAATATGATACCGATTTTCAGAAAGTAAAACAGGTGTTGGACGATATTTTTGCCCACGACGAGCGTATCTTGAACGATCCGGCAGCGCCGCAGATCCTTTTGAGTGCGTTGGCAGACAGCAGTGTGAACATTACTGTCCGCTTGTGGGTGAAGGGAGCCGACTATTGGGGCGTTTACTTTGATACTAACCGAACTGTTTACGAACGATTCAATCAAGAAGGAATCGGATTCCCATTCCCTCAAGTCACTGTTCACAAAGCCGAAAAATAATGGTTTCATTCAACTATTCAGCTGTTTCGTTCAAAAAAAGCGGGGTTTTGTCAAAAGTTTGCAAAAAAAATCGCAGAAATAGGAATTTTCGTATATCTTTGCAACCAAATAATAGTGATACTTGTTTTTTCATTATAAAGAGGAATTAAAGATTTAAAGCGAATTTTTTTTATACACTGATATTAATAACAGAACTAATTATCAGAAAGCTCAGATGTAATGTCTGAGCTTTTTCTTTTTTATATGAAGGAGAGAAGTTGAAATAATATGTCGCCCAAATCACAACTTTCGTACAATTTATGGCTTACTTCGTCTATAAACGGTTCAAATTATTGTCTGTTATTCAATATTATTCTTATCTTTGAACGCAAAAGAAAGGATATAATATGAAGAAAAGCATTACATTGTTGGCATCTATGTTCCTTTTAGGAAGCACCATTCCTGCCGCTGCCTCATTGGTGGCCAGTGCATCCTCTTGGGAAAAAGGATGTTATTACCAATTGGCGTGGGGCAATCAGTTAATTGCCTTGGATGGGGCCAAGCCGGATTCATTGATTGCACGAATCTTACCCCAGCATCCGACGAAAGCCGCTATCGACTCGACCTTGTGGCAGATTACCGGCAAGACGGTAGCCGGTTCATTGGTGTATGAGTTCAAGAACAAAGCAACGGGGGCACTTTTGGCTTTGCCGAAACAGGCTAACAAGATGACTTTGGATCCTAACGGCATCACCTCATGGACTTTTACTGACGGCAAGATTGTCGCATACTTCGACGATACCAAATCTTTGGCTTTGGCATTGCCGGCAAATGATTTGAAAACTGTCGAGACTCCTGATGATGCAACGGTATTTACTGTAAAAGCACCTCAAAGCGATTACCAACTGCAAGCTTCTGAATTAGGGGCAGGTATCGCAACTTTCTACATGCAGATGGGTGAAAGTTATGTGGGCGATATCTTCAGCGGTAAAGAATTGGTGGCCAAAGAGGTGGCCGGCGATGAAGAGGGTTACGTGACATTGCAATATAAAGGCGATGAGACTTTCCCCAACGGTAAGCCGAAATACCTTGGAGTGGATACAGTTCGCACCCAAATCGATGGGGCAGAAAATGTATTCGGCTATAACTTCAAAGCAGATTCTACCTATACTGTAGACGGATCGCACAAATATGACAATACAACCTATCAGCAGTTCCGTTTTACGGTCGACTTGAAAAACGACTCGATTGCAATGTTTGTAAAAGGAGCACCGGAAGCTGCCGGAGAAAATGTCTTACCCGAAACCCGTTATCGAGTGGTGTTTGCCACTTACGATAACATCAAACGTCTGACAGTCTCAAGAGTGGAAAACGGAGAGTTTCAGGGTACGGCTCCATTGATTACGACCTCGCGCGGCGAGGCTGCCAAACTGACAAATGGTTCGGGTGTTTATTTTTTGAAAAGAGCCCAAAAGGACAATAGCAAATACCTTTATACTCCTTCCGTATCGAAAGAGGAGTCTCCTTCTGACTACCTGGCTGACGGTCAGTGGTATATCAAAGAACAGGATGGAAAGTATAGTATCGTAGAGCGTAAGAGCGGCGAAATTTATGCACAGAATGCAGAGATTTTCCCCGTAAATGGTTTGCAAGATACCTACACCGTAGCAGGAAAAGCCGATTCGTTGACGTTTGTCTATCAGAAAGATATTGATATCCAAAACAAATATTTGGGTGTAAAACACTTGAGCGAAGCTGAAATGCAAGAGAAAGCCGTAACGCTGATCTTGAATGCAGTCGGCGGTTCAGCTCCTGTGGTCTTGTCGAACAACACCTTGGTTGCACAGAATGATGGCAGAGACCCCGTCTCTTTGCGTGTGGCGAACGCTATTGAAAAGGTAGCCGGCGGTGCACAAGCTATCGGGGATACGCTTTATACAGTCTCTTATCAGTTGACAGATTTGGCAAGAGAAAAGATGATGACCCGCGACAATAGCCGGCCGAGCAAATATATCATGTCTGCAAACGCTTCAGAAAGAACAGCGGTCAATGTGACATTTGCCAAGACGGCCGAGTCTGATGTATACCACTTGTTGGTAGACGATGGTCAGGCAATTTCGTATGATGTTAAGGGAAACTTGATCGAAAGCGAAAGCAGTGCCAACTTTATTGTCGATTTGGTGGATGCTCCGGAGTATATTTCGGTTGAAAGTACACACATTCGTTTGGAATCGAACGGCAAATATCTGACAATGAATCCGTACACATTGCTGGCAGAGATGAAGAGTGAAGGCCAACAGATTACGAAGGCGACCACTTATACGATGGATGATTTTGCTTTGAAAATCGAAAAGGCCGACACTACGATTGCAGGAAAACCGGTCTATATGATTTCAACCCGTATGTTCAACGATGCGAGCGAATCAGTCCGTTACTACTTGACTGCTCTCGATACGGTGTCAACTCCCGGTGCGGAAGTGAAATATGGATTCATGAAGGCCCCCACAACCAAGATCACGCACGATTTGAAACCGGGCTATTTTGCCTTCAAATTGTGTACTGACGATGAAGGTTATGAAGATTATATCTTGGAAAATGTGAGAACCAATGGTGTTTTGGCCTCGAAAAACAATGTCTTGTTGGAAAGCACCGAAGGGCTTCATTTGAATATTGAGAAGGCTTCGGCTCCGACAGCTGTTGAAACGATCACTACTACCATCGAACCAACCTTCCAGGTGGCAGGCGGTTACAATACGATAATCATCATGAATGCGAAAGACAGAAGTGTGGTGATTACGGATATCTTAGGGAAGATTGTGGGTAACTACAAGATAACATCCGACAGATTTACGGTTCAAGCTTCACGTGGTATCCACTTGGTGGCAGTCGAAGGTGAGATTGCCCAAAAAGTAATTGTCAAGTAAGTTGACAAAAAGCAAGAACCTTGAAAAATAAAAGCCTTTGGAAAATAGTTCCTTTCCAAAGGCTTTTTTGCCATTGGCATTGTAAAAGATAATGTATATCTTTGCTAAGGTGTTGATGGCATTTTTCTGAAATGATTCGAAACAACTTCCGGAACAATAAGAGAATCGTTTAGTTGGTAATTTTTATTCATCGCTTTTATGAGAAAATTTATTTATAACATCTTTTTATTAGTAAGCATAAGCAGTATGGTACAAGCAGAATCCAATCCCTTTTTGGGAAAATATAACACGCCGCACGAGACAACTCCGTTCGACAAGATCAAGACTTCTCACTACGAACCGGCCTTCAAGAAGGGTATTGAGGAATTGAAGAAAGAGATTGATCGGATTGCGGAGAATCCCCAACCGGCTACATTCGAGAATACAATCGTAGCGTTGGAGCGAAGCGGTATGTTGTTGTCGCGCGTCAGTGGGGCATTTTTTAATGTATTGAGTGCAAATGCCAATGACGAGATGATGGAAATATCGCAACGGATCTCGCCTGATTTGACAGAAAGTTCGAACTATATCTACCTAAACGATAAGTTGTTCGCCAGAGTCAAGGCCGTTTATGAACAACGTCAGTCGCTGAACCTTAATCAAGAGGATGCGAAATTGTTGGATGAAACATTTCGTTCTTTCCAAGAACGGGGTGCTAACTTGAATGCAGAAGAAAAGAAAAAGTATGAAGAACTAAGTACGGAATTGAGCCTTTTGTCTTTGCAGTTTGATCATAATGCGCTTAAAGACAAAAATCGTTATGAGATGCTTTTGACTGACGAGAAAGATGTGGCCGGTCTGCCGGAAAGCATTCTTGAAGCAGCCGCTATTGCAGCAAAAGAGAAAGGTAAGACGGGGTGGCTGTTCACCTTGGATGCCCCAAGTTATAGACCTTTTATCCGCTATGCCGATTCAAGGGCGTTGCGCGAGAAACTTTACCGTGCTTATATGAGTGTTGGTTGTAAAGGCGATGAATATGATAATCAAGAGATTATCCGCAAGATTGTCAACGACCGCCTGGAATTGGCCAAGTTGATGGGATGTCCTAACTACGCTACATTCGAATTGGCTCACAAGATGGCGAAGAATACAGACAATGTCTATAAGTTGCTCAACCAATTATTGGAAGCTTATAAACCTGTGGCAATCAATGAATTCAATGCCGTTCAAGGGTTTGCTATCGGTAAAGAACAACAGGATATTGCTCTTCAACCATGGGATTGGAGTTACTATTCTGAAAAGTTGAAAGATATTCGTTTCAAAGTGAATGACGAAATGACGCGTCCTTACTTCCAACTGGACAGTGTCAAGAAAGGAGTATTCGGATTGGCTACTCAATTGTATGGCATCACCTTTAAAGAGAACAAGAAAATCCCGGTATATGACAAAGAGGTTGAAGCCTACGAAGTATACGACGAGAACAATCAATTCCTGGCGGTTCTCTACACCGATTTCTTCCCGAGAAGCGGAAAGCAATCGGGCGCTTGGATGAATGGCGTCAAATCACAGTACAAAGACGCAAAGGGGAAGGATAGTCGTCCGCATATTATCATTGTGATGAATTTTACGCGTCCGACAGAAAACAAACCGGCATTGCTGACTTTCGACGAAGTGGAGACTTTGTTGCATGAGTTTGGTCATGCCTTGCACGGCATTTTTGCTTCCGGAACCTATGCAAGTCTGTCGGGCACCAGTGTTTATCAAGACTTCGTTGAACTACCATCTCAGATCATGGAGAATTGGTTGACTCAAGAAGAGTATTTGGATCAGATCGCTGTTCACTATCAAACAGGTGAAAAAATTCCGCAAGATCTTGTTCAGAACCTTATCAATGCCGCCAATTTCAATGCCGGCTATGCCTGCTGTCGCCAGGTAAGCTTCGGCTTGTTGGATATGGCTTGGCATACACTGACCGCTCCTTTCTCGGGTGATGTCATTGCTTTTGAGAAAGAGGCTTGGCAAGCTGCTCAAGTATTGCCCGAAATGCAGGGAGCATGTATGAGTACCAGCTTCGGACACCTTTTCTCTGGTGGTTATGCAGCCGGTTACTACGGATATAAATGGGCCGAAGTATTGGATGCTGATGCTTTTGCATTATTCAAAGAAAAGGGAATATTTAACCAGGAGGTGGCCCACTCGTTCCGTGACAATATTTTGAAACGTGGTGGGGTAGAGGAGCCGGATGTGCTCTATAAACGATTCAGAGGAAAAGAGCCTTCGATCGATGCCTTGCTGATTCGCAACGGAATCAAAAAAGATAAGAGATAAGTGGCTCGATAATAAATTATAGGAGACTTGGGCCGTACAAAATGATAGTGCAGAGCCGGGTCTCCTTTTTTCATGAAACTTTGTATGACCAAAACGAGCTTTCTTCGTTTAAAATCATTACTTTTGCACAACCATAATGAAAGAGGAGAATGTAGGAATGAGCAGTAACTCAGATAAACAACATGAACTGGACAAAAGATACCTTCGGATGGCATCTATTTGGGCGGAAAATTCATATTGCAAACGGCGGCAAGTCGGAGCATTGATTGTCAAGGACAAGATGATTATCTCGGATGGCTACAATGGTACACCTGCTGACTTTGAAAACATTTGCGAAGATGAAAATGGAATAACCAAACCTTATGTGCTGCATGCCGAGGCCAATGCGATCACGAAAGTGGCCGCATCGTCGAATAGTAGTAAAGGGGCTACCATCTATGTAACAGCAGCTCCGTGTATTGAGTGTGCAAAACTGATCATTCAATCGGGCATCGTTCGTGTTGTATACTCGGAAAAATATCGGACGGAAGAAGGGTGTGATTTGCTGAAACGGGCTAATATACAAATAGATTATATAGATTTAAACAACGAATAAGTCTTATGGACAAAAACAAACGATTGGCAATTTGGTTGCCGGTCATTATCGCTGCAAGTATTGCTTTGGGTATTTTCATCGGAAATAAGTTTTGGTTTTTGAGCCAAGGAAAGAGCCGAAACTTTGCGGGTGGAAACAAAATCAATGCAATTCTGGATGTCATCGAAGAACAGTATGTGGATACAGTTGAGATGAAGCAATTGGTGGAAGGTACGATTCCTAAAATATTTAGCGAATTGGACCCACACTCTGTTTACATTCCAGCCGAAGATGCAGCAGCAGTCAAAGAAGACTTGGAGGGATCATTCAGTGGAATTGGTGTCTCTTTCAATATGCAGTTGGATACTATCCTGGTGATCAATGTCATTCCCGGAGGCCCTTCGGAAAAAGCCGGTATAAAAGCATTTGACCGAATCGTCATGATCAATGATACCCTCTATGCAGGCAACAAAACAAATCGCAATACGGTGCAGAAACTGTTGCGAGGAATGAAGAACAGTACTGTCAAATTGGGAATCAAACGTGACAACAATCCGGAATTAATAGAAGTGCAAGTTACGCGAGGTGACGTTCCTGTCAATACGGTCGACGTTGCTTATGAAGTCGGAAAAGGTATCGGCTATATTAAAGTGAGCAAGTTCGGACGCACGACTTACAACGAATTCATTACGGCCATTGCCAAACTTAAGAAGTCTGACTGCCAGTCATTTATTATCGATTTGCGCGGAAATACAGGCGGATATATGGATGCGGCTATCAACATGATCAATGAATTTATGCCGGAGGGGCGCATGATTGTTTACGCTTATGGAAAATCTTTTCCGCGGTTTGAATCGCATGCCAACGGAACAGGAACCTGTTTGAATAACAAAATTGTTGTATTGACGGATGAAATATCCGCTTCAGCCAGCGAGATTTTCTCGGGTGCCATCCAAGACAATGACAGAGGTTTAATCATTGGTCGGCGGACATATGGAAAAGGGTTGGTTCAATCGCCGATCAAGTTGAATGATGGTTCGGAAATCCGCTTGACAGTTGCCCGCTACTATACTCCTTCGGGGCGTTGTATTCAGAAACAATACAAGTTAGGCGACCAGGAAGATTATGATCAGGACATCTATATCCGTTATATGCATGGGGAGTTTGACTCGGCAGATAGTATAAAACAAATAGACTCGTTGAGCTACCAGACGGTTGGTGGACGTACTGTTTATGGCGGGGGTGGCATCATGCCTGATATTTTCATTCCAAGAGATACGGCAGGCATCACTTCTTATCTGACGAATGTTCTCAATAGTGGTGTGCTTTACAAGTATGCTTTGGAATATTCGGACAAGAACAAACAGGCATTTCAAAGATACAAGAACTACAAAGAGTTATGGGCTTATCTTAAAAACCAACCATTGTTGAGCAATTTTACGAACTACGCTGTAACACAGGGTATTCGTAAACGCCCCAATCTGATAGCTATCTCACAAAAAGTGATCGAAACGCAATTGCAGGCGTACATCATACGCAATTTCTTTGATGAGGATGGTTTCTATCCGGTCTTTATGCAAGATGACCCCACATTGAAGAAAGCCATATCAGTATTGACCGATGGCGTTCCTCTTATGGAGCATGCTACGATCAAATAAGAAGCAACATTTTTATCAACACATCAATAAGATCAAGCCACAACCTTGGCGGTTGGGGCTTGATCATTCTTGAACAATGGAAGAAAAGCGCAGACTTCGTGAAGAAATGGTCGGCATGAAAAAACAATTTTCTGCGGAACAATTGCAAAAATGGTCGGCACAAATTATGAGCAAGTTAGAGGATACTTCGCTGTTTCATCAGGCGAAATGTGTCGCTCTTTACCATGCTCTTCGCGGAGAGGTGCAAACGGTAAACTTTATCGAAGCATGGTATCAGCAAAAAACCATTGCATTGCCTGTCGTTCAAGGGGATGATTTGTTGTTGCTTCCTTATAAGGGAAAGGAATCTGTTCGGAGTGGTGCTTTCGGCATCATGGAACCGATTGTTACTGCAACCGAGATCCAAACTGTCGAATCTGTCGTGGACTTAGTTGTTGTTCCCGGAGTGGCTTTCGATCGTCAGCTGAATCGTTTGGGTAGAGGCCGCGGGTTTTATGATCGCTTATTGTCGACATTGAATGTTCCCCGCATCGGAATTTGTTATGACTTTCAGCTGAAAGAGCAGATTCCGACTGAGCCATTCGACAAAAAAATGGATATGATCATTACCGAAAAAGAGATTATCGTATGACGATATCCGATAAAAAAGACTCTTCTACCTCATTGTTCAGATTCTTTATCAATTGCTCTTTCTGAAGTAACAATTCATTTCGTAGGACGGATGAGCTGATTTGGACATGCAATACACGATCCTTTACATATATATTAGTAGTATAGCGTTCCGCCATCGTTCCCAATATTTTTTTCCATGCCCGTTCGATGCGGACAGCCATGATCTTTTCATGTATTTCAATGTTGTTCTCGAAGAACTCCCGTAATACTTCTCCAAGGCCTTGTTCGTTGGTTCGTCTCATAGGCTTTTCCTTTCTATTGATCGGATTTCTCCATTTATTACCTCAAATAAAGCGTAATCATGGTTGATGCTCTTGATAATATCGTCCAAATATTGGCGGTTTGTATCTGTTATGAAGATTTGTCCGAATTCATCACGGCTCACAAGTTGGATGATTTGTGCCACCCGTTGTGCGTCCAGCTTGTCAAAAATATCGTCCAACAACAAGATTGGTTTCGTATTTCCTTGCGTTGCCAACAATGAAAACTGTGCCAGTTTCAATGCAACCAAAAATGTTTTCCGCTGTCCTTGCGAGCCAATCCGTCGAATCAACGACTCTCCGAGCATCATCTCCAAATCGTCTTTGTGAATACCGACCGAGGAGTATCCCAATATCATGTCTCGCTCACGGCTCTTCATCAATTGTTCTTCCAATGGAGTCGAGTCGTTCAGTTGTGAAGAGTAGGTCATTCCAACCAATTCCGAAGATTGGCAAATATGTTGGTGAAACTGATTGAAAAGAGGAATCAAAGCCTCAACAGTCGCTTTTCGGGAGGTATGGATATAGGATGCAAAGCGAACCAATTGTAATTCCAAGGCATCGAACAGCGAATAGTCATGACTTTGCTCTTTCAACATCACATTTCGTTGCATCAATGCCTTGTTATACTGGATCAAAGCATGCAGATAGGTAGCATCTTTCTGAGAAATAATCAGATCAAGAAAACGTCTGCGCTCATCACTGCCGCCCTGTATCAGTTCGGTGTCGGCCGGTGAGACCATCACCAAAGGCAAGAGTCCGATATGCTCCGACAATTTTTCGTACTCTTTCTTGTTGCGTTTGAACTGCTTCCGTTGTTTTCCACGAATGGCACAGAACAACTCTTCTGATCTTCCTTCGTAATCATACAAGCCTTGCAGCACACACAATTCTTCTCCGCTCTTGATAATCTGTCCATCAGGTGTATGAATGTGACTTTTGCAAAAAGAAAGGTAATAGATGGCATCGAGAATGTTCGTTTTTCCCATGCCGTTATTACCGAACAAGCAGTTGATCTTTTCAGAAAAAGAGACCTCGGCCTGAGCAATATTCTTGTAGTTTAGGATTGAAAGTCGTTTCAGTATCATTTGCCGCGCTTCTTATTATTGCATACAAAATTAAAAAATATACTTATAATTGCAGTTGTTTCAGTAAAAAAAGCTACTTTTGCGCTTTGAAGCTCAAAAGGCAAATTTCTAATTCTTGGAAAATAAATAAAAAAACGACAAATAAATTATGGCTACAAAAAAAGAAAAGGGAACTGTAGAAGTAGAAGAATTGGTTTCAAGATCAGAATTATTCATTGAAACTTATTCGAAGAAAATCATTGTAGGAATCGTTGCTTTGATTGTCGTTGTAGGCGCCATCTTCGCTTACCGACAACTCTATTTGTTACCACAGCAACAGAAAGCGACTGCCGCTTTGTTCAAAGGCGAACAGTATTTTGCACGTGATTCATTCCAATTGGCATTGAATGGCAATGGAGCCGACTATGAAGGATTTGAAGCTATCATTGATCAATACGGAAGCACGAAGGCCGGCAATTTGGCAAAAGCTTATGCCGGAATCTGCTATTCTAAATTAGGTGATAACGAAAACGCTTTGAAACATCTGAAATCATTCAGCGGAAGCGATAATATGATTGCACCGGCCATCACAATTGCCGTTGGCGATTGCTACGTCAATATGGACAATGCCAAAGAAGGTGTCAAATATTTCGAGAAAGCAGCAAAGGAAGCTGACAACGAAGTGTTGGCTCCGGTCGCTTTGAAGAAAGCCGGCATTGCTTATGAAAGCTTGAACCAATACAGCGATGCAGTGAAGGTGTATACTACCATTAAAGAAAAATATTTCAATTCGATGGAAGCTTCAGACATCGACAAGTTCATCACTCGCGCTTCTGCTTTAGCTAAATAATTATGGCAACTGCATATCAGAATTTATCTGACTACGATTTCAACAGTGTGCCCGATGCGTCGGACATGAGTTTTGGCATTGTCGTGGCTGAATGGAACAAGCATATTACAGAAAAGCTGTTGGAAGGGGCTTGCAACACGTTAGAGAAACATGGTGTCAAGCCTGAGAATATCCACGTAAGACGCGTGCCCGGCAGCTTCGAATTGACGTTTGGCGCCAAAAGATTGGCCGAAAGCAAAGAATTGGATGCAATAATCGTATTGGGTTGCGTAGTGAAAGGTGATACGCCGCATTTCGATTATGTTTGCTCAGGTGTTACACAGGGCATTACAGAGTTGAACCTTATGTACGATATCCCTTTCATTTTCGGCCTGTTAACTACCGACAATATGCAACAAGCTGAAGATCGTGCCGGTGGAAAATATGGCAATAAGGGAGATGAGGCGGCAGTTACTGCAATAAAAATGATCGATTTTTCTTGCAAACTTCAGATTTAATCTCTATCTTTGCAACGCATTTGAGAAACAGAGGGGCAGTTACCAGAGTGGCCAAATGGGGCTGACTGTAACTCAGCTGGCTTACGCCTTCGGTGGTTCGAATCCATCACTGCCCACTCTTCTTCAAAGCAATATTTTTGATTGCGGAAGTAGCTCAGTTGATAGAGCACTAGCCTTCCAAGCTGGGGGTCGC
>CAVKMU010000020.1:0-38929 GCA_963657455.1 bacterium
CAACGACTTCATAACCGTTCCACTCGCCGATGCGTTTTGCATCGTGGAATCCGGCATCTTTCGCCATTTTTTTAGCTTCAAGTAAAATTTTTTGCTTCATAATGTTGGTTTTTAGTTTTCGTTTGTATATTTGTAGAAATATTGAAAAGGGTGAAAGCATAGGGTCTTGGATTGCAGTTCCAAGAGATGCCTTTTTTTCACCCTTTTCTCTTTATTAAAAATCTACTATATCCGCATTATCAGATATTGAATGTACACGACATTCTTCTTCCATTTCTCCTAACTATTATCCAAGAGTTTGTATTGTTAATTTTAGTTTGGAAAAGATGCGCTTTTATTGTGGGATCGTGCTTATCTGCACCATACCCTAAATATTTGGCTTCTTTCATCAACTTTGGTAAAGTCAAAAGGGCTTCATTCTTTTCCATGTATTCGGCAAAAGGTTGGTTCAACCATTCGTTTATTTTTTTATTACTTATCGTCATTGGCTTGCCAAAATCCGCGTTGTACATTTCTAAACCGCCAAGAAGCGTCTTGGCTTCTTTCTTGATTTCGTTTCTGCGTGTTTTCTCCTCGGGCGATAGTGGTGTGGCTGCATTAACGCCGCCAGTCTCTTTCTTCTTTCGGGCGTTCCCTTCTTCAACCTTCTTGCTCCAATATTCCCGCAACCTTGCTTCCTTTTCAGGTGTTCGGGCTGCATGACGTTCCGCTGCCCTTTCCTCAATAGATGGTGTCGGATTCACCACCTTCTCCACCGCCCCCATGTTGTACTTCACAAAATAAGGAAGCGACTTGGAAGAGGTGATCTTCTCTTCGTTCCTCTCTACCCACTTCGTGAAGCCTTTAGGGTAAGTGTCGATCTCTTTCCCTTGCTTGAGGTCGTCCAGCAGAGGTTGATAATCCCGGCCGTTGGCTATTTCGTTGGCTATCTTCAGCGATTCTTCGGTAGAAAGTGTTATCGGAACGACATAGCAGAAGCATTGAGGATGCCAGCCGCAAAAGTTGAAGTCCTTCGGATAGCGTCCTGCCAATGTGTTGCAGATGTCTTCCGCGGGGTGATTCTTGGATAGCTTGACCTCTTGCCCGACGACAAAATCAAGCTGTTGCCAGCGTTCATGATCCGCTTCCCATGTTTGAATAATAAAAATAGATTATATCTTTGCAGAATGAAAAACGACCATTAAAAAGAAGAATATGGATGAAAAGATTTTAACTCGTATCATCGACCGATTGAACGAGATTTTGGAGAATGCGTCGTCTCTTGAATATGATGACGTGTATAGTGAAATGAAGGATTTGGAGCGGGAAATGGAAGAGATAGCCTGTGAATTGGAAGCAGACGAGGGACCCGGTGTCAAGAAAAAATGGAAACTGTATGATGAGATCATAAACCAAAAAGATCGCATAGCCGAGGAGTTTTCTTTTTATGATCCAGAGGCAGAGATGCAAATGCTGTTTCCCAATGGATCTGACGATCCGGACGATGATGAGTATTATGGACTCGGGGAGTTTGCCGACCGCAGAAATTGACGACTTTCTTTCCGTTCGCCCGACATGCTAAAACTGTTTTATTTTCTGAAACATGGGTCTTTTTGACCTGCTTTCTGAAAGCCAAGCAGCTTTTTTATTTGCTCCAATGGATATTGCTGTTTGATGATTCGAAAAAAAACTATAAATTTGCAAATTCTATAACCTTGCTTGAAAATGATCAAGGCGATAGGATAAACAGCGGAGAGACTCCCATAAGCCGCTGTACAATATAATTAATAAATGTAGCCGGTAGGGAGTCGGACCGGCAAAATGATACGAACGCAGAACGAATGAAATATGCATTGGTGACAGGAGCCTCGCGAGGCATTGGACGGGCCGTCTCGTTGCAGTTGGTCCAACGTGGTTTTTGTGTGATAATCAATTACCTGAGCAATGAAAAATGTGCACGGGAACTGCTGGACGAGATCGTGCAGCAAGGAGGACAAGCCGAACTGCTGCCTTTCGACGTCTCCTCGCCCGAGGCCATCGAAGCGGCCATAGACCAATGGGAAGAGGCACACCCCGATGAGTATATATCGGCCTTGGTCAACAATGCGGGCATACGTCGTGACAATGTGATGTTCATGATGTCCGCCGAGGATTGGCACAAGGTGTTGGATACGACGCTTGACGGTTTTTTCTATATCACACGCCGCCTTTTGAAGCATATGATGCCTCGCAAACGGGGTGGACGTATTGTCAACATCTCTTCGCTTTCGGGGCTCAAGGGTATGCCCGGACAGGTGAACTACAGTGCTGCCAAAGCGGCTCTGATCGGTGCCACGAAAGCATTGGCACTGGAGGTGGCTTCGCGCAAGATCACGGTCAATGCAGTGGCTCCCGGTTTTATCGAAACGGATATGACCCACGATTTGCCGCAAGACGAGCTGAAGAGGATGATCCCGGTGGGGCGCTTCGGTCGTCCGGAAGAGGTGGCGGCGCTGGTAGGTTTCCTTGTTTCGGACGAGGCTGCTTATATCACGGGCGAAGTGATAAACATTAATGGAGGTCTTTATTCCTAAATAAAACAGATAAATGGAAAGAAGAGTAGTCATCACGGGTATGGGTATTTGGTCCTGCCTCGGTACAGACTTGCAGACAGTCAAAGAGTCATTATATACAGGGAAGTCTGGTATCGGTATCCAGGAAGAGCGCATCGGCTACGGCTATCGTTCGGCCTTGTCGGGTATTGTCGAGCAACCGGTCATTACGAAGAAGATGCTCGATCGCCATACGCGCGCGGGCATGTCGGAAGAGGCGAACTATGCCTATATGGCCAGCACACAAGCCTTCCAACAGGCGGGCATCACCGACGATTATCTGCTGCAGAACGAGGTGGGGTGCCTCTTTGGAAATGACTCATCGGCCAAGCCGGTGATCGAAGCGGCCCGTATCATGGACGAGAAACATGACACGGCCATGTTGGGTTACGGCTATATCTTCCAGTCGATGAACTCGACCGTCAACATGAACCTCAGCACGATCTTCCACTTGCGGGGCGTCAACTTCACTGTCAGTGCAGCATGTGCCAGCGGCAGCCACTCGATCGGGTTGGGCTTCATGATGATCCGCCAGGGGCTGCAGGAGATGGTATTGTGCGGAGGTGCGCAAGAAACGAACCACTATTCGATGGCTTCATTCGATGCTCTCGGTGCTTTCTCGGTTCGCATGGACGATCCTACGCATGCCAGTCGGCCGTTCGACAAAGATCGTGACGGACTGATCCCAAGCGGAGGTGCGGCAGCTCTCGTACTCGAGGAGTACGAACATGCCGTGCAACGCGGAGCAACGATTTTGGCCGAGGTAGTAGGTTACGGATTTTCGAGCAATGGCGGCGGAATCAGTCAGCCGTCCGACGACGGAAGTGTATTGGCCATGACGCGGGCTCTGCAGGCGGCCGGCATGACTCCTGACGATATTGACTATATCAATGCGCACGCTACCAGCACACACCAAGGGGATATGTATGAAGCGATCGCTCTTGGTCGTATGTTCAACGGCAAGCATGCACTGATCTCGTCGACTAAAGGATTGACGGGTCACGAATGTTGGATGGCCGGTGCTTCGGAAATCGTGTACAGCACACTGATGATGCAGCACAATTTCGTGGCACCCAATGCCAATTTCGAGAACCCCGATGAGTATTCTGCGCAACTGAACATTGCTGCCCATACAGTGGACACGGAGGTGAACACGGTATTGAGCAACAGTTTTGGTTTCGGCGGTACGAACTCTGCACTGGTGATACGGAAAATGTAAATAGTTTCTTAAACCAATTTAAACAGATCAATTATGAAAAAAACAGAATGGAAAAAGTGGCTTTTCTCGCTCTTCTTCGTGGCAATGAGCACTGTCGCATTGCAAGCACAAACCTTGCAGGAGGTGGTCTATCTGAAGAATGGCAGCATCATCCGCGGCATAATCATCGAACAGGTGCCGAACGAATCGCTCAAGATCGAGACGGCCGATGGCAGCCTCTTCGTCTTTCGTATGGACGAGGTGAGCAAGATTACAAAAGAGAGTCCGAAAAAGGCTACATCGTTGAAATCTTCCTCTGTTTCATTCAGCACTGATAGTGAGTATGGGTGGCAACGAGCTCCGCGCTACCGTGGTTTTGTGGGCCATCATTTCGTGGCAAATACGGGAGATTTTAATGATACGTATGGTGTATCTATCTTTACGTCGCACGGATGTCAGCTCATTCCTGAGCTGTATGTGGGCTTGGGTATAGGCTTTTTGGGTTACTTCAGTGGCGATGATTATGATGACTCTTGGGCACTTTCCATTCCGGTTTTCGTCCATCTTCGGAGTGACTTGCATACTGTATTGCAGAAGAATGCGGCGCCTTACGTGGACGTGAAAGTTGGTTATAGTTTTGCAGAAGATGATGATTACGGCTCTTATTATGGCAATCATCACCATTATGACTCTGATGATTGTATCCTGTTTAAGGGGCTTTATTTTAATCCTTCTGTGGGCTATCACTTCTATTTCGGAGAAAGCAAGGTGGGAATCGGTGTCGGACTGGAATACATCATGCAGCGTGTGGAGCTGGTTTCAAGCACTATGCATGGATTCGGCCTCTCTATGGCAATAGATTTTTAACGTTTAAAATTGAGATAATTATGAAAAAAATGGTATTGGCGCTGGCTTCGCTGTTCATGGTTTTGACAGCTTCAGCACAGAAAAATGTGGAGGGTTCATTTCCTTCCTTGAAAGGTGTGAAAAAGATTAACCTCGTGGTCGATTATTCTGAAATGCAGATTGACAATAAAACGGTTGCTGACTGGTTGGAATATCGTCAGGCTGAGCAGCCGAAATATGATGCCAACAAAGAATTGGATTCAGAATTGAAACCGGCCGTTGTGGGGAATTTGGTAGATGAGATTAACAAAAAATTGAAAAAGTCGGGAGCTTATGTGGTGACCAATAACTCAGCAGACTATACATTGCGCGTAAAACCAATCACTGTAGCCAAGAAAGGTAATAACCTTAATGAGTGCGCCATCCTCGACAAAGAGGGCAACGTTCTGGTGAAGTTCGAAATCAAAGGTAGTGGTGGTACGTTTGGATCGATGGCCAACCTTTGGGGTGACGGCTATGAAGACACAGGAAAGAAACTGGGTGGTGTCGTGGCCAAGTGTATGAAGTAAGTATAATAATAGATGAATCTATTCCAATCAGAAAAAGAACGGTACACGCGCGAACAGCTTTCGGCTCGTGAAGCACAACGATTGGCGGAGTATATTGCCTGGGGATCTGTCATTTTTCAAGTGTCACGATTGATGGTGAAGTTCGGCATCCTTGACCTTCTGCGTGATAGCAATGAAGGTATGACATTGGACGAACTGCAGACGGAGGCGAATCTTTCGCGCTATGCACTGAAAATCTTGCTCGAGGCATCACTGAGTGCGGGTACCGTGCTGATCGACACCGAGACGGATCGCTATACGATTTCGAAAACGGGATGGTTTTTGCTGAACGATCCCGCCACGCGTGTGAACCTCGATTTCAACCACGATGTCAATTACCGCGGTATGTTCTACCTCGAGGAGGCGCTCAAAGAGGGGAAGCCGGCCGGACTAAAAACGCTCGGCGAGTGGCCGACGATCTACGAAGGATTGTCGCAACTTGACCCCGAAGTGCAGAAGAGTTGGTTTGGTTTTGACCATTTCTACAGCGATCATTCGTTTGATAAAGCGCTCGAGATCGTCTTTTTGAAAGCACCGAAGCAGTTGATGGATGTCGGAGGTAACACAGGACGCTTCGCTCTTCGCTGCGTGGAGCATGATGATAAGGTGAATGTCACGATTGTTGATCTTCCGGGGCAGATCGGAATGATGCAGCAAAACATCCTCGGCGAGAAGGGTGAAGAGCGAATCCACGGGTACGCTGCCAATATTCTTCAGCCTACTAACACGCTGCCGGCCGGACATTGGGATGCGATTTGGATGAGCCAGTTCTTGGATTGCTTTGCCGAAGAGGAAATTTATAGTATCCTCACCCGGGCAGCCGCGGTTATGGACGACACTACTACATTATATATAATGGAGACATTTTGGGATCGACAGAAATATGAACCGGCATCGTTGTGTCTGACCATGACCAGTGTCTATTTCACAGTCATGGCCAACGGCAACAGCAAAATGTATCATTCCGACGATATGGTACGGCAAATTAATCGTGCCGGTCTTGAAGTCGTCGCTATCCACGACAGTATAGGTCAGGGGCACACGATCATGGAAGTGAAGAAAACAAAGTAAAAACAGCAAATTTAGTATAGATGGACAGAAATGAAATTGAAGAGAAAGTGAAGAACTTTCTGATTGAAGACTTGGAAATTGATGAGGAGAAGATTGCTCCTGAAGCCAAACTGAAGGATGATCTGGGGATTGACAGTCTCGACTTTGTTGATATCGTCGTGATTGTCGAGAAGAATTTCGGCTTCAAGATTCAGGCGGAAGAGATGCAAGGCGTTGTGACATTGGCACAGTTCTGCGATTATATTGAAAGCAAAGTGAACTGATCCGATGGAGCAACGGAAGTGGGCTGGAACAACTTTCGGGAACGCATGGATGCATCGGCAGCTGGTGAACTCATTGCGGTTCATAGATGTGCGGCTGATATACCTCTTTTCGGCACTCTTCGTTGTGCCTGTCTGTCTTCTTTTGAATGCCAGCCGCCGCACAAGCTGGCACTATTTCCGCCAACGACTCGGGTATGGACGATTGCGGGCAGCGTGGGCAGTCTACTTGAACCATTGCATGTTCAGCCAGACAGTCGTTGATCGCTTCGCCATGTTTGCCGGCAAAAAATTCACCATCACGATGGAAGGTTACGAGCATTTCGTCCATTTATCGGAACAACCTGACGGATTCTTGCAGTTCAGTTCGCATATCGGCTGTTATGAGATTGCGGGCTATTCGCTGGTTTCAGAAAACAAACGGTTCAATGCGTTGGTGTTCGGACACGAGAAAGCGACAGTGATGGAGGGGCGCGAAGGACTCTTCTCGCACACCAATATCCGAATGATACCGGTCAAGGCGGATATGAGTCATCTCTTCATGGTGAACGATGCATTGGCAAACAACGAAATTGTCAGCATGCCTGCCGACCGTCTGTTTGGTTCGAAGAAGACAATCGGGGTACCCTTCTTAGGGACAACAGCCATGTTCCCGATGGGCCCTTTCTCAACGGCCACAATGCGCTCGCTTGATGCCATCGCCGTTAATGTGATGAAGACATCGGTGAAGGGGTATACCATCTATGTTACCCCTCTTGCATACGATCATACAGCTTCGCGAAAGGAACAAATGCAGCAGCTGGCGGACGGTTATGTGGAAGAACTGGAGCGTATCGTGCGCCAATACCCACACCAATGGTATAACTTTTACGAATTTTGGTCATGATAACTATTGATGCAGAACAACCGACGGAAGAGTTTTTACGACAGATCGACATCCATGAGCTGTTGCCACAGCAGGAGCCTTTTGTCATGATCGGCCGACTGACTCATTTCGACAGGGTCTTTACCGTGACGGAAACAGTAGTGGATGAGCAGAATATGTTTGTCGAGGATGGATGTTTCTCGGCTACAGGTCTGATGGAGAACATCGCTCAAACATGTGCTGCTCGTATCGGATACGTCAACAAGTATATTCTCAAAAAAGGAATCCAGCTGGGATTTATTGGGGCAGTACGTAACTTTCAAGTGTTGGGACTTCCACAAGTGGGAGAGACGATCACGACTAATGTCGAGGTGAAAGAAGAGATTTTTGGCATGACACTGGCCTCAGCCACCGTTACTTGCAATGGTAAAACCTTGGTGCAGACGGAGATGAAGATTGCTGTCAAAGAACAATCGGGAGGAAAATGATGGAAACATTGAAGGAATCTAAAAGCTTTTCCGTACGTTTTAGCGAAGTCGACTCGATGAATGTTGTATGGCACGGGGCGTATCCGCTCTATTTCGAGGATGCTCGTGAGGCGTTTGGGGAAAAGTATGGGCTGGATTATATGGGATTCTTCGACCATGGCTACTTTGCGCCGTTGGTTGAGTTGACATTCCATTACAAGAAACCGATCCGTTATGGCATGCATCCGCGTGTCGATATCATATATCGACCTTCGGAAGCCGCCAAAATAGTGTTTGACTATGAGATCCACGACTCGGCCGATGACGCACTCTTGGCAACAGGACATTCGGTGCAGGTGTTTATGGATAAGGAATATAAATTAGTATGGGACAATCCTACTTTCTACCAAGAGTGGAAAAAACGGTGGGGACAAATAGAATAAGAGCAGGCAATGGCATATATCTTGGCTGACAATATCATTTCACCTCTCGGCTTTACTTCCGATGAGAACTATCGGATGGTCAAAGCAAATGAGTCAGGGTTGAGGAAGTATGCTGCAGGAAATAGGCATATTCCCTTTCCTTTTGTGGCATCGCTGCTCTCCGATGAGCAGTTGTCGGCTTTGCCTTCTGCCGAAGGCCTCTCTCGTTTCGAACGACTGGCTCTTAACTCGGCCGGTCGAGCTGTCGGAGCTTCCGGTATAGAGGTAAACACTCCACGGGTGGTGTTCATCTTGAGCTCCACCAAAGGGTCGGTCGAAGAGATGACACATGCCGATGATCCCTATCCGTTTTTGGGAGATTCGGCAAAGAGAATAGCACAAACTTTGGGGATTACCACCGATCCCATCGTGGTATGCAATGCTTGTATATCAGGTCTGTCTGCCTTGATTTTGGCCACCCGCTTATTGCAAACAGAGTATGATTATGCCGTTGTTTGTGGAGCGGATGCACCTTCTCGCTTCATCATCTCCGGATTCCAATCGCTGAAAGCCCTCTCGTCAGAGCCTTGTCGCCCATTCGACATGGATCGGTTTGGCTTGAATATAGGTGAGGCGGCTGCCACATTGGTGTTGAGTCGCGAACCGAAAGCCGAAAACAGTTGGCACTTGGATAACGGGTATGTGAAGAATGATGCTTTTCATATCAGTGCCCCTTCGAAGAAAGGGGAAGGTCTGTACAGGGCATTGCAATGCACACTCGACGGGGTTCGTATAGAGGATTTGGCATTGGTCAATGCACACGGTACGGCAACCTTATTCAATGATCAGATGGAATCGGTGGCATTGGAGCGTGCTCACCTGACAATGGTGCCCACCAATGCCTTGAAAGGCTATTTCGGTCATACGCTTGGGGCGGCCGGACTTTTGGAGACAATCATCAGCATGAAAGCGGCTGACGATCATACGCTGCTTGGTACCCGCGGATTTTCCGAATTGGGAGTGTCGGGTAAATTGTGCATATCAGCAGATCATCAACCGACGGACAAACTTGGTTTTATCAAGATATTGTCGGGGTTCGGTGGATGCAATGCCTCTCTTCTTGCTTCAAAAAAGGAAGAAAAAAGGGAGGGTACAACAACAAATATGGTGGATGAGTTGTTGATAACACATCGAGTATACTTGTCTCCAACCAATATATCAGTGGATGGTAATCCTGTTTCATTGTCTGAAGGGGAGACGGGTAGGGATAGGATGACATTGTTGTACAAGAATTTTGTGGGAGACTATCCCAAGTATTACAAAATGGATGCATTGAGTCGGTTGGGATTTGTGGCATCTGAACTATTATTGCAGGCAGAAAACAGACAACGGTTTGAACGTAGTGGGGATCGGGCGATCCTATTTTGTAATCACTCTTCGTCTCTGCATGCCGACAAACTGTTCCTGCAATCGATGGGAGAAGGAGATGACTATTTCCCAAGTCCCTCTGTTTTTGTATACACCTTGCCCAATATTGTGACAGGCGAGATCGCTATTCGTAATGGGTATCAAGGAGAAACTTCGTTCTTTATCTTGCCCGAGAAGAATGACCAACGGATAATGGAGTTGGTTCGTATGGCGTTTGTCGATCAACAGACGACGAGCGTTTTGAGCGGATGGCTTGATTATGAAGATGAATGTCATTACGAAGCGGATCTGTTTATCGCACAAAGGAAAAGAAATTAGAATATAAACAAAAAATAAACTATAGAAACGATGGAAGAATTGATCAATAGATTGAAAGAGCAAATCATAGAGGCGTTGAATCTGGAGGAGATGACTCCGGCTGATATTGATGAGAATGATCCTCTCTTTGGCGAGGGGTTAGGACTGGACTCTATAGATGCCCTTGAGCTCATCGTGTTGTTGGAAAAAGAGTATGGCATCAAATTGGCAAACCCCGCTGAAGGAAAAGAAATTTTCAAAAGCGTGGCGGCCATCGCTGCCTATGTAAGCGAAAACAGAAAGAAATGAACATAGCAATCACCGGTACGGGTATAGTCTCTGCTATTGGGCTCAACAAGGAAGAGGTATTGCACTCTCTTCTGGCAGAAAAGAGCGGTATTGGGGAAATGAAACATCTCCAATCGACCCATCATGAGTTGCCGGTAGGAGAAGTGGACCTGTCCAATGAACAGATGATGACGATGCTTTCCCTCCCGGCCGATAAGCTGGTGAGCCGAACGGCATTACTTGGAATGTTGGCTGTCAGCCAAGCCATAGAAGAAGCACGTCTCCAAAAGCAGGCTCCTCTGCGTATTTGGCTGGTTTCAGGCACGACAGTAGGTGGAATGGATATGACCGAACGCTATTTCAGTCAGCTGGATAAGATAGAGAACCGAGAGATTTTGGATATTCACGACTGCGGCAGTTGTACCCGACAAATGGCAGAATATTTCGATCTGTTTGATGAAATGACAACTTTGTCGACGGCTTGTTCATCGGCCGCCAATGCCATTCTGTTGGGAGCCAGGATGATTCAAGCGGGCGAAGCGGATATTGTTGTAGCCGGTGGTACAGAGGCTTTGTCGAAGTTCCATCTGAATGGCTTCAACTCGCTGATGATCCTCGACAAGGATCGTTGCCGTCCGTTCGATGCCACTCGGGCCGGACTGAATTTGGGTGAAGGCGCCGCCTTTGTGGTGTTGGAGTCGGACCAACTGGCTCGGCAACGGGGCGTTGTTCCTTTAGTTTACCTCGCCGGATATGGTAATGCTTGCGATGCTTTCCATCAGACAGCTTCATCTGCCAATGGCGAAGGTGCTTACCTTGCCATGAAGCAAGCTTTGGAAATGGCCCATATCGCTCCGGAAGATATTCAATATGTCAATGCACACGGTACGGGTACTCCCAACAATGACGAAAGCGAGAGTGTGGCACTGAAACGACTATTTGGTGATCGGATGCCACGGATATCAAGCACCAAGTCTTTCACCGGGCACACGACAAGTGCATCGGGCAGTATCGAGACAGTGATCTCTATTTTGGCGATGCAGCATCATTTTGTGCCGGCAAATTTGGGTTGGAAAAATCAAATGCCGGAAGGAATAACCCCCTCTTTGGGTGAACAGAATCTCTTCATGGAGAATGTTTTGTGCAACTCCTTTGGCTTTGGCGGAAATGATACTGCATTGCTGTTATCTTCTTCTCCAGCAAACGAACAGATTGACACGACATTTTTGCCGAAATCTGCCGTCCGTTTGTTGGCAAAGGTGGAGATAACGTCGGAAGAGGACTTGGCCGATATCCGTAACTTCGTCAAACCGATGGAAGCACGACGGATGGGAAAACTGATGAAAAGCTCACTGCTCTCTTCGTTGAAGGCATTGAAACAGGCCGGGATAGAGGTGCCCGATGCAATTGTCACCGGAACTTCTTTCGGTTGTCTCGAGAATAGCGAGGATCTGTTGAAGCAATTGGAAACGGAAGGCGAGAGCATGCTGAAACCTACTTGCTTCATGCAGAGTACACACAACACGATGAGCAGTAATATTGCCATCAAGACGCAATGCCATGGCTACAATGTGACTTACACACAAGGTGAACAGTCGCTGGATTGGGCCGTACGGGATGCGGAATGGTTGCTCAGAAGCGGAGCTTGTAAACGGGTGTTGGTGGGGTGTCATGACGAGACAACACCCATGTTTAGTGCATTGATGAAACAAAAAGGGCAGGAGTTTCCCTCCATCCATTCAATATCCATGGTACTGTCATGTGGCGAATAATGATTCTTGCCGTGGTGCAGAGTGCACTTTTAGCCGGTGGACAAGTCTTTTTGAAGGTCGCCTTGGAGAGAATGCTTCCATTTGGTTGGACAAAAGCGTTCTGGTTCAGTCTGTTGGTCAACTGGCCTTTCGCCTGTACCGGTATCTTGTTTGGTGCCGGATCTGTGCTTTGGATGTATATCGTCAAGCATTATCCGCTCAGTGTGGCCTATCCGATGATCAGCTTGAGCTATGTGTTTGGTATGTTGGCGGCCATCTTGTTTTTTCATGAATCGGTATCCCTTACAAAATGGATAGGGGTCGCGCTTATAATGTTAGGTTGTTGTTTAATTGCTAAATAACTAAAAATGAGAAAAATTACAATTCTTTTCGTGATGTTGTGTTGCAGCCTCTTTTCCATTTCTGCCCAGCAAAAAGTGGACGAGGAGAAGATTCGGCAGCAAATCAATGCAGTGGCATCTGCAATGAAGACGATGCAGTGCGATTTTGTGCAGACGAAATATTTGAAAATGCTCAACGACAAGATGGTATCGCACGGAAAAATGTATTGCAAACAGAGCAATCAATTGCATTGGGAATATACTTCTCCCTATTCATATACGTTTATTTTGAATGATTCGAAGGTGCAAATCAGTCAGGGGGATAGGAAAGATGTCATAGATGTCAACCAAAGTAAATTCTTCAAGGAGATTGCCCGCATCATGATGAATAGCTTGGTAGGGAAAAGTTTTACGGATCAGAAAGATTTTACCTCTTCGATTGTAGAAGAGGGCACCGAATATGTGGCAACATTATATCCGCGCCAAAAGCAGATGCAACAGATGTTTCAATCGCTTGTGTTGCATTTCGACAAACAGAAATCGATCGTTTCGGTAGTCGAACTGATAGAAAAGAAAGGAGACAAGACGGTCATTGAATTGAAAAACGTCAAGACAAATATCACGGTCGATGAGAAAATTTTTCATATCAATTAGTTTGACACTGCTGACAGCCCTCTTCTCTGTGACAATGGCGCAAGAGGTGACCTTCCCCAATAATGCAGGAAGCAAGGTGAAGTATTCCGCCTTGATAGAGATGCCCAAAGGATATATCAGTGGAATATGTATCCTTTACAATGATGAGGGTCTTGTCCGAGGGGCCATCTTCAATGAGTTTGGCATATCGGCCATCGACTTTGTCTACGATACCGCAAAAGAAAAAGTGAAATTGGGCGATGTGATCAAGCTGATGGACCGATGGCGTATTCGTAGAGTCTTGAAGAAAGACTTGGCCCGACTGATGAAAAACCTTTCGCAAGGGGTAGGTACTTACCGAAACGAAAGGTACAAGATCAATTATAGATTAAAGCAATTGAATGATGCAACTGAAGAATGATTTATATACTATCGAAGGAGTAGAGAATGATGGGAAAACAATCTGCTTTCATCTTCGGCTGAACCCTTCGTCGGTCATCTACCGGGCTCATTTTCCTAATGAGCCTATAACGCCGGGTGTCTGTATTGTGCAGATTGCCAAGGAACTGATTGAGGAAGCGCTGCAATGTCGGTTGGACATAGCAGTGGTGAAAAATGTGAAATTCTTGTCTGTCCTTTCGCCGGATGAAACGACTGAAGTGATCTTCCACATCCAAAAACTAACTGTTTCGGAAGATGCTTCAGAGGTGAAGTCGCAAGTGGATGTTCTGACAGATAAAGAGATGAAGGCAAAGGTCTCATTAGTTTGTAAGCAACATGGAAGCCATTGAGAGAGAACGACTGAAGAAACTGTTGAAGGATCGTGGAATCTGTGTTATCATCCCGACATACAACAATGTGAAAACAATACGTCAAGTGGTTGTGGATACCTTGGCCTATTGTGATGATGTGATCGTGGTCAATGATGGCAGTACGGACGGCACAGCGGAAATCGTACAAGCTATTGGCGGCATTACGGTAGTTTCCTACGAAAAGAATCGGGGAAAGGGCCATGCGCTGAAGCGCGGTTTCAAGGAAGCCCTGGAACTGGGGTTTGCCTATGCCATTACGCTCGATGCTGACGGACAACATTATCCGGAAGATATTCCTCTCTTTTTGGAAGCCAACCGGGAGCACCCCGGGTGTCTGATCATTGGAAGCCGCCAATTGGCAGGCGTAGAGCGGTCAAAAGGAAGCAGTTTTGCCAACAAATTCTCCAACTTTTGGTTTTGTATTCAGACGGGTCAGTCACTGCCCGATACACAAACGGGCTATCGCTTGTATCCTCTGCACAAGATTCCCTACTTGTCGTGCCTCACTTCCAAGTATGAAGCTGAGCTGGAGTTGCTGGTCTTTTCTTCCTGGCATGGGGTAAAGTTGGTGCCCATCTCCGTAAGAGTATTCTATCCTTCCCGCGAAGAGCGGGTAAGCCATTTTCGTCCGGCGATGGATTTTGGACGAATCACGGTGCTGAATACCATCCTTTGTTTTTTAGCAGTGGTCTATGGTCTGCCGTTGCGCCTGTTCCGAGCTCTGATGGTGGGGATACGAACGACCTATTCATTGCTTTTCTTCCTTTTTTTTACCTGTTTGGTGTTTACTCCTTTCACTTGGATTTATGTCAAACTGAGCAAGCAGAGTGAGAAATGTCGCAATCGCTTGCATCAGTTGATCTATCGCGCCGTCCGGTTTGTCATGATCCATCATGGTATTCCCGGCACCAAGTTCTATGCGAAAGTAGACGAGTCTGTCGATTTTGACAAACCGCGCATCATCATCTGCAATCATCAGTCTCACTTGGATTTGATGTGTCAGTTGGTTTTTACCCCAAAAATTGTATTTTTGACCAATGACTGGGTATGGAACAACCCATTTTATGGATTGCTGATCCGCAGTGCTGAATATTTGCCCGTATCGGATGGGTTGGACGCTATCATGCCCCACCTTCGTTCATTGGTGGAACGTGGCTATAGTGTGGCAGCTTATCCGGAAGGGACCCGTTCCAAAGATTGCAAGATAGGGCGCTTTCACAAAGGTCCTTTTTACCTGGCCAATCAATTGAACTTGGAAGTGTTGCCGATGTACCTCTACGGACCGGGAAAGATTCTGCCCAAGCGCACTTACCACTTGCGAAAGGGGATATTTTATATCGAAGTTGACAAGCCAATGACGCAAGAAGAGTTGACCGCCATGGGCGATTTGCGGACACAAGCCAACATGATGCGGCAGCATTACGTGAAGAAATATGAAGAAATAGCCAACAAAATTGAACAACATGTCTGATTTGAAGCAACATATCATCATTATCGGTAGCGGGTTGGGCGGCCTTTCTTGCGGTGTAATCTTGGCCAAGAACGGCTATCGTGTCACCGTATTGGAGCAATCCCCACAGGTGGGTGGTTGTTTGCAATGCTTTTCCCGGCATGGAGTGAAGTTTGAGACAGGCATGCACTTTGTGGGAAGTGCAGCTGACGGACAGACGCTGGCCAAACTCATGAACTATTTGGAGATCAGTAAGGATGTACAACTGGCTCCATTGGATCCTTCCGGCTATGATGTGATTGCATTGGGCGGAAAGAGATACCGGTTTGCGAATGGGCGTTCGGCATTTATCGGGCAGATGAGTTCCTATTTTCCTCACCAGCGTCCGAATCTTGAGCGACTTTTTGATTTGATAGAAAAGGTGGCTAATGCATCTTCACTGCATTCGTTGAAGTATGCCGAGAGCGATGCCGCCGTCAATACGGAGTTTCAACTGCGCTCTATCAATGAGGTAATAGATGAGGTCATTACAGATCCTTTGCTGGCCAAGGTGTTGGTCGGCAATCTGCCACTCTATGCTGCCGAGAAAGACAAGACTCCTTTTTCAACCTATGCTTTCATCATGGATTTCTACAACCAGAGTGCTTTCCGGTTTGTAGGGGGAAGCGATGCGGTTGCCAAGTCGTTGGTACGCACGATCGAAAGATATGGAGGAGAGGTGTTGACCCGCCGTCGGGTGACGAAAATCATTTGTGACGATACCCATGCGGTAGGAGTGGAGGTAAATGGAGGGAATGTGCTGAACGGCGACTATATTCTATCCGATGCCCATCCTGTTCGTACGATGGAAATGCTGGACACTAAGCTGATTCGCCCGGCTTTCCGCAAACGTCTTATGAGTATCCCCCAAACTGTGGGAGGGTTCTCTGTCTACTTGCGTTTCAAACCTGATGCCGTTCCCTATTTGAACAGCAATTATTATGGCTATCAGGGCGATACCCCTTGGGATTGTGAGAACTATACCGAGGCAGAGTGGCCGAAAGGTTTCTTGTATATGCACTTCTGTCCGGAGCAGAATCCTGCCTATGCCTCGTCCGGAGTCATTCTTTCATATATGCAGATGAAGGACGTGGAAGCCTGGAAAGGTACCACTGTCGGCAAACGTGGAGTCGATTATGAAGCGTTCAAGCGGCAACATGCTGATCGGTTGATCGATACGTTGGAAAAACATTTCCCGAATATCAGGGAAAAGATAGAGGAATACTACACCTCTACTCCGCTTACCTATCTCGATTATACGGGTACAGAGGGTGGATCGATGTACGGAAATGCCAAAGATATACGGATGGGGGCTGCTTATCGCATTCCGCAACGCACCAAAGTGCCTAATCTTTTCCTGACGGGGCAAAATATCAATTCACATGGAATGTTGGGTGTCTTGGTCGGAACCATCGTTACGTGCAGTGAATTTTTGACGGCCAAAACTATTTACGAACAGATAAACGCAGCAAACGCATGAGAACAGCGATCATCATAGGTGGAGGCTTGGGCGGATTGTTCTGCGGTGCCATTTTAGCCAAAGAGGGCCTTCAAGTGACTGTGTTGGAGAAAAATGCAACAGTGGGCGGAGGCTTGCAAAGCTTCAACCGCTTTGGCGTTACGTTTGATACGGGAATGCATGTCATAAGCGGAATGCAACCCAATGGAAACATCCGTCGTATTTGCCGGTATCTCGGGATTGACAACAAAATTCATATCCGTGATGTGGACGAAGAGTGCACAGATTCGCTCTATTTTGCCGAAGACCGGTGTTATTATAAAATTAAAAAAGGAAAAACAGGCTATATTGAGTCCTTGTCTTCCTATTTTCCGGCCGAAAAGGAGCAGTTGAAAGCCTATGTTGAGGCGATATATCGGCTGACAGATGAGCTGAGTATGTTCGATCTGCGCCCTTCTTCCGATGCAATGGTCGTCCATTCAGACGATTTCCTGCTTCCTGCCAACGTGTTTATCGCCAAATATATAAAGAATCCTAAGTTGCAAAGCGTCATAGCTTATATGAATCCGCTCTATGGTGGGCGGCATGACGAGACCCCCGCCTTTGTACATGCCATCATCAACGTACTTTACATCAACGGAGCCAGCCGTTTCGAGGGAGGTAGTCTCCATTTCGCCCGGTTATTGGAGGATCTCATCCGGCAGAACGGGGGCAAGGTGGTCGCAGGCGATGCCGTGAAATGGATCGAGGTGAACGATCGTCATGTTGATTATGTCGAGACCTTGAAAGGGAAACGTTACCGGGGGGATTACTATATTTCGGCAATTCATCCTTGCACGATGCTACGGTTGATGCCGGAGAGTGCTTTCACAAAAGCTTATCGCACCAGATTAGAGGCCATTCCCAACAGCTATTCCGCCTTTTCTTTGTATATCAAATTGAAAGAGAATACGTTCCCTTATATCAACCATTCCGAATATTATATGACAACCTACCGGGATATTTGGAATTTTGGCGACAAGGGAAAGAAATGGCCCTTGGGGTTCTTGTTCATGACTCCACCCGATGAGCACCAGGGTCGCTATAGTAACAAGGTGTTGTTGACGGCTCCCATGTTGTTCGATGAGGTCGCTCAGTGGGAAAATACGACAGTCGGCCATCGGGGTGAGGCCTATCTTCGTTGGAAGAAGGAGCGGGAACAGCAACTCCTCTCCATGATTGAAGAACTTCATCCGGGCTTTTCGGATTGTATAGAGCAGATCAACAGCGCCTCTCCGTTGACTATCCGCGATTTTTATGGAGTGAAGGAGGGCTCGATGTGCGGATACAGTAAAGATTGCAATAACATGGCACTGTCGCAAGTGCCGGTTGTTACGAAGGTGAAGAACCTCTATCTGACAGGACAGAACAACAATCTGCATGGTTTTTGCGGGGTGCCGCTGACGGCCATCACAACGGCGGAGGCTATTTTAGGGCAAAATTATATCATTAATAAGATAAGAGCATGCGAACAAAATATCTGATTTTGTTTCTCTTGTGGGTATTCTTTCCTTTTTGGGGAGGAGCTCAAGTGAATATTTGGGAAGGGACAACGTGTAAAAAGAAGGTCGAGTTAACCCCTTTTCCGGCAGAAGGAGATAACTCTCCGGCCGTGATTGTTTGCCCCGGAGGAAGCTATTTTTGGCATGATATGGAGGCCGAAGGGTATAGCGTGGGAAAATGGTTGCAGCAAAACGGCATCTCTGCCTTTGTCTTGCGCTATCGTGCCGCCGGGGTATTTGCCTTTATCACCCACCACCGCTATCTGTTTCGCGGGAAGCGTTACCCCGATGCCCTGAACGATTTGCACCAAGCCATGCGCTATGTCAAAGCACATGCCGAGGAATATGGCATCAACCCGCGGCAGGTCGGTGCGATGGGTTTCTCGGCGGGAGGACATTTGGTCATGTCGGCCGGTGAATTGCTGGAAGCCACCGAACGTCCTGCTTTTATAGTTCCGATTTATCCGGTGGTGACCTTGACAGAAAGTTGTGTGCACAAGCGGTCGCGTCGTGCTCTGCTTGGCGACAATAAAATGAAAAACAGAGCCTTGCAAGACTCGCTTTCGCTGGAAAAACATGTGAAACCGGATTGTCCTCCGGTGTTTTTAGTCAACTGTAAAGATGACCCGATAGTGGATTATCGCAACTCCGTGCTGTTGGATTCGGCCCTTACCCGCCATCAGGTTCCTCATCGTTATATCCAATATGCAACGGGGGGACATGGCTTTGGAGCCACCGATCACAAGGGAACGTCCGAGTGTCGCCGGTGGAAAGCGGAGTTCTTGAAATGGTTCCGTTCGTTATCATTCGAGCCTTGAAAAATTCATGCCGATGATTTTCCAAAAAGCTCCCGACCTTTTTGGAAAATCATGCCGAGCTTTTTTTCATTTGATGCGGAACAATTTTGTGAATATATAGTTACTTTTGAAAAATGATAGGGAGCAGGCTCCCTGAAACAGATAATGAAGGAAATGGAAGAGACGATGTTTGATGATATTCGCCCCTATAATGAGGAGGAGATACCCTTGGCAATGCAGCGTATTGCCAACAGTGCATCCTTCCCTTTATTGGCATCCTACGTCTATCCGGACGTACCCCTTGAGCAAGTCCGCAAGCAGGTGGCTGCCTACAAGACCGTACAGGAATTTCAGAAGAACACGATGTTTATGGTCAACGAGCGGGTGATAGAGAACAGTATAACCGGTTTTACCTGTGCCGGATTGGAACGTCTCCGTCCCGAAATGCAGTATTTGTATGTCTCGAACCATCGCGACATCATGCTGGATTCCAGTCTTTTGCAATACTTTTTGGTGACGCATGGCTTTGATACCACCGAGATCACTTTCGGTGCTAACCTGATGATGAGTCCGTTGGTCATTGACATCGGAAAAAGCAATAAGATGTTCAAGGTCGAGCGGCCGGGAGGTAGCATCAAGGAGTTCTATCGGAGTTCCAAACATCTGTCGGACTATATCCGCTATGCCCTCACGGAAAAGAAACAATCTGTATGGATTGCGCAACGGAATGGCCGCACGAAAGACGGCAACGACTTGACCGATCAGGGGATCATCAAGATGTTTTGCATGAGTTGCCCCGATGACAAGCTGAAAGCTATTGAGCAGTTGCACATCGTGCCCGTCTCCATTTCGTATGAATGGGAGTCGTGTGATGTCTTGAAGACCTTGGAATTGTACGAATCGCAGTTCTCCAAATACACCAAAAAGCCGGGTGAAGACCTGACAAGCATATTGACCGGCATCGTGCAAGACAAGGGTAGGGTGCATATTGAACTCTGCCGGCCGATCAAATATGAGGATCTTTTGCCCTATGAACGGATGACGAACAACGAATATCACCGGGCTGTTGCCCAATTGCTCGACAGGCGGATCACCGATGCTTACCGGTTGTATCCGAACAACTACATAGCTTACGACTTACGGTACGGAACAACGAAGTTCCGTCACTATTATACGGAGGAGCAAAAGAGGGCGTTTGTGCAGCATCTCAACCGGTTAGAACGGTACGACACGTGTGATATTGAGCAATTGAAGGATATCTTTTTGGGTATTTATGCCAATCCGTTGAACAATAAGCTGACACATTTAAATCAAGAGCCATGACCGACCTGATTCTAAGAATATACGATTATCTGAAGAGGCATCGTCTGAGTCGCCATTTCTCTTGTTGGGCATTCACCTTTCTCCTGTTGTTGCTGGTGGCACGATTGAACTATAAGGAGGATATTGCCGACTTTCTGCCGATTGACAGCGAACACTCTAATGCTTTGGCCGTCTACCAGGATATTGCCGGTGCCGACAAGATTTTTGCTATCTTCCAGTATCAGGACGCTACCAAGGCAGATCCCGATCAATTGGTGGAGGGCATTGACCGTTTTGTGGAGGTCGTACAACGGCGTGATACGGCCCATATCGTCAGAAATATGATGTCGCAAGTGGACATGGAGAGCATGTCGGAGCTGACAGATTTCGTCTACAGTAACATTCCCTACTTCTTGACCGATACAGATTATGCCCGTTTTGACACGCTGCTCGGCCGGACAGATTATGTAGCCGGGCAACTCCGTCAGGACAAGCAGCTGCTGATGTTCCCCTCCGGCGGCATCTTGTCCGACAATATCCGGCGCGACCCGTTGAATCTGTTCACACCCACCGTGGAGAAACTGCAGCATTCCGACTCGGAACTGACGTATGAGATGTATGAAGGCCATATCTTTTCGCCCGATATGCAGAAGGCAATTGTGATGATGGACTCACCTTTTGGCTCCAGTGAGACGGAACATAACGAGCAACTGATCAATATGTTGCAAGCCTGTGCGGATAGTGTGCTGGCCTCTTCGGACAATATGGAGATTCATATCATTGGCGGGCCGGTCATTGCTGTTGGGAATGCCAGGCAGATCAAGGCGGACAGTCTCTTGTCCGTGACGATTTCGGTTGTATTGATCCTTTTGTTGCTGTTTTTTACATTCCGTAATTTCCGCAATCTCTTTCTGATTGTTCTCTCCATCGCTTGGGGTTGGCTCTTTGCCATGGGCGGTTTGGCGTTGTGTCATGACCGGGTGTCGGTCATTGTGATCGGTATCTCGTCCATCATCTTGGGTATAGCTGTCAACTATCCTCTCCATTTCATTGCCCATTTGTCGCATACGCCCGACAAACGTAGGGCTTTGCGGGAGATTGTCATGCCGTTGTTGGTGGGAAACATCACGACGGTTGGGGCCTTTCTTACGCTTGTTCCGTTGCAATCGGTGGCTTTGCGCGACTTGGGCCTGTTCAGTTCATTCCTTTTGATGGGAACAATTCTTTTTGTGTTGGTCTATTTACCCCATCTTTCTACCGTCGGAAAGCCGATGAATCCAACCTTTTTGGATCGGGTGAGCGATGTCTCGTTGGAAAACAAGCCGATCGTTGTCTGGACGGTCGTGGCTTTGACGCTGCTTTTCGGCTTTTTCAGTCTGCAGACCACCTTCGATTCCAACATGGGACACATCAACTATATGACCGATGAACAGCAAAAGGATATGGAATATTTCCAGCAAATGATGACGAGCGAAGGAGGATCGCAGAAGGTATACGCCCTCTCGACCGATTCAACCCTCGACGGTGCTCTCGACAAGAGCCTGCAATTGCAGCCCTATCTCCGGGAGTTGGTCCAATCGGAAGCCATATTGGGCTATTCCGGTTGCACGCAGTTCATCTGTTCGAAGGCAGAACAGGCGCGGAGGTTGGCGCTTTGGCAGAACTTCGTGGCGAAGTATCGTGACAATATTCAGGACGATCTGTTGGAAGCCGGTAGGAGTGAGGGCTTTTCCGACGATTCCTTTGCCGATTTCCTCTCGTTGTTTGACGAGACATATACCCCGCAAGAGGTGGCTTACTTCGATCCGTTGGTACGCTCTCTCTTCGCTTCCTATATGAGTTGTGACAGTGTCGGGCAGAAATATAACATAGTGAATATATTGTCGGTAACGGACAATCAGGTGAAAGCGGTTGAGGAGGCATTGCGAACGCACCACTGTTTCAGTTTCGATGTGGCAAGTATGAACAGTGCCATCGCCAACCATTTGTCCGACGATTTCAACTATATCGGCTGGACCTGCGGATTTATCGTGTTCCTGTTCCTTTGGCTTTCGATGGGAAGTATCGAGTTGGCCATCCTTTCCTTTGTTCCGATGGCTGTCAGCTGGTTATGGATTTTGGGGATCATGGCACTGTTTGGGATGCAGTTCAACATCGTGAACATTATCTTGGCCACCTTTATCTTCGGACAAGGCGATGATTATACCATTTTCATGACAGAGGGAGCCAGTTACGAGTATGCTTATCGGCGGAAGATGTTGGCTTCTTACAAACATTCCATCATCATTTCTGCCTTGATCATGTTTATCGGTATCGGAACACTGATCGTGGCGCGCCATCCTGCTCTTCATTCATTGGCTGAAGTGACGATAGCGGGCATGTTTTCTGTGGTATTGATGGCTTATATCTTCCCGCCACTTATCTTTAAATTCTTGGTGCAAAGCAAAAACAGTTACCGTATTCGCCCGATTTCGTTGCGACCCTTATTGGTGAAAGTGGGGATGTCTCTCCTCTGTTTGGCTCAGTTGACTGCCGTTTATACAGTAGGGTGGGTATTGTTCCGTCTGATGTCGCCGACCGACGGACGGAAAGTTTGGTATCGTCGTTTCGTGCAACGCATTTGCCGTTACGCTCTGCATCATATTCCGACCGTGAACTATCTGGTGGAAAATGAGCATAATGAAACATTTGACCGCCCGGTAGCGATTTCGGTCCATCCTCAATCCCTGTTGAGTGTGGCCACACTTTTGGCTTTGAGTCCGAAGATTGTGGTCGCATCGACGACTTTATTGAGCTCCCATAAGTTGATCAATGCTATTTTTCATTGGCTCGGTTTTGTCCGATTGTCGACTGATCACGAACAGAATAGGGCACGGTTGCGAGAGGTAATCGAGAAAGGTTACAGCATTGCTCTCTTCTCGGATGAGGCCGATCGGAATGATGCTGCATCATGGTCGACACTCAATGTTTTTTCGATGGCTGAGCAGTTAGGGTTGGACTTGATGCCTCTCTTTGTTCATGGGGCCGATATGGTGTTCCCGACGACAACTCCTTGCATCTATGCCGGTCAGATTGTGGTCAATATTCAGCCGAGTGTGTCCCTAAACGATAAAGGGTTGAATACCGGAACAACCGACAACGCACAGGAAACAGACCGTTTTCTCCTTGAAGCATATACCCGATTGCGTGATCGGTTGGAGACACCCGATTATTTCCTCGGCTTTGTATCGGATCGTTACCGTTACAAAGGAACGGAAGTGTTCAGGGCCGTAAAAAGCGGATTGAGAAGATATAGGGATTTCTTCGATAAGATGCAAGAGAAGCAGGGTGATGGCCCGTTGGTTATCACCAATGAAAGTTATGGCGAACTCGCCTTGCTCTATGCCCTTGTTCACCGCAACCGTGAGTTGTGGGTCGTAGAAACCAATGAAGAACGGCGCGAACTGCTGCGGTATAGTGCCGAGGGGGTTGCGGCTAATTTGCATGTTTCAGAAACAACAGACAGCGAAGATTATAAATAAAATGGAAGGATAGCTATGAAAATGAAAAACAGTTTGCTTTTGATCGTTGGGGCTTTGGCCGGCGGAGTCGTTTGCGAGGCTCAGACAAGAGACGACAAAGTGATGCTTCCGGTGGTCAATCCCAACCATACGGTTACCTTCTTTCTGGAGGCCGAAGATGCGAAAAGTGTGAAGATTGAGGGTAGTTTCCTGCCCAAAACGCGTCAGATAAAGACGAAGGTGGGCACGTTTGGAAAAGACCGGCAGGTGGAGATGCAAAACGAAGACGGACAATGGAGCTATACGACCGACGTATTGCCTTCAGAGTTATATACTTACAATTTTGTGGTCGATGGCATGCGGATACTCGATCCCGAGAATATCAATATTATTCGTGACGTTGATCAGTATAGCAACTACTTTATTGTCGATGGCTCGGTGGCAGACAACTATTTGGTGAAGAGTGTCCGGCACGGAACCGTATCGAAGGTTTGGTATCCCTCCTCGTGGAAAAATATGCCTTACCGACGAATGACCGTCTACACTCCGGCCGGCTATGAAAACAATCAGACCCACTATCCCGTTCTGTATCTGCTGCATGGTTCGGGGGGCGATGAAAATGCCTGGATAGAGGCGGGGAGAGCCGCGCAGATACTCGACAATATGATAGCAGAAGGCTTGGTTGCTCCGATGATTGTGGTAATGCCCAACGGGTTGGTCGACAGAGAAGCGGCTCCGGGTGAGGAGGCCGCCTACAACAAGACTCCATCGGCCTCGAATGTATCGTCGATGTTGGGGCAGTTTGAGAATACGTTTATCGGGGATATTGTGAACTATGTGGATGCGCACTACCGAACCATTCCGCAACAGGACAGACGCGCTATTGCCGGGCTCTCGTTGGGCGGGTTGCATACGCTGTTTATCTCCGCCAACCATCCCGAAGAATTTGGCTATGTAGGACTATTTTCTGCTCAGACAACCAATGCCCTGACCGATCAACGCATCCGACAGTTGGACAAGGTCTCTTCCCGTTTGCGGCGCATAGTGGACAAAATCCCTCCATTGCAAGACACCAAGATGGGCGACAAGATCTCTCTTCTGAGTGAAAAGATGTCGAGTGGCGACATAGAGATCTATGCCAATCTCGATGAGAAACTGGCGAAACAGTTCGATTCCGGGCTGAAATTGTATTATATAGCCGTTGGTGAGGATGATTTTGTCAAAAAATTGAATGACGATTTCCGCAGCAAATTGGACGAAGCCGGACTGAACTATTTATATCATGAGAGCGACGGTGGCCATAGTTGGGAGAATTGGAGGAAATATTTGGTGGACTTCCTTCCACGTCTCTTTTGACAAACAACAGATCAGACGGATGTCTTGAAAAGCAGCATCAGCAGTAGGATAGAGAGGCTCGGAGAATCGGAGAAAAAAAGGAGCCGAGCTTTTTCAAAAAAGATCGGCATGAATTGAAAAAATCATGCCGACCTTTTTTTGAAATCATGCCCATGAATTTTTTCCCGCATCGGCACCGATTTTCAGTTGTCTTTAGAGTGTGATGGCAATCTCCGCTCCGAATTGCAAGGGTTTGCCCAATTGAATGAACGGATTGCTGAACGATTCGAAATAGAAGGCGGCGTAGCGGGTATTGGTCAGATTGCGCCCCCATAGCGATACGTTCACAATTCCTTTCCGAACGCCGGCACGGGCATTGAGTGTCAAGTAGAAAGGCTGGCAGATATCATTCTGTTCTGTCCAGTAGATCTTCCCTGTTCCGCTGAGTTGGGCCGAGGCATACACTTGATCCAACCACTTTCCTCGCAGCGTATGGGCATATTGAAGTCCGATGCTGGTGGTATGGCGTGGGGTATAAGGTACATATTTCCCTTCGAAATCTTCCTTGCCGTTGTTGTAGTCGCGGAAGACGGCATGCGTATAGCCGTAACTCCAGTCGGCTGAAAGGTCGGATGAGATGCGGGCGCGGAGCGAGGCTTCTACCCCCATGCTTTGTGCTTTTCCGGCATTGGTCAGGATGCGCCCGTTCCCGCTATTGACAAACTGTGTGATTTGTAAATCACGAATACTCATATAGAAGAGCGTCAGTTCGGCATTGAGACGGTTGCCAATGAGTTCACTTCGCGTACCCAGTTCGTAATTGATGCTCTTTTCGGGTTGGTAGGCCGCCACTTTCTCGATAGGGTCCGGGGTCTGTATCTCGCCGGGCATCATTTGACTGAACGCACTCATCATGTCATATTTCATTTGTGCCTGCATGACATCGGCCGACATCTGTACATTATATCCTCCTGCCTTGTATCCTTTTGTTACAGAGAAATAGGTGTAGGTGGATGGGTTATAGGCATATTTCAGAGAAATCTTGGGAAGAATTTGCCAAAAGTCCTGATGAATGTGCTCGTCCATGACGGTCGCATCATACATATTACTCAAAGGGATCGTAATCGGCCCCATTGTTGCCGATAGATTCATCTTGGCTTCCGACCGGTAGCTGAGCTTCTGTTTTTCGTAATCGACACGCAGTCCGGCCGTCAGTGAAAGACCCTTCACGAAAAGATCGTTATAGGTTGATTGGTGGAACAGCGAAATGCCGAACGATGGTGTTTGGAAACTGCCGGGTATATACAGTTCTTTGTCGGTAATCTTCAGCGATGGCATTTTCGGATTGTTCGCCTTGAGCCGGTCAAAGACGGGTTGTAAGATCTGCTGGATGCCCTCTTCCTTGAAGGTGACCGGCCCGTCTGTGTTCAAATGATTGTAGAATCCATACAAACCGAACGACCATTGATAGTGGGTGTCCTGTACACTCTTGAACGTCAACTCCTGGCTGAGCGCATGTTGTCGCTGCAATTGGTTGAGTGTAAAGATTGATTTGGGAGAAAAGTCCTGATCCATCTTCATGTCATCGTTCAAATATTGGTAACCGGTCGTACTGTTGAAGAGAAACGTGCTGGCCTTGTACTCCATCAGCAAACTGTTGGCCAACATGGTTCGCTTATAGGACGATGGATCATTGATGCTGACTGCCGCCACATGGCCGGTCTCCGTGTCGTATAGTCCGTATGGAAAAGCGCCTTGATCTGTATAGTCTCCCGAAAAGGTGTAGGCGATCTTGAAATGAGGATTCAAGCGGCCCTCCAGACGGATTCGTCCACCGACCGACTCTTCCTTGTCTGCCTTCTCGCCGTTATACTCGTTGGTGAAGAAACCATTGTTGCGGTTATAATAGACCCCGGCCGTAAAACCGAACTTGTCGCTGAGCTTGCCGTAGTGGGATGCCTTGACCTTGAACTGTCCGTAGTTACCGGCCGAAACAGCCACCTTCTTCCCTTGGAAATCAAAAGGGGAGATAGTATAGATGTTGACAATACCTCCCATGGCATTTCGCCCGTATAACGTACCTTGCGGGCCGCGCAACACTTCAATCCGTTGGATATCGGTCAGCTCAAAGTTGAACGTGCTTTTGTCCAAATAGGGGACATTGTCTACATACATGCCGATTGATTGTCCACTGCTCCGGGCACCAATGCCTCGGATATAGATGGCAGATGTCAGCTTTGCTCCGTAATCAGGAATATAAAGATTGGGCACATAGGTACTTATGTCTTTAAGAGCATCCACCTGGCGGCCGATGATCTGTTGCGGGGACAAGACAGTGACGGCCGCCGGTAAGGAACGAAGGTCGTTGGTCTCTTTGGTGGAGGAGGTGAGAATGATCTCCTCAAGGTTGAATGTCCGGATCGTATCGTTGGATACAGTCCGGTCATTGATAGAAAAGGCCGGAGTGCCCATTGAAAAGATCATAGCCGCTATTCCGAATAGTCGTTTCATTTGTCTTTAGGTTTTATAACGGCTGCAAAGAAACTTCAAAATGAGCACATAGGCAATCACTATATGTAGTGATTTTTATTCTACATGATGTTGCTCTGCCGACTTGAATCCGTTCAGGAAATCGACCGTCGAAAGACGTTTTTTTCCTGCCAACTGCAGCGAAAGAATCCGTAAATACCCACCTTCAACGGCTACATCGATATAACTCTTTCCGTCTGAGTGGAGCGAGCCGATAGGGAAAGTGTGGGTTGCCGGGCGTTTCTCTGTTTGATAGATCTTCAGAACTTGGCGTTTCGAGGAGTCCTCGTTTGATATCAGTTCCGTCCATGCAGCAGGGTAGGGCGACAATCCGCGGATGAAGTCGTATACCTTTTTCATCGGTTGATTCCAGTCGATGCGGCAGGTCTCCTTGAAAATCTTCGGGGCCGGGCGCAACTCTGTTTCATTTTTATAGAACTGTTCTTGCGGAATGGTCTCTACTTCGCCCGAAAGGATGAGGTCCACAGTCTCTGTTACTAAGCCGGCACCCATTGCCATCAGCCCGTCATGTACGGTCTCCACGTCGTCTGTGTCGGCAATCGGCAGGCGTTGCTGTCGGATGATCATGCCGGTATCGATCTCATGCTTCAAGAAGAATGTGGTGACACCCGTCTCCGTGTCGCCATTGATCACGGCCCAGTTGATGGGCGCTGCCCCACGATACTGGGGAAGTAGCGAGGCATGCAGGTTGAAGGTGCCCAACCGAGGCATGGCCCATACCACCTCCGGCAGCATTCGGAAGGCGACAATGATCTGCAAGTCGGCTTTCCATGCGCGCAAGGCCTCGATGAAGCTTTCGTCTTTTAGCTTCTCCGGTTGCAACAGTGGCAGTCCGACAGATTGGGCATACTGCTTCACGGGGCTGGCTTGCAGCACACTTCCGTGGCGTCCCATCGGTTTGTCGGGCATGGTGATGACGCCCACTACGTTGTATCCTCCCTCGACGAGAGCACGAAGGCTCTCGACAGCAAAGTCGGGAGTGCCCATATATACGATTCGTAAATCTTTCTTATCCATACTTTTGTGCACTATTTAGTTATGATTGCTCTTAATCTCCGGAGAAATTGTCGACCAACACCTCGCGGTAAGAGTTGAATATTTTTGATTTGGACATGAAGCCCATATAGCGGCCGGTCTTGTCAACAACGGGCAAATTCCAGGCTTTTGTATCGTCGAACGTCTTCATGATTTGATCCATAGGTGTGTTCACGATGATTTTTGCTGCGGGCGATACCATGAATTTCGAGACATGGAAGCGGGTATAGAGTTCGGGGCGGAACATGATGTTGCGGATATTGTCCAAGAAGACAATGCCCAGCAGCACCCCTTTCTCGTCGACAACGGGAAACATGTTGCGGTTGCTTCGCGAGATGACCTTCACCATATCGCCCAAAGTCATGTCGGGTGTGACAATTTGGAAGTCACGTTCGATGACATTGTCGGAACTGAGCAGTGTCAACACCGCCTTGTCTTTGTGGTGGGTCAGCAACTCTCCCTTCTGAGCCAAGCGCATAGAGTAGATACTGTGCGGTTCGAACATCAGAATGGTGATGTATGACATGATCGAAACAATCATCAATGGCAAGAAGAGATCATAACCACCCGTCAGCTCGGCAATCAGAAAGACACCTGTCAGTGGGGCATGCATGACGCCGGACATGATACCTGCCATCCCCAACAAGGCGAAGTTTTTCTCGGAAAGGTACATCGTCAGTGAGAAATAGTTGGAGGTATGGGCGAAAATGAACCCGGCAATACAGCCTAAATACAAACTTGGCGCGAAGATACCACCGCAACCTCCACCACCGTTGGTGGCACTTGAGGCGAACACCTTCGTGAGCAAGATAAGCCCCAAGAAGAGGATGATGCCAAAATAAGAGGAGTTGAACGAGTAGAACATACTGTTGTCCATCAAATCGATGAACTGTCCGTTCAACAAATGGGTAATGGTATCGTAACCTTCACCGTAGAGAGGCGGGAAGATGAAGATCAGCAAACTCAAGATGCAACCGCCCATGATGAACTTTCGCCAGAAGGTTGTGCCATAACGGCGGAATTGTCCCTCGGTCCAGTTCATGACACGGGTAAAGTAGAGTGAAACCAATCCGCAGAAGACACCCAGCATAATCACATACGGAATGCGCTCGATGATGAATGGCTCCGTCTGTGAAAATTTGAACATCGCCTCAGTTCCCGTGAAGATATAGGAGACCGTGGCGGCAGTTACCGAAGTGATCAGCAGCGGAAGGACGGAGGTCATTGTCAAGTCAAGCATCAATACTTCGATGACGAACACCAAGCCGGCAATCGGCGCCTTGAAGATTCCCGCCACGGCACCGGCAGCACCACACCCGACCAACAGCATCAGCGTCTTCTGCTCGAGGCGGAAGAGGCGACCGAGGTTTGAACCAATGGCGGCACCCGTCAAGACGATAGGCGCTTCCGCTCCGACGGATCCACCAAAACCAATAGTCACGGAGCTGGCAATGATGGAGGTCCACATGTTATGAGGCTTGATCCTGCTTTTGCGTTGTGAGATGGCATAGAGGATTTTTGTCACACCATGGCTGATGTCGTCTCGAACAATGTATTTGACGAAGAGACCGGCCAGGAGAATACCGACCACAGGATAGAGCAAATAGAGGAAGTTCACCTGGTCTGCATCGAAGTTGACGGACAACAGATGCTGGATCATGTGAATCAGATTCTTCAGAAGAATAGCCGAAGCGGCCGTACAGATGCCGACCAGAAAACTGACAACCAGCACGAAGTGCTTCTCTTTGATGTTGTTTCCTCGCCAGACAAGAAAATTATAAAACCATTCTTTTTTAATTGTTATCATATCAAATTCCTTTTCCTGTAACCACAGTCTTGACAGTATAGAGGAGGATGGCCAAGTCTAATGTCAATGACATATTTTCATAATATAGCAGATCGTACTCCAGCCGCTCCAGCATTTGGTCTACATTGCCGGCATAGCCATATTTGACCATGCCCAACGAGGTGATGCCCGGCCGCACATTGTGCAGCAGATAATAGTAGGGTGCCCTTTGGACGATCTGATCAATGTAATATTTTCGTTCGGGACGTGGCCCCACCAGTGCCATGTCGCCTTTCAATACATTCCAAAACTGAGGCAGTTCGTCGAGACGATATTTCCGCATGATCGAGCCGAACGGGGTGATTCGCTTGTCGTCTTCTTTCGAGAGCATCGGTCCGTTTGCCTCCGCTCCCGTATACATGGTGCGGAATTTATAGATCCAAAACGGCTTTCCATGCAGCCCGATGCGCTCTTGTTTATAGAAAATCGGGCCGGGCGAGTCGCGTTTCACCCGCCATGCTACATATAAAAAGAGCGGCGAGAGGAGAACCAACATGCAGACCGAGACGAGGCGGTCGCCCCAAAGCTTGATGTTTCGTGCGGCCGGTGAGAAGTTGTTTTCCGTTACATCGACCAACGGCACACTCAACGGTGTGTTCAGTCGTACTTTCGAAAAGAGCGATGTCCGCTTGTCGACCCATACTTTGATGGAACGCTTGTAGGGGAAAAGTCGGTAAAGCAGTATCGAGAGATCACTTCCTTGCAGAGCTTCGCTCGCTACAATCAGTTCTTCTGCCGCATATTGACTAAGGAGTTGGTCGAAATGTTCGGCATCGCCCACTATTTTGTTACTGTCCACCCGGGCTGTTTCTGCCGGAGTCACCCGGATAAATCCGACAGTCTGATACCCTAACCGCTTCAACTGTTCGGACAGCGTCCGGGCCTGGTCTCCTATACCGAAGAAGAGTACCCGACGGATGATCCTCCCTGCTTTGATATCTTGTATGATTCCATTCGTCAGGAAGAGACGAGCCGCATAGGTGAAGCCGAAGTGCAGCACGAACATCTCCGTGAGGAAATAGTAGTAGACCCGATAGGAAGCGGGCATCTCGTCGATGACGAGCACGAAAAAGATCGTCGTCACGCCGATCAGCGACGAGACGAATGTCAACCAGATCTCCGTGATGCGCGAACGGAGTATCGGCCGATTGTAATAACCTGAGAAATAGTAGATGACAAGCCAGAAGAAAGGGATGCAAAACTCTCCGAGCAAGACGCTGCGATAGGTCAGAAAGTGCGCCAACGAAGTGGCTTCGTTGTAGACGACCAGCTGATAGTAACGGCAGAGGTTGAAGACAAACCACGCCACTGCCGCCGTCAGAAAATCGGACACGACATATTTTCCTATCTGTCGGCGTTCGCTCATCTTGCTATCGGATTAGTTGAAACAGACCGCCTTCGCCCAATTTGATGATGCTCGATGGAGCCGCTTTGCTCATATCGTCCCGGCGATATTCTACAATATAATCTACTCCGTTACGGATGGCTTCAGCTATTTCCGAGAAATTGGCGGGCGACGGTTCGCCGCTGATGTTGGCCGAGGTCGAAACCAACGGCTTGCGGAACCGGGCGCAAAGGCTTTGCGAAAACTGTTCTTGCGTCACGCGGATGCCGACGCTGCCGTCTGCTGCCAACAGGTTCGGCGCCAGGTTCTTGCCTTGCGAGTAGATAATGGTCAGGGGTTTGTCGGCCACCTCGATCAGATTCCAGGCAATGTCCGGCACATCGGCTACATATGCCTCCAACTTGGCGGTACTGTCTATCAATACCAGCATCGCTTTGCTGTCAGTACGTTTTTTCAGTTCGTATACCTTTCGGACGGCGTCCTCGTTGGTGGCGTCACATCCGATTCCCCAAATGGTATCTGTCGGATAAAGTATCACACCTCCGGCACGCATCACTTCACAAGCGTTTTTAATATCTTCTTGTATCGTCATTCTCTTTCGATGTTGTTTTGTTGGGCAAATATACAAATCATTTTGCGAAATGGAAAGGGGTTGTGGAGAAATAAAAGAACCGTTTTTCGGCCGTTCGGCTGTTGTTCGGAAGCAATTGCCGTGCTTTGAAAAAGATTCTCCGCATAAAACTGTAGTTTTGTCGGCATGAAACTCGAGTTTTCTCCCGAATGAACTGCAGTTTGTTCGGCATGAAACTGCAGTTCGTTGCCGAAAAGTATTTCCGAAACTGCAGAATTTGTCGGGCGGGCTTCGGTAGCTTCCGAAAGAAAAAAGAGCGATGAAATCGTGGTTATAGGCGGCTTTGAAACGAGCAAAGAAAAAGATATAATGTTTTTTCGGATATTTTATAGCAAAATGCTAAGAAAAATCCCTATTTTTACCGAATGAATCCGAAAAGGGCTTTGTCGGTATGGAAGAGCCCCTTCGGAGGATCGAGAAAGGAAAGAAAGAAAAAAAATATATAAATGATTAACAAATGGAATTATCAACCTCCTACATCCGAAGAAAAACAGCTGAGCGAAGAGCTGGCTGCCGAACTGAAACTTAGTCCGGTGATCAGTTTGCTTCTCATCAGGCGTGGACTGAAAACGACCGAGGAGGTGAAGAAATTCTTCAAGCCCAGCTTGGATGATTTGGAAGATCCTTTCCTCATGCCGGACATGGACAAGGCTGTCGAGCGCTTGAACCGTGCCCTCGGAGAAAAGGAGAGAATATTGATTTATGGCGATTACGATGTGGACGGAACAACGGCAGTGTCGTTGGTCTACAAATACTTGCGCGCCTATACGTCGAATCTCGATTTTTATATCCCCGACCGCTATGACGAGGGGTATGGAATCTCGTTCAAAGGGATCGATTATGCGGCCGAACAGGGTGTGTCGCTTGTTATTTCGCTCGATTGTGGCATCAAGGCAGTCGACAAAATCGAGTATGCCAAACAAAAAGGCATCGATTTTATCATTTGCGACCACCATATGCCCGACGAGGTGCTGCCCGATGCGGTGGCGGTATTGGATGCCAAACGGGAAGATTCACGCTATCCCTACGAACATTTGTCGGGGTGTGGCGTGGGGTTCAAGTTCATGCAGGCGTTTGCCATCAACAATAAATTCCCCTTCTCCGAGTTGGAAAAACTGCTGGAGTTGACGGCGGTCAGCATAGCCTCGGACATTGTTCCGATCACGGGTGAGAACCGCATCCTGGCATACTACGGACTGAAGCAGATCAACAGCAATCCGAGTCTCGGACTCAAGGGCATCATCGATGTCTGCGGTTTGAGCGGCAAGGAGATTACTATCAGCGATATTGTCTTTAAGATCGGTCCGCGCATCAATGCCTCGGGACGAATGATGAACGGGCGCGAAGCCGTTGAGCTGTTGCTCGCCAAAGACAGTACGGTGGTCAAGCAGAAGAGCGAAAGCATTAACCAATATAATGAAGAACGTCGCGAGCTGGACAAGAAAATTACGGATGAAGCCAATGCCATCATCCAAAGTTTCGAGAATCAGGAGGACAGGAAAGCAATTATCGTCTACAATCCCGAATGGCATAAAGGGGTGATTGGGATCGTTGCATCGCGCCTGACCGAGAAATATTACCGTCCGGCGGTGGTCTTGACCAAGTCGTCTGAACTGATTACAGGCTCGGCTCGCTCGGTAGCCAACTTTGATATTTACAAGGCAGTCGAGGGGTGCCGCGATTTGCTTGAGAACTTCGGCGGGCATACCTATGCGGCAGGATTGTCGCTGAAGGAGGAAAACCTCGAGGCTTTCAAGGAGCGGTTTGAACAGCAGGCCGCGCAGGAGATTGTGCCGGAGCAGATGATTCCGCAGATTGACATCGATGCCATACTGGATTTGAAGGAGATCAATGCCAAGTTCATGAGCGACTTGAAGAAGATGAGCCCGTTCGGCCCTGACAATCAGAAGCCGATCTTCTGTACGTATCAAGTGCAGGATTATGGAACAAGCAAGCTGGTGGGGCGCGATTTGGAGCATATCAAGCTCGAGATCATCGACAGCAAGTCTGCTTCGTTGCCGATCCATGGCATCGCTTTCGGCATGAGTCGCTTCAATCCTCATATCAAGGAGATGAAGCCGTTCGATATTTGCTACTCGATCGAGGAGAATACATATAACGGGAACACGACCCTGCAGTTGATGATCAAGGATATTCGAATCGATTCATAAGCGGAGCAACATGGATATCTATCACCAAATACTGCAACAATATTGGGGGTACACCTCTTTCCGCCCGCTGCAATTGGACATTATCCGGTCTGTTTGTGCGGGAAGAGACACCTTGGGATTGATGCCGACCGGCGGTGGTAAGTCCATCACTTTCCAAGTTCCGGCTCTCTCTATGCCGGGAATTTGCGTGGTTGTCACTCCTCTGATTGCCTTGATGAAGGACCAGGTGGACAACCTTCGGCGGTTGCGGATCAAAGCCGTGGCCATTCATTCGGGAATGAGCCGGGAAGAGATCATCATCCAGCTGGAGAACTGCATCTTTGGCGGCTACAAATTCTTGTATGTCTCGCCCGAACGCTTGGGAACTGACCTGTTTCAGGCCAAGCTCCGCGCAATGCAGGTGAATTTGTTGGTGATCGACGAGAGCCATTGTATCTCGCAATGGGGATATGATTTCCGTCCTTCGTACATGCAGATAGCAGATGTGCGTGACCTCTTGCCGGGTGTTCCTGTATTGGCTTTGACGGCTACGGCAACTCCCGCGGTGGTGGACGACATTCAAGAGCGCCTTCATTTCAAATCGCGGAATGTTTTTCAGAAAAGTTTTGCACGGCCCAACCTTTCCTATGTGGTGCGGATGACAGACGACCGGATGAAGAGCTTGGTTCATATCCTGAACCGTGTGCCGGGTACGGCAATCGTATATGTCCGTAACCGCAAAAGGACGAAGGAAGTGGCCGACTTCTTGCGGGGAGAGGGCTTTGCAGCCGAATATTTTCATGCAGGATTGAGCTCGGAAGAGAAGATCGCCCGGCAAAACCGCTGGAAGAACGACGAGACAAGAGTCATCGTCTCGACCAATGCCTTCGGTATGGGTATCGACAAGCCGGATGTTAGGCTGGTGATTCACCTGAGCATGCCCAGTTCGTTGGAGGAGTATTATCAGGAAGCAGGCCGCGCCGGTCGTGACGAGCGGAAAGCCTATGCCGTGGCACTCTGCACCCCGACGGATATACCTCAGTTGAAACGGCGCATCAGTGAGGAGTTTCCCGACAAGAAGTTTGTATATAAAGTATATGATACGCTTTGTAACTATTTTCAGATCGCGATTGGCGACGGCGAAGATACGGCCCACGATTTCAGACTGAACGAGTTTTGTGCGATATATAAGTTCCCTATGATTCAAACCCACCATGCTTTGGGCTTGTTGGAGCTGGCGGGATATATAGAATATGTAGAGGAAACCGACAATGCGGCACGAGTCATGTTCGTCTGCTCGCGCGAAGAGTTGTATCATTGTCTCGATTCCCCCCGGGCGGATGCCATAGTAACGGCATTGTTACGCTCATATACGGGGCTGTTTGTCGACTATGCTTTTATCGACGAACAGATGATTGCGCAACGGGCACAGTGTACCTCCGACCAAGTCTACCACACCTTGGTCTACTTGTCCAAGTGCGGAATTGTCAGTTACGTTCCACGCAAGCGGACGCCGATGATCTTCTTTCGGCAATCGCGTGAGGAGGTTGCCTATCTCACCATTCCATTTGCAGCATACGAAGAACGAAAAGCGAGAAGCGAAGCGCGGATCAACAAAGTGATTGAATATCTGCAGACGACGACCGTCTGCCGAACACGTATGCTGTTGCGCTACTTTGGAGAGGAGGCAGCCCACGATTGTGGCGTGTGTGACACCTGCCTTTCTCGGCATGAGACGGGACTGCAACGCTACGCGTTCGGCAATATTCGGCAGGAGCTGCTCACCCGTGTAAAAGAACAAGCGCAATCCGTCTCGGATTTGGTGGAGGCGTTGCCCCACTATGCAGCAACAGAGGTGATGCAAGTCGTCCGTTTTTTGGCCGACCATGACGAGCGGTTTGCTTTAAAGGACAATCGACTCTATTTTAGGCCCGAGATCGTATTGGAACATAAAGAATAAAAGTCTATTTTTACCTCGTTTTCAAAGTATAGCAAAATGAAACCGCAATTCGTTATCGGTGCAACCAATTCCGGCAGTGGAAAGACAACTTTTACCATGGGACTCCTTCGCGTGTTGAAGCGTCGTGGCATGGAAGTGCAACCTTTCAAGTGTGGTCCGGATTATATTGACACGCAATTTCACACATTGGCCTCGGGGCATACGTCCGTCAATCTGGACACTTGGATGGCCTCGCCCGAACACATGCAGGAGGTGTACCGTCGTTATGGGACGAACGCCGATGTCTGTGTGACGGAAGGCGTCATGGGGCTGTTCGATGGCTCGGATCGGATGAAAGGAAGTACGGCGGAAATAGCCATGCTCATTGGGGCTCCTGTCATTTTGGTGGTGAACGCCCGCTCGATGGCCTACTCCGTTGCTCCGTTACTTTACGGCTTCAAGAATTTTCATCCGCAGCTCCCCGTCAAAGGGGTGGTTTTTAACCAAGTATCATCGCCCGGCCATTATCAGTTTCTCAAGGAAGCGTGCCAAGATGTGGGGATCGTTTGTTTGGGGTATATGCCCAAAAACGAGCAGATCCAAGTGCCGTCGCGCCATCTCGGATTGACACTTATGGTGAAACAACGGATGGAAGCGTTGATAGAGAAAGTGGCGGACATGATCGAACAATACGTAGAGGTGGACCGTCTGTTGGAGGTTTGCGCCACGCCGTTCACCGCTCCGCAAACAATACAACCCGCATCGTCACCCTCTTCTCCGATGAAGATTGCCGTAGCTTCGGATGCTTCGTTCAATTTTGTCTACCGTGAGAATATGGACAGACTGAAGGAATTGGGCGAAGTGACCTGTTTCAGTCCGTTGAGAGACAAACATCTTCCGGCCGCGGATCTGGTCTATTTGCCGGGAGGATACCCCGAACTTTTCGCCTATCAGCTGCAACGCCGGAAGAGACTCATGGCAGAGTTGAAAGAGTATGCCGAGGAGGGGGGAAAGGTATTGGCGGAATGTGGCGGAATGATGTATTTGACGCAATCCATTCTGACAGGCCGTGGGAAGGAATATGCCATGTGTGGTGTGCTCCCTTTCCGAAGTACACTGGCCAAGGCCCGCTTGCATTTGGGTTACCGCCGGATGGAACTGGGCGGAATCGAGTGGAAAGGACACGAGTTTCACTACTCTGAACTGGATAATCCTGCCGCTTTGCCCTCTATCGCTGCCCTCTATCGCGCCAAAGGGGGAGCTGTTGATACTCCTGTCTATCGCTATAAAAATGTGATTGCCGGCTATACGCATTGGTATTGGGGAGAAAATAATGTCTTGGATCTTTGGAAAGAATAATGGCACGGGTATATACAAAAACAGGAGACAAGGGGATGACTTCCATCCATGGTGGAGAGCGTGTCCCGAAAGATGACATTCGCATCGAGGCGAATGGGTGCATAGACGAACTGAATGCGCAGATCGGTGTGATCCGCAGCTTGGCAGAAGGCGACGAGGAGTGGCAACAAAAACTGTTCGAGATACAACGTGCACTGATGGTAGTGATGAGTCATGTGGCAACACCTTCCGCCATCCGCTCGCAAAATCCCAACCCGCTGCCTGAAGAGATGGATATCTATTGCGAGCAATGGATGGACAAGATGTCCGAACAGTTGCGTGACAATGGCTATTTCCTCTTGCCGGGCGGCACAATGTTGGCGGCACAACTGCATTTGGCCCGTACGGTTGCCCGCCGGGCGGAGCGTAGGTTGTGGACATTGCACCGCAAGGATCCGTTGCCCGATGCCCTCTTACGGTTTGTCAATCGGTTGTCAGATCTCTTTTTCGTGATGGCTCGCTACGAATTGCAACGGCAAAATTGGCCCGAAGAGAAGTGGCACGCGTTTGCCTATAAGCGGAAGAAGCGGTAAACTCATCGAGAGGAGGCTGAAAAATCATGCCGATCTTTTGGGAAAATCATGCCGAACTTTTTATAAAATCATCGGGAGCTTTTTTTACAATCATGAGCATGATTTTTTCAGAGGCTCACAATGAAATTGTCCGAGGGTGCGCAGCGGCTGAAAATCGGGTGGTGAAGCGGATGGAACAGTTACGGACTCTCCCCCTGAAACAACACTCTACGGAGCGTTTCC
>CAVKMU010000021.1:0-38843 GCA_963657455.1 bacterium
ATCGACGACATCTCATTAATTTACGACAAATGATATGAAACAGAGCAAGATATATAGAGGATGTATAAGTGTGATGGCACTCTTTTTGGTAGCATGTAGCGAGGAAGAGTTGCCGAACGATGCGGGACAAGGCTACCTTTCGATGGGGATTGCTGTCGAGAATGCTTCGACGAATATAATCTATACGAAAGCGTATGAGATGCCGGACACGGACATCCATGTGGAGATATTGAAAGATGGCTCATCGATTTACAACAAATTGTCGACGGAGGTAGAGGCCAAGATCAAGCTCGAGCCTGGCGACTATACGTTGAATATCTACAGCGATGCCGCCAGGGCAGACGACAAGAATAGCGGCCCGCGCTATGAATACAGTGATGCCTTCACGATCGAGGAGGGGAAGACCACCAACGAGGGCACGATCACGATGCAAATGCGCAACTTCGGAGTGGCGGTCTCCTTGCCTGAAAGCATCGATACGTGGTTCACTTCGCATTCCTTTACCGTGACGGTTGGCGAATCAGCCAAGACACTCGACAGTGGCGAGACGGTTTATTTCGACTTGCCCGAGGGCAACAAGGAGCTCTCTTATCAGCTTGATGTCACCAATACAGACGGCGAACGGCAAACGAGTTCGGGCACTTATCCGAAGAGGGACAGCGGCAGTGAGGCGCAGTTGTCATTGACGACTAACGCTATCTACCTCATCACCTACGACTTGGCAACCAAGAGCTGGGTGGTTCGATAGCGAATAATCAGTATCATATATAAATTAATTGGTGTTTTGTGAAGGCGGTGACTTCCTCGGAAGACATCGCCTTTTTTCTATATCTTGCTTACGAACTCAATCGCCGGGAGTTCTCTTTGCCGGATCGAATATGGCTACTCCTACTTGCGAATCGGCACAACCATAGTACAAATACCATTTTCCGTTGTAAAGTACCAAGCCTTCGAGGAAGACTGTACCGTCAACATATTGTCCGCTTTTCTCGAACGATGCCATCGGGCGGAAGAATGGAATGTCCAAGCGGCCGATGGCTTTCATCGGTTGGTTAGCGTCCATCAAGAGTTGACCTGCGCAGTACGCACCGGCCGTATATCGTTTGTCGCACAGTTTTTCGTCGTTCGAGTTCTTGCCATTATAGAGTAGCACGATCCCTTTGTCGGTGAGAACAGCCGGAGGACCGCATTCCGTCAGTGCACTGTCGAAGAAGTTCGGGCGCGGACGAACCACGGCTGCCAACTCATTCTTCTCGTCAAGCACCGGAGTCCAGTCGACTAAATTGTCGGAAGTAGCGGCTGCCACCATGTTTTCACCCCAATACATGAAATATTTGCCATCGATTTTGGTCAACACCAGCTTGCCGTCTTGAATGCGTGTCACCATCGATCCCGACTTGCAAGCCATGTCCTTGAAACGACCGTTGTATGCCTTGGCGAAAGCGGGTCCGTGTTTCTCCCAATGGAGCAGGTCGCGCGAGGTGGCAATGGAGAGGCGTGGTACATCACGATTCCACGAAGTATAGGCCATGACGTATAGACCATCTTCTGTCATGGTAACGCGCGGATCTTCACAACCTCCCGGCCATTCATATTCCTTCATGTTGTCATCGGCCGGATACATCACCGGTGTGGCATGACGTGCAACATGAATCCCATCGGTGGATTCGGCCAAACCGATGCGCGATGTGCGCTTGCCAATACCCTGTGCCGAGTTGTCTTCTGCACGATATAGGATGCAAATTTTCCCATCCTTGAGCGTAGCTGCCGGATTGAATACGTCACTCTCTTCCCACCCTACGGCTGTACCTCGCATCGGGCATTGGAAGGTGGAGGAGGGGTTAGGCGTAATGATCGGATTGGCCCCGTCAGGACGTACAAAGCCGCCCAGCGCCCAATCGGGCAAAGTGTTCTGTCCCGATGCCAGCAACGGGAGTAGAAGGGCGCAGATGATTAGCCATGTTTTTTTCATGATATGATGATTAGTTTTTGCAATATTAGAAATAAAAATTCAGCCGTGCAATAGTACTCTTGCCTTTTAAGGATGCCTTTTTCCCGATAGTGGAAAACAAATAATCAAAAGATCGGGAACATTGTCGGGAAGATTGCAGTTCTGAATAAATGTTCATCTACACAGAACCCGAGTTTTCTCCGCACTAAACTGCAGTTTTATGCCGAATGAACTCGAGTTTTGTCCCGAACAAACTCAAGTTTTCTCCGCATAAAACAATAGTTCATTCGGGTGATATTTTTTCATGGCTCGGCATAAAATTGAAGGGAATTGCCGATGATTGATTTTGGTGGTCTGCATCGGTTTGGTTTTCATGTTGAAATGTCAGCATGAAAACTTGCAACAAATGAGAGGCAAAAAGCTGTTTTTTCTAACAAAAAATAATATACCTTTGTGAAAAAGAAACGAAAAAACTATAACATACTGATATGAATAAATGTTTATTAAGTGGAATAGCACTTCTGTTGAGCGGTTATGCTTTCGGGCAGGGTACCGTGGAAGACTACAACAGGGCGTATGCGTTGCGCAATACGTTCAGTGCTAAACAGGTGTATTACAGCCAAGTAGTTCCTACTTGGACCGAAAAAGGGAATGCTTTTTGGTACATTCGGAATACGCCGGACGGCGCAGAATATGTCAAGGTGGATGCCAAGAAACAGCAGCGCACGGCTCTATTCGACCAAAAGAAATTGGCTACGGCCTTAGCTGAGCAGAGTGGAAAGACAATAGACGAGAAGCAACTTCCGATTCGTGAGTGCCGTGTGAGCAACGGATTGGATACGCTTTTTTTCAATTTCAACGACACGAAATGGTGTTTTGATATTACCCGTAACCGTTTGACTGACGACGGACAGGTGCCGTCACGGCCGAAAGAGCGGCATTGGATGGAGGTGGACGATGAGAAAGGGGCAGATCCGGTGCCATCGCCCGATGGGAAATATGTGGCATTTATCAAGAATGACAATGTTTATGTCAAAGAGGTGGCTACCGGAAAAGAGACACAGTTGAGCAACGACGGTACGTTGAGCAACTACTATTCATCGTTCATTACATGGTCGCCCGACGGAAAGAAGGTGGCATCTTGCCGTATCCGCCCGATTGAAAAACGCTATGTATATTATGTGGAATCCTCTCCTACGACCCAGCTGCAGCCGATCTTGCACAAACAAGAATACGCCAAACCGGGCGATGAGTTGACATTCAAAGTGCCGTGTCTGTTTGATGTGGAAAAAGGCAAGGCGTTGATTCCTTCGATCGATCTCTTTGCGCATCAATATGAGATTTCAGCTCCGATTTGGAACGCCGACAGCAAAGGCATCACATTCGAATATAACGAGCGCGGACACAAGGTATATCGCGTGTTGGAAATGTCGGCCGAAACGGGTGATGTCCGTACATTGATCGAAGAAAAAGAGAAGAAATACGTGAACTATGCGCGCATTTACCGCAACTATCTGAAGGATGGAAAGCACATTTTGTGGACAAGCGAGCGCGACAATTACAATCATCTTTACCTATACGATCGTGCTACGGCAAAGCCTGTTTGCCAAATCACAAAAGGAGAGTGGTATGTTCGCGACGTACAGTATGTGGATGAAGCCAACAAACAGATCTATTTCTCGGCCAATGGCATGAACAAGGAGGAAGATCCTTACCTGATTCATTTCTATCGCATCGGCTTCGATGGCAAAGGATTGAAGGAGTTGACACCGGAAGAGGGTATGCACCGCGTATGGTACTCTCCCGATTATCAATACATGGTGGATGTCTATTCGAAAGTGGACCAGGCACCGGTGGCTCTCTTGCGCAGTGCAAAAGACGGAAAGGTTTGCATGCAGTTGGAGAAAGCTGACATTTCGAAGATCGTAGCCAATGGATGGAAAGCACCTGAGGTGTTCACTGCCAAAGGAAGAGACGGCAAAACGGATATGTGGGGTCTCATCTATCGCCCGACAAACTTCGATCCGGCCAAGAAATATCCGATTATCGAATACATTTACTCGGGTCCCGGCGATCAGTATGTGCCGAAAAGCTTCGGATCTTATTACTGGACAATGACTTCGTTGGCCGAGCTGGGCTTCATCGTGGTGCAGGTGGATGGTATGACAACCTCTTTCCGCTCGAAAGAATTTGAGGAGGTTTGCTACAAAAACCTGAAAGATGCCGGACTGCCTGATCATATCGCCTGGATCAAAGCTGCTGCTGAGAAGTATCCGTATATGGATATAGACCGCGTCGGTATCTATGGTTGTTCGGCCGGTGGCCAGGAGTCTACCACGGCAGTATTGTTTCACCCGGAGTTTTATAAGGCAGCTTACTCCGCTTGTGGTTGCCACGACAACCGCATGGACAAGATCTGGTGGAACGAATTATGGATGGGATATCCTGTAGACGATTCATACAAGGAGTGTTCGAACGTCGAGAATGCACATTTGTTGGAGCGTCCGCTGATGTTGGTAGTCGGTGAAATGGACGACAATGTCGATCCTTCTTCTACCATGCAGGTTGTAAATGCCTTGATCAAGGCCGACAAAGACTTTGAACTGGTCGTGATTCCGGGGGCTCACCATACGATGGGTGAGGAGTTTGGCGAACACAAACGGTATGATTTCTTTGTCCGTCATCTGATGGGTGTGAATCCTCCGGCTTGGAAAGATGTAAAAACAAAATAAAAACAGAAATATATGAAACGATTAATTGTTGCATTTCTCTGCTGCTTGTGCCTCTTTTCCGCAACAGCAGCGGATCTTTTCTACCGCGTCTCGTTTACGCCGGAAGAACAATACATCAACGTGGAGCTTACGGCTTCGCAGCTGCAGGGCGATCAGACGCTGTTGAAGATGCCGGTATGGGCACCGGGTTACTATCTGATTGTAGACTATCCGAAGAATTTGGTTGACTTTGCTGCAACAGATCCTCAAGGAGCTGCCTTGACTTGGGAGAAGCAAGGGAAAAACGGCTGGTTGATTCGCCACAAAGGAGTGAGCGAGGTGAAGGTTACCTATCGTATTTTTGCCAACGAGCAGAGCGTGGCCGAGTGTATGGTGAAGCCGGAAAAGGCATTTATTGCCCCGAATGGTGTCTTCATGCATATCGACGGCCATAAAGAATTACCCATCGAAGTGGAATTGCAGCCGGCAGCCGGCTGGAAGAATATCTCTACTGGATTGGATCGCGTCAAGGGAAAAACGAACACTTATGTGGCTTCCGATGCCGATTGTCTTTACGACAGTCCGATCTATTTAGGCAATCAAAAACTGCTGCCATTTGAACTAGATGGTCGCTCATACGAGATCGCTTTGGAAACACCCGAGGGGGTAGAGAAGACAACCTTTGTGGAAGATGTGAAGAAGATGATTCAAAGCACAACAAAGCTTATGGGCAATGAGGTGCCGTATCAGCACTATAGCTTCATTTTGATGGGTAAAGGAGGCGGTGGTTTGGAGCATCACAACTCGCAAGCCTGCTTTACGGATGGCTCGTTCCTCTTCAAAGATCGGGCTGCATACCTTGGTTTTCTGTCGTTTGTGACGCATGAGTATTTCCATTTGTATAACGTAAAAGCTATCCGCCCGATAGAGTTAGGCCCGTTCGATTACGACCGAGAGGTATTGACCCCCTCTCTTTGGATCTCGGAAGGCTTTACGGTGTACTATGAAACGGCCATCTTGCGTCGGGCCGGACTGATGAACAGTGATGATGTACGGACGGCTTTGAGCGAATTCATTCAGACTACTGAGAAGTACAACGGCCACAAGCATATGAGTTTGCGCCAAAGCAGCTACGATATTTGGCTGAACTTTTTCAATCGCAATGCGAATGGTAATGATACGCGCGTCTCATATTATATCAAAGGACCGGTTTTGGGCTTGTTGATGGATATCGAAATCCGTGATCTGACGCAGAATAAAAAGAGCTTGGATGATGTCATGCGGACACTCTACAAGACCTATTATCAGGAGAAACAACGAGGCTTCACGGAAGAGGAGTTCTGGCAAGTATGTACGGAAGTGGCAGGTTCTCCTCTGACAGAGATGCGCCGCTACGTGGAAACAACGTGTGAAATCGATTACGAGCGTTGCTTGGACAAGGCCGGATTAACACTCGATTCCGATTATATGATCCAAAAGAAAGCCTGCTCGGGCTTGAAAAAGCAGATTCAAGACGCCGTATTGTAAGAAATGTATCCTACTTCTCCCGGCCACAACAAAGTGGGCGGAGAGAGGAGAATAGGGCAATAAAAAAGAAGAGCATGAGTAGTATAACAGCTATTCATGCTCTTCTTGTATAATGTAGAACCCGTTTAGAGTCACTGAATTATTCCTCTAAAGAGAGACGATACTTGGCAAAGCCGGATGATTCAATGTAATTGAATTGGGCAGAATCGCCTGAACAGATCAAGAAATACTCGATCTCGGGTAGCTTCTGCTTGAGTTTTGCTGCACCATCAACGCCAATTACCATGCAAGCGGTGGCACAAGCATCGGCCAACATGGCGGTTGGCGCAATGATAGTGGCACTTAGCACCTCTCGTTGTACGGGACATCCTTCACGAGGATCGATAGTATGGGCATATTTCTTGCCGTCCTTGACGTAGAAATTACGATAATTGCCAGAGGTAGCCATGCCTCGCCGCCCGTTGTTCTTAGCCTCTTTAGGCGATAATCCCTCAGGCCATAAGCTGATGGTTGCTGTCAATTCTTGGCTGATTCCCCCGGCATCATCGACAGGACGAGAGATGCCGAGTTTCCAATGTTCGCCGCGTTGGTTGATACCCTTGCTGACAATCTCACCACCGAACTCGACCATATAGTTGTCGATTCCTTTCTTGTCGAAGAGATCGGCTACCATATCGCAGACGGTTCCGTCGGCAATGGAAGAGCAGTTTAGGATCAAGCGTGGATCATCTTTGGTGATTTGGCCTTGCACCATATGGATTTTCTGATAGCCGATGAACTGTTTCACGCTGTCGATTCGTTCGGGTGTTACGGTATCTTTGTTGTCAAATCCGAAACCCCAAAGGTTGATCAGCGGAGCACATGTAATATCATAGGCTCCATCCGTATAAGAAGAAACCAACATTGCCGTGCGGAAAAGAGACCGGAATGTGGAGTCCTCAACCTCCGTCAGCCGATTTTGGTTAATTTGTGAGATGATCGATGTTGAATCGAAAGCATTGAAAAGGTAATAGAACCGATCCAATTCTTTCTTGATCTCATCATCCAATGGGCGATCTGCTTCATACTTGATATGATAAGGGGTGTGTAGTTTGCCGGTAAACGTGTAATATGTTTTGACCGTTTTACTACAACTTGCTGAAAAAAGCATCAGGCAACATCCAATGATCGAGGCAATAGTTGTACGCATAATTAGAATTCTGATGTGAAATGGAACTTGATATCAGGAAAATCTTGTTGCGCCATCATAAGCACATAACCGGAGTCGGCCAGGTATACATCGCGGCCGTCTTTATCGAGAGCCATATATTGGGCTTTACGCTTCTTGAAGTTTTCCAACATCGTGGCGTTGTCGCTTTCAATCCAGCAGGCTTTGTACAAGCTTAGTGGCTCCCAACGGCATTGCGCTCCGTATTCATGGAGCAGACGGTACTGGATAACTTCGAACTGCAACTGGCCAACAGTGCCGATAATCTTCCGACCATTGAACTGGTTGATGAACAACTGGGCAACCCCTTCGTCCATCAATTGCTCAACACCTTTATTCAATTGCTTGGCTTTCATCGGATCGGCATTTTCGATGTATTTGAACATCTCGGGGGAGAAGCTGGGCAATCCCTTGAAGTGGAGCGCTTCTCCGGCCGTCAATGTGTCGCCGATCTTGAAATTTCCGGTATCGGGCAGGCCGACAATATCACCGGCATACGCTTCGTCTACGACCTCTTTCTTTTGAGCCATGAAGGCGGTCGGACTGCTGAATCGCATCATCTTGTCGAAACGAACATGTTTGTAGTTGACATTACGCTCGAATTTACCGGAGCAGATCTTGACAAAGGCAATACAACTTCGGTGGTTCGGGTCCATATTGGCGTGGATCTTGAAGATGAATCCGCTGAAGGCTTCCTCTTCCGGCTCGACGATGCGCTCTACTGCTTGGACCGGGCGTGGCGAAGGTGCTATCTGAATAAAACAATCGAGCAACTCCTTTACACCAAAATTGTTCAACGCTGAACCGAAGAATACCGGAGCTACGTCTCCGGCAAGGTAAGTATTAACGTCGAATTCAGGATAAACTCCTTCGATCAGTTCGATGTCAGCGCGTAATTTTTCGGCTTGTGAGGCATCAATATAGTTTTCCAATTCCGGACTGTTGATGTCTTTGAACTCAACATTCTCGGTTACATACTGTTTGCTTGGCGTGTAGAGATTCAATTTTTCCTCAAAGATATTGTACACACCGCGGAAGCGTTGCCCCATATCAATCGGCCAACTCAATGGACGTACTTTGATATGCAACTCTTCTTCGATCTCATCCAGCAAATCGAATGGGTCTTTACCGTCGCGATCCATCTTGTTTACGAACACGATTACCGGGGTTTTACGCATGCGGCACACCTCCATCAGTTTGCGAGTCTGCGCCTCTACTCCTTTGGCAATATCAATAACGATGATTACACTGTCGACGGCTGTCAACGTTCGGAATGTATCTTCGGCAAAATCTTGGTGACCGGGTGTGTCCAAAATGTTGATTTTATGGTCGGCATAGTCGAAGGCCATGACGGAAGTAGCTACGGAGATACCACGTTGCTTCTCGATTTCCATCCAGTCGGAGGTGGCCGTTTTCTTGATTTTGTTCGATTTGACGGCTCCGGCTACGTGGATCGCTCCACCGAATAGCAACAGTTTTTCCGTCAAAGTAGTCTTACCTGCATCCGGGTGACTGATAATGGCAAATGTTCTTCTCTTTTGTATTTCTGCAGAATATTGACCCATCTGTTTTTTCTTTATATATTTTTATTTACTCTGTTTTCAATAATCGTTCGAGGCAAAGGCGTAAGCTCTTCTCCCAATGCGGAACATCCACTTGATAGTCTCTTTTAATCTTGCTCTTGTTTAGCACACTGTAGTGCGGACGATCGGCTTTTGAGGGATAATCTTTCGACTCAATCGGAAGAACATGTGCCGGCAACTCGGCCAATTCCATGATCTTCAATGCAAAATCATACCAACTGCATACGCCTTCGTTCGTGTAATGATAGATTCCCGGCAAGAAGATTCCTTTCCCGGCTTGATCTAAAATCGCCAACAATGCAGCCGCCAGATCTTGAGCATATGTCGGAGTACCAATCTGATCGACTACTACCTTTAACTGGCTTTTGGAGTCTCCCAATTGAAGCATTGTCTTCAGAAAGTTATGTCCATACTCAGAATAGAGCCAGGCTGTGCGCACGATGACGGCACTATCTGCGCAAGTTGTGAGTAAAGCCTCTTCTCCTTTTCGTTTGCTTTTCCCATAAACGGATGTAGGACAAGCTTCATCTTCCTCTTTGTAGGGGAGGTGGGCGCATCCGTCAAAGACATAATCCGTTGAGACATGCAATACTTTGGCAGCTGTTTTCTTGGCTGCTTTTGCAATGTTGGCCACGGCCAAGTGATTGATACGATCGCATTTCTCTGCCTCCTCTTCTGCTTGATCGACGGCAGTGTAGGCGGCGCAGTTGATAATATAATCGATTTGATGTGCTTCAACGAAGGTCTCTACGGCAGCCTCGTCGCAAATGTCCAGCTCTTCAATATCCGTAAATATGAAATCAAAGCCTGTTTGCATTCCGGCTTGACTACGAAGAGACGAGCCGAGTTGCCCTTTGGCTCCTGTTACTAATACTGTGTTCATATATTGATTAATCTTCCAAGTCCAATTCTCCATTCATATCTGCCCGATATTTCTCAGCCAACATGGCCAAGAACGAGGAGATCTGCTTGAGTCCTTCCATCGTTTGTGCGCTGACCTCTTTCCCTTGCATCCGTAACAACAAGAATCCATAAAGAGCCGTGAAACATGTTTCTATCTCGGGGAGATCATTCCCTCCTGACTTGGCCCGCAACTGAACGATGTAAGGCAGTGTCTTGTAATAGGTGGCACCGTATACCATCTCTTTGGGTGCCTTCAACAATCGAAGATGCAGATCCGTCAATGTGATGATCACGTTTTTGTTCAGTTGTATATGTCCCGATTCCATGACACCTTCGCTACGCATCATGTCGATCAGCTCCTCATACCATACGGCAATCTTCTCCTGTACCTCGTCCGGTTGTTGATATTTTGCGATGACATTGCGCCGAATTTCGTTCATGTCGAAATGATTGGCGCGGATCAAATCTTCCACCTGCCACATATATAGCAGGTATTCACAAATGTTTTCTTTTCGTTTTTGTTGTGCAATAATCATACGTGTAGTGACTCGGTAAATTCAGAAACTGCATGATAAAAGTCGATGTCATTGACACCCATTTGGCGGCAAGCCAAGCGAGCAGCATTTACATTGATCAAAAAATGTTTGTTCGGTATGCGGACAGGAATCTCTCCGAAGCGCGTTTGCAAGAAGGTTTTGCCGTCGTGCTCCGCAATCTTATGTTCTTCGAAGGTGATGGCTGTGATGTCGGACCGCACCTCTTCCACTAATTCTCCGATGGTTGGGTCGCCTCCGTAAACAATCAATTTCCCTTCGCGCTCGATTGATGTCGAGAAACAGCGGTAGGTATTCATGAAAGCTTCCAACGATTCGTGGTCGGTCGACGAACCCCAATTCAAATTGGTCATGACGGCGATGTGCGGACGATAGAACTCCAACTGCGAGCGCTTCTCCAAAATAGAGGTAATATGTTCGTCTCCTTCGATCAAGGCTATGCGCGACTCGAAGCTGAAGTGCAGATGATTGGGCAATGGTACCACATCGCTTGTCGTGGCGTAGTCGAATGCCAATCCTTGTCGTTGCAGAGCCACCACCATCAACGAGAGAATGGAGCGGCGTCCTCGGCTACCGGCTACCACCACACGGATCTTTGATTTCGTCCGTTGATAGATGAATTCCGGAATCGTCATTACCAACAGTCCCATCTTTTGCGCTTGCACCAGTTCGGGATTCTCGGCTGTAACCAAACTACCTAGTACGATGGCTTGCGTATCCTTTGTCAGTTTTTCAGGAAACCATCCATTGCCGAAAAAGAGAATGTCTTTCTCTTCCAATATGGTTTGCATATCGGCTGGAATCTGTTCGCCCGAAACACTAACTTCATAACCTTTCTCTCGAATGGCAACGGCCAATTCGAAAACCAAAGGGTCTGTGATTGAAATCAAATGAATTCTACGCATTGTTCGGATATTAGCTATGCAAAATTAAGAAAAGAATCCGAAAAGGGAATGCCCTCAGCCGATATAAATGGGCATAAAAAAAGAAAGGCCCTGTAATTAGAGCCTTTCTTCTATCTGATGATTGAAATAAATTTCAATTATTTAACCAAAGAAGAGAATGCTGAGTTAGTTGCATATTTTGCAAATTCCAAATCGTTAGCAGCTTCTTTAGCCAAAGACTTGTCTTTAGCAATAGCATCTTTCAAGTTGCTTACTACGCTGTTGGCGTCGTTTGTACGAGCGGCAACGATAGCCTTCAAGTAAGAAGTAGTAGCATCCGGGTTAGAGATTGCGTTCAATGTCTGAGAAGCTTTGCTGTAATCTTTCGTCAAGATCTGAGACAAAGCCGCATTGTTTGTCTTAGCTGAGCCGAATGAGTTAGCAGCTTTCTGCCATTCGCCTTGTTCCAAGTAGAGAACGCCCAGTGCTTCGCTCAATTCAGGAACACCTGATGCGCTGCCGAACAACTGTTGAGCCTTTGATTTGTCACCCTTTGTCAAAGCGATCAAACCTAAGTTCATGTTAGATTCTGCGTTGCTCTTTACTGAGTTTGCTTTGTTGAACATCTGTTCAGCCTTTGTCAAGTCACCCTCTTTGAAAGCCATCATACCGATGTTGTTCCAAGTACGGTAGTCGCTTGGATACAACTCAGCCGCCTTGTTGTAGATGCGAGCTTTTTCAGCGTTATCGTTTGTCAAAGTTGCAGCGTAAAGGATCTCTTCAATGTTCAATGATTTCGGGTCGTTCTTAGCCAAAGCAGTGATTTCGTCGTCAGATTTGCCGATGATTTCAACGTTGGCAACCAAACGAGAACGACGCAACTGAGGCAAGATCTCGTCAGCCAATGTGCTGAATACAGAAGAGATGTTCTTGATTTCAGTCTCACGTTGTTCAGGATCTGAATACATAGAAAGAACGCGCAATACCAAATCCTTGTCTTGGATGTTTGATTTTGAAACCAATTCCTGGAAGCCTTCCCAGTCCTGAGCTGTATATTTAGCGTCAACCGGAACGTCTACCTTCATCTTCTTCAACTCTTTAGCCAAGTATTTGTCCGTGTTCTTCTCACGTTTTTCAGCCAAGCCGGTATTCAATTCAACACCACCATCAGGAGAAGCGTAAGCTTGGATCTCAATAGCGACATTTTGGTTAGGAGCTTCGTCTGCATTCTTTACCAAATCTTTCCAGTCAGCTACTTCGCTCTTGTTCAATTCTTTTGAACGGAGTTCAGCTTGCTGGATCAAGAACATGATGCTTGCATCGTGTGCCTCTTTGATGATGCGCTGGAACTTGTCTGCTGCGATAGCGGCATTGGCAGTTGCAGCATCGGCCAATTCAGAAGTAGCGATAACGCCGTCAGCAATTTTTACTTCCGGCAGGCTGACTTTCTTGTTGCCGACTTTAGCATCGAATGTCAGATACAATTCAGATTTCTTCATTTCCGGTTTGTAAGTGAATGAAGACTTCATGGTTACGTTTGCACCTGCTTGATAAGGTACTACCTGATTGTTACCCTTAACCTTCTCACCTTGGTAAGTGTAAGCTGTGCCCCAAGCTTCGCCACCGTTGTAGCGTAATACCGGAGTGGCAGTAACAACTGCTTTTTTGTTGAACCATTTTGCCGGAATAGTGGCATTGATGGTTACAGGAACTTGACCGCCAATCGCCTCAAGTGGTTGAGGAACAGCCTTGATGTACTCTTCTGTCAGTGGTTTCAACTTGTTTGAACAAGAAGAAAAAGCCAAAACAGCAGCCAACATTAAGAATGGCAATAAAAATTTTCTGTTCATACTTTTACTGTAAGTTTAAATGTTATGATGATTATATATTTCTCTTTTAATCACTATCATAATCAAGATGCAAAACTAATCTATATTTCTTTATTATCTACCATAACAGCGAACAAAAAAACATCTTATTAATACTTATTAATAAAAAACCTCTTAAATAATCATGGCTCTCGTATATCGTTGGAATCTTTGGAGTAGCATCGGGAAATAGTGTTGCAGTTTGTGAAACAAACCTCTTGAACGAACCGGCGTTTATACGTATGAAAACTGTAGTTTGCTCTGCATAAAACTGTAGTTTACTCCCGAATGAACTGCAGTTTGTTCGGCATGAAACTCGAGTTTTCTCTGCAGAAATTTTTTAAAAACATTCGTCTTCTTCCCGAAAGGTTCCCGAACAGACCTTTTTGTCGTGCCGTATTAATCATAAATAAAAGAGAAAAAGATACATAAGAGTGTGAAAAAAATCGGAATGTCGACAATTATGGTTATATTTGCGAGTTATCAACAGTTCAGGCGAGTTATCAACAAAACCGAGAAATGATGCAGAACAAACTCATTCGGTTCCGCTATAATGTGTAGTTTTGCAGCGTGAACTAATGTGGATAAAACAGAATTATGGGAAAGATTATTGCTTTAGCTAATCAAAAGGGAGGCGTCGGGAAAACGACGACTACCATCAACTTGGCGGCCTCGTTGGCTACGCTCGAGAAGAAAGTATTGGTGGTTGATGCAGATCCTCAAGCAAATGCTTCTTCTGGTTTAGGCATAGACATTCGGGGCGTGAATCTGTCCGTTTACGAATGTTTGGTGGATGGAAACGAGGCTGAGGGGGCGATCGTCTCTACTGAAATGGAGGGTTTGGATATCATCCCTTCTCACATTGACTTGGTGGGTGCCGAGATCGAAATGTTGAATATGGAGAACCGTGAGCAGATCTTGAAACGGATTTTGGTGCCGTTGAAGCAACGGTATGATTATATCTTGATCGACTGTTCGCCCTCATTGGGGTTGATTACAGTAAATGCACTGACAGCGGCCGACTCGGTAATGATCCCCGTACAATGTGAATATTTTGCATTGGAGGGAATCAGTAAATTGTTGAATACGATCAAGATCATCAAGTCGAAACTGAATCCGTCGCTCGAGATAGAAGGCTTCTTGCTGACAATGTACGATTCGCGTCTTCGTTTGGCCAACCAAATATACGAGGAGGTGAAACGTCCGTTCCAAGACCTGGTGTTCAAGACGGTGATCCAACGCAATGTGAAGCTGAGCGAAGCATCAAGCTATGGTAAGCCGGTGATCTTATACGATGCCGATTCGCGTGGCGCTCTGAACTACATGCAGTTGGCTCAGGAACTGATTGAAAAGAATGTCGCTCAATAATTAATGAAAGGATAAACAGTCATGGTAATGAAGAGACCGGCTTTGGGCCGTGGTTTGGATGCATTGATTACGATGGAGGAACCGAAGACAAGCGGGTCGTCGTCGATTAGTGAGATTGAGTTGAGTAAAATTCAGCCCAACCCCGATCAACCGCGCGCTCTCTTCGAAGCGGAAACCCTCGATGAATTGGCCGCTTCCATTCGGGCATTGGGTGTGATTCAGCCTATTACACTGCGTGAAATCGGGGCGGACAAGTATATGATCATTTCGGGCGAGCGCCGTTATCGTGCTTCGTTGGCCGCAGGATTGACAGCTATTCCGGCTTACATACGCACAGCCGAGGACGACAATGTGGTGGAGATGGCCTTGATCGAGAACATCCAACGCGAAGATCTGAATGCCATTGAAATAGCATTGGCTTATCAGAAGCTGATCGACCAATACGGATTGACGCAAGAACGGCTGAGCGAACGGGTAGGGAAGAAGCGCGCCACGATTGCCAATTACTTGCGATTGTTGAAGTTGCCGGCTGAAATTCAAGTCGGACTGAAAGACAAGCGCATCGATATGGGGCATGCACGCGCCTTGATCCCGGTAGAAGACCCTGAAATTCAGCTGGCTCTCTACGAACAGATCGTGCAAGACGGCTTGTCGGTTCGCCAAGTAGAAGAGTATGTTCGTGGATTGGCTGACGGAACAGCCAACGTCAAGACGCCGTCGAAAGCCAAAGCGAAAGCTTCTGCCTCCGAAGAATTTGATCTGTTGAAAGAGCATCTGTCCAACTTCTTCCAGACGAAAGTACAACTCGTCTGCAACAACAAAGGCAAAGGAAAGATCACGATTCCTTTTGCTTCGGAGGAAGAATTGGAGAAACTGATAAGTCTACTGGATAATATAAAATAATGATATACCGATTACTTCTCATAGGGATCTGCTTTCTCTGCTGGTCGTTGACGAGCAGTGCGCAAGAAGAAAAAGAGATTGCTCCGGAGGATTCGTCGCAGATCGTAACGATGGTCGATTCGACGGTGGCGGCCGTGATGCAAAAAGCCGATTCCCTTCCCTTCCCTGAGAAGGTAAAGCCACTCTTCAAACCCAATCCGAAGAAGTCGGTATTGATGGCTATCGTGCCGGGTCTTGGACAGATCTACAACCGGAAATATTGGAAACTGCCGATTGTATATGGCGGATTGATGGGTTGCTTCTATGCCGTGACATGGAATAACCGTAATTATAAGGATTATTCTACGGCATATGTGGATATCATGGAAGATGCCGAAGCTCCCAACCGCCCCATTTCGGAGTATCATACAAGCTGGCAAGATTTCATCCCTGCCGGGGCTGACGTTGAAAGCTACTTGAAAAATTCAAGCTTTCAGACAGCCTTGAAAAACAGAAAAGATTATTATCGCCGATACCGCGATTTGAGTATAATAATTACAGTGGGCGTGTATGCTCTCTCGATCATTGATGCGTATGTTGATGCGCAATTGTTTGATTTTGACATATCGCCTGATTTATCCATGCACTGGGAACCTACTGTAACTCCTGCAACAAGTTACAGTGCACGAACGTATGGGTTGAACTGTAGCTTTAAATTTTGAATAAGATGAAACACATTTTCTTTTTTTGTATCTTACTGACGCTCTTTCATGTGCAATCGCTTTTGGCGCAAGAGCCGAATACCGACGGCCAAACGCTGGCGAATGACTCAATAGACGATGAGCTTGGTGCCATTCCCGAGAGCTTTGATTCCAATGTCGACAGTTTGATGCACACATGGCATGTGCAGTATTTTACGAAGAAAGAAGATTATTGTCATGACGATAGCGAGAATGTTTACTTTCCTGATTCGGTTTATGCCGACCGCTTGGCTCGCCTGCCGAGAATCATCCCCATGCCATATAATAAGGTAGTACGCGATTGTATTGATCTTTACACCGAGCGGCGGCGGGGATTGGTGCGGTACATGTTAGGTATGGCCGATTTCTATTTCCCTATCATTGAGGAGGTTTTGGATAAATATCAATTGCCTCTCGAACTGAAATACTTGGCGGTGGTGGAGAGTGCGCTGAATCCTGTGGCCATTTCAAGGGTAGGAGCATGCGGATTGTGGCAGTTCATGCTTCCGACCGGCAAGATGTACAATATGACAATCAACAGTTTGGTGGACGATCGTCTCGACCCAGTCAAGGCTACTGAGGCGGCATGTGCCTATTTTATAGATATGTATGCCATTTACAAAGACTGGAATTTGGTCATGGCGGCGTACAATTGTGGGCCGGGCAATGTCAACAAAGCTATTAAACGTGCAGGTGGTAAAACTAACTTTTGGGAGATTTTCCATTATTTGCCGAAGGAAACGCGTTCGTATGTCCCATTGTTTATAGCCGCCAACTACGTGATGAACTATTATTGTGACCATAACCTTTGTCCATTGCAGACTGATTTGCCGACAAGTGTCGATACGATACATGTGCATAAAGTACTTCATCTGCAACAGGTTGCCGATGTGATGCATTTGGATATTGCTCAGTTGAGAGCCTTGAATCCTCAATATCGGCGTGATATCATACCGGGCAATAGCCAGGATGCCTCCATTTTAAAACTGCCGGCCGCCAAATCGTATGCTTTTCTTGAAAAAGAGGATGAGATATACTCCTATAAAGAAGATGAACTTCTGCCCGGGTATATGATGACACTGAGTGGTGGATTCAAATCAGGCTCGACGAAACTTGAACAGATTACCCATGTAGTTGGTGCCAAAGAGAATATCTATAGTATTGCCAATCGCTATGGGGTCACTCCTCGGGATATCAAGAAATGGAACAAACTCTCTTCCAATCGATTGCCTAAAGGAAAACGTCTTCGTCTTTACGTGGATAATGGAGGTGTCATGATAGCTTCAAAGAAGAAACCTTCGTCGGACGAAACGAAAGGAGCAACTATATCGGCATCAGATTCTGCATCGAATGGTGGTAAATTTATATCCCATAAAGTGAAATCGGGCGAGTCTCTTTATTCCATAGCTTCGAAGTATCCGGGCATTACGGCTCAGGATCTCAAAAAAGCAAACAATATGTCCAATACGAAAATCATCCCGGGACAAGTTATAAAGATCCCCAATCGTTCTTAATCGATCAAGATGTCGGAAAATTTGACATTGAAGAAGAAAAATCAACTGTTGAGAAATGACTTTTAGGTAGTTTTACGTAGAGAATGAAGATTCCTGCGGTATAATATGCAAAATATTATACGAATGTGTATCTATTCGTAAATTCTTTCTATATTTGTGCTAACATAATTAAGCAGGAGATTATGCAATGGAGGACACAAAGGAAAAACAAGAACAGGAATCGGACAACCAATTGACAACAGAAGATTTGTCTGCTTTATCGCCGGATGAACGAATGATTCAGGAAGCATTCAATGATCTACTCAAAGAATACCTGAATTCTAATCACCGTCGCAAGGTCGAACGCATTACTACCGCATTTAATTTCGCCAAACAAGCTCACAGTGGGGTGAAAAGACGGTCGGGAGAACCATATATCATGCACCCGCTTGCCGTAGCTAAGATCGTTTGTAGCGAGATGGGATTGGGATCAACATCCATCTGTTCGGCATTGCTTCATGATGTGGTGGAGGATACCGAATATACGGTTGAGGACATTCGAAATATGTTTGGCGACAAGATTGCGCAGATTGTGGATGGCTTGACAAAGATTTCCAGAAATTTCTTTGGCGAACAAGATTCGGCTCAGGCTGAAAACTTCCGTAAGTTGTTGCTTACCATGAGCGACGATATTCGTGTTATCTTGATAAAGATCGCCGACCGATTGCATAATATGCGCACATTGGGCTCTATGCTCCCTGCCAAACAGTTCAAGATTGCCGGCGAAACACTCTATCTTTATGCACCATTGGCGCATCGTCTTGGCCTCTTCTCTATCAAGACAGAACTGGAAGATTTGAGCTTCAAATATGAGCATCCGCAAGAATATCAGATGATATTGGACAAATTGAAAGCTACGGCTCCGGAGCGTGAACGTTTGTTCCAGCATTTTGCCGAACCTGTCAATGCCAAGTTGAAAGCGATGGGGTTGAACTACGAGATGCGTGCCCGTGTAAAATCCATCTATTCGATATGGAACAAAATGGAATCGAAGAGGGTTCCGTTTGAAGATATATACGATATCTATGCCGTACGAATTATTTTTGATCCACTGCCGGGAGTAGATGAGAAGAACCAGTGTTGGGATATCTACTCAGCTATTACCGATATTTACCGTATTCGCCCTGATCGGATCAGAGATTGGGTGAGCCGTCCGAAAGCAAACGGATACCAAGCCTTGCATCTGACGGTGATGGGGCCGGATGGCCAGTGGGTAGAAATCCAAATCCGCAGTCGTCGTATGGATGACATTGCCGAGAAGGGGTTTGCGGCTCATTGGAAATACAAAGAGAGTCACGTCGAAGAAGATACGGAATTGGATAAATGGCTGCAAACCATTACCGAAATTTTGGAGAATCCTGATCCGAATGCATTAGATTTCTTGGATACTATCAAGTTGAATCTCTTCTCTTCCGAAATATTTGTCTTCACTCCGAAAGGGGAAATCAAAACTTTGCCGCAAGGAGCTACCGCACTTGATTTTGCGTATGCTTTGCATTCAGATGTAGGCAACAAGTGTATCGGTGCAAAAGTCAACCATAAATTGGTCCCATTGAGCTATAAACTTTCCAGTGGTGACCAGGTGGAAGTACTGACTTCTCGTTCACAAACTCCGCATCCTGAGTGGCTTAACTTTGTTACGACGGCTCGTGCGCATGCCAAGATTACAGCTGTGATTCGCAAGATGCGTAAGGAACAGGCCAAGAGTGGCGAGGAAAAGGTTTTGGAGGCTTTTGAAAAAGCCAATGAAGAGCCCACTACGCAGAATCAAGATAAGCTGGCCATGTTCTTTGGCTTCAGTCGTCGTGAAGATTTCTACTGTGCGGTGGAAAAAGGCGAAGTGACACTTCCGGAAAATATCCATAAGATCATCAAAGATAAAAACGATTCATCTCTTTTTAAATATGTGAAACAAGCTCTCCGCCGTGCCACTAAATCAGAAGGAGGTGAAGAAGAACCGAAAGAGGAGAAGAAGGTCTTCGACAAGAAGAAACCCTATATCCTCAGTGAAGGGGAACTCAATCGTAATTATGTTATTGCCGATTGCTGCAAACCCATACCGGGAGATGAGGCATTAGGCTTCATCAATGACGACGGCAATGTCATTGTTCACAAACGATCTTGCCCGATAGCCATGCGCCTGAAGAGCAGTTTCGGTGAAAGAATCTTGAATACCGTTTGGAGTAGTCACCAGTCTGCCTCTTATGAAGCTATGATCGAGGTGAAAGGTATCAATGCTATTGGTGTGTTGAACGAGATCACCAAGATTATATCCAATGAGTTTAATGTTGATATCTCCCGCTTGTTGATCGAAGCGAAGGACGGTGTGTTTGCCGGTCGTATCAAGTTGAAAGTCCACGATGTGGAAGACATACAGAAACTTTGTGTGCGCTTGTCGGAGATCGAGAACATCAAATCCGTATCACGTGTTTCAGACTAATCAAAGAACGTGGGCGATAGAGTATCATCTATAACATCCTTTTGATGAGTCGGTTATTGCTTCTCTCCAAATGATGGGGAGTCATGAGAAAAAAGCTCGGGAGCTTTTTTGAAAAAATACAGGAGCTTTTATTGAAAAGCTCGGCATCTTTTTGAAGAAAGGTTTGCATGACGTAAATTGGTTGTGAAATGGAGCGAGAATGCTTCCCTTGAGAAGAAATACTTTCATAGTTAGTTCCTTCACGGATATTTTCATAAATACCCGTGAAGGTTTTTTCTTTTGCAGTTGTTGGACAAGATTTCTTTTTAGAAAGGAAGATCGTCACCGGGTGCAGATGCTGTGAAATCCGGCATAGGAGTTGGTGTTACATCATTCGGAGTGACGACATTACCGGCAGCCGGTGCAGTGGCAGTCGGACGATCCACCTTCCATGCACTGATGTTGGTGTACCAACGTCCTTGGTATTCGCGGCTTTCGATATCGATCGAAACGATTAATTCTTCGCCTGCTTGAATGTTGGCTTGTGCGATGCGGTCTTCACCAAAGATTTGAAAACAGATCTTCTTTGCGAACTGGTCGTGGGTTTCCAATACATACTCTTGCTTTTTCCACGGATTTCCGGCTTTGCTTGTACCCTCTTGCAAAGGAAGAACTGCAATTATTTTTCCTGATATTTCCATAAATAATCTATTTGAAGTAAGTAAATTTTGGACGAAATTACGAAATGTTTTTGGTTGTACAATATTGGTTTGGACTTTTGTTTTTCCTAAAACAGGTTATTTCGACTCGATTTGGTCGAATGCTTGCTTTAAACCAATGAGCTCTTCTTTGATTTTTTTCAGTCGATTGACGATTTCCACTTGTCGGATGACCCCCTCTTGGTTGTCTTTCAACTTCTTTTTAGCTCCGGCCAGCGTCAGTTTTTGCTCTTTCAGCAGATAGTGGATTGTGCGTACCGTCTCGATATCCTCTACCTTATAAAAGCGTGTACCCTTGTCATTTTTGCGTGGCTTGATGATGTTGAATTCCTTCTCCCAAAAGCGGAGGGTCGAGTCTTTCACTTGAAACATCTCTGCCACCTCGCTGATCGAATAATATAACTTGGTCGGTTTCTCTTTTGGATCTTCCATCTCTTCGGTCATTTTTAATCCATTACCTGTCCGTGATTCTCAGCAATTTGAATCATTCTGTCGTACTCTTCAGGGGTCAAGTCCATGTAGTAATATTTCGATGGATTGTCATGTTTCCCTTTGACCAGCACTTCGTAATGAAGGTGGGGACCCGTCGATTTGCCACTGTTGCCCACTTCACCAATGACTTCTCCCCGTTTGACTTTTTGCCCGACGCGAACTTTGTATTTGCTGAGGTGACCGTATAGGGTCTGGTAGCCGAATCCATGGTTGATCGTGATGCAGTTTCCATATCCTTGTTTCCATCCGGCCATGACCACTGTCCCATTTCCTGTAGCATAGACGTCTGTGCCGATTTTGGCAGAAAAATCCATTCCGGAGTGGAATCGGGGGGTACGATAGATCGGGTCGATACGAATGCCATAACCCGAGGCTGTCTGTTTCAGATCTTTATTGGATATCGGCTGGATGGCAGGGATGCACTCTGCCCGTTCCTTTTGGCTTTTCCCCAATTGGATCAATTCCTCTAATGAATTGGACTGGATATAGAGCTGCTTCCGAAGCATGTCCATCTTTTGTGTTGTTGAGACAACCAGTTCCGAGTTGGATGCTTCCATCAGTTGACTGTAGCGGTTCGTTCCGCCGAAGCCTGATTTGCGGACTGATTCCGGAATTGATTCGGCTTGGAAAATGGCGCGATACAGATTCTCGTCACGTTGTTGCAACTCATCCAATATCTCCAACGCACTGTTTAGCCGCAAGTCCAATACCTCATATTGCGTCTGCAGCAGTCGGTTTTCTTTTCTCAATAACGACTCCATGGGTGAGTCTACTACATAAAACATAATGAAAAAAGTGGCAATACCGAACAGTATGCCCGTACTCAAGTGGCGCAATACGGTGAAGATCCGATCTTTTGCTGACGGGTATACACGCTCGTAATCGAGGGTGTTCGGATTGTATCTATAGTATGTTTTTCGACTTTTAAAAAGTTTCATTGAATTTTTGATGTTTGGATAGCTGCAAAAATAATAATTTACTGTACTTTTGCAAATTGTTTTTCAGAATATTAACGTGAACTATATAATTATATGATGTTGACAGCAAAAGAAATTCGCGAATCATTCAAATCGTTTTTTGCTTCTAAGGGGCATGCGATTGTTCCATCCGCTCCGATGGTGTTAAAAGGTGATCCGACATTGATGTTTACCAATGCGGGTATGAACCAGTGGAAAGATATCATCCTCGGCAATGAACAGCCGGAACCGCGCCGTCGAGCCGATTCTCAAAAATGTCTTCGTGTTAGCGGAAAACACAATGATTTAGAGGAAGTTGGCCACGATACGTATCATCATACGATGTTCGAGATGCTGGGCAACTGGAGTTTTGGCGATTATTTCAAAGAAGGAGCCATCGACATGGCATGGGAGTACTTGGTAACAGTATTGCATTTGGATCCGGCCGATCTTTATGTGACGGTCTTCGAAGGTTCAGCTGAAGAGAACTTGAGCCGTGATGACGAGGCTGCCGGCTATTGGTTGAAGCATGTTCCGGCTGATCATATCATCAATGGTAACAAACATGACAACTTCTGGGAGATGGGTGATACTGGACCTTGTGGCCCATGCTCGGAAATTCATTTGGATTCTCGTACGCCGGAAGAGAAAGCAAAGATTCCCGGCCGTGATTTGGTGAACAAAGATGATCCACAAGTCATTGAAATTTGGAACTTGGTGTTCATGCAATTCAATCGTAAAGCAGACGGATCGCTCGAAAAGCTTTCGATGAATGTAATTGATACCGGTATGGGTTTCGAACGTTTGGTTCGCGCATTGCAAGGCAAACATTCCAACTACGATACCGATGTATTCCAGCCAATTATCAGCGTCATCTCTGCGATGTGCGGTAAGAAGTATGGCGATGAAGAGAGTGTCGACGTTGCAATGCGAGTAATTGCCGACCACTTGCGCGCTGTTGCTTTCTCCATTGCAGACGGCCAGTTGCCTTCTAATGCAAAAGCCGGTTATGTAATCCGCCGAATCCTGCGTCGTGCTGTCCGTTATGGTTATACCTTCTTGGATTTCAAAGAGGCTTTCATTTATAAATTGTTGCCCGTTTTGATTGAAACGATGGGCGATGCTTACCCTGAACTGGAGGCGCAGAAGACATTGATCGAGCGTGTGATCAACGAAGAGGAAAACTCTTTCTTGCGTACATTGGAGACAGGTATTCATTTGCTTGAGAAGAAGATGGAAGAAACAAAGGCGGCAGGACGTACTACGCTGAGCGGTGTCGATGCTTTTGTTTTGTATGATACTTATGGATTCCCATTGGATTTGACTGAGTTGATCTTGCGCGAAAATGGCATGGATGCCAATATTGACGAATTTAATGTAGAAATGCAGAAGCAGAAAGAGCGTGCCCGCCATGCTGCTGCCGTAGAGACAGGCGACTGGGTCGTATTGAAAGAGGGCGATACTGAGTTTGTCGGTTACGATTTCTTCGAGTGCGATACGGAAATCTTGCGTTATCGTCAGGTAAAGCAAAAGAACAAAACACAATATCAAGTCGTTTTGGACAGAAGTCCGTTCTATGCTGAGATGGGTGGACAGGTAGGTGATACGGGTTGGTTGATCAACGGAGATGAGAAGGTTGCCGTTATTGATACCAAGCGTGAAAACAACTTGCCGATTCATATTGTGGAGAAATTGCCGCAAGACGTAACCGCATCATTTACAGCTAAGATCAACGAGAAGAAACGTGTCCAGTGCGAATGCAACCACTCTGCCACTCACCTCTTGCATGAGGCATTGCGTGAAGTGCTGGGCAATCATGTTGAACAGAAAGGTTCGTTCGTTTCTCCTGATACACTTCGTTTTGACTTCTCTCATTTCCAAAAGGTTACCGATGAGGAACTTCGTAAGGTGGAGATCTTGGTTGGAGAAAAGATCCGCGCCAACTACAAATTGGAAGAACATCGTAACATGCCGATCGCGCAAGCGAAAGAGTTGGGTGCTATGGCTCTCTTCGGTGAGAAATATGGCGACAAGGTTCGTGTCGTTAAATATGGAACATCCATTGAATTGTGTGGTGGTACCCATATCCCATCAACCGGAATGATCGGTTCATTGCGAATCCTTTCTGAAAGCTCTGTTGCAGCCGGTGTTCGTCGTATCGAAGCCGTTACAGCAGCCAAGGCGGAAGAATATACTTTCATTCTGCAGGATTCATTGCGCGAGTTGAGAGCTTTGTTCAACAATGTCCCCAATTTGGCACAGACGGTTCGTAAATCTATTGAAGAGAATGCCGAACTGAAAAAGCAAGTCAGTGAATACATCAAAGAAAAGGTTCAGCACTTGAAGAAAGAGTTGATTGCTAAAGCCGTAGTTCGCAACGGAGTCAAGCTGATCGTATTCAACGGCGAAGGCAGTGTGGAGGCTATCAAAGATTTGGCATTCCAAATCAAAGGCGAAGCTCCAACGGAAGAAAAAGTGCTGTTCGTGGCCGGAATCAAGGACGGTGTCAAGTGTGCCCTGATGGTAGCTGCTTCTGAATCGTTGGTAAAAGACGGCATCAATGCCGGCAAGTTGGTGAAAGAAGCTGCCAAATTGATTCAAGGTGGCGGTGGTGGTCAACCTCACTTCGCAACGGCCGGGGGTAAGAATCCTGATGGATTGAATGCTGCTATCGAAGCTATTCTGACGGCAACAGGTTTGAAATAAGCAAATAATTTAACAGATTAGCACCAATAAATAGGACCGGAGCAAGAATTGTGTTTCGGTCCTATTTGTTTCGTCTAAAGAAAATACGAGAAAACCTTTGGAAAATCACGGGTGATTTTCATCCAAAATACGGATGTTTTTCTTTTTGTTTCACCCTATATGAATTACAACGAGAAAAGAGAACTATCCCTAATTAAACAAATTAGTATAAGATTATTTTTCAATCAGCTATTTGCATGTTAAAAAAGTTGTATCTTTGCGAAAGATTACAAAGGCTGTCTTTAGGAAGTGTTTTGGATAGGCTGAAGTGTGCGAGATGCATACTTGCGGTAACAGTTTTGTAATATCTATGACGCAAGAATGCAACGCCTGCTATTTACTTTTGTATGATTTTTAAACTAAATATTAACATTTAACATTATGCGTAAACGATTACACAGTTTGTTTTTACTGACATTGTTCAGTATTTTGTGTACGCTTTCGGTTGTGGCTCAGATCACGACTTCAAGTATGAATGGTAAGATTGTTTCGAATGGTGAGTCGATTATCGGAGCGACAGTTGTTGCTTTGCATGAACCTTCCGGAACAACTTATGGAACGGTCACGGATATTGATGGCCATTTCGACATGCAGGGTATGCGTACAGGCGGTCCTTACACGGTGACCATCTCCTATGTAGGTTACCAATCTGCAGTTTATAACAAACTTTACCTTCAATTGGGTGAAACATTTACCTTGGATGCTGAGTTGAAAGAATCATCTGAAGCCCTGGACGAAGTAGTGGTTACGGCTATCCGTACAAAATTTGGTAACGAAAAGACTGGTGCTTCTACCAACATCTCTACAAAACAGATCACAAAATTGCCAACCGTCAATCGTAGTGTTTCCGATATTGCTCGTCTCTCTCCATATGCTTCAGGTATGAGTATGGCAGGTAGCAACGGTCGTTCGACGAACTTCACCATTGATGGTGCCAACTTCAATAACAACTTTGGTTTGAGCTCTGACCTTCCCGGTGGTGGTAACCCTGTCTCAATGGATGCTATCGAAGAAGTTCAGGTGGTAATCGCTCCGTTCGATGTCCGTCAGTCAAACTTCATCGGTGGTGGTATCAATGCCATTACCAAGTCCGGTACTAACACGTTCAGAGGTACGGCTTATACATACTATCGCAATCAAGACATGCGTGGTAACCGCATTAATGGAGAGGATTTAGGCACACGTGCCGATGAATCAAAAACAACTTACGGTTTCACATTGGGTGGCCCGATCATCAAAAACAAATTGTTCTTCTTTGCCAACTTTGAACATGAAAAGACTCCGGGCGAAGTGATTAAATACCGCGCAACAGGTTCAGGCCAGAGCGGTTTGGTTTCTCGTACGTTGGCTTCAGATTTGGAAGCCGTTTCCAAGCACTTGAAAGAGAAATATGGTTATGACACGGGATCGTATACAGATTTCCCTGCCGATGAAAGCAATACGAAGTTGTTGGCTCGTGTGGATTGGAACATTACCGACCGTCACCATTTGAGCGTTCGTTATAACAATACGAAGAATACAGCATGGAATGCCCCTAATGGAAACTCTTCTGATACGGGTAATCGTTTGTATGGAACCTATCGTGTAGGTCCACAGTCAATGTCATATGCTAATTCTCTTTATTCTGTAGATAATAAAGTTCAGTCTTGGTCTGTCGATTTGAACAGCCGTTTCAACGAGAAAATCTCTAACCAGGTATTGTTCACATATACCGATATTCAAGATGTTCGTGGCAGTAACTCTTCTCCATTCCCGTTCATTGATATCATGTATACCGACGAGAATGGTGTCAATCAATTGGAGCCGTACATCAGTGCCGGTTATGAATTGTTCACTTGGAACAATGGTGTAAAGAACAGAATAGCCAATGTTACAGATAACTTCACTTGGAATCTTAACAACCACAAGATAACAGCCGGTTTGAGTTACGAACATCAGTATGCCAACAATGCATACATGCGTAATGGTACGGGTTATTATCGTTATGCCAGTGTCGATGATTTCTTGAACGACCGCACGCCGGAATCATTTGCCATCACATATGGCTTCAACGGCGAAAAGAACCCTAATGCACAGGTTACTTTCAATCAAGGAAGTTTCTATGCACAAGATGTTTGGAATATCGTGAAGAATTTCAAATTGACTTACGGTATACGTTTGGATTACTTGGCATTTGACAATTCTGATTTGGAACGCAACGATGCTATTTATGCATTGGATTTTGGCGGTCAACACATTGATACAGGCAAATGGCCGACAAGCCGCGTACAGGTTTCTCCTCGTCTTGGCTTTAACTGGGATATTTTTGGTGACAAGTCATTGCGTCTTCGTGGTGGTTCCGGAGTCTTCACCGGGCGTCTTCCGTTGGTATTCTTCACCAACATGCCGACGAATGCCAACATGGTTCAGAACTCCGTTCAGTTCAAGACTACCTATAAAAATGGTGTCGCTACAGGTTACGACTCACGATTGGATCAATTCAACGGTGGAATGATCACAGATGTTAATCAGATGATCTCTCAATTGGGATTGCCTACGACTAACACCAATCATACAGCCAGCTCAAAAATCTCAGGAGTTATAGAAGACTTCAAGATGCCGCAGATTTGGAAATCATCTATTGCTCTCGACTATCAGTTGCCTACCGAATTCCCATTCACGGCTTCTACTGAGTTTATCTACAATAAGAACATCAATGCCGTAACAATCACGAACATCAACATCAAGGATCCTTCCAATTGGGAACGTTTCAATGGAGCAGACAACCGTTTGATCTATCCGAGCGACTACCAATATGTAAAGGGTACGAATGCAGTTGTCCTCGACAACACATCGAAAGGTTACGGTTATACAGCCAACATCACGTTGACTGCTCAGCCGCTCGATAACTTGTATGCTATGGCAGCCTATACCCATACTGAATCGAAGGAAGTTTCCGGTCTGCCGGGTAGCGACCCTGTTTCAACGTGGACAGGATTGAACACTATTGATGGTCCGAACTTCGCTCTTTGCCAACGTTCACAATATGTGGTTCCTGACAAGGTGATAGCTTCTGTCAACTGGACTATTCCGTTCCAATACAAAGGATTGGCTCGAAACACCAACTTGAGTTTGTACTATGCCGGTTACTCTCCTTACGGATATAGCTACATGTATACAAACGACATGAATGGTGACGGCAACAGCAACGACTTGATGTATATCCCGAAGGATGACAGCGAGATCAAATTCAAAACAGACGAAGACCGTGTGGCATTCTGGAACTATGTTGAACAAGACGGTTATTTGAAGAGCCACAAAGGTCAATATGCTGAAGCTTATGCGGCACGTGCTCCTTGGGTTCACCAGTTCGACTTCCGCATCAGTGAAGACTTCGAGTTCAAAGTTGGCAAGACAAAGCATTGCATCCAGGTAAGTTTGGATATCATGAATATCGGTAACTTGTTGAATTCAAAGTGGGGTGTTCCAAAACGCAACTTCTTGTCAGACAGTTCAAGCTCCCGTATTTTGAAATATGAGGGATGTGATGAGACCAACACTCCGATCTTCTCTATGTACAAACAAGACGGTGAATATGTATCACAGTCATATGACTATTACAAAGACTACAGTCAGTGTTGGAAGATGCAGTTGGGTATTCGTTACGTCTTCAATTAATCAGCGTGTAAGAACTTGATTCATAATTCGAAAAGGTTGTTTTTGCTTCGGCGAAGACAACCTTTTTTTGCGCTTCCCCTTCCGTAATATGTATACAACAAACCACAATTTATCTACCTGATTCCATCACTCTTTTCAAGAAATTTGCATCGGAAACAGTAAACAGTAACTGCAATGATATTAGAAAGGATAAAAGGTCCGGCAGACGTTAAATGCCTCTCTTTGGCAGAGATGAAAACATTAGCGGCCGAAATGCGCGATGCTTTGTTGCATAAACTAAGTGTATGTGGTGGCCATTTTGGTCCGAACTTTGGTATGGTTGAGGCCACGATAGCCCTCCACTATGTTTTCAACTCGCCTGAAGACAAGATTGTTTTTGATGTATCCCACCAGAGTTATCCCCACAAGATGCTGACGGGTAGGGCAGAAGCCTATCTCTATCCGGAGAAATACGGCGAAGTATCAGGCTATTCCGAACCGGAAGAAAGTGCTCATGACCATTTCGTGATCGGTCACACCTCTACATCGGTCAGCTTGGCCAGCGGTTTAGCCAAAGGACGCGACTTGTTGGGCGGCCGAGAGAATGTGATTGCCGTGATTGGAGACGGCTCCTTGAGCGGTGGCGAAGCCTTCGAGGGGCTTGACTTTGCCGGGGGAGAGTTGCATACGAACTTCATTGGCATTGTCAACGACAACCAGATGTCGATTGCCGAAAACCATGGCGGCCTCTATAAGAGCCTGCAAGAACTGCGCGAGACGAATGGAACCGGCCCCAACAACTATTTCAAAACACTCGGCTTGGACTATTTGTATGTGGCCGATGGAAATGACTTGGAACAATTGATTGCCGCTTTCCGTCAAGTGAAAGATATTGATCATCCGATCGTGGTTCATATCAACACCTTGAAAGGAAAAGGTTACAAACCGGCTGAGGAACACAAAGAAAATTATCACTGGACCATGCCGTTCAATATCGAGACCGGCGAACCATCCGTTCGGTTTGAAGGAGAAGACTATGGCGATTTGACAGCGCACCATCTGATGGATTTGATGAAGGAAGACGAGCGGGTGGTGGCTATTACGGCAGGCACTCCGACGGTTATGGGCTTTACAGCCGATCGCAGGGCAGCGGTCGGTAAGCAATTTGTTGACGTAGGCATTGCAGAAGAACAAGCGGTAGCGATGGCTTCAGGTATTGCCAAAGCCGGAGCCAGTCCCGTGTTTGGTGTATACAGTACCTTTATTCAGCGCACCTACGACCAGCTTTCGCAAGACTTGTGCATCAACAATAACCCTGCTACGTTGTTGGTCTTTTGGGGTTCTCTGTCGGCCATGAATGACGTGACGCATCTTTGTTTCTTCGATATACCGTTGCTGTGTAACATTCCCAATTTGGTTTATCTGGCTCCTACGTCGGCCGAGGAATATTTTGCCATGATGGATTGGAGCGTTCGTCAACAGGAACATCCGGTGGCCATCCGTGTCCCGGCATCGTGTGGCGTAAGACATACCACGGAAACTGTCGATACCGATTACAGCACACTGAACCGTTACCGGATGACCCACCAAGGATCGAGAGTAGCCATCTTGGGATTAGGCTCCTTCTATTGGTTAGGCGAGGAGGTGCATCGGGAGTTGGCGGCCGAAGGCATTGATGCCACTTTGATCAATCCGCGCTATATCACGGGCATTGATGAGCAGATGATGCAGCAGTTGAAGCAAGATCATGAGCTGGTCGTTACCTTGGAAGATGGCGTGCTGGATGGGGGCTTTGGAGAGAAGATCGCTCGTTTCTATGGCACGACCTCCATGAAAGTGTTGAACTTCGGTGCCAAGAAAGCGTTTGTGGATCGTTATGACGTGCCCACTTTCTTGAAAGAAAACCATTTGACAAAGGGACAGATCGCCGAAGACATCTTGAAACTCTTGTAACTCCGTCGTGATCGGATAGAGAAAAAGAACCCTGAAGGGCAGTGAAAAAGGTGATTTTATGCCATTTGAGGCATGGAATCATCTTTTTTTATGGGGTCGTAGCTATTGTTTTTTGAGCGACAAAGTACTATTTTTGTATTATTAATTAACTTAATTTAATTTGCATATGAAAAAGTATTTGGCAGAAATGATCGGTACTATGACGTTGGTACTGATGGGTTGCGGTAGTGCTATTTTCAATGGGGGCTGTGGCTCTCCGGCACAAGTTTTAATGGTTGCGGTAGCTTTCGGATTGGCGGTTGTCTCGATGGCCTATACGATTGGCGGCACTTCAGGTTGCCATATCAATCCGGCTATTACATTAGGTTGCATGTTGTCCGGACGAATCTCTTCGAAAGACGGCATTATGTATATGGTGTTCCAGGTCATTGGGGCATTGATCGGCTCGACGATCCTCTATATCCTGACATCCAACATCGATGCCAACTACGCCACTACGACAGGAGCGAATGCTTGTGCCGAGGGAGTGAGCATACTCGGCGGACTTTTGGCAGAGATTGTTTTTACTTTTATTTTTGTATTGGTCGTTTTGGGAACGACGGATGCCAAGAAAGGCGCCGGCAATTTTGCAGGCTTGGCCATTGGTCTCTCATTGATACTGGTTCACATCGTTTGTATTCCTATCACAGGAACGTCTGTAAACCCGGCTCGTAGCATTGCTCCGGCATTGTATGAAGGTGGTGCAGCTTTGGCTCAATTGTGGATCTTCATCGTAGGTCCGTTCATCGGTGCTGCATTAAGTGCTTTGGTTTGGAAAGTGATCGAGGAGAAATAATCCGATACTTTTGCAAGAAAAATAAAGGCTGTTGTCCGTCGGGACAACAGCCTTTATTGATTCCTTTTCGAGAAAAACGCCTATTTTGCCTTTTCGACCGTTCCTTTTCCAATCGTGCGTTGTTGAACAGCCGCTTCGCCTTTGTAACGGATGGAGCCGCTGCCGACCAAGTTGGCATTCAGGTTGCCTATTGCGTTCACCTCTTGCAAACCACTTCCTGCCACCTTGCATTTGGCATCGTCTACCGTAATGCCAAAGGCATGAATATCTCCGCTACTGAGCGTGGTGAAGTTTCCCTGTTTGGCCGAGCCCTCCTTGATGCGGATCGAGCCGCTACCGTTCATGTTGCAGCTCAGTTTGTCGGTTTTGACGGCCTCCATGACGACGTTGGCACTCTTTGCTACGTCGATGTTCAGACTACCCACTTCGATACTCTTCTTGAACTGTACAAGGCTATTGTCTGTTGCTTTCACTTCCAGCTCGTCGCCTGTCAGTCGGCTGTTGACCATGAAGTTCGCATTGCTGGAGATCTTCACCTTCTTCAGCCATTTCGAGTTGGTACGAACAGTGAACTTGGTCATGGTGCCGACGCTCACTTTCTTCACAAAACCCAACGTCAAGACCCGATTGTTGATGTCGATGTCGATGTATTGGTGCAGATTCTCGTCCAGGGTGATCTCCAACGTGTTCTGATCGTCCGACTGTTCGTAGTTGAAATCCATCAGACTATTGATGCGGATCTCGTTGAAATCTTCGATCTGAATCTTCTTGGTACTCACTTTTCCATTCCCGTTGACATTGTTTACCGCCCAGCTGTTGGCGAGAAAACAGAAGAGGAATGCCAATAATAAATGCGCTCTTGTTTTCATGATCTCTTCGTTTTATGAATCTTGAATGGTTGTGTGCGCTTCTTCCGTAACGGATCTTGAAATCGTTTGGATAGAAGCCCTTACAACATATGAACGCAAATATAAGAAATTTATTTTACCTTGTGTACATCTCCGCCTCCGGCAGTCGAAGTTTTTGCTTTTGCCGGATCACCTTTGTAGTACAAATCGCCGCCGCCGGTCACTAAGCCCTCTAAAGCATCCGATGCGTAGACTCTGGCTGTTCCGCCGCCGGCCACGTTACATTCCACCTTTTGGACCTTCATGTCGTAGCCGAACAGGTCGCCTCCGCCTGATACGTTGAAGTCACCCTCTTCGGCTGTCCCGGCCAAGGTGACGGTACCGCCGCCCGCAATGTTCGCCTCCACTTCGGCGCATTGCAGTTTGGCGATCTTGACTGTTCCGCCGCCGGATACATTCATTTCGCATTCGTGCAGTGTCACATTGGGCTCGAAGAGCAGATCGCCTCCCCCTTGAATGTTAAGTTCCAATTCATCGCCCGAGAGCGGAGAGTCGAGGATAAAGGAGCCGCCCCCTTGCACCCTTACGCTTGAGAGCACTTCCGACGATCCTCTCATCTCCATCTTCGTGGGAGCAATGGCTTGGTCGGCCGTTACGCTCAGCTTACCATCCTTTACTTTCACGGCAAGCAATGGCATGATATTCTTGTCTGTGGTGATACTTAATGTCGATGGCGCCCCCTGTTTGTAATAGAAAGTCGGTGAAGGGGATCCGTTGGTCGTACTCTTGTTGCGCGAGATGATCTGCAGAGCCTCCTTGAAACTTACGCCATAGCCATTGTTGAATCCGCCGACGATTACCCCGGTGTAGTTGTCCACTTGAAAAGATTGTGTGATCACTTCGCCGTTTCCTTTGACGACAGACGAGCGGTCGTTGGCGAATGAACACGAGCCCCCTGCAATAAGGGTTACCACTGTGAGTACAAAGACCCGAAAAAGATTCATTGTTTTCATATGACTTTTTTATTTTGGTTGTTCTATTCAATAAGACGCAACGGGAAAATGAAAGGTTGCATTTCTTGGGCATGAATTATAAAAAGTCGCTCCCTATTATGCAGAATATTTCTTATTTTTGCCCGATATACAGAACAATAGGAATAACCAATAACTACAGAAACATGAAAGTAGGATTATTTGTGCCCTGCTATGTGGATGCCCTTTATCCTGAAGCCGGAGTCGCAACATACAAACTGCTCGTGCATTATGGCCTTGACGTTGAATATCCCGAAAAGCAGACTTGCTGCGGGCAGCCGATGGCCAATGCCGGTTTTCAGAACAAATCGGAAGCCGTTGTCAACAAGTTCGAAGCGCTTTTCTCCGGCTACGACTATATCGTAGCCCCATCCGCCTCTTGTGCCGCCTATGTGCGAGTCTATTATCCTCAGATCCTTGCGGGGAAACATGAATGCGTTTCGTCCGGAAAGATCATGGATATCGTCGAATTCCTTCATGACGTGTTGCATGTCGACCATGTGCCGGGTCGCTTCCCGCATATCGTCAGTGTGCACAACAGTTGCCACGGCGTCCGTGAATTGGGCCTCTCGTCGCCCTCGGAGCGTAACATCGCCCCTTTCAATAAGATCATTGACCTGTTGGAGATGGTGGAAGGCATCACGATAAAAGAACCGGAACGCAAGGACGAGTGTTGTGGCTTTGGCGGTATGTTTGCCATCGAAGAGCCGGCCGTTTCGACGCGGATGGGCGAAGACAAGATCATGCGCCACCGGGCAACGGGTGCCGAATACGTGACCGGTCCCGATTCGTCATGCCTTATGCACATGGCCGGTATCGCCAAAAAAGAGAAAATAGATATTCAATTCATTCATGTAGCACAAATCTTAGCAGCAGGACTATGAGTACAGAACATTCAAAGAGAGCCCAAGTCTTTACCGCCAACAGGGAAAAGACAACGTGGCATGACAATACCTTCTGGGCGGTGCGACAGAAGAGAGACATAATGGCTCACGGACTGCCCGAATGGGAAGAGCTGCGCCAACACGCTTCCGATATCAAGCGTCACACCATAACCCACCTGGCCGACTACGTCGAGATGTTTGCCGATCAGTTGGAGAGCCGTGGCGTTGTGGTACATTTCGCCCAAGATGCCCGGGAGTTCAACGAGACTGTGCTGGGCATATTGAAGGAGCATAACGTGACAAAGATGGTAAAGTCGAAGAGCATGCTCACGGAAGAGTGTGAGATGAACCCCTATCTCGAAGCCAACGGTATCGATGTGGTCGAGACAGACCTCGGTGAGCGCATCATCCAGTTGCTCGGACAAAAGCCCAGTCATATCGTTATGCCGGCCATCCACCTGACGCGCCAAGAGGTAGGGCGCATGTTCGAGGAGAAAGGGATCTCGAAAGAGAAGGGAAACTACGACCCGACCTACCTCACCCGCTGCGCCCGCGAGCATTTGCGCCACCGGTTTATGGAGGCCGGAGCCGGCATGACCGGTTGCAACTTCGGCGTGGCTGCCACGGGCGACTGCGTTGTCTGCACCAACGAGGGAAATGCAGACATGTCCACCTCGATGCCCAAGCTGCATATCGTGGCGATGGGATTGGAGAAATTAGTGCCCGACTACCGGTCGCTGGCCGTCTTCCAGCGCTTGCTGTGCCGTTGCGGCACGGGGCAACCCACCACCACCTTCACATCCCATTTCCGCCAGGCAAGGCCGGGAGCGGAGATGCATGTGATCCTTGTCGACAATGGCCGCAGTGATATCTTGGCGGATGCCGATCATTGGCAGACGCTCAAGTGCATGCGCTGTGGTGCCTGCATGAACACCTGCCCTGTCTATCGCCGTTCGGGCGGCTACAGTTATACCTATTTCATTCCCGGACCGATCGGGGTGAACCTCGGAATGCTCCGGGATCCGCAGCAGTATAGCGACAATGTTTCTGCCTGTACGCTCTGCCTCTCCTGCGACAATGTCTGTCCGTCGATGGTGGCTCCCGGCTCACAAATCTATGTATGGCGGCAAAGCCTCGACCGGTTGGGTAAGGCGGATCCGATGAAAAAGGCCATGTCCGCCGGCATGAAATACCTCTTCGACCGTCCGGCACTCTATGCCACGGCCTTGCGTTTTGCGCCATTGGCCAACCTTGTGCCGGATAGCCTGAGCGGATTGGGCGGACTGAATACATGGGCTTATGGTCATGCCATGCCCGAGTTTGCAAAGAAATCCTTCCATCAATTGTGGAAAGAGGGAAAAGTAAAGGAGGATAAGAGATGAAAAAAGAAGAACTACTCAAGAAGCTGCGTGCCAACACGCGAGCGCAATACGATATGCCCGACATGACGATTGCCGCCATTACATACGACGATCCCATCAAGCAGTTTGTGGAGATGACGCAGACGGTAGGCGGAAAGGTGATGGAAGCGGAACGGAGTGAATCGATCGACGATATTGTGCGCCGTGCCTATCCCGAAGCCCGGACCTTTGCCTCCCACCTTCCGGAGCTGACCATCGCCCGGAAGAACCCCGACACGGTGGCAGAAGCACAAGATCTGAACGGTACGGATGTCGGTATTGTGCGCGGAGAGATAGGGGTTGCCGAAAACGGTTGCATCTGGATTCCGCAAACGATGAAGGAGAAGGCCGTGCTTTTCATCTCGGAGTATCTTGTCATTCTCTTGGAGAAGAGCCGCATTGTGAACAATATGCACGAAGCCTACGACCGCCTGACGATGGACGAGAGATACAACTTCGGCACCTTCATCAGCGGCCCCTCGAAGACGGCCGACATTGAACAGGCTCTTGTGATGGGGGCGCAGGCTGCCCGTGGGGTGACGGTCGTGCTGATCGGTGAATAAGCAAGAAACTATCTGCCCGGTCGTCGGCATGGTGCGGCTGTATAGGCAATAAGAATCGGCAAGCGTAAAAGGATAAACGCCGTTACGCTTGCCGTTTTTTTTCCCTCTTTGCCCGCAAAAACGGACAAAAAGAGAGCAGGGACAACACTCCGACGATGGAAGTTTGTCCCTGCTCAAGGTCTATTTATAGGTGTTTCGGGTTTTGTTTCCTGTAAGTTATACCTTATTTGTCACGGTTCATGCGCTTGCGCTCTAACTCGTCCAAGACGATCTTACGCATACGCATGCTGTTCGGTGTGATCTCGACATATTCATCCGCCTTGATATACTCCAGTGCATCTTCCAGACTGAAGACGGTAGGAGGAGCCAATGATACCTTGTCGTCCGAACCCGAAGCACGCATGTTGGTCAGCTTCTTCGATTTCGTCACGTTCACCACCAAGTCGTTGTCCTTGGTATGTTCGCCAACCACCTGGCCGGCATATACCTCTTCGCCCGGAGCGATGAAGAAACGGCCGCGCGACTGCAAGTTGTTCAACGCATAGGCGTAGGCGGTTCCTGTCTCCATGGCGATGATGGAGCCGTTCGTACGGCGTTCGATTTCGCCCTTCCACGGCTGATATTCCAGGAAGCGGTGAGCGATGATGGCCTCGCCTGCAGAAGCGGTCAGGGCGGCATTGTTCAAACCGATGATACCGCGCGACGGAATGGTGAACTCCAAGTGCATGCGGTCGTTCTTGCTCTCCATCATGGTCATTTCACCCTTGCGTTTGGTGACCATATCGATGATACGGCTCGAACACTCTTCCGGCAGGTTGATGGTCAACTGCTCGACCGGTTCGCACTTCACGCCGTCGATCTCTTTGATGATAACCTGCGGCTGGCCCACCTGCAATTCGTATCCTTCGCGGCGCATCGTCTCGATCAGGACAGACAAGTGCAATACACCACGGCCATATACCAGCCATGAGTCGGCCGAGTCGGTCGGTCGCACGCGCAGTGCCAGGTTCTTGTCCAGCTCACGCATCAGGCGTTCGTAGATGTGGCGCGACGTTACATATTTACCGTCTTTCCCGAAGAACGGTGAGTTGTTGATGGTAAAGAGCATTGACATGGTCGGCTCGTCGATGGCGATGGTCGGCAATGCTTCCGGCTCGAGTGCATCGGCAATGGTCTCGCCGATCTCGAATCCCTCGATACCGATCACGGCACAGATGTCGCCCGATTGGACAGACTGTACTTTCGTACGGCCCAATCCTTCGAATACGTCCAACTCTTTGATTTTCGATTTCACTTGTGTGCCATCGCGTTTGCACAGTATGATGTCCTGCCCTTCGCGCAGCTCGCCGCGATGTACACGACCCACTGCGATACGGCCTACGTATTTCGAGTAGTCGAGCGAGGTGATCAGCATCTGCGATGCACCTTCCAGCACTTGCGGTTCAGGAATATAGTTGACGATAGCATCCAGCAGTGCCGTGATGTCTTCCGTCGGCTTTTCCCAATCTTCCGACATCCAGCCCTGCTTGGCCGAGCCATAGATCGTAGGGAAGTCCAATTGCTCTTCGGTCGCATCGAGGCTGAACATCAGGTCGAACACCATCTCCTGCACCTCCGACGGGCGGCAGTTGGGTTTGTCCACCTTGTTGATTACCACGATCGGCTTCAGTCCGATCTGGATAGCCTTCTGCAGCACGAAACGAGTTTGCGGCATCGGCCCTTCGAAGGCATCGACCAGCAGCAAACAGCCGTCGGCCATATTCAACACGCGTTCTACCTCGCCACCGAAATCGGCGTGCCCCGGGGTATCAATGATATTGATTTTATATCCTTTATAGTTGATGGAGACATTCTTCGACAGAATGGTGATTCCTCTTTCTCGTTCCAAATCATTGCTATCAAGGAACTGATCCGGCTCAGCCTGTCCTTCACGGAAAAGCTTTCCTGCCAATAACATCTTGTCCACGAGGGTTGTTTTACCGTGGTCGACGTGCGCGATAATCGCGATGTTTCTAATCTTTTGCATTGAAAACTCGTTTAGTTCGGGCGCAAAAGTACTACATAAATTCAAGTTGTACAAGAAAAAAAAGGCGAGAATAGTTGGAACTCCGAAAAAAAGTCCTACCTTTGCACTCGCTTAAATAACATAGTATTAATTTATTAAAGTATTCGAATCATGTATTTAGATTCTGCAAAGAAAAAAGAACTTTTCGAGAAGTACGGCAAATCAGCTACCAACACAGGTGCTGCTGAAAGCCAAATCGCGTTGTTTACATTCCGTATCAGCCACTTGACGGAGCACTTGAAAGCCAACCACAAAGACTTTGCTACCGAGCGTGCACTGAAGATGTTGGTAGGTAAGCGTCGTCGTTTGTTGGATTACTTGATCAAGGTCGATATCGAACGTTACCGTTCTATCATCAAAGAGTTGGGTATCAGAAAGTAATTTACTGTATAGCATACAGAGAAAAAGGGGAGGATTCCAAAAGAATCTTCCCCTTTTTGTTCAATTATATTGCAAGAACGGCTGTTTAATTGCTTGCTCTTTCTTAACTATATCTGTACTTTTTATATTGTCATTTTGCTTTAGTGCTCCCATTTGTTACTTTTATTCTGCGTTTCGCTTTAGCG
>CAVKMU010000022.1:0-38512 GCA_963657455.1 bacterium
ATCTTTGCATAGGTGACAACCTGATTTAAACTTAATTTATTAACCTGTCAACCCGGTCAGTTCTTATTCTTGAAACTGACAACCTTTTTCAGTACACTACAGTTCCCGAACAATTAAAAAAAATACCCGAGCTTTTCCCAAAAACCTCCCCAACTTTTTTTGAAATGTTGCTTGATGCCAATTAAGAGGTCTTGATTGGTGATAAAAAGTTGTTGTAACGTTACTGTAAGTCGTCTGTTCTTTTTGAGAACAAATTGCTGATTGTATCGATAATTATTGTAGTTTTGTACAATAATTGCAAAAACAGATACGGCGACCTATTGGGTAATGGATAAGAATTTTACAATATTAATTGTCTGTGTTATTTATTTTGTGGCAATGATAGTCATTGGCCTATACTCCGCAAAAAGGAACAAAAAGACTTCAGACTATTTGGTGGCAGGAAGGAAATTGAACCTGACAATGACCGCAATAACTCTTGCTGCCGTGCAAATCGGTGTAGGAATTGTATTGGGAAGTACCTCAAATGGTTATTCCGATGGTTTGTGGCCGGGAGTATATTACGCTTTCGGTTGTGGGGGCGGACTAATAATCGCGGGATTGGTTACGGCAAAAAAACTGCGCAACCAGGAGGGGTATGTTCCTCTCGATTATTTTGCCCATCGTTATGGTGAGAGCCGTGGTGTACGACTATGGGCTTGGATAAGTAATATTCCGAGTCTGTTGGGGATCTACATAGCACAACTGATAGCTGCCGGGTCTATTCTTTCAGGTTTTGGAGTACCTTATGAATTGGCTATTGTGCTCACCACGATTGCCATTCTTGTCTATTGTGCCATTGGCGGCATGTGGGGCGTGGTTTTGACAAACGTGTTGCAGACGGCCATTATTGTAATAGGAATTCCCATTCTGCTATTTGCAATACTATCAAAGTATGTTGCTGCAGGAGGAGAACTGACGGATTTATTTAATGCTTCTCTCATTCCGGAAGGTATGTTCTCCAAATTCATATATCTTGTCGTGCCTTTCTTGTTGTCTATTTCTGTCTCATATGATGTTTATTCGCGCATTCAGTCTGCAAAGAATGCCAAGGTTGCGAGCTGGGGTTGCATCATCGGTGGCATATTAGTTATTGTCATTGGCTTGTTCTGCTCTACTATTGGAGTAGCTTCAAAAGTGTTGTTTCCGGGAGTTGAAGATGGAGTATTTACGGTTGCCACGACTTCTGTGTTGCCGCCCGTCTTGGCGGGCATTGTTATCGCTTCCATACTGGCTGCCGCCATGTCGAGTGCCAATGGGGTAATTCTCTCACTTGGAGCCTCATTTTCCAGAGACTTTTACAACAAGTTTCTTCATCCGGAAGTGAACAATTTGGACGAACTGAAGAAATCCAAGATCATTTCTCAGGTCACGGTATTAGTGGGAAGTCTTGTAGCAATGTTGTTTGCTTTCCACATGACGGACATCCTTGATGCAATGATAATATTCAATTATCCTTATATGGGCAGTATGTTGATTCCCCTGTTGGGAGGGCTCGTATGGAAAGGAGCAACCATCAGAGGAGCCTATTCGGCAGCTGTTGCCGGTGGCTTGATAGGGGTTGTTTCCTTCCTTTTTGGTATCCCGGGCCCGTTGCATGGGGTGATGAACATAGATTTGTCACTGCTTTTGGCATATTTAGTGTCAGCAGTGTTTTTAGTTACATTCAGTTTGTTGGATAGAAAATATGGTAGAAACAGATAAATGGCCTTATCCGAATGAAATGGATAAGGAGGAAAGAGTCGAATGCGATGTGTTGGTGCTCGGTGGTGGAATGGCAGGTTGCTATGCAGCCATTGCTGCCCGACGACAAGGAAAGAGTGTAGTGCTCGTAGAGAAAGGAGCTACTGAACGCAGCGGTGCTGCCGGCAGTGGGTTTGACCACTGGGAATCAGCCTGTACCAATCCTTGTTCCGGAGTCACTGCCGAGGAGATTGCCAACGCGGTCATTGATGAACAAAACGGTTATTCCAATGGCATCGCGCGTTATATAGAATGCGAGGAAGGTTGGCATCGGCTACTCGACATGGAATCGTTCGGAGGTAAAATACGTGACACCGAGGATGAATTCGTAGGAGCTGACTTTCGCGATGAGAAGACCAAACTGATGTTTGCCTATGATTACAAGAACCGCTTTACCATAAGAGTCTGGGGTAGTACTTTCAAGCCTGCACTCAAGCGTGAACTTATTAGGCTGGGTGTAAAGATCTACGATCGAACGGAAGCTACAGCTTTATTGGTAAGAAAGAAAGATGGGCATAAGAGAGGTATTGGTGCATTAGGAATGAATGTGCATACCGGTAAATTTCTTGTGTTCTCATCACGAACTACCGTCTTATGTATGTCACGTCCGGCACGAGTGTGGCTGTTCGATTCCGATCAGGTCGGACTCTGTGAGTTCCGCCCTACCCAATCGATAGGTTCAGGCCATGCGATGGGATACAGAGTCGGTTTGGAATTCACGATGATGGAGAAGTCTGTAAAAGGAGAGTTCTCTGCTGCGGGTAGGAGCTTCCCTCCGTACAGTACCGGCAACAACCACAATACATGGTATGCTGCTACGATGGTGGATGCCCGAGGAGTGGAGATCCCGTATGTAGACCGTGACGGCAAAGTCCTCAAGACGGTGAAGGAACGATACTATCCTGCGGATGGTCAGAAGTTCTTCCTTAAAGGTGGAATAATCGACAATCCAAAGTACGCATACCGAGGCCCAGAGACGTTGGATTTCGACGAACTGATAAAACGTGGCTACCAGTTGCCGTTCTATGCAGACTTAAGCAAGATGCCTGATGCCGAAAGGCGAGTTATATGGGGCATGATGGTCGGAGAAGAAGGTAAAACGAAGATTCCTGTACTAAAGAGCCTATCCGACAGAGGATTCGACCCTGTACACCACCGCTTGCAGTCGTATGGAACCGGATGGCAGTCTGCTGCATTTCTACCGCAGGAGCGCCAGTTGTTTGGCGCACCGGGCGGAGTATTTCATGATTGGAACTTGCAGACAAACATAGAGGGAATCTTTGCTGCCGGCGACCAAATCTACTCGGCAGATTGTGCGGGCTTTGCCGCATCTACCGGCTATTATGCCGGAAGAAAGGCTGCCCATGCAGCCGACAGACTCACTATTGTCGAACCTGACGAGAAGGATATCCGGCAGGAGAAGGCGCGCTTGTATGCGCCATTGTATGTAGAGGACGGAATGGATTGGCGCGAACTTAACAAAGCAATAAGCAAGGCAATGCAGAACTATTGTGGAGGAGTGAAGAACGATATGTTGCTTACTCAAGGGTTGGATCTGCTCAATTCATACGAGCAGGACATCGTGCCACAGTTGAGTTGCAAGAATCCTCACGAGTTGATGCGCACGCATGAAGTACTTGATATTCTTGATGTGGCACGGATGATAATCAATGCTTGCTTGTTGCGCAAAGCTGACTCGGAGAGCTTATGCTTCGAACGGAGCGATAATGATAGTTCCAAGGCTGATGAGGAAGATTGTTTCATTACAATTTATCAGGAGGATGGACAAATCAAATCACGAAAGGTTCCAAAAAATTATTATGGCGATGTGAAGACCGGTTATGAAGCTCACAATCAAGATTACATAGAGGAGGCATCAAAATATGTATAAGGAATTTGAAAGCAGAAAAATCTCGTGCAGTGTCACTCCGTTGAGATTCGACGAGAATAAATGTATTGGTTGTAATCGTTGTGCGAGTGTTTGCCAGGTGGACATTATGGTTCCCTCTACAGTGAAAGGACATCATCCGGAAGTTTTGTATCCCGGCGAGTGTTACTACTGTGGGTCTTGTGTGATGGCATGCAGTCAAGGAGCCATACAACTCATTCATCCATTGATGAACCAGACTAAATTCGTTGATGTGAAATAATCGCCCTCAACAATAAATCAGACAAGAGTAACAAATGAATTACCCTTCAGCATGTTTGTTTAGAAGTTCTGCATCAGCCATTTGAAGTGCGGATTCTATGGTGTCGTCCATGTCAGCATATGTATATTGGGCGAGGCGTCCCCCAAAAAGGACATTGGACTTTTGTCGGGCCATTTCCTTATATTGAAGAAATAGTTGGCTGTTGGCCGTGTCATTGATAGGGTAGTAGGGTTCCCTTCCTACCCCATAACTTAGTGGATACTCGTAGGTGATTACTGTATTGGGCTGGTTGCTGTAGTCGAAATATTTATGTTCGATGATGCGTGTATAAGGCACTTCTATCTCAGTATAGTTCACCACGGCATTCCCTTGGAAGTCGCAATTTTCCAAATATTTCTCGGTGAATTGCAGACTTCTGTACTCCAATTTTCCACACATAAAGTCAAAAAATTCGTCAATGCAACCGGTGAAAACAATCTTCTTCGCAATACTTTCCCAATAGGATCGCTCTTCAAAGAAATCAGTATTCAGCCGTACCTCTACATCTTGTAAGAGGGCTGCTGTCAACTTGTTGTAACCTCCTTGCGGAATTCCCTGATAAGGATCGTCAAAATAGTTGTTGTCATACCGAAAACGGAAGGGAATACGCCGAATGATGAAAGCGGGTAGCATATTGGCAGGTCGTCCCCATTGCTTTTCAGTATACCCCTTTATCAATGTTTCGTATATGTCTTTCCCGCAAAGTTTTAGCGCCTGCTCTTCCAAATTGGCGGGTTCTTTTAATAAAGCGTAGGCGGTTTGTTGTTCATGAATCATCTTCCGTGCTTCATCGGGCGTATTCACTCCCCACAGTTGGTGGAAGGTATTCATGTTGAACGGAAGGTTGTACAATTTCCCTTTGAAGCAAGCCAATGGAGAATTGATGAATCGGTTGAATTCAACCAAGCTGTTGACATATTTCCAAACCTTCTCGTTATGGGTGTGGAAGATATGTGCTCCATATTTATGGACATGAATACCATCTACTTCTTCGCAGAAGATATTGCCTCCTGCATGGGAGCGCTTGTCAATGACCAGACAACGTTTTCCATGCCGTTGGGCTTCGTGGGCAAAAACGGCTCCGAAAAGTCCCGATCCGACTATGAGATAATCATAGGATTTCATTACCATTCTGATCTTTCATCCAACGAGTTGAACACGTCTCCAAACAAGTTTTCGGCAAAGAAAAAGGTCGCATTGCAGAACAATTTCGGATCCTTGATGATGGCCACCTTGTTGTCTCGCCCGCCATTGGCTATGACATCTTCTGCCGGGAAATTGATAAAATTACGATGGCTGTTTGGATTGTACTGATAGGTGATGTCGGTCAGCCGACAAGTATAGCTGCCCTCTTTGCATGCAATCTCCAGTCGATAGGTGACAAGTGTCTTGTCAGTCTCTTCTTCGTTCAATAGCAGTTCAACTTTCGAATAGACCATGATCGTATGGTTCTTCTTGTTTGTCACTACATTCGACAAGAAGATATCTTTTCCGTAATTATGGTTGGCCCACTTGCTGATTCCTTTGAAAATTTTTTCTTGGCTCATTCCATCCATGTCTACTGCATCCACATAGCAAATCTTGCCGTCTTTCATGGGTGAACATTGATGGATAGAGCTTTTATTTCCTTGTGCCTGTCCCATTAATGGGCAAAGGAGAATCAACAGCAGCAAAAGCTTTTTCATTGTATGTTGTTTTTATTTGATCCAAATATTCAGAATTTCACCGATTAATGTTTGGCGCTCGCCGTCTATTGTTTCACCTTGTTTTGCACATTCGATGATCATCCAGACACTCTCTTGTGAGAATGGCTTCGTTGAGAACTGCAATGTATAGGTATTGCCGGCTCCGTCATTGCTCAAGAATGTGCTGCTTGAAGGGATCGACATGTAGGCAATATTCTTGCCAAACATCTTGCCGAATCCTTTCCATTGTATATCTTGTTCGTTGGCATTGCTCTCCATGGCCTTGAGCCGCAGTTCGCTCTGTTGCATTTTCTGTTGCATGTCCGCTGTGACGTTATTGGCTTCTACGCGAGTATATCCGGCGGGCGATGCTATATGGGATGAGGTCGTTTGGGCTTCGATGCGCTTTTCTTCTTTTGCTGTTGGTGCAGGTTGGGCAACTGTCCCATTCTCCTCTTTCGCATTATCTCCTAATGCTTTTTCAGCATCAGCAAACAAGTCATCTGCAAAATCGATAGTTTTGCTTCTGAACTTCCCTGTTACCTTGTTCAGTTTGTTCTTGTGCAGTGCATTTTTATCGGTGATCCATTTCTCGGCCGGGTATATTTCCGGCTTTCTTTGATAGGGAACTACATATTCATATTTTATATTTGTCATTTGAAGTTTGCAAGTCTGTTCCGAACAATAGATCAACACTTGATAGCTCATCTTGCTTCTGTCGAGCGTCAAGGCACTATTTGTAAAGATAATATATTCACTTCCGGTGGCAGCAATCTCTCCCTTTTCTGCATTCTGATAAACCACGCGACACCCTTCTCGGTCGAATCGTTCGTTTGCCCAAGCCAAAGCTGTCTCGAAGGTTGTGTTCTTCGAATGGGTTGCCAACTTGATCTCTTTCTCAAAAACGACTTTTCCGTTCACAACAGGAACAGCACCTTCCAAATATTTAGAGTCTACGTTCTCCGCAAAAGCGAAGAAAGGAAGTAAAGCGAGTAAAACAAACAACTGTTTCATGGAAATGAATATTAATTTTGCTCCAAAGATAAAGATTTGGTTCATTATTCAAACATCCTTTTATAAATTAATTATTCTAATTACTCTTAATCAAGAAAAAAAACTCTATATTTGCACTTTGAAAAAAAGCGAAATAATAAAGTAATAACAAAAACAATAAGTTCAAAATGCAAAACAAAGGATTTGTCAAAGTCTTTGCTGTGCTGCTTACGCTTGTTTGTTTGTTTTATCTGTCGTTCTCATTCGTAACGAACAGATACAATAAAAAGGCTGCTGAGTATGCGGGTGGAGACCCTGTAAAAGAGAGCCATTATCTCGACTCTCTATCGACTGAGAAAGTGTGGTTAGGCTACACGTTGAAGGAATGCCGCGAAATGGAAATTACCATGGGCTTGGATTTGAAGGGTGGAATGAACGTCGTTTTGGAATTAAGTGTTCCTGATGTTATCCGTTCTTTGTCTAACAATAATACCGACGAAAACTTCAACAAAGCTTTGGATTTGGCTTATGCACATCAAGCAACCAGCCAAAAGAATTTCGTTGACTTGTTTGCCGATGAGTTCAAAGCATTGGATAGCAACGCACGTCTCTCCTCAATATTCAGCACATTCGAGTTGAAAGACAGAATTACACCGCAGAGCTCGGACGCTCAGGTCGTTTCAGTATTGAAAGCCGAAGTGCAGAGTGCCATCGATAATTCTTTCAACGTATTGCGTACACGTATCGACCGTTTCGGTGTGGTTTCTCCAAATATTCAGCGTTTGGAAACTGCCGGACGTATCTTGGTTGAGCTTCCTGGTGTGAAAGAGCCGGAGCGTGTCCGTAAATTGTTGCAAGGTAGTGCGAACTTAGAGTTTTGGGAAACTTATAAATTAACAGAAATCTATCAGCAATTGGTAGCTGCCGACGCTGCTTTGGCTCAAGTCCTTTCAGTCTCTGCTGCCGATTCTACTGCCGTTGCCACAGATGAAGCCGTTGCTGATGTGGAGGCTGTTGCTGATTCTGCTGCTACAACTACTGACGCTGCCGCTTCTTTGTTGGACAGCATCCAAGCCACAGACGCTACTGCTGATGTCAATCCTTCTGAAACAGAATTTGCAAAGCAGCATCCATTGTTCGCTTTGTTGCAGATCAATCAATACAATGGTCAGTTGGCTCCGAGCGCCGTTGTCGGTTATGCTCGTTCCATCGACATGGAAAAGATCAACGAATATCTGAGCTACAAACAAGTGAAAGATGCGTTGCCTCGTAACCTCTCTTTGAAATGGGGTGTTAAGGCAATGGACGAAAAGGGCTTGTTCTTCGAATTGTATGCCTTGAAGGTTACTAACCGCGATGGCACACCGGCCTTGAGCGGTGACGTAGTCACGGATGCAAAAGCCGACTTCGTTCAGCAACCGGGTGCCAATGGTCAGCAAGTAAGCATGTCGATGAATGCTGAAGGTGCTAAGCAATGGGCTCGTTTGACAAAAGAAAACATCCAACGTTCTATTGCTATCGTATTGGATGGTATGGTTTATTCTGCTCCGAATGTACAAGGTGAAATCACCGGTGGTCAGTCTTCTATCACGGGTAACTTTACGCCGGAAGAGGCAAAAGACTTGGCCAATGTGTTAAAATCAGGTAAGATGGCGGCTTCTGTTCACATTGTTCAGGAAGACGTTGTCGGTCCGTCTTTGGGTCAAGAATCAATCAATGCAGGTTTCATCTCCTTCCTTTTGGCTTTGATTTTGTTGATGGCTTACATGTGTGCTTTCTACGGACTCATCCCGGGCTTGATAGCTGACGGTGCATTGGTGTTCAACATCTTCTTTACAATGGGTATCTTGGCATCCTTCCAAGCCGTTCTTACTTTGCCGGGTATCGCCGGTATGGTATTGACCTTGGGTATGGCGGTCGATGCGAATGTGTTGATTTATGAACGTACGAAGGAAGAACTTCGTGCCGGCAAGACGTTGGGCAAAGCGATTGCCGATGGTTATAGCAACGCCTTCTCTGCTATCTTCGACTCTAACTTGACATCTATCATTACAGGTATCGTATTGTTCTACTTCGGTACAGGTCCTATCCGTGGTTTTGCTACCACAATGATCATTGGTTTGTTCGCCAGCTTCTTGACGGCAGTCTTCTTGACTCGTATCGTTTACGAAGCATTGTTGGCTAAGGACAAACTGAAGAATGTTACATTCGTAACAAGTTTGACTAAAGACTTGCTGAAGAATCCGAAGATCAACTTCTTGAAGGCTCGTAAGGTTGGTTACCTGATTCCGTTGTGCATCATTATTTTGGGTGCTATCTCCATGATGACCATCGGTTTGAACAAGGGTATTGACTTTACAGGTGGTCGTAACTATGTCGTTCGTTTCGATCAAGATGTTCATACAGACGAGGTTCGTGCTCTCTTGGAGCCGCAATTGGACGGTGCAGTGAGTGTCATCACGATTGGTACTCCTGACCAAGTCCGTATTTCAACCAACTATTTGATCGAGAATCAGGATCCTTCTATTGATCAGGAAATCGAAAACAGATTGTATGAAGGCTTGAAGCCGTTATTGAAAGAGGGAACGACTGCAAGCGACTTCAATAGCCTTTATGTAAAGAGTTCTCAGAAAGTGGGTCCGTCAATGGCTGATGATATTAAGAATGCTGCATTCTTGGCCGTAGTCTTCTCATTGATCTGTATGGCGGCTTATATCTTGTTGCGTTTCCGCGACATCTCCTTCTCAATTGGAGCTTTCGCTTCTGTAACAGTAACGACATTGTGTATCATCTCGTTCTATACGCTGTTGTGGAAACTTCTTCCGTTCTCAATGGAAGTTGACCAAACATTTATTGCAGCTATCTTGACAATTATCGGTTACTCAATCAATGATACCGTGGTTGTCTTCGACCGTATCCGTGAGACGATCCAACTCTATCCGAAGCGTGAACGTTATCAGGTAATCAATGATGCGTTGAACTCTACCTTGTGTCGTACATTCAATACATCATTGACAACATTGGTAGTTGTAATCTGTATCTTCATTTTGGGTGGAAGTACGATCAGAAGCTTTACGTTTGCTATCTTGTTGGGTATCGTGATCGGTACTTATTCAACATTGTTCGTTGCAACTCCGATAGCATACGAATTGCAAAAGAACAAGATCAACAAGCGTGCTGCGAAAGAGGCTAAAGAAGTTAAATAAGTTATAGAAATTCAACAGAAATAAAGGGTGTGTCATCTATTGGCATACCCTTTTTTTGTGTGTATATTTGGTGCGGATGATTTTGAAAAATGATGCGGAACTTTTGTGGAAAACATCGGCATCTTTTTATAAAAGTACCCGAGCTTTTTTCGAAAAAATAGCGACGCTTTTTTCACCAAGCGAACAATGGGGTGGGGCTCTACTGCGACAAAAGTTTCAATGGCATTTGTCTGTACACTTGTCGGGTGGAAAGAAATTTGAGAGAATCGTTTGCAGATCTCTTTCATAGTTCGTATATTTGAAAAATATTAATCTTAAAGTGTATGAAAAACATACTGTCGCTCTTCTTCTTGTGTCTTGCTTGTGCGTGTTCAACTCCATCGCACAATGATCCGACTGTTCATTTGATTTTTGATACAGATATGGCTCCTGACTACGATGATGTGGGAGCTTTGGCAATATTGCATGCCTTGGCTGATTCGGGCGAGGTCTCGATTTTGGCCACTGTCTCGTCTAATGCTTGTGAAACGACGGTGCCTTGCATTGATGTGATCAATACCTATTTTGGAAGAAGTGATATACCTATGGGAGTAGTGAAGGGGGATAGTGTACCGAATCGGACTACTTGGCACAAAGGGTTACGTTGGCCGGAACTTTTGCCGCAACATTTTCCGCACCATATCCAAAAAAGTTCGGATGCTGAAGATGCCTTGAAAGTGTATCGTCGCATCTTGAGTGCGCAACCCGATCATAGTGTAACCATTGTGACGGTCGGTTTTTTCTCCAATGTTCAAAACTTGTTGCTATCGGAAGGGGATGAATATTCTCCTTTGTCGGGTAAGGAATTGGTCAAACAAAAAGTAAAACAACTGGTTTCGATGGCAGGTGCTTATCCTTCGGGGCGCGAATTTAATGTATATGTCGACACAAAGGCTGCACAATTCGTTATATCAGAGTGGCCTACTCCGATCCTTTTCAGCGGATTCGAGATAGGATCAGCTATATTGACGGGTAAACGACTGGTGGAAAGCGACATCTATAACAGCCCTATCGTGGAAACTTTCCGTATGTGCTTGCCACAAGACAATCCATTAGGGCGTGAGAGCTGGGACGAAACTGCTGTATTGGCTGCTGTCCGTGGTACGGCCGACTACTTCGATGTGGTGCGTGGAAAGATGACAGTGCTCGATGACGGAAGCAATACGTGGACTAATGATGAGCAAGGTCCGCATGCTTATTTGGTGTTTAAGATGCCGAAAGAGCAACTCACTGCCGAGATTGAGCACTTGATGATGCATCAACAGAAAGCGAAATAAACGAAATGATAATATAGTAAAGAGTGTGAATTATGAAAAAATTAGTAATATGTTCTTTGTTGGTGGCAAGTACAACTCTATGCTTTGCGCAACAACAGCAAGAAAAGTTCCCATTAGGAGCTTATACAGAGTTGACGGACACTAAACCGCATGACGGCGTTGAGGTGTGGAAGAAGTTGCAATCGCCAACACAGGTAAGTTGGGGTACAACCGATATCCGCTACAAAAAACTGAATGTTCCCGAGGTGAAGAAAACATCTCAAACACAGATGAAAGCGTGGAAAGGGGAACGAGTCAATGCACAGGCTGTACTTTGGACAAACGTCGACTTGAAAAATGTCAAAGTCGAAATCAGTGATTTGAAAAATGGCACGGCTGTTATTCCTTCTTCGGCTATTCAGACGAATTTCGTACGCTATGTGATGACCGACGAATTGAACAAAAACAGAAAAGGCGGCTGTGGTAATCGTGAAAACAAAGCAGAATGGGACTCATCCATCGTGGCCGATGCATTGGATATTGTCAAGATTCAGGATATTAAAGCCAATACTACTCAGCCGATTTGGTTGAATGTTTGGGTGCCTGCTGAGGCGAAAGCCGGAAAATACAAAGGCTCGTTGACGATTTCGGGCGAAGGAATGAAATCAACGACGTTACAATACGAGATCCAAGTGGCCAACCGCGTGTTGCCCGAGCCGCAGCAGTGGAAATTCAACCTGGATTTGTGGCAAAATCCCTATGCAGTTGCCCGCTATTATCAGGTTCCGTTGTGGAGCAAAGAGCACTTCGATGCGATGCGCCCCATCATGAAGATGCTGGCCAATGCCGGTCAGTTCGCTATTACGACAAGTATCATGCACATGCCGTGGAATGGTCAGACAGAAGATCATTTCGACAGTATGGTCACACGTATAAAGAAATTGGACGGTACGTGGACGTATGACTATGCTGTCTTCGACAAATGGGTGGAGTTCATGATGAATGAAGTGGGTATCACTCGAATGATCAGTTGCTATACCATGATACCATGGAACTTGTCATTCGACTATTACGACGAGGCAACTAACCGTATTCAGTTTGTAAAGACAGCCCCAGGTGAGCCTGCTTATGCCGAGTATTGGGGCACGTTCTTGAAAGATTTTTCAAAACACTTGCGTGCAAAAGGTTGGTTTGAGCGAACAGCCATTTCGATGGATGAGCGTCCGATGGAGGCCATGCGCGAAGCTATCAAAGTTATCAAGCAAGCAGATCCTGAATTTAAGATCACGTTGGCAGGCGACTATCACGAAGAAATTCAAGAAGATCTCTACTATTTGGCCATTCCTTATGGTCACCTTTTCCCGGAAGATGTGAAGAAAGCACGCGAGCAACGTGGACAAATCAGCACATTGTATACATGTTGTGCTGAGGCTTTCCCTAATACATTCACTTTTTCTGAACCGGCAGAAGCTTCATGGACTATACTTCATGCTGTGGCGGGGGGCTATGATGGTTACCTTCGTTGGGCGGTGAATAGTTGGCCGTTGGATCCTTTGCGTGATTCCCGCTTCCGTACTTGGGCAGCGGGTGATACATATAGCATTTATCCCGGCCCACGTAGCAGTATCCGATTCGAACGCTTGGTGGAAGGATTGCAAGACAGTGAGAAGATCTATCTCCTCCGAGAAGAATTACAATCGAAAGGAAACAAGACTAAGCTCGAGAAACTGAACCAATTGGTGGATCGTTTCACTCCGGAAGGATTGGCAAAGACACAACAAGATCCGGCAGATATGGTTCGTGAATTGCGGACATTCTTGAACAGTTTATGATGATATTTCTATAATTAACGTTTTTAAAAAAGAAAAATAGGTATGAAAAAATTTTTGGTTTTAGCTCTCTCATTGTTTATTTTGACGGCTTGCGAAAACAAAGATTCGTATATGAAGGATTTTAACAGCTTCATAGAAAATGTTCAAAACAAGTCAGATCAGTTCTCTGAGAGCGATTGGAAGAAAGCAGACGACCAGTTCTCTAAGTTCACAGGCAGTACTTATACAAAGTATGCTGAAGAATTGTCAATGGAAGAGAAACTGGCAATTGCAAAATATCAAGCAACTTATGCTGCCATGCGTGCGAAATCAGGTGTCAAAGGTGTTGGTGAAAGCTTGAAAAACTTGGGGAAAAGCGTAAAAGATGCCTCTAAGAAGTTGGAAGATACTTCTAAAAAAATTGAAGATGCATTGAAATAAAATCCCATACCCCAGACAAATAACAGGTAAACAAACCATGAAAATAGTGAGCACATTAAATGATAAGTTCATCTAATGTGCTCACAAAAAAAAGAATGAATGATAGGAAGTTGGACAAAAATTCAGCTAATACTATTCATTTCGGCTTATATTGGTCGGAAGGTGTGTCCGATTCCTTTTTTGAAGTAACGTTGGCAAATCGTTTGATTTGACCAGCGTTTTTTGTACGTCTACAATATATTACAATAGAAAAATAGATAGTTTATGTCAAAAATTAATGTCAAGAAAGTGTTAGTCTTAGGTTCCGGAGCATTGAAAATCGGACAGGCTGGCGAATTTGACTATTCTGGTTCCCAAGCATTAAAGGCACTGCGTGAAGAGGGTATTCGTACCGTATTGATCAACCCCAACATCGCCACCATCCAAACATCTGATGGCGTGGCTGATGAGGTTTACTTTTTGCCGATTACCCCTCATTTTGTAGAAGAAGTTATCAAGAAAGAAAGACCTGACGGCATCCTGCTTGCTTTCGGAGGTCAGACTGCTTTGAACTGTGGTACGGAATTGTATACAAACGGAACACTGGCCAAATATGGGGTACAGGTATTGGGTACTTCCGTCGAGGCCATCATGTATACGGAAGATCGTGATCTGTTTGTTCGTAAATTGACGGAGATCGATGTCAAGACTCCGGTTAGCCGGGCGGTTGAAAATATGGATGACGCTTTGTCTGCTGCCCGGCGAATTGGCTACCCGGTCATGATCCGTTCGGCATATGCATTAGGCGGTATGGGCAGTGGTATCTGTCAAAACGAAGAACAACTGAAAGAATTGGCAGAAAGTGCTTTCGCCTATGCTCCGCAAATCTTGGTGGAAGAATCCTTGAAGGGTTGGAAAGAAATTGAATTTGAGGTGATTCGCGACAAAAACGACCACTGCTTTACCGTTGTCAGCATGGAAAATGTCGATCCTCTTGGCGTGCATACGGGTGAGAGTATCGTAGTGGCTCCGACTTGTTCCTTGAATGAAAAGGAATTAGCATGGTTGCAGGAACTTTCAGTTCAAATCATTCGCCACTTAGGAATTGTCGGAGAGTGTAACATTCAGTATGCGTTCAACTCTGAGACAAACGATTACCGTGTGATTGAAGTCAATGCTCGTTTGAGTCGCTCTTCGGCATTGGCATCAAAAGCTTCAGGTTATCCATTGGCATTTGTGGCTGCCAAGTTGGCACTGGGTTATGGCTTGGATGAAATCGGCGAAATGGGAACTCCGAACTCTGCCTATAAAGCTCCTGAAGTAGATTACATGATTGTGAAGATTCCGCGTTGGGACTTGTCCAAGTTTGTGGGAGTCAGTCGCCAAATCGGCTCAAGCATGAAATCGGTTGGCGAGGTAATGTCTATCGGAAAGAGCTTTGAGGAAATCATGCAGAAGGGGTTGCGTATGATCGGCCAAGGAATGCATGGCTTCGTTGGAAACAATGGTTTGTCGTTCGAGAACTTGGATGATGAGTTGGCCAATCCGACTGATTTGCGAATTTTTGCCGTAGCCGAAGCTTTGGAGAAAGGCTATTCTGTCGATAGGATCTACGAACTGACTAAAATAAACCAGTGGTTCTTGAACAAATTGAAGAACATTGTCGATTACACCCATGTTCTTTCCCAATATCATAAGATAGAAGATCTTCCGCAAGATGTATTGTTTGAAGCTAAGCGTTTGGGCTTTTCTGATTTCCAAATTGCTCGTTATGTGGAACATCCGAGCGGAAATATGGAAAAAGAGAATCTACGTGTTCGCAATACTCGAAAGAAATTCGGTATCTTGCCAAGCGTGAAACGTATCAATACAGTGGCTTCGGAGCATCCGGAACTGACCAACTATCTTTATTTGACCTACGACAAATCAGATCATGATATCCCATATTACCCCAATGATAGAAATGTAATTATCTTGGGATCAGGGGCATATCGTATCGGATCGTCTGTCGAATTTGATTGGTGTTCGGTCAATACGGCTCAAACAGCTCGCAAATTGGGCTACAAAGCCATCATGATCAACTATAATCCGGAAACAGTTTCTACTGATTATGACATGTGCGACAGACTTTACTTCGACGAATTGTCGTATGAGCGCGTGTTAGATATCATTGATTTGGAAATGCCAAGAGGTGTAGTGGTATCAGTAGGAGGTCAGATCCCCAACAATTTGGCTATGAAGTTGCACCGTCAGCATGTTCCGATCTTGGGAACTTCTCCATTGTCTATCGACCGAGCAGAGAACCGTCACAAATTCTCTGCCATGTTGGATACATTGGGTGTCGACCAACCACGATGGGCTGAATTGACAAGTATGGAAGAAATTGACGATTTCATTGAGAAAGTAGGCTTCCCCATCTTGATCCGTCCGTCATATGTATTGTCCGGTGCTGCCATGAATGTTTGCCATTCTAAAGAGCAGATGATAGAATTCTTGGGCCTTGCAGCCAAAGTCTCGAAAGAGTATCCGGTAGTTGTTTCTGAATTCATGCAAGGTGCGAAAGAAATTGAATTTGATGCGGTGGCTAAAAATGGCGATGTCGTTGAGTATGCCATCTCTGAACACATCGAATTTGCAGGGGTCCATTCCGGTGATGCTACGCTGGTTTTCCCGGCTCAGAAGATATATTTCGAAACGGCTCGTCGTATCAAGAAAGTCGCAAAGACGATAGCAAAAGAGTTGAATATCAGCGGTCCTTTCAATATTCAGTTCTTGGCCAAGAACAATTATGTGAAGGTGATCGAGTGCAACCTCCGTGCTTCTCGAAGCTTCCCCTTTGTTTCGAAAGTATTGAAACGAAATTTGATCGAGACGGCTTCCCGTATCATGTTGGATGCCGATTATGTAAAGCCGGACAAGAGTGCATTCGATATCGATTGGATCGGAGTGAAAGCATCGCAATTCTCCTTTGCTCGTTTGCATAATGCCGATCCGGTTTTGGGCGTTGATATGAGTTCGACGGGTGAAGTCGGTTGTATTGGCGATGACTTCAACGAAGCATTGTTGTCGGCAATGATAGCAGTCGGCAATAAGATCCCGAAGAAAAACATCTTGGTCTCATCGGGCGAGGCAAAGAGTAAAGTCGATTTGCTGGATCCGTGCCGCCTGTTGGATAATAAAGGTTACACACTCTATGCAACGGCCGGAACAGCCAAGTTCTTGAATGAGAACGGTATTCCTGCTATTGCCGTAGCTTGGCCGGATGAGGAGAGCGAAATGAATATCATGCACATGTTTTCCAATCATATATTTGAGCTGGTTGTCAACATTCCGAAAGATCATAGTAAACGCGAATTGACGAATGGTTACAGAATTCGTCGTGCCGCCATCGATCACAATATTCCATTGATTACCAACGCACGCCTGGCCGGTGCATTCATCAATGCTTTCTGTTCAATGCAAGAAAAAGATATTCAGATTAAGAGCTGGCAAGAGTATAAATGATCCATCCCGATGATGGCAAAAAATGTTCCCGAGCTTTTTTTAGAAAGCTCCCGAACATTCTTGAAAAAATACGGGTTTTTTTTTAGAGATAATATAGGGGCTTTTTAAGGCCCCTATATTTTTTCTCTCTTACTATGGGGGAATACTTGTTTGAATTGAGTGATAAAAAGTGTGGGGCGTTCCTTTTCTTATTATCTTTGTTGCATGGATGTAATTAAAATGACTTTACGATTATTCATTTGTTTTGTGTTGACCACTTTCTCTATAGCAATGAACGGGCAAGAAAAAGGAAGTGGGCTTTCGTTTTATGTCCAGAATTTTTCTGTGGAAGATTACAAGGGTAGTTGTCAAAACTGGGATGCGCACGTCTCTTCCGATGGTATTCTGTATGTTGCAAACAATAAAGGTTTATTGGTTTTTGACGGCAATATTTGGCGATTGTATGTGACCCCATTGCATGAGTCTATCTATGAGGTGGCCCAACGAAACGATACTATTTTTACTGTTGGTGACCAGACGAGAGGGTATTGGTTGTATAATGAATACAGAGATTTGGAGTATCACGTAGCCTCGGACGATTTCCATATACCTGAAGTTTCCAATACTTATCATAAAAAATCCATTAATGTACCGGATGAAGTAGCCGAGGCTTCACCAACGGATTATGTCCATTTTCCCCAATTCGATGTAGTGGGTACGGAAAATAGCGGTCTCTATTTTTTAGATGAATCGGGACAGATTATCCAACATCTTTACGTTCAAAATCAATTGCAAGACAATTGTGTGCATGCCATTTGCGTACAAGATGAGAGTCGGTTATGGCTTTTGCTGGACAATGGAATTGCTTTGATTGATATCAATCCTCCCGTCAGTATTATAGGTAAGCGAAGCGGAATCGGGAAAGTGGACCATGCCGGTATCCATAACAGGGATTTATATGTACACTCTAACTTGGGCTTTTTCCATAAATCATTGGATTCAAGTGAACCGCTCGTGTCAGTACAACCTTCTGAAGCAGAGAAATTTATTAATGAGAAAGTGGTTTCGTTGTCATTGGCTCCTGAGAAGATCTTTTCTGATTTGGAAGTGATGGATTATTTCAAAGAAAGTAGGTCTATATATCCCGCTTATGACAATATGTATTGGGTGCTTTATGAAAATGAAATGGCTTTGTTTCAGGAAGATAATCATCAGACAACGCTCAAATGCCGTTTGTCTTTGGATAATTTCAAGCTGAATTTTGTTACGCGAGGGCCGCATTGCTTTACACTAAACGATTCTCTTTGTTTGATATCCACCATGCAAGGGGCATTATTGATGAATTTACGTCAGCTATTGGGTGGGTCTAACAATCTGACATTGCCCCGCTTCAATCGGATCAACTATAAAGATCGTCAGGGAGTTCATTCGGTGAATCCAGACACGACAATGATTCGTTTGGCGCATGGTGTGCAAGAAGTGAATTTTTATGTCGGAACAACTGTTTTTACCCCCTATCATTTGTTGTCATATAGACTGGACGGAATTTCAGACAAATGGTCGGAATGGCAAGAAGATGGCAAGTTCTCATTCTCATATCTGCCGGAAGGAACATATACATTGCGGATTCGCAAATATGTATCCAAGGGAACATTCCCGGAAATCACCATGACGATTGAGGTGCAACCTGCTTGGTATAATACTATTTGGGCTTATCTCATATATATATTGTTAATGTGGCTGGTGATTCAGCAATTGTTGAATTATAATTTGAGACACTTGAAACGGGAAGAGAATGAGCAAAAAGAGCTTGCCGATCAAGAAGAAACTCATCAGTTGGAGCTGATGCGCCATAAGATGTTAGAGGAAGAATTGCAAAATAAGAACACGGAACTGGTATTGCAGACCTCGGCTTTGGTTCGCCGCAACCAGGCTGTTCATACCATTATGGAAGAGTTTGAAGCTCAGAAAGAGTTATTGGGTGACCGCTATCCCAATAAAATGTATAAAAAATTGCACCAGTTAATGGCCGATGCACTGAACGATCAAGAAGATTGGAAACGGTTTGAAGACTATTTTAAGAGTGCTCATCGTGATTTCTTGGAGAAGCTTCAACAGAAATATTCCGATTTGACGCCGGGCGATTTGCGCATCTGTTGTCTGTTGCGGATGAATTTATCAACGAAGGAAATCGCCTTGTTGCTGAATGTCTCTGTCCGTGCAGTAGAACTTCGGCGATATCGTTTGCGTAAACGCTTGGGTATTGGCAACGATGTAAACTTGGTCGATTTCTTGATTCGCTTCTGATCCACACATTTTTTTATATAAAAAGGAACTTTCTCTTGAATGTTTTTTGAAAATCAATTTATAAGAAAACAAATCGTATTATGCTATATTAAATAGTTGATTTATAGTTGTATAATATATTGTAACAATTTAATGAGAAACTATTGAGCAATACATCAGAACCTCTTTTTTTATTAGCGCAAATAATGTCGTATATTTATATTTGATATCAATAATTGTAGTTGTTTCCTTTGCATTATTCGTAAAAGCTAATACATCGAAAAGCATGAATGAATACGATCAAATAATAAAGAAACAACTTGCATTGTTCGAGAAGAAGGGTATTGACCGACGCACTTTCTTCAAGATAATGGCAGCAGCCGGACTTCTTGTTGGCGGCAATCAGCAAGCCAAGGCTTTTTCCAGCAAGGCAAAAGCTAAAATTGTGATTGTGGGTGGTGGTGCGGCCGGCATCAGTATGGCTTCTCGTCTGTTGCATTGGTTGGATGATCCTCAGATTACATTGATAGATCCCAGTGATCGACAGTATTACCAGCCTGGTTTTACTTTGATAGCTTCAGGTATATACCAAGCAGATGACGTGTGGCGGAAGCAAGAGGATTGCATCCCCTCCGGAGTGAAATGGATAAAAGACACCGTGGTGGCCGTTGATCCTGTTTGGAATTCGGTAACAACTGCTCAAAATGGCAACATTTCTTACGATTTCATGGTACTTGTACCGGGAATCAAGCTCAATTGGGATGAAATAGAAGGCTTCGATTATGCAAAGCTCGGCACCGGCAACGCACATTGTATTTATGATTACAAAGGAGCTCAGATGACTTGGAAAGCCATGAAGGAGTTTACCGAAAAAGGTGGAAAAGGCATTTATACAGATACCTACACTAAACATAAATGCGGTGGAGCACCGAAGAAGATATGTTTGTTGACAGATGATTATGCTCGAAATAATCATCATAGAGAAGAGTTGTCACTGACATATTATACGGCTGAAAAAGATTTGTATGATGTGAAATTTTTCACAACGCGTCTGAAAGAAATTTATAAAGAGCGAGATGTTCCTGTAGTAGTCAATACACGACTAAAAGGCATTGATACGGAGCGCAAGCAAGCATATTTCGAACGTATCGAGAAGGTGAACGATGAAAAGATCGTTACCCCATTCGTTGAAGACTACGACTTTTTACATTTTACCCCTCCGATGTCAGCTCCGGACTTTGTAAAAGAGGCCGGTTTGGGATTTTCGGAAGGCAAATTGGCCGCCGGTGGTTGGGCGAATGTCAACAAAGAGACGTTTGTTCACAATGTATATTCCAACATTATCTCGTTGGGCGATACGGCCGGATTGCCAACCAGTAAGACATCGGCGGCTATTCGTCGGCAAGTGCCTTTGGCGGCCAAGAATCTGATTGCTTTGATGGAGGGCAAAGCGCCTACAGAAAAGTATGACGGTTATGCCGCTTGTCCGATCATTACAGACTATGGTCACGTCCTTTTGTGTGAATTTGATTACAACAAAGAGCCGGAAATCTCCTTTCCGTTCTCGTTGTTGGACATGTCGAAAGAGCAACGTGCTGCATGGTTTTTGAAAGTATACATCTTGAAGCCTCTCTATTTCTATGGGATGCTGAAAGGTTATGCATAACGTGCATGAAAAAATCACACACTCCCTATAATAAAGAATGCTAAAAACTAAGACACAGATGAGCAAAAGTCCTATTCGTGAGAATAGGACTTTTTGTTTATAGAATGGAGCAACTAACTATGCAAAGATGAGGAACTTTCATCAGAAAGGCGAGGGGAGGAGAATCATTTTTTGCGAGACTTTGAAAAAGATTCTCGGCATAAAACTCCGGTTTTCTCCCGAGTGAACTGCTGTTTCATGCCGAGTGAACTGCAGTTTTCTCCGCATAAAACTACGACATCATGCGATGATATTAAAATGAAAGAGTGGAAGAAAAGTTGAAAAACGGACGAACTGCATAAAAAAAGCGATTACCCTTTTGAGTAACCGCTTTCAATCTCACTTGTAGCGCAACCGGGATTCGAACCCGGGTTTCAGCCGTGAGAGGGCCGCGTCCTAGACCCCTAGACGAATGCGCCGTAGTCTTTGTTCTAATTCGACACTGCAAAGGTAAAGCAAATTTTTAATATACCAAATGTTTTTGACAAAAAAATATTTTTTATCTTTGTACGTCATTAGGATTAATGAACAAAAACTTGGTGAATAACATTACTAATACCAGTTTTATAATAACAACTAATATTATGGCAGAACAAAAAGAAAAACTTTTCTCTGAATTCGAACCCACCTCAACAGAAGCATGGGTTGCGAAGATTACGGCAGACTTGAAAGGTGCTCCGTTTGAGAAAAAGCTTGTTTGGAAGACAGGAGAGGGATTTAATGCAAATCCGTTCTATCGTTTGGAAGATCTGGAAGGTTTGAAGACTACCACATCACTTCCAGGTGAATTCCCGTATGTACGTGGAACAAAAAAAGACAATGATTGGTACGTACGTCAGGACATTGAAGTAACCGACTGCAAAGCTGCCAACGAGAAAGCGTTGGACATCCTGAACAAAGGTGTTACTTCTTTAGGTTTTATCTTGAAAGGTGATGACGTAAGTGCTGAAAACATTGCCACTTTGCTTAATGAAATTTGTCCACAGTGCGTAGAACTGAATTTTAGCACATGCCTCTGCAAAGCCGCAAAATTGACAACTATTTTGGGTGAATACTTCGCATCCAAGAAAGTAGACGTAACGAAGTGTGTAGGTTCAATCAACTATGATCCGTTCAAGAAGCCTTTGATCAAAGGCCACAAGAATGAAGATTGGGTAGAAGCAGCCAAAGCTGTTTTGGAAGCAGCCAAAGCTCTTCCTGCCTACAAGGTGTTGGCCGTTAACGCTTATCAACTGAACAATGCCGGGGCTTACATCGCTCAAGAATTGGGATTCGCCTTGGCATGGGGTAACGAATTGCTCGCTAAATTGACAGACGCAGGATACACTGTCGATGAAGTGGCAAAACGCATCAAATTCAATTTCGGTATCAGCTCTAACTACTTCATGGAAATTGCTAAATTCCGTGCAGCTCGTTGGTTGTGGGCTGAAATCGTTGCCGCTTATAAACCTGCTTGCCAATGCGCTTGCAAGATGACGGCTCATGCACAAACTTCGCGCTGGAACATGACAGTTTACGATGCACACGTTAACTTGTTGCGCTCACAGACCGAAACAATGTCTGCAGCCATTGCCGGTGTTGACTCAATCACTGTTCGTCCGTTCGACGAGACATTCGAAACTCCTGACGAATTCTCAGAACGTATCGCCCGCAACCAGCAGTTGTTGTTGAAGGAAGAGTCTCATTTCGACAAAGTGGTAGACCCGGCTGCCGGTTCATATACAGTTGAAATGTTCACCAACTCTATTGCAGATGTCGCTTGGAAGTTGTTCCTCGAAACAGAAGAAAAAGGCGGATTCGGTGCGATGGCTAATGCGGGTGAAATACAAGCTGCTGTCAAAGCTTCGAATGTAGCTCGCCATAAAGCAGTTGCTACTCGCCGTGAGACATTGCTGGGTACGAACCAATTCCCGAACTTCACAGAGGTAGCTGCCGAAAAGATCAAGATCGAAGAAGGCGCTTGCTGCTGTGGCGGTGAAGCTCACAACCATTGTGAATGCGACGGTGTTGCGAAACTTGAGTTTGCCCGTGGAGCATCAGAGTTCGAAACACTTCGTTTGTCTACAGAAAAGAGCGGCAAGACACCGAAAGCATTCATGTTGACTATCGGCAACTTGGCTATGCGTTTGGCTCGTTCGCAATTCTCTTGCAACTTCTTCGGTTGTGCAGGATACAAGACAATTGACAACTTGGGATTTGATACAGTTGAAGCCGGTGTTGAAGCCGCAGTCAATGCTGGAGCAGATATCGTCGTTTTGTGTTCAAGCGATGATGAATATGCTGAATATGCACCCGCTGCATTCAAGGCATTGAATGGCCGTGCATTGTTCGTTGTTGCAGGTGCTCCTGCTTGCATGGACGACTTGAAGGCTCAAGGCATCGATCAGTTTATTAATGTAAAGAGCAACGTTCTCGAGACATTGCAATCTTTCAGCAGTAAGTTAGGCATCAACTAAATTTTATTATCATGAGACCAAATTTCAAAGACATAGATATTAAGAATGCCGGTTTTGCTGCAACCAATGCCGCAGAATGGGCAAAAGCCAATGGAATAGAATCCAATTGGAAAACACCGGAACACATCCAAGTGAAGCCGGTTTATACAAAAGAAGACTTGGAAGGAATGGAACACTTGAACTTCGTGTCCGGTATTCCTCCTTATTTGCGTGGTCCGTATAGTGCCATGTACCCTCTGCGTCCTTGGACTATCCGCCAGTATGCAGGTTTCTCAACCGCAGAAGAATCAAATGCCTTCTACCGCAGAAACTTGGCATCAGGACAAAAGGGTTTGTCTGTTGCATTCGACTTGGCTACACACCGTGGATACGATGCTGACAATGAACGTGTTGTGGGCGATGTTGGTAAAGCTGGTGTGTCTATCTGCTCTATCGAGAATATGAAAGTTTTGTTCGATGGTATTCCTTTGAACAAGATGTCTGTCTCCATGACAATGAACGGAGCCGTTCTTCCTGTTATGGCATTCTATATCAATGCCGGTTTGGAGCAGGGGGCTAAGTTGGAAGAAATGGCCGGTACGATCCAGAACGATATCTTGAAAGAGTTCATGGTTCGTAACACTTATATTTACCCGCCTGAGTTCTCAATGCGTATCATCGCTGATATCTTTGAGTACACTTCACAGAAGATGCCGAAATTCAACTCAATTTCTATTTCAGGTTACCACATGCAAGAGGCTGGTGCAACGGCTGATATCGAAATGGCATATACATTGTGCGATGGTTTGGAATACCTCCGCGCCGGTGTTAACGCCGGTATCGACATCGATGCTTTTGCTCCGCGTTTGTCATTCTTCTGGGCAATCGGTATGAACCACTTTATGGAAATTGCCAAAATGCGTGCTGCTCGTATGTTGTGGGCTAAGATTGTTAAGAGCTTTGGTGCGAAGAACCCCAAATCATTGGCATTGCGTACTCACAGCCAGACTTCAGGTTGGTCACTGACAGAGCAGGATCCGTTCAACAATGTAGGACGTACTTGTATTGAAGCCATGGCTGCAGCTTTGGGTCATACGCAATCATTGCACACCAATGCATTGGATGAAGCTATTGCATTGCCGACAGATTTCTCTGCCCGTATTGCTCGTAATACTCAGATTTATATTCAGGAAGAGACAAAAGTTTGTAAGCAAATCGACCCTTGGGGAGGTTCTTACTACGTTGAATCTTTGACAAACGAATTGGTACACAAAGGTTGGGCATTGATTCAAGAGATCGAAAGCATGGGTGGTATGGCTAAAGCTATCGAAACGGGTCTTCCAAAGATGCGTATCGAAGAAGCTGCCGCTCGTACTCAGGCTCGTATCGACTCCGGAATCCAGACAATTGTCGGTGTGAACAAGTATCGTTTGGCTAAAGAAGCTCCTATCGATATCCTTGAAATTGATAACACTGCCGTACGTAATGAGCAGATCGAATTGTTGAAGGATCTCCGTAGCAAGCGTGACGAAGCTGCTGTTCAGGAAGCTTTGAAAGCAATCACAGAATGCGTTCGAACGAAGAAGGGTAACTTGCTCGACTTGGCTGTCAAAGCAGCTGCGTTGCGTGCATCATTAGGTGAAATATCAGATGCCTGCGAAGAAGTAGTAGGCCGTTATAAAGCAATCATTAGAACAATTTCAGGCGTGTACTCATCAGAAACGAAGAAAGATGCAGACTTCGAGCGTGCTTGCGAATTAACTGCCGAGTTTGCAAAGAAAGAAGGTCGTCAACCTCGTATCATGGTAGCAAAGATGGGCCAGGATGGTCACGACCGTGGAGCAAAAGTTGTTGCAACAGGTTATGCTGACTGCGGTTTCGATGTGGATATGGGACCATTGTTCCAGACTCCTGCCGAAGCTGCTCGCCAGGCTGTAGAAAACGACGTTCATGTAATGGGCGTATCTTCATTGGCTGCCGGACACAAAACATTGGTTCCGCAAGTTATTGAAGAGTTGAAGAAGTTAGGTCGTCCGGATATCATCGTCATTGCGGGTGGTGTAATTCCGGCACAAGATTATGATTTCTTGTATAAAGCTGGTGTAGCCGCAATCTTCGGCCCTGGTACTTCTGTAACAAAGGCTGCTTGCCAGATTATGGAAATCCTCTTGGGTGAATAATTCGGTCATTAACCAATCGGAATAAATAAAGACTTGCCCAACGCAACCGGGCAAGTCTTTTTTTGTTTATTCACTACCTAAAACTATCGTTTACTCCCGAACAAACTGCAATTTACTCGGTTTGAAACTGAAATTAGTTGCTGTAGAAAATAAACGATCATCCTCATGTCATGGAAAGATGTTCATGAAAAAGGTTGAATCTGAAGCCTATTTATAATATAATGTGAAAGCCCCCTCGGCGAAATCACATCGCCGAGGGGGCTTGAATAGTTTAACACATTAGAAAAACATTACTAACAACTAATATTTAGGTCACTTATCCTAACCTAAAGGGCACAGTAAGGACGTATCACTACGGGGTACCGTACCTCTCCTTTATTTTAAATTATGCGCTAAAAATAATGCGTTGATTTTACTAACCCACGAGTAAAATCGACTAAAAATGAAATGGCAGGTCTTCTGACTGACTCCCATCTTGAAGCCTTCCCGACGATTATTGTCAGTGGCAATGAGGTATTTCAAGATGTTTATAGAGCTTCACAGCAGCGGGACTGTCCGGGATTCTCACCCGATTCCCTTTTCATCTGAGCGGCGAATGTCCGTCTCAGAACCGATTTCAATCGCAAAGATATATATTTTATTGAAATATGTATTCTCTGAACCTATTTTATTTGTTAAATATTCGAAGAATACTTTGGGGTAGGTGGCAAGCAAGAGACTTTAGCTGTTCAAGGAGTGTTTGGGGGGACAATGCTGCGTGATTAGCCGAGGGGTGTGCCAATAACAGCTGATTTCGGCACACCCCTCGAATTGATTTAATAGTTTCTTACGGGGAATTCTGCAATACGCAGTGTTGTACAGCCGTATGGAATAAGTTCGATACTTTCCTCTTCACCGTAATCTTTGCCTTGTTGCGTAAAATAAGCAACTGGGCCGGCCGAGCCATTAACGATAGTCCAATTGTTGAGTCTTCGCGCTTTCGTTTTGATATGGATCGGAGCATTTTCAACATTCCAGGGATAACCATTAAGTGTAGATTTCTCCACTACAAAATTAGCCTTGATATTTTCAGCAGAGAATGAGCGAGGCGAAAGAGCATAGTTCCATGGCGAATCGGAAGTGACCTCGTAATACCATTCGCCATAGGCTTTTATTTTGTCTGCTTCCATCTGTTTTTTCTCCCATTTCTCATTCATTTTCAAGGCATAAAGTAAAGGTCCACGTTCAACAACTGCCCCATCGTCATACCATCTGCTTACGGCCACTTGCATAGGGAGTTGCACTTCCAACACGTCGCCCGCCTTCCATGTGCGGTTAATTCGAGCAATGCCACCCGGATAGTTGTCGACCTCCACTGCCTTGCCATTGACTGTAAACGTTGCACCTTCACACCATGTCGGAATACGGAGATGGAATGGGAAGAAAGTCGGCTGACTTTTCTTTTCCGGATAGGAGACGATAAAGCGCAATGTCTCGTCAAAAGGGTACGCAGTCTCTTCCTTTATATTTACAGTCACCCCATTTGCGACTTTAGCAGTCACTTCCGATGGCGCATAAATCAAGGCTGCTATACCATTGTCGGCCGTGGCATACCACAAATTCTGCACAAATTTCGGCCAACCCTGGTGGAGGTTAGAAGTACAACAAGGGTAGCCGGTCAGGACACCGAACAGAATGTCCATATCTTCATGCGGAGTAGAGAACTCACGCCACCGGCGGGTTACCTCCACTTGGTTAAACTGTTGATAGTATTGGCGGGCAGAATAGTCGTCAGTGATTTGCGTAGGCAGTGCGTTGTAGGTGACACGTTCCAAATAATCTGCCCATCGTGTATCTCCTGTGATCTCCAAAATCTCTTCGAGAGAATACATCATTTCAACAGCTGTGCATAACTCTGATCCGGCAGTTGGTTTGCCAAAACGCAACAATTCATCACCGCCCCACAATCCTGTTGGCAGTCCTATTGTGTTGTGTATCTGTTTTATAGCAGATTCCATTGCTTGCAACTGCTTGGCATCCTTGTTTTGTTGGTAGTAGATCACCGGCTCCTTGAATCCCTGTGCAAGGTTTACACAATGCAAGCTATGCTGTCGGCAAAGATGATCCTGATGTGCAAAAATATCAGTCCAATCCAATGTTTGTTTATGAATGAGCTCTCCCAAATCCAATAGGAATTTGTCGCCCGTAATGTTGTACAACCAATACACCATCATCAGGTTGTCTCCACCACGTTGCTCGCCCCAAAACGTCCAATGGCCTAAGGGTGTTTGCGGCAACTTCTCCAATTGGTATTTAAAATATTGGGTAAAGAAATCGATGATACGGGCATCGTTTGTAGCCGAGTAGTACTGTTGCATGACTTTCATCATTACCATCTTCGGCCACCAATCGTGAGCATTGTCGCGTTGCAGACCTGCTTCATATGGTCGATCCGTGTCAGGCCCGAAATAACCATCCGCTTTTTGTGAAGCTAATGTCCATTCTATCCAGGGCTTGATCTTTTCAATCAGTTCGCTGTCGTTGAGTATGTAAGCCAAGGGTAGCAGGCCGTCAATCCAATACGGGCCTCTTTCCCACACATCCCCATCACCCCCGAGCCAACCATTCCGTTCACCCATGACTTGAGGGTAGATCTTGTCGAGGTTTCCGGTCATGCCTTTCTTCATTCGTTGCAGCTGGTCTTCCATCCATCCGCCGGGCCGGATGGCTCCTAACGGAAGTTCTATATAAGATTTCTGCAATAGCGGTTGTCTATTATTAATGTAGTTGCCGGATACTGCGGCATTTGATTCCTCGGAAGCAGTCGCCATTCCGCCGGAAACAGCCAAAGCAGACAGTCCAACGATCAGTGTTCTTACTTTTTTCATGGGTATAAAATTAATTGTTCTTGTAATCAATCCATACTTTCATAGGGCCGGCTTCTCTGTTGTCCCAGGCATAATATGGGATCAACACAGCTGTTTTGTCTCCATAGTGAGCATGAATTATTCTTATATCGCCGGGCAAAATGTTGTCGTTTGCCAGTTCAAAAGCAGTGTTTTCGTCCAAATGCCATTCATTGAAGCCTGATTTGTTGTCAACTTCCTCCATACAATATACCAAAGGTCCCCGTTGGATGGCTCTTTTCCCCTCATCTTCCTTGACGCGAGGATCAGCTGCGACCACCTTCACCGGCATCTCCATCTTCAATGTTAGCCGGTCACCTGGTTTCCAATTCTCAACAACAGCATATCCCTTCTCTGTTTTTGCCGTTATTTCCTTGTCGTTTAGAGACAAAGTATATTTGTCACACCATCCGGGGATGCGGATTCTGATCTCTTTGTCGACTTTCCGCTGTGCGTTGACGGTGATATTTACTTCTCCATCCCATGGATAATTTGTCTCTTCCGTAACAGCAACCTGTTGATTGTCTACATTAAATTGCGCATTATTGCCGATGAACAAGTTGATCCACAAAGCTTTTTCAGATACACCATAGATGTAATTGCCCAACGATGGCAAGAATCTTGAAACTTGACTCGGACAGCAAGCGCACCCATACCATGCCTGCCGATGATGGTCGCCATGCGATTCCAAAGGGTTCACATAGAAAAATCTGTCGCCCGAGAGAGATACCCCCGCCAATGCGCCATTGTACATGGAACGCTCGAGAACATCCACATATTTCGAGTCGCCTGTAAACTGGTTCATGCGTTGGTTCCAATAGACCATTCCGACAGAAGCACACGTTTCGCAATAGGCTTCCAAATTGGGCAAATCGTAATCTTCCGTAAAGCCTTCGTTATGTTTGGAGGAGCCAATGCCACCGGTAATATACATATTGCGCAACACGACATCATCCCACAGTTTATTTAAAGAATGAATATAGGCCGTGTCGTGCTTCAAGGCTGCAACATCTGCCATTCCGCAATAGAGATACATGCAACGAACTGCATGGCCGGAGATGCTTTCCAAGTCACGGACGGGAATAACATCCTGATAGTAGGTCGGATTCCATTCGCCCTCTTCTCCCATACTTCCGTGGCCATGTCCGCGTTCTTCCAAGAGCCAATAGGCGAAATCCAAATATTTCTCCTCTTTTGTTGTCTGATACAATTTGACAAGGGCCAACTCAATCTCTTCATGGCCGGGCACCCAATCTCTTTTACCGGGGCCGAAGATTGCCATCATATGGTCGACCATCTTGATGCCGACGTCCAACAACTGTCGTTTTCCTGTCGCCTGATAGTATGCAACGGCTGCTTCAATCATGTGGCCGGTACAATACATTTCGTGCTTGTCCATGTTGGTCCATCGTTTGTCAAGCCCGGTCAATATATAATATGTATTGATATAGCCGTCGGGTTGTTGGGCAGAAGCAATATTGGCAATCCATTCATCCGCTTTTGCCTCGAGAGCACTATCAGGATTATTGATCAAGCTGTAGGCGATACCCTCAAGAGCCTTGTAAACATCGGAGTCGTCAAAGAAGATACCGGAATGCTTTCCTTCTCCTTTTGCCGCATTGATAAAATTCTGCATGCGCCCGGTTTGGTTCTCTATCTGATCGATGCAGACAGGCAATGTTGCCGAGACATGTTTCTCTAATCTGGGGGACCAGAATGAATCGTTGATTCTCACATTGGAGAAATCGACCTGGTCGATCATTTTTAATGGGGTATTTTCCGCCTGATCTTGCTTTTGAGCGGAGCAACAGCACAGTAATACTGCAGCTATCGGTAACAGAATGTGTCGTTTCATAGAATTGATGATTGTCAATGATTAAGCTGTCAAACGCAGAGCCTTCCCTAATGAATAGATGCTTCTATATGACCGACTCTCGTCTGTTTGCAATATTCGGAAAAATTTTTGAAATGCACAATAGTGTAATAACGAAATTGGCCTCCTGTTTTTCCCAAAAGCTTTTTCTAAAAAATACGGGAGTTTTCCGTTCAAAATACGGATGCTTTTGACGCAATACTCCCGTATTTTTTTTAATTGTTCTACACCGAATGATGAAAAAAAGAAAATATCAAGCAAATAAGTTCGTTTATGACCATATTGTTGTATATTTGCGAAAAAATAAATGTTTTAGGTTTCTAAATACTAACAAATCATGAAAAAGATCATTTTTTCGTTTATGGCGTTGGGTGCTGCCGTTATCTGCATGACTTCATGCAATGGCAATGCACAGCCCAAAGAGGAGACTCCTGAAGTAAAAGAAGAAGCTCCGGCTCCAAAGAAGGAGAAGAAAACAATCGTTTGCCGCGTTGTTGTCAAAGACGGTCAGCAAGCTGCATTCACTGAAGTGGCTGGAAAATTGGTAGAGGCTACTCGTCAAGAGCCGGGCAATGTAAGCTACAACTTGTATCAGTCGCCGTTCGACTCCACTCTCTTCATATTCTATGAAGAGTATAAAGATGATGCTGCATTCGATGCTCATGCCAATTCAGATCACTTCAAAGCATTTGCAGAAGCAATCCCTGAAATGTTGGCAGAAGAATTGAATATCGAACAATTCTGATTTCTATAGGAATCAACCCAATAAGGGGATGCGCCGACATGGTGCATCCCCTTATTGGGTTTTAAAACAAAGTAATGTTACCCCATTTCTTCCCAAATCCGACCGGATAGATAAGATACTCTCTCTCCATCTTCCGCTTGAGGTGGTTGTACTCGAAATTGACTCCAACACCTATACCCGCTTTGTCTCCTAACTTGAACTCCATAGCGCCACCTACTTGCGTGCGGTTCAGTAACGGATTGATATTCATAAATGGATCAGCCCCATGCCTTCCGTAAAAGGCATAGGATCCCCACGCTTTGAGTGCCATCCAGTCGTTTACCTGATAATGGGACACAATGTTCAATCCCCCCATCAACGAAGGAGATGGAGAGTAGGGCGTATAGAACCGACCTCCGAAGCCACTGACCGAGATCATGACATTCCCTATTCTTTGCGTTGCACCCGTCTCGACGATGTTCATTCCGCCCAAACCCGGCCAAGTTTCTTGTATGCCATGCGCCCAGACAGCTGTATTCTCGGCCGTTGGAAAGATGAACATCTCATTATAGTCGAGTGCCATCGGATTCGCTCTTCTCAACATTGGGGTGTAAGGATTGAAGAATGGACGGTAAGCATCCGATAATGAGAGCATGTTGATGGAGCGATCGGCTTCAGGTGGCTCCAATAGTGAGACTGTATGAGGATCACTAACTATCTGTTCCATCCATGTCTTGTAGGTCTCCATATAGCGAGCTTGCAACATCAGGCCTTGTTGACTCAGAGGAATATAGCTCTTAGTTGCAGTTGCCGGAATGTTCAACTCATATTTCTTGTCGATAGGAATGGCAAACAACTTGCCCTCGTGATCCATGACGAATCGGAGAGAGTTCTGAGCCTCCAGCAAGAACCCCTCCATTAAAATGGCGATACTTAATAAAATCATTCTAATCATTGCTCTCTTTCTTTGTTTTGCGACAAAAATAAGAATTATTTTGAAAATTTCAAGGGGCAACTATTGTATCATTCAAAATTATTAGTAAATTTGCCCCGATAGAAAAGTACATTTTACTATAAACTAAATAAAATAATTTATGGAAGTTAAGAAATCACCCAAGGCGGACCTTGAACGCACCAAAGGACTGGGCCTTTTGATGGGCTTTGTGGTTGGCTTAGCTATTCTTTTCGTAGGATTTGAATGGAGCGAGCGTGAAGTTAAGGTCGTTACTGCAGATGAAGGTGTGTCGGACATCATCGCTGAAGAGGAAGTAGAAATTACGAGACAGGAAAACACACCTCCCCCTCCTCCTCCTCCAGCAGCACCGGTTGTAACGGATATCTTGAATGTCGTTGATGATGACATCGAGTTGGATCAGCAAGATATCGTATCATCAGAGGATAACGCGGCTGAGGCTCAGACTCAGACATACGTTGCCCCTGCTGCAGTTCAGGAAGAAGAAGAGGAAGAAGCAGCTCAGCAGATCTTTACCGTTGTAGAAAAGCAGCCTGAATACCCTGGTGGTACTGCTGAATTGTTCAAGTATTTGAGCAAAGCTATCAAGTACCCGGTTATCGCTCAGGAAAACGGTATCCAAGGTCGTGTAGTTTGTTCTTTCGTCGTAAACCGAGACGGTTCAATCGTTGATATTCAGGTAATGCGTGGTGTTGACCCATCATTGGATAAAGAGGCCGTTCGCGTGATCAGCGAAATGCCGAAATGGAAACCGGGTGAGCAACGTGGTAAACCTGTACGTGTAAGATTTATCTTGCCGGTACAGTTCCGTTTGCAATAATCCTATAAACCAAACATAGTAAAAGGCTGCGCTTTTATTCGCAGCCTTTTCTGTTTTCTTGGTACATTATGGATTAAAAACAGTCATTGATTTAAACTTTATTCTATGGTAGCTTTTGATGCAATTCTTCAAATGGTTGATCAATCCATTCGACAACTAAAGTTTGACGCTTCTCCTAAAAGTTTGTTCGAGCCGGTCACCTATACACTTTCGCTCGGAGGCAAGCGCCTTCGCCCAACCTTGCTGCTGATGGCATACAATATATATAAGGAGAACTTTTCTGAAATAATGGATGTGGCCATGGGCATAGAAGTGTTTCATAACTTCACCCTTCTGCACGATGACCTGATGGATGCGGCCGACAAGCGCAGAGGAATGCCGACGGTACACAAACAATGGAATGCCAATACTGCAATTTTGTCGGGCGATGCGATGTTAATCGCCGCATATCAGTTGGTGGCAAAAGCTGATCCCCGGCATCTGAAGCCGGTATTGGATCTGTTTTCAAAGACAGCCGTTGAAGTGTGCAGTGGACAGCAATACGACATGGAGTTTGAAACACGCAACGATGTCACCGAAGAAGAATATATTGAGATGATCCGATTGAAGACAGCAGTCCTATTGGCAGGAGCCTTGAAAATGGGTGCTATCTTGGCTGATGCCCCTGCTGCTGATGCCGAACATCTTTATCAATTCGGCATAGCCTTGGGATTGGCTTTCCAATTGCAAGACGATCTATTGGATGTGTATGGCGATACGGCAACCTTCGGAAAGAATATTGGTGGTGATATCCTCTGCGACAAGAAAACATTCTTGCTGATCAATGCCTTCCACCGTGCAAATACTTCGCAGTTGAACACGTTAAATCGATGGATAGGAGCAAGCGAAATCAATCCGGCAGAGAAGATTGCTGCTGTGACTCGTATCTACGATGAGCTGAAACTGAAAGAGCTCTCGGAAGAAAAAATCGAGACCTATTTTGATGAGGCAATGCTGCACTTGGAAGCATTGAGCGTAGAGAAAGAAAAATTGGCAGCCTTGAAAGAGGTAAGCCGAAAACTGATGCATAGACAATCGTGATATGAAGCTGATTGATACACACGATCACCTCTATTTGGAAGAGTTCGACCCAGAGCAAGACGAATTGATTCGTCAAGCGCAAGAGTCGGGCATCGACACATTACTCTTGCCGAATGTGGATTTGGAAACAATCGACAGAATGCATGAGTTGTGTGATCGCTATCCCAATTTCGCCTATCCGATGATGGGATTGCATCCGACAAGCGTGACGGAACACTATACGGAGGCATTACTAACGATCGAATCCTGGTTAGGAAAGCGCTCCTACTGTGCGATAGGAGAGATTGGCGTTGACCTGTTTTGGGACAAGACTTACCGCAGGCAACAAATTGAGGTATTCGAAGAGCAATTGCGATGGAGCATTGATTTGGATCTCCCCGTTGCCATCCACACACGTGATGCTTATCCTGAGGTGCTCGAGAGCATCTATAAAGTAGACCCTGATAAACTCTATGGGGTATTCCATAGCTTCTCTGGAACAGCTGAAGAATTGGAAGAGGTGAAAAAACTTTCGAATTTTAAGATCGGGATCAATGGAGTCGTAACTTTCAAGAATTCGAAATTAGGTGAGATCCTTCAGCAGACCTCCATGAAACAAATTGTGTTGGAAACGGATGCTCCCTATTTAGCTCCTGTACCTTATCGGGGAAAACGAAACGAGCCCCTCTATATTTGGAAAACAGCGGAAAAATTAGCACAAATTTACCAAATATCATTGGACTCAGTCGTTTCAGAAGCAAGAAAGAATACTCTTTCTGTGTTTAAAAGTGTAAACAAATCATTATAGTTGTATAATTTTGATTAACACAAAAAAATCTTTCTCTGATTTAGTGCATATGTCAATCAAAAAGTATAGATTTGTGCACTGAAACGTTTGCAATTGGGAATTTTTTCGTATTTTGCAGCCGTTTTGAGAAGGAAGGTTTCAATTGGAGAGATGCTCGAGTGGTTGAAGAGGCACGCCTGGAAAGCGTGTATACGCCTAAAGCGTATCGCGGGTTCGAATCCCGCTTTCTCCGCCGGAATTTGACGAGATTATTAACAATAAAAAAATAAAACAAATACGAGAATTATTAATCTTAAAAATTAAACACACAATGAAAAAGTATTTTGCAAAAGCATTCTTGGGCTTGTGTGCCCTTGGAACTTCTACAGTAGCATTCGCACAGGATGCTGCAGAGGCAGCTCAACCAGCAGTTGACAGCGGTTTGTATCAAGCATTGAAGATTAAATTCATCGAAGGTGGTGCCGACTTCATGAGTACACTTGCTATCGCATTGATCTTTGGTTTGGCTTTCTGCTTGGAAAGAATTATCTATTTGAACCTGTCTGAAACAAACTCTACTAAATTGTTGAAGGGCATTGAAGAGGCTTTGGACAAAGGTGATGTTGAAGCTGCAAAGGCAGTTGCCCGTGACACAAGAGGTCCTATTGCTTCTATTGCTTACCAAGGTTTGATGAGAATTGACCAGGGTATCGACATTGTTGAAAAATCAATCGTATCTTATGGTGGTGTTCAAGGTGGTTTGTTGGAAAAGAACTTGTCTTGGATCACATTGTTTATCGCAATGGCTCCGTCATTAGGATTCTTGGGAACAGTTGTTGGTATGGTCATGGCGTTCGATAAAATCGAACAGGTTGGTGATATCAGCCCGACCGTTGTAGCAGGTGGTATGAAAGTTGCCTTGATCACTACTATCGGTGGTTTGATCGTAGCTTTGATTCTGCAGGTATTCTACAACTATTTGTTGAGCAAAGTTGAAGCCTTGTTGAACCAGATGGAAGATGCTTCAATCTCTTTGTTGGACTTGGTTATCAAATACAACTTGAAATATAAAAAATAATTTGACCTATGGCAGTAACTAAAATCAGAAAGATCTCCAGTTGGACATTGCTGATAACTTCTATTATCACAATTATTGTCCTCGGGATGTTCTATTTCGGCGGTGTGGTAGATCCCAACGCAGAAAACAAAGAATATGTACACACAGGATTGCTGCTTGATTGGACTTGGTTAGTTTTCGCTGTAACAATCGTAGTTATGGCAGTATTGGCATTGTGGCAATTTGTTACATCTTTGAAAACAAATCCTAAATCAGCATTAAGATCGTTTGGAGTTGTAGTGTTGTTCGCTCTGTTGCTCATCGTTACTTATTCAATGGGTGACGGCACTCCGGTGCAAGGTATCAATGCTGACTCCCAAGCATACAATACAGAAGGTTGGTTGAAAATCACAGATATGTGGATTCTCTCATCAATTGTATTGTTCGTCTTAATCGTTATTGCGGTTGCATTAGGTACAATTAAGCGTATTATTAATAAGTAATAAGGTATAGAATTAAACAAGAAGTAAAATGGGACGGAAGAAAAGAAAAACACCGGGTATCAATGGTTCTTCTTCAGCCGATATTGCTTTCATGTTGCTTATCTTCTTCCTTATTACAACATCTATGGATACAGACCAAGGTTTGGCAAGACGTTTGCCGCCTCCTGTACCTAAAGATCAGAAGAATAATGCCGATGTCGATATCAAACACCGTAACTTGCTCGTCGTTTTGGTTAGTAGTAGTAACCAAATCATGTGCGGCGGTGAATACACAGACATCAAACAATTGAAAGACAAGGTTAAGGAATTCATTGATAACCCATATAATGACGCAAGCAAACCTGAAAAGGTGGAAGTTGATGTTCCTTATTTTGGTAAAACAATGGTAACTAAGAATCACGTCATCTCATTGCAGAATGACCGTGGTACTTCTTATCAAGCTTACATCGATGTTCAGAATGAGTTGGCAGCAGCTTACAATGAACTTCGTGATAATGTTTCAAAAGAGAAATTCGGTAAGCTCTTCATGGATCTTGACGAAGACCAGCAAAAAGCTGTTCAGCAGATTTATCCGCAAAAGATCTCTGAAGCAGAACCTAAAAACTACGGAGGAAAGTAACGATGGGAAAATTTAGTAAATCAGGCGGACGTGAGATGCCGGAATTGAATACATCATCATTACCTGACTTGGTGTTCGCTTTCTTGTTCTTCATCATGATGGTAACAACCATGCGTGAGGTAACATTGAAAGTTCAATTCAAGGCTCCGCAAGCTACTGAACTTCAGAAGTTGGAAAAGAAATCATTGGTTACTTTCATCTATGTAGGTAAGCCAATGCCTGAATTCCAAGCTAAGATGGGTAGTGAAACTCGTATTCAGTTGAACGACCAATTCGCTGAAACATCCGAGATTCAAAACTACATTGCACAGGAGAAATCTTCAATGAAGGAAGAGGATCAGCCTTTCATGACAGTATCAATCAAAGCCGATAAAGAAACTAAGATGGGTACGATCACAGATATCAAGCAGGCTCTTCGTGAAGCTTACGCTTTGAAGATCAGTTATTCAGCTTCTAAAAAAGTTAGCAAATAAGTTCTTAATTGAACAATGATAGAAGCGCGTTCATCATATGATGAACGCGCTTTTTTTATGCCTCGATTGTTTCATTCTTTCGATACAAAATATTTTTAGCGGATTAGGTCGAAAATAATAACTTTTTTAGCTATATTTGTATCAAATATGCAAGTTGTAAAAAAGTTATAAGAAATATGGCACACCATCAATTAGATGAATTAGACGAAAAGATCTTAAAGCTTATCATTGGAAATGCACGCATGCCATTCTTGGAGGTTGCAAGAGAGTGCAATGTCTCTGGAGCGGCAATTCATCAACGTATCCAAAAACTGACTAATTTAGGCGTTATAAAAGGCTCGGAATTTATTGTAGACAACACGAAAGTCGGCTATAATACTTGCGCATATATTGGTCTTTACCTCAATTCTCCCGGCCAGTTTCCTACTGTTACGGAAGCCTTGAAGCAAATCCCGGAGGTTGTTGAATGTCATTACACGACGGGACAATACGATTTGTTCATCAAGATTTATGCGAAAAACAATCAACACCTGTTGAGCATCATCCATAATAAATTGCAACCACTGGGATTAGCTCGCACAGAATCGTTGATTTCATTCAAAGAGGCTTTCAAACGTCAGTTGCCTATTGACTTAAGCGAAGAGGATGATTGATCAAAATTCATTACAAATACGACCTGCCCGTTCAGAAGATTTGAATGCAATCATGCAAATCTTTGAGCGGGCACGCTCATTTATGGCTTCAGTTGGCAATCCTTCGCAATGGGTGAACGGCTATCCTCAACGCGAACTGATGGTCTCAGAGATTGAAGCAAATCATTGCTATGTCTGCGTTGATCCGTCAGATACAATCGTCGGGACATTTTGTTTTATAGTTGGCATTGATCCAACCTATTTGAAAATCGAGGGAAAAGGATGGCTTAATGATGAACCATATGCGGTTATTCATCGCCTCGCATCCGCGGGAACGCACAAAGGGATTGCAGATTTATGCCTCCAATGGAGCTTCACTAAATGTCAGAACATACGAATAGATACTCATCGAGACAACAAAGTGTTGCAGTCAATTTTTCATAAATATGGCTTTACCTATTGTGGAATTATTCATCTTGCCAATGGGGCAGAGCGCTTAGCCTATCAGCGTATATGTAAAGAAGAATGATAAATTTGAAAGATCATCTTAAGAAGTGAAAAATATCGTCCCTACCATCTATAAAAAAAGCTCGGCACCTTTTTCAAAAATGTTCGGCATGAATAAAGAAAAAGGTGC
>CAVKMU010000023.1:0-38468 GCA_963657455.1 bacterium
AAAGTACAAATATATGAAAAATGTTGATACGGGCAACTATCATTTTGCATGAGGAGCGGTCTGAATTATTTTCGGCAGTTCTGAAAAAAGACCTTGACAACGAACCGGAGTTTTATGCGGAGCAAACTGCAGTTTCATGCCGAGTGAACTGCAGTTTTGTGCGGAGAAACTTTTTCAAACGTGCCGAATAATTTTTCAAGGAGTGCGAAACTTTGTTTTCAGCCGTCCGCATCGAACTTGCATTTTGTCAAGAGGTGTTCTTTTTGTATATTTGTCAGACAAAAATGAAAAAGCACTATGTTTATTGTTCTTGGCATCATGTTCATGGGGATTGCGCTCGGCTATTTGCTGCGGCGTATCACACTGTTGCATAAATTGGGTCCATCCATTCAATATACCATCTATTTGTTGCTCTTTTTGCTGGGGGTATCAGTGGGCGCAAATCCCGAGATTATTCACAATTTGAGCACGTTAGGTGGACAAGCCTTGCAGATAGCTGTGGCTTCTACATTCGGTAGCCTCTGCATGGCGTGGGTTGTCTATCATTATTTCTTCAAACCGAAAGGAGACGGAGAACGATGAAAGGAAGTTTGATAGTAGTGGCCTGTTTCGTGGCAGGGTGCTTGGTCGGTTGGAGCGGTGCATTGCCTTCATGGCTGCAAGAGGAAAGCTTGTCGACGTATGTCCTTTATTTACTGATGCTTCAAGTGGGGTTGAATCTTGGAAGTGACAACCAGTTGAAAACAATTCTCCGAAGCATCCGTCCGAAACTGTTGCTGGTGCCGTTGGCTACCATCAGCGGTTCCTTGCTCTTTGCCGCCGTGATCAGCCTGTTCCTCTCGCGGTGGAGTTTGACAGAGACGTTGGCCGTCAGTAGCGGATTTGCTTACTATTCGCTCTCGTCGATCTTGATCATGCAGTTGAAAGAGCCCTCCATAGGATTGCAGGCTGCTTCTGAATTGGGAACGATTGCACTGATGGCCAATATTATGCGCGAGATATTCGCTCTGCTGGGTGCTCCTCTTTTCAAACGCTGCTTCGGCGTGTTGGCTCCGATCTGTGCCGGAGGAGCCACAACGATGGATACCACGTTGCCCATCATTACGAAATGTTGCGGTAAAGAGTGGATTTTTGTCTCGATTCTACACGGCATTTTGGTGGATTTCAGCGTGCCGTTGTGTGTCTCATTCTTTTGTTCATAAATATTTTAATTAAATATCTTGTTTGAAAACATTCCTACTTCGAGAGAAAATCTTAATTTTGTAGGAAAGAAAATTGGAAAAAATTCAAAAAGACAAAGGCATGAAAAACAATAAGATGATCGGCTCGAAAATCAGAAATGTTCGAGAATCAAAGAATCTGACCCTGAGTGAAGTGGCAGAACGAAGTGGGTTGGCGGAAGAGCAGGTGCTGCAGATTGAAGAGAATCAAGTTTTCCCGTCTTTGGCTCCTCTTATCAAAATCGCCCGCGTGTTGGGTGTCCGTTTGGGAACATTCCTGGACGATCAGAACGAACTCGGCCCTGTCATTTGTCGAAAAGAAGAGACACAAGGCGAAGGTATCAGCTTTGCCAACAACAATGCCGAAGGACGGAAGCATATGTCCTACTTCGCTTTGTCGGAAGACAAATCCGGTCGTCACATGGAACCGTTCTTGATCGATATTGCTCCGGCAGAAGATCTTACTACATTCCAAACCTCCTCGCACGAGGGTGAAGAGTTTATCTATGTGCTTTCGGGACGTGTGGAGATTCAGTATGGAAAGAATGTCTATCAGTTGGGCGAAGGCGATTCGATTTATTATGATTCTATCGTCTCCCATCACGTACATGCAGCCGGCGATCAACCGGCTCGTATCTTGGGTGTCGTATATACTCCTTATTAATCCGAGAAGATCATGTTGGAGTTGCAGAATAAAACATTGGGACAGTGGCTTGAACATTGGGCTACTGTAACACCGAATAAAGAATATTTGGTTTATTCCGATCGCGACTTGCGGTTCACTTGGAAAGAGATGGACGAGCGCGTCGACCGAATGGCGAAAGGGATGATGGCTATCGGCGTAGGCCATGGCACCCACGTCGGATTATGGGCTACCAATGTTCCGGATTGGCTCACCTTCTTGTATGCTTGCGCAAAGATTGGTGCAGTAGCTGTCACGATCAATACCAACTACAAGCAGAACGAATTGGAGTATCTTGTGGAAAATGCTGATATCCATACTCTCTGTATCACCGAAGGGGTGTTCGACGGTAGCTATATCGATATGGTTTATACCATGCTCCCGGAACTGAAAGAGTCGCAACGTGGCTACCTCAAGAGCAAACGTTTCCCTCGGATGAAGAATGTTGTTTATATCGGACAGGAGAAATTCCGCGGTATGTACAATACAGCCGAACTCCTTTTGCTGGGCGAGAATATCCCCGAAGAAGACCTGCTCAAGGCAAAAGACAAGGTCTCTTGTTGGGACGTTGTCAATATGCAATATACCTCCGGTACCACCGGCTTCCCCAAAGGGGTGATGCTGACGCACCATAACATTGCCAACAACGGCTATTTTACGGGCGAGGGTATGAACTACACAGCCGACGATAAACTCTGCTGTTGTGTTCCGCTATTTCATTGTTTCGGTGTAGTGCTGGCATCCATGGCCGTGTTGACGCATGGTTGTACGCAGGTGATGGTCGAAAAGTTCGATCCATTGGTGGTTTTGGCCTCGGTTCATAAAGAACGTTGCACGGCTTTGTATGGCGTTCCGACGATGTTCATTGCCGAATTGAACCACCCGATGTTCTCGATGTTCGACTTGACGTCACTTCGCACGGGTATTATGGCCGGGTCTCTCTGCCCGATCGAGTTGATGCGTGCCGTGACGGAGAAGATGCACATTACTCATATCACCAGCGTTTATGGATTGACGGAAAGTTCGCCGGGCATGACACACTCTGTTGTAGCGGACTCATTTGAAGCTCGTTGCACGACGGTCGGAAAAGAGTATCCGTTTACAGAGGTGAAGGTGCTGAATCCGGAGACGGGCAAAGAGTGTGCCGTCGGAGAACATGGCGAGATCTGCTGCAAAGGTTACCTTGTGATGAAGGGTTACTATAACAATCCGAAAGCGACGGAGGAGGTGATCGATGCCAATGGCTTCCTTCATAGCGGCGACATCGGCGTGAAAGATGAAGAAGGCTATTATCGTATCACGGGCCGGATCAAGGATATGATCATCCGTGGCGGCGAGAATATCTACCCTCGTGAGCTGGAAGAATTCCTTTATCACCTGCCCGGTGTGAAAGATGTTCAGGTTGTAGCCGTCCCTTCAAAGAAATATGGCGAAGAAGTCGGGGCTTTCATCATCTTGCAGGATGGCGTTCAGATGAGAGACGATGAGGTGAAAGATTTTTGCCGTGGCAAGATTGCCCGTCATAAGATCCCGAAATATATATTCTTTGTCGATACCTTCCCGATGACGGGAAGCGGGAAAATTCAGAAATTCAAGCTCAGAGAGATGAGTTTGCAACTGTTGGCCGAGCGAGGTGTTACCCCCGTTTGATGCTAAACTTGCAAGGTCTGTAATTTTTTTGTAGCTTTGTTTCATTAACACGAAAAACATTTACCATGCAATTATCTTTAGAACAGAAAGACATCAAGAAGTTTCTAATGGTTGGCGATAAGGTACTCATCAAGCCGAAGAATCCACAAAGCCAAACCAAATCGGGTTTGTATTTGCCGCCTTCGGTGCAAGATAAAGATAAAATCCAGTCAGGTTATGTGATTAAGGTGGGCCCCGGTTACGCTCTTCCGGCTCAGAATGAAGAGCGAGAGGTGTGGGAAGCCAAAGAAGAAGAGGTACGTTACTTACCGTTGCAAGCACATGAGGGCGACTTGGCCGTTTACTTGCAGAACGCAGCTTACGAGATTAGTTTCAACGACGAGAAATATCTGATCGTACCTCATGCCGCAATCTTGATGTTGGTTCGAGACGAAGGACTGTTTGAATGACGAATATATATACCATTGAAAAAAGATTAAAAGCGATTATATGAATAAGATAGTAAGCAAAGAACATTTCTCCGAGAAAGTTGTGAAACTGGTGGTGGAAGCACCATTGATCGCCCGTTCTCGTAAAGCCGGCCATTTTGTGATTGTCCGTGTAGGCGAAAAAGGTGAACGTATGCCGTTGACCATTGCCGGAGCAGACCCTCAACAGGGTACTATTACATTAGTGGTGCAGGAAGTCGGGCTCTCTTCTACGAAACTTTGCCAGCTCGAACCGGGCGATGAGGTGACAGATATTGTCGGGCCATTGGGACAAGCTACCCGCATTGAAAACTTCGGTACCGTGGTATGTGCGGGAGGTGGCGTTGGTGTCGCACCGATGCTTCCTATTGTTCAAGCCTTGAAAGCTGCCGGTAATCGGGTGATAACCGTATTGGCAGGGCGCTCAAAAGAGTTGATCATTTTGGAAGAGGAGATGAGAGCCTCTTCTGATGAGGTGATCATCATGACGGACGACGGCTCATATGGCAAGAAAGGTTTGGTGACAGAAGGTGTTGAATCTGTCATCTTACGGGAGAAGGTCGACAAATGTTTCGCCATCGGCCCGGCCATCATGATGAAGTTCGTCTGTTTGCTTACTAAGAAATATGAAATACCGACTGAAGTCTCGCTGAATACCATCATGGTGGACGGCACAGGAATGTGTGGAGCTTGCCGTATTTCCGTAGGGGGAAAGACGCGTTTCGTCTGTGTGGACGGTCCGGAGTTCGACGGTCATCAGGTCGATTTCGACGAGATGCTCAAGCGAATGGGGGCCTTCAAGAATATTGAACGGGAGGAACTTCATAAGTTGGATGCGACAACTGAAAAGACTTCGGAAGAAGTGCCCTGCGATGACCGCAATGCTCCTTGGCGTGAAGAGTTGCGTAAATCAATGAAACCGAAAGAACGTACGGATATTCCCCGCGTGAAGATGCCGGAACTGGATCCGGAATATCGCTCACATACTCGTCTGGAAGAGGTCAACCAAGGACTGACTGCCGAGCAAGCCTTGACAGAAGCCAAGCGTTGTCTCGACTGTGCGAATCCTTCCTGTATGACAGGTTGCCCGGTTAGTATCAATATCCCTGCCTTTATCAAGAATATTGAGCGAGGAGAGTTCCTGGAAGCAGCACGCGTGTTGAAGCAAACAAGCGCGTTGCCAGCCGTTTGTGGTCGTGTTTGTCCGCAAGAAAAACAGTGCGAGTCGAAATGTATCCATTTGAAAATGAAACATGAGCCTGTAGCTATCGGATATCTTGAGCGTTTTGCTGCCGACTATGAACGTGAAAGCGGACAGATAAGTATCCCTGAAATCTCATCGAAGAACGGCATCAAGGTGGCAGTCATCGGATCTGGTCCGGCAGGTTTGTCTTTCTCGGGCGATATGGCCAAGTTGGGCTACGAGGTGACTGTGTTCGAAGCTCTGCATGAGATCGGTGGTGTACTGAAATATGGTATTCCTGAGTTTCGTCTTCCGAATAGAATTGTGGACGTTGAGATCAATAACCTCGGCAAGATGGGGGTTACTTTTGTCAAGGATTGTATTATCGGCAAGACAATTAGCATAGAAGACTTGCAGAAGGAAGGCTATCAAGGTATCTTCGTTGCCTCGGGTGCCGGGCTTCCGAACTTCATGAATATTCCGGGAGAGAACTGTATCAATATCATGTCGTCAAATGAATATTTGACACGTGTCAACCTAATGGATGCAGCAAATCCGGAATCTGACACGCCGATTACATTCGGGAAACGGGTCGCTGTGATAGGCGGTGGCAATACCGCAATGGATTCTGTCCGCACGGCCAAACGTTTGGGTGCCGAGAAAGCCATGATCATCTATCGTCGGTCGGAAGAAGAGATGCCGGCTCGCGCAGAAGAGGTGAAGCATGCCAAGGAAGAGGGTGTCGAATTTTTGACATTACATAACCCGATCGAGTATATTCCTGATGAACAGGGCCGTGTGAAACAGGTGGTGTTGCAGAAGATGGAATTGGGCGAGCCGGATGCGTCCGGCCGTCGTAGTCCGGTGGCCATCCCCGGAGCTACAGAGACATTGGACATTGATTTGGCCATTGTGAGCGTCGGAGTCTCTCCCAATCCTATTGTTCCGCATTCCATCAAAGGCTTGGAATTGGGACGTAAAGGCACAATTGCTGTCAACGAAGAGATGGAATCTTCCATCCCTATGCTCTTTGCCGGCGGTGATATTGTACGAGGTGGAGCTACCGTAATCTTGGCAATGGGTGACGGACGACGGGCTGCTGCGGCAATGCACAAGCAATTGTCTGTAAAAAAATAGTCGATCAAATTTTGTTTTGCCCTTACATTGCACTATCTTTGCACCCGAAAAGACAATGATAGTGCAATGTCTTTAAGGAAAGATGCCGGAGTGGTCGATCGGGCCGCACTCGAAATGCGGTGAACGGGTAACTGTTCCCAGGGTTCGAATCCCTGTCTTTCCGCTATGTTGTTGACAATTGAAAAGAAAAAAGCGCGGATTTTTTGGATCTGCGCTTTTTTCTTTTAGTACGCAACTTGGCGAACTCTTGCCGATGTTTTAGAAATAAACAAGCAGGGATAATGCCGGTTGTTGTTGATTCGTTGCCGGCGAATAACCCTGAATACTGCCCGTTGTCAGACAAGCCTGCTTGGCTTTTTTCTTCGTTTTGTAGGAAAAGATGAAAAGAGGCACGCTGGAAGCGGTGAGGCAAACCCCACCTGTGAAGAGAACCGGAAAGACGCCTGCTTGGGATCCTGTTAAAAATGATGCGACACTGCCTACATATCCTGCAGCTGTACAGCCTAATCCCACGCCGAATGCACTCCAGGCGCAGCTTCTCAATACCTTATGTCTTTTCCAATAGACGCTGTTTTTGTATTCTTGATTGGGGGCATGTTTCGTACTTTTCCAATTCAACAGTTCCTTATCTGCTTGAGAGCAAGCCATTGTTATGGAATCTACATCACTTGCTATGCTAGCATTTGTGCAAAGAATGAACAGCATTGTTAAGAGTAGTTTGTAAAACATGGCAATTTTTCGTTCGTGTTTGTTTTATAGTCTATTCTGTTACTTCTGAAAGAGTAACTTCGCGGTCGTATTTTTTGTCTACCACAACAATCAATGAAGGGAGGATCGAGTAGGACATCTTCTCCCCTTTGTTTACTTTATAGCTGAAAACTATTTTCCCGTCTGCCGTTTTTTGGAGACTGACAGGCTCGATTGTGGTAGAGAAAGAGGTTTGTGGTATACTGACGGCAATGACATACTCTTTTGAAAAATCGATAGGTGTCGGCTTTCCGTTCTCGCCCATGACTGTAGCCATGCCGAATAATCGTTCAAACTCCGCTTGACTCTCAATTTTTCCCATCGGAAGTTGCTCCACATTGTTGTTGACAAAATAGTGATCAGCTACGGTAAATGGTACACTCTCTTTAGATTGACAAGCCCAAAGCATGCAGGCTGTCAACATGATCAGTAAATAATTAACACTTTTCATATACATTTTGTTTATGTGATTTGTTCTTGTTATGAACAACTTAAGATATTCTTTTGTTTTAAAATCCATTCTCTTTTTATGATTCAAAGATATACTTTCAAAAATAAATTCCCGAACACGGCTTTCAAAATTAGCGAATGACGAGGAGTTTTATGCGGGGTAAACTTAAGTTTTATCGGCATGAAACTTGAGTTTTGTGCCGAGTGAACTGCCGTTTGCTGCCGAGAAACTTTTTCAACGATGGCGACCTTTTACATCTTTGATGCTCTTCGTTTTTCCCGTTCCTTGACTATTTCGCTCAAGTGAACCAGCGACCAATCAATCATCGGTTGGCATGCGATGAGGAAAGAGAGGGCACGATCAGTAAGTTGGTACTCCACGCGTGGGGGCACTTCCGGATAGGCAGTGCGGACGACGAACCCATCCTCTTCCAGATTGCGCAAGGTCGATGCCAGCACCTTTTGTGAGATGTCCGGTATGGCTTTGTCCAACTCTGAGAAGCGAGTTGCATGGGCGTTCCGTTTCAATTGCACCATCACTAACAATGACCATTTATCACCTACGCGGGCCAATACATTGCGAATGGGACAGTTTGGGAACAACTCATCGCGCGTGTCTAAACTTTTCAGCATATCTTCTTCCATATTTCAAGAAACGAAATAAGATTTGCATTATTGTGTAGCGCACCTTGATTCCGCTTCTATGTTCATTGAACTTGTATGATATCAACTATTTGTTCAATTGCAAAGTTATAGGTTTTCGTTAGATTACGCAAGAATATACTTGTAGGTAAGTGTAATATTTATTGAAAATCAAACGATTAAAAATGACTGCTTTAATGCTATTTATGAAAGGAAACGAGGTCGTTCCCGGCAGGAGATCGGGAAAGGAGGTAAATACTGTGGCTTTTTGATGTAATAGAAATCAGAAAAAAGAAATAACCGCCGATTTTACTTTGTCGTAGTGGTGAAAATATTTACTTTTGTCAATTATCAAACTTGCAATTTGAAAAAGATAAACTACAATGAAGTGTAACGCATTATGAAACAATATAAAGTCATTATAAGTGGAGGTGGAACAGGGGGACATATATTCCCGGCCATATCAATAGCGAACACATTGAAGAAGCGGCTGCCGGAGGTTGATATTCTTTTTGTGGGTGCCCATGACCGTATGGAAATGGAGAAGGTACCCGCTGCCGGCTACTCGATTGTCGGGCTGCCGGTAAAGGGTTTTGATCGGGCACATCTGATGAACAATGTCAAGGTGGTATGCAATCTGCTGAAGAGTCTCTGCCTGGCACATCAAACCATCCGGCGTTTCAAACCGGATATTGCTGTTGGAGTGGGAGGCTATGCCAGTGGTCCGACGTTGTGGATGGCTTCACTGCAAGGAATTCCCACCTTGATTCAAGAACAGAATTCATATGCAGGCGTTACAAACAAGTTGTTGGCCAAGCGAGCCGATAAGATTTGTGTGGCTTATGAAGGAATGGAGAAATTCTTCCCTTCTGAAAAATTGGTGCTGACAGGCAATCCGGTGCGCAAGGATCTGGAAGAGGCGGCCGGAAAACGGGAAGAGGCTCTTCGATTTTTCGGCTTGTCGTCCGAAAAGAAAACGATTCTTGTGGTGGGTGGTAGCTTAGGGGCTCGCACGATTAACAAGAGTATCGAGGATGGATTGGATAAATTGTTTGCCTCTGGTGTGCAAGTGATTTGGCAGACGGGTCGTTACTACTACGATGAGGCGTTGCGTTCACTCAAGGCTTACCATGGCATGCCGATTTGGTGTTCGGATTTCATTTCGCGGATGGATTATGCGTATGAAGCTGCCGATTTGGTCATTTCACGTGCGGGAGCCAGCTCGATTTCGGAGTTGTGTGTGCTGAAGAAGCCGGTGTTGTTAGTGCCTTCACCCAATGTGGCAGAGGATCATCAGACAAAGAATGCCATGGCTTTGGTAAATCGTGACGCTGCGGTTTGTGTTGCTGACAAGAATGCACGAGAGCAATTGGTAGACACGGCTTTGTCCTTGGTCAATGATGAGGCAAAGCTGCAAAATTTGTCTCGTCATATTGCAGAAATGGCGCATTCGCACAGCGCCGAACAAATTGTTGATGAAATCATGCGAATTATAGAAAGAAAATAGTAATTTTGAAACGTTTGCAACGAAGGAATAAATTATGGAGATACAGAAGGTGACATCTGTTTATTTTGTGGGTGCCGGAGGAATCGGAATGAGTGCATTGATCCGTTATTTTTTGGCCAAAGGAAAGTGTGTGGCCGGATATGACCGGACGCCCTCCCAACTCACAAGTGAGTTAATAAAGGAAGGAGCACTGATTCATTACGAGGAGGATGTGAAACTTATTCCTGATAATTGCAAAGACCCGAAAACGACACTGGTGGTTTATACACCGGCCATCCCTGATAATCATGCGGAGCTTCGCTTCTTTAAAGATAATGGTTTTGAGGTGATGAAACGGGCTCGGGTGTTAGGGGAGATAACACGTTGTTCTCGCGGATTGTGTGTAGCCGGTACGCATGGAAAGACGACGACATCATCCATGGCTGCGCATTTGTTGAAGCAGTCACATGTGGATTGCAATGCCTTTTTGGGCGGCATCTTGAAAAATTACGACAGCAATCTGATGCTTTCCGATACAAGTGATTTGACGGTGATTGAGGCGGATGAGTTTGACCGTTCGTTCCATTGGCTTAATCCCTATATGGCCGTTATCACGGCAGTGGATGCTGATCATTTGGATATTTATGGCACGGTTGAGGCATACCGTGAAAGCTTTGAACATTTTACATCGTTGATTCGTCCGGATGGTTGCTTGATCATGAAGAAAGGGTTGCCCATTCAGCCGCGTTTACAAGAAGGGGCTCGTCTCTATAGTTATTCGGCAACGGAAGAGGCAGATTTCTATGCCCGGAATGTTCGGATCGGTAATGGTGACATTGTGTTTGATTTTGTGGCACCAAATAGGTGCATCAAAGATATAAAATTGGGCGTTCCCGTATTGGTGAACATCGAAAATGGAGTCGCAGCCATGGCTTTAGCCTGGTTGAATGGTGTGACAGAAGAAGAAATTCGTCGGGGTATGGAGAGCTTCCAAGGCCCTGTTCGCCGCTTTGACTTCCACTTGAAACAGGAGGATATTGTCTTGTTGGATGATTATGCACATCATCCGGCTGAGCTGAAAGCAAGCATACTTTCTGTAAAGGCATTGTATCCGAGCAAACGGCTGACAGCTGTCTTTCAGCCGCATCTTTATACGCGCACACGTGATTTTGCGGAAGATTTTGCTGCCAGTCTTTCATTGGTGGATGAGCTGATCTTGTTGGATATTTACCCGGCACGTGAGGCTCCGATCCCCGGTGTGACATCGCAGATCATTTTTGACAAAGTGACAATTGCCAATAAACGGATGATTCGCAAAGAAGAATTGTTGGATCTGGTCCGTGACGAGTCGGCAAAAATGGAAGTAGTACTGATGGTGGGTGCCGGGGATATTGATAGATTGATTGAACCTGTAAAACAAATATTGGGAGAAAATAGGTGATTCGAATAATATCCATCATATTGTCAACCTTGCTGGCGGCCTATCTTCTGGCTACCTCCTTCTTCTTTCATAAGGTGAGGGAAGATGGTTTGTGTGAAGGTTTGGAGATTGTCGTAAAGGATAGTCTGGAGAAACCTTTTGTAACTCCATCAGATTTGACCTATATGCTGAAGAAGGCGCAACTCTATCCTGTCGAGAAGCCGATGAATGAGATCAATACGGAGAAGATCGAGCAGGAACTGTTGAACAACAATATGATTTCGAGTATAAAAGTTTACAAGACCCCTTCTCGAAAAATAAAGTTGGAAATTGAACAGAAAATGCCTATCTTGCGGGTGAATAACGACTATTATGTTGATGAAGAGGGAAATGAGATGCCTCTGACTCGACATTATGCGTCATCTCTCAACGAAGAGACTCGCGAAAGCACATTGAAACGGTTGGAAAAGTTGCGCATAATGGTTGCAACCGGAAACATAGAAAAAGAGTTTGCCAAGAGCGATCTGTACAATTTTGTTCTATTTTTGCAAAAAGATCATTTTTGGAATGATCAGATTGTTCAGATATACGTGAATGCAGATCATGACGTGGAACTTGTTCCTCTTGTGGGAAATCAACGAATCTTGCTGGGTTCGCTTGATGATTATCCCGAAAAGTTGGAAAAACTGCGGCTTTTTTATGATCAGGCTATTCCCAAAGTCGGTTGGGAGAAGTATAGCATGATCAACTTAAAATATAAAAACCAGATAGTTTGTACTAAAAGATAAAAGAAATTATATATATGGAATACACAGACTTTATAGCGGTAATAGATTTGGGCACTTCCCATATTGTCGGAATGGTCGGAACAAAGAATCAGGATGGCGTTCTCTCCATCATAGCTTACGACGCGGAAAATTCGGAAGCTTGTGTGCGTAGAGGATGTGTATATAATGGTGAAGAAACAGCCAATAAGGTAATCCGCCTGATGAGAAAGTTGGAAAACAAACTGGGTGGTGCCAAAATTGGTAAATTATATATCGGAGTAGGGGGACAGTCTATCCGAACAATTGATCATGTGGTGACAAAATCTCTTGGCGATGAAGGTGAGGTGACACCGGAAATCCTGCAGCAAATGGATGAAGAGTGCATGGCATTCAAACCATCATCCGCCTCATTGGAGATTCTGGAAGTGGCGCGTCCTTCCTATTTGCTGGATGGCAAGGAAGAGGAGATTCCTTTGAATCTCACCTGCTCACGTATTGAAGCTCATTATAAACTGATAGTGGGCAAACCGGCTATCAAGAAGTCTATTTTGACAAATTTGGCAGATCGTATTCGCATCCCTATCGCGGGATTGTTGGTCTCTCCGTTGGCGTTGGCCGATCTCTTCCTTTCCCCAATGGAAAAACAGGCGGCTGTTTTGGTGGATTTCGGCTCGGGTGTGACATCGGTGACGATCTTCAAAGAAGGACATTTGGTGGCAACTACAGTCATCCCGTTGGGTTCTCATTTGATTACGAGAGATTTGATGAGAGGATTGAACGTGTCTGAAAATGAAGCCGAACGATTGAAACGAACCTATGGCAGTGCTCTCCCGATAGACTCAAGTATGGATAAAGAGAAGATCGAAATCCATCGTATCGATGATATTCGTCCGATGTCAATTCCATTATCGGAATTGTCGGAGATTGTTGAAGCTCGTGCTCGGGAAATCATCGAGAATGTATATGCCCGTTTGGTAGATGCCGGTATCGCTAAAGATATTCGTTACAGTGTGACGGTTAGCGGTGGCGGCTCTCTCTTAAACCATTTGCTGGAAGCTATTGCTTCTCGTTTTAAAATGGCAGTGCATTACCCGTCAATTCGTACGGAGGTAATCAACGGAGCATCCATTACGGTAGCCAACAATCAAGAGTATGCTACGGCGGTGGCTCTGTTGTTGAAAGGCAAAGAGAATTGTGCATATATCCAGCCGAAGCCGGAGCCTGTATATGTACAACCTGAACCTAAGCCTCAACCGGTGCCGGAACCTGAACCAAAGGCTCCGGAATCGAAAGTGGAAGAGCCGAAAACTCCGTCGGCAGGAGAGCCTCAGCAAGAAGGAAAGAATAATAATTCCACAAAGAACGGTGGTGGTTTCTTTGGCAATATTTTCAAGAAGGTAAAAGACGTAACGGGAGAGGGTGATCTTTTTAGTGGTGACTTCTAATAGAAAGGAAACATAATATGGACGACAAACTGTTAAACATAAATGTGACTACCAATCCGGATACAATCATCAAAGTGATTGGAGTAGGCGGCGGCGGTGGCAATGCCGTAAGTAATATGTACAAGGAAGGCATTCACAATGTTTCCTTTGTATTGTGCAATACCGATATGCAAGCTTTGAACGGCTCGGATGTCCCGGTCAAGTTGTTGCTCGGACGTACCACAACATGTGGATTAGGTTCGGGCGATCAGCCGGAAAGAGGCCGCTTGGCTGCCGAGGAGAGCGAAGAAGAAATTCGCCAGATGTTGAGCGATGGTACGAAAATGGCATTCGTTACGGCCGGCATGGGTGGCGGAACAGGTACGGGTGCCGCTCCGGTGATTGCTCGAATCTCAAAAGAGATGGGTATCTTAACAGTGGGAATTGTAACTATTCCCTTCCAGTTCGAAGGCCAGTTCAAGATTGTGCAAGCCTTGAAGGGTGTTGAGGAAATCTCCCAAAATGTCGATGCTTTGCTGGTAATCAACAATGAGAAGATCCGCGAGATTTATTCCGAGATTGGTATGCGAATCTCAATGGCATATGCAAAAGCCGACGAGACGTTGACGATTGCCGCCAAGAGTATTGCCGAGATTATCACGATACAGGGTGTGCAAAACCTTGACTTCCGCGATGTGGAAACGACGATGAGAGAGGGTGGTGTCGCCTTGATGAGTAATGGTTTCGGTGAGGGCGAGGGTCGTTTGCAGCAAGCCATTGACCAGGCTTTGAGCTCTCCATTGCTGAATAATAATGATGTATACAATGCTCAGCGCATCTTGTTCAATATCTATTCAAGTCATGAACATGAGTTCCGGATCGATGAGACGGAGGAGGTTCAGAAATGGATGAAGCGATTCCGTTGTAAATACCGTGTGAAGTGGGGATTTGCTTTCGATGATTCCTTGGGAGAAAAGATAAAGATCACGATTTTGGCCAGCGGATTTGGCTTGGATGATATCCCTGAATTGGCGCAACAACACCAGTCTTCTCGCGAAATGCAGTCGGAAGATGAGTTCCGTAAAGCTGAAGAACGCCGGGCAGAAGAGTTACGAGAAAAAGAGTTGATGCGCAAATATGGATATGATTTGGCACGCCCACAGGCTGAGGTTTATGTTCTTTCGCAAGATGAATTGGACGATTCGACATTGATTGTTGAGCTGGAAGAGAATCCGACATATAGTCGAAAGTCACAGGATATCTCATCGAAGAAGAATGGTTCGTCTACCGATTCGAGAACACAAGAGCGGAAATCTTTCTCATCATTCTCTTCTTCCGGTACGAATGCCAAGAAAGATGACCACTCCGCGCCGAGAATTAGTTTTAAATAAATAGTTTAAACATTATATTATACAATGGATTTATTCGAAAAGGTCAGCGAAGACATTAAAAACGCAATGAAGGCGAAAGACAAAGTTGCCCTTGAAACTTTGCGAAATGTAAAGAAAGTGTTCTTGGAAGCCAAGACTGCTCCGGGTTCAAACGACACATTGGCTGATGCCGATGCTTTGAAACTGATTCAGAAGTTGGTGAAACAGGGCAAGGATTCTGCAGCAATTTACATTGAACAGGGACGTCAGGATTTGGCAGATGGTGAATTGGCTCAGGTTGCGGTATTGGAAAAATACTTGCCAAAGCAGATGAGTGCCGAAGAACTTGAGGCTGAACTGAAGAAGATCATCGCCGAAGTAGGGGCAACCTCTGCAAAAGAGATGGGTAAAGTGATGGGTGTTGCATCCAAAGCTTTGGCCGGTCGTGCAGAAGGTCGTGTCATTTCAGAAACCGTCAAAAAATTATTGGCTTGATCCCAAGCTGAAAAAAATTGAATAGTGAAGTAAAAAAGACACGGAGTTGGTAAAAGAGCTACGTGTCTTTTATGCTATTAGAAGAAAGGAATAAGAAATGATAACTTTTACATGTTGTTTGATCGGTCTGATCGCCGGCTATTTTATCTATGGTAGGATAGTAGAGAAGATGTTGGGAGTCTCCTCTGAATCAGTGACTCCTGCATACCGAATGCAAGATGGTGTGGACTATATACCAATGCCAACTTGGAAAATTTTTACGATTCAGTTCTTGAATATTGCAGGCTTGGGTCCGATCTTCGGTGCCATCCTTGGTGCTAAATTCGGAACAGCTTCATTCTTGTGGATTACTTTGGGTTGTGTTTTGGCCGGTGCCGTTCATGATTACATAGCAGGTTTCTTGTCTCTTCGCAGAAATGGAGACAGTTTGCCGCAAATCATCAGCCACTATTTGGGAAAACGTTGCAAGGATGTCTTGTGTTGCTTCATTGTAGTCCTGATGTTATTGGTCGGTGTGGTGTTTGTGTCCGGACCGGCAGCTTTATTGGCAAAGATGACTCCTGCAATTCTCGACGAGAAGTTTTGGATTATCTCAATATTTATCTATTATATTTTTGCCACCTTGTTGCCCATCAACAAGGTCATTGGAAAGATCTATCCGATATTTGGAGCGGCGTTGCTCTTTATGGCTGTTGGCATCTTGGTGATGATGTATGTGACACATCCCGCATTGCCTGAGTTGACTGATGGTTTGGCCAACAAACATCCGGATGGTTTGCCCATATTCCCGATTATGTTTGTAAGTATCTCATGTGGTGCTATCTCCGGTTTCCATGCTACGCAGAGCCCGATGATGGCACGTTGTTTGAAAAACGAGAAATATACGCGTCCGGTGTTCTACGGGGCAATGATTACAGAAGGAATCGTTGCTTTGATTTGGGCTGCAGCCGCCACCTATTTCTTCCAAAAAAATGGTATGGGAGAGACGAATGCCGCTGTAGTGGTTGATGCCATTACGGAAGAATGGTTGGGCTCTTTCGGAGCTATTTTGGCGGCTTTGGGTGTCATTGCTGCACCGATTACAACGGGCGACACCGCGTTTCGTTCGGCTCGTCTGATCATTGCCGACTATTTGCACTTCGAACAGACCAATATCAAAAGACGTTTGGTTATTTCTGTTCCATTGTTTGTCATTGCTATGGCCGTTTTGATCTATTCATTGACGATGAAGGATAGTTTTAATATGTTCTGGCGTTATACGGTATGGACCAATCAAGTACTCTCCTCCTTTACGTTGTGGGCATTGACCATTTACCTTTATCAGCAGCGAAAGGCTTATATCATGACATTGATTCCGGCTTTGTTCATGACGATGGTCTGCGCCACTTACATTTTTGTGGCACCTGAAGGATTGGCATGGTCGAACTATGAATTGTCGTTAGCTATAGCAACTGTATTCACTATCCTTGTCTTTGTCGCATTTATTGCAAAAGTGCGGAAATTCAAGCGCGTGGAGAAGGGAGAAACAGAAAAAACATCAGAATAATCTATTTGTAAAACTTAGGGGCAAACGTATAGCGATCCAATCACCATCGCTGTAGGCTTGCCCTTTTTTAATAGAACAATCATTATGACTAAACTAAACAAATGGGTGATTGCCCTCCTTGTTTGTTGCCTGATTACAGTACCGGCTTCCGCACGGCGGAAAGTAATTGAGGCGGATACGATCACCTTATTGTCGTTCAACGATTTTCATGGCTATTTTGCTCCGGATGCTGTGGCTCCGGGTGCCAGCGCATTGGTTCAGTCGCTGTTGGATGAAAAAGCTACTTCTCCGCATCCATTTATCGTTTCAGCGGGCGACAATTTCAGCGGTAGTTTCTTTTCGAAGATTACAAAAGGCGAACCCTTGCCGGATATGTTTCGGCTTTTGGGGGTGGAGATCTCGGCAGTCGGCAATCATGAATTCGATTGGGGAAAGGATTTTCTGTTGAATACCGCTTCGAAGTCGGCCACTTATATCGCTGCCAATATTGAGGAGACGGGGCAATGTAACCAGCCATGGCTGCCCCCCTATAAGATTCTCTCCTGCACATTGAAGAATGGTGCTCCGTTCCGTATCGCATTTATCGGCTTGACTACGGTCGAGACCAAATACAAGACTTCGTCTGAAAATGTGGCGGGTTTGGATTTCATCCATCCATATGCGGCAGCAGCCATTCAGTTGGCCACCAACTTGAAGCATGAGGGAAAGATCGATATGGTCGTCTTGCTTACGCATCTCGGCACTGATATGATACATCCTGACCGTTTTCAGGAATGCGATTCAAAAATGTTGCCCTATATGGAGGGGATCGATGCCATCATCACGGCTCACTCACATCAGGTCGTATTGGATACTATCAATAAAATCCCGGTTATCCAAGCAGGATCTTATGGCCGCTATATGGGAAAGTTGCAGTTCAAGGTGATGCCTAAGAAGAAGAGTGATGCTTTTGTTGTGGAGTATATAGGGGGCGATACGATCGCTGTCGACCGCAACAAACATAACCCCGAAATGGAGAAGTTGGTCAATAGTTATAGAGAAAAATTCCGGTTCGACGAGGTGCTGACCCGCACTGAAGGGGATGTGATGCGCGATGGCCTTTCCTATTCTCCGATGGGTAGCCTGGTGACAGCCTCGTATGTCAGCTACTTCAAGAAGACGATGCCGGAGATGGCCGAGCAGATTCCTGTGATTGGAGTCAATCATGCGGGGGGCATCCGCAACGATTTCCCGAGGGGTAATATTACGCGTCTCGATGCAGCCAATATTTTACCCTTTGCCGGTCAGATTGTCGCTTTTCGTTTTACAGGCACCATGTTGAAGAAATTGTTGAACGACGGTCGTCGCAACCGTAATGGTATGCTGCAAGCCTGCCACATGAACCTCTATATAGAGAATGACTCGGTGGCGATGGTTGAATATACCGGCCATGGTGATCCTTGTCGGATAGCTGACGAGGACGAATGCATTGTGGTGTTGGACGATTATATTATTGACGGCGGCGATCAATATGACAGTAAGCTCTTCACCGATCCGGTCGTTCCATTCAACGAGAAGCAACTGATTACGACTGATGCCTTTGTTGATTATTTGAAAGCACAACCATCTGTGCGAAAGAAAGATATTCCTATTCCACAGCTCCTTCAAAAGCCTTGAAATAAGACGGGAGAGAGGGATTGAAAAAAGAGGGGTGTTTTGAATGCAAAGCACCCCTCTTTTTGTTGAAAAGCATCCCTGTTTTGCCAACAAAATACCCCTGTTTTTTTTCAGAAAAAGCTCGGCATGAAATTAGAAAAAGCTCTCGAGCTTTTTCTAATTTCATCGGCATGATTTTCGTAAGGGGTGCTACGTATTGTCTTTTTTGATGAAAAGAAGTAGAATCTTTCACTTTTATCTATTTTATTTAAAAATAATCTTTGCTAATATGAATTTACATTAAATTTTTCATTACCTTTACCGAAATTTAATAAAGGTAGAGTTGGTACTATGAAGAAGTTTATGAAAATAACCGTAGGATTAGCCGTCATGATGGGATTTTTTGCTTGCTCCGATAAGGCCGCTTATCGGATTGAGGGCAAATTGTCCAACTTGCAGCAGTCGGAAGGTTATGCCGTTTTTGAAAATGACAGAGGGGCGATCGATGTTGACACCCTTATATGTGATGCCGACGGCAATTTTTCTTTGGAGCAACGGCAAGAGGGTTTCAACACGGTGACACTCTTCTTCGATAACAAAACCTTGTGGCGCTGTCTCTATCTCGAGGCAGGGAAGAAAATCAAGATTTCGGGCGATGCACAATATCCCGCCTTGTGGCAGGTGAAAGGTGGCGACAAGATGAACGAACAGCTGGCAGCCATCAACCAGCAGTCGGCCACTTTATGGAAGGAACGCACGGATCTTTTGAATGAAATCAACCATAAACAGTCACGTCCGATTGAAGGGGCGGATGCCATGGCCAAGTTGGCAAATGTCGAGCATCAGTTGGAGGAGAAGGCGGCAGCTTATGTTCGGAGTAACCCTTCGGAAGCGGCCTCTTTGGCATTGATTGACTATTTCTTTGTCAACCCCGATGACTCGCGCCTGGTGGACGAGCTTTTGGCAGTACTCTCTCCGCAGTTGCGTACACATTATTTATATAAGATGCTGGAAGAGTTCTCGGCTCGGACACGAAGAACGAATATCGGAGCCGAAGCCCCTTCGTTCAAGGTGAAGAACATCGCCGGCGAGGAGATAGATTTGGCAAAAGAAGACAACAACTATATACTGCTTGCCTTTACGGATCCGTGGACAGCGGGAGGAAACATCAGTACCTTTTATTTGGCACCGGCCGTCAAGAAATATGAGAAAGAGGGGCTTGATGTCATTGTCTTCTCATTGGATGACGCTTGCGGGAAGAATCTTAGGGAGATGGCTCATAACGACAGTATTCAATGGAACCTGGTGACAGATTCGGCCGGGCAGGTCGCTGCTCTGTTGGATATATATAATGTAAGTGAACTTCCGCGTTATTATTTGATTGATAAAGACAAGAAAATTCTGATGAAGACAGAGAATAACTTGGAAGTGCGCGACACATTGGACGAGTTGTTCGCCAAATAAAGGCTTGAAGCTTGGCATCAGTCGCTCGTTTTTATTTTACTCATTTTAAAACACTTAACTATGTTAGCAAAAACTTTTGCCGCAGCCCTACAGGGAATATCTGCCACTATTATTACAATCGAGGTCAATTGCAGTAAGGGAATCCAATTCTTTTTGGTTGGGTTGCCCGATGTAGCTGTGCGAGAGAGCCATGAGCGGATCGTCTCAGCTCTGCAGGTGTTTGACTATAAGATTCCCCGCAGCCGGATTGTCATCAATATGGCTCCCGCCAATCTTCGGAAAGAGGGTTCGGCTTATGACTTGCCGTTGGCTATTGGTATCTTGGCCGGAACAGGGCAGATCCAAGCCGATAAATTGGGCGACTACATGCTAATGGGCGAACTCTCGCTTGACGGTACATTGAACCCCGTCAAGGGAGTGTTGCCGATCGCCATCAAAGCACGCGAAGAGGGCTTCAAAGGATTCATTCTTCCAAAGCAAAATGCGCGCGAGGCTGCAGTGGTAAACAAGTTGATGGTTTATGGTGTGGAAAACATCAAGGAAGTGATCGACTTTATGGATGGAAAGAGGGAGTTGGAGCCGACTGTTGTCAATACGCGCGAAGAGTTTTATGCCAAACAAGAGAACTTCTCGTTCGACTTCTCCGAAGTAAGAGGGCAGGAGAATGTGAAACGGGCCTTGGAAGTGGCTGCCGCCGGAGGGCATAACCTTATTATGATTGGCCCGCCGGGCAGTGGCAAATCGATGTTGGCCAAGCGTTTGCCCAGTATCCTTCCGCCATTTACCCTGCAAGAGTCATTGGAAACGACCAAGATCCATTCCGTGGCGGGAAAGATCGGAAGCGAGACATCGCTGATGACGCAACGTCCTTTCCGCTCGCCCCACCATACTATCTCGGATGTGGCAATGGTGGGCGGCGGCTCTTATCCGCAACCGGGCGAGATCAGCTTGGCGCATAACGGCATTTTGTTCTTGGACGAGCTGCCGGAGTTCAACCGCAATGTGCTGGAGGTGATGCGCCAACCCTTGGAAGATCGATTGATTACCATCTCGCGGGCTCGCTTTACGGTCGAATATCCGGCCGGCTTCATGTTGGTGGCCTCGATGAACCCCTGTCCGTGTGGCTATTACAACCATCCGACGAAGGCATGCGCTTGTGCACCGGGGGCAGTTCAGAAATATATGAACAAGATCTCCGGCCCGTTGCTTGACCGGATCGATATTCAAATAGAGATTGTTCCTGTGCCTTTCGAGAAGATCTCAGAACAGACTGCCGGTGAGCCGAGTGCGCGGGTGCGCGAGCGAGTGATCAAAGCGCGCGCCATTCAAGCGAAGCGGTTTGAGTTGCATCCGGGCGTTTATTGCAATGCGCGTATGAACACGAAGCTGCTGCATCAGTATGCCGTTCCGAACGAGGCTGGTTTGCAATTGCTGAAAAAGGCGATGACGAAACTGAATCTTTCGGCCCGTGCTTACGACCGCATTCTGAAAGTCTCACGGACGATTGCCGACTTGGCCGGATCGGAATCGATCGAGTCGTGCCATATTGCCGAAGCAATCCACTATCGAAATTTGGACCGCGAGACGTGGGGCGGATAGCATTTCCCAAATCTCTGTTTTTAGTTTAAAAAGCCTTTTTTGTGCTGATAACGAGCAGTTTTTATAAAATAGTCGTGGAAGGTGAAGAGGCAGTCAAGATTGTTGTGAAATAATCATTGAACAATAACTTCCTCGCTCGGGAAGGTTAAAGATAAAGGGCTGCTCTATCATAAGAGTATCCCTTTAATTTTTCAGTGATTTCTCGGGAGCAAACTGCAGTTTCATGCCGAACAAACTGCAGTTTGATGCCGAGCAAATTTTTTAGAACTCCTGAACCGGTTTTCTTTGCTTCGAGAAGTTTTCTACAGAATCTGTTCTCTTTGTTGATTGAAACTTTTAGTTAAATACAATATAATCTGCGATGAATGCGTTAGATTGTCAACTCAAATGCGTAAATTTGCATTTGCTTTTGTAGGAAACATCTAAGCTAATATAAATAATTACTTTATACATCGTATGAGAACATACAAATTGGTTAACAATGTGTTGGGATGGATTATCTGTATAATCGCCTCAACCGTTTATTTGATGACGATCGAACCGACTGCCAGCTTTTGGGATTGCGGCGAGTTTATATCATCAGCTTACAAATTGGAAGTGGGGCACCCGCCCGGAGCACCTTTCTTCATGTTGACAGCTAACCTGTTTTCGCAGTTGGCTTCTGATCCTTCGACCGTGGCAAAAATGGTCAATTCGATGTCTGCTCTGTTCAGTGGGCTGACCATTCTGTTCCTTTTCTGGTCCATTACCCACTTGGCGCGGAAAATTATCGTAGACGATAAGCAAGAGATCAGTATGAGCCAGTTGATCACCATCATGGGTGCGGGCGCTGTGGGCGCATTGGCTTATACGTTCAGTGATACGTTTTGGTTCAGTGCTGTCGAGGGTGAGGTATATGCCTATTCTTCTCTGTTCACAGCCTTGGTATTTTGGCTGATATTGAAATGGGAGGAGATGGCCGACAAGCCGCATGCCGACCGTTGGATCGTTTTGATCGCCTACCTGATGGGTTTGAGTATCGGCGTCCACTTGCTGAACTTGCTTTGTATTCCGGCCATCGTGTTGGTCTATTATTATAAGAAATTCCCTAACCCGACGATGAAGGGAACCATCATAGCTTTGCTGGTTTCGTTTGCCATCATTGCCTTGATGATGTTTGGAGTCGTACAGGGCTTGGTTGAAATCTGTGGCTATTTCGAACTTCTGTTTGTCAATGTCTTGGGTATGCCATATAACTCCGGCGTCTATGTTTATGTTGTTTTGTTGGCTGCTGTCCTGATTTGGGCTATTTGGGAGACGATGAGCGATACGATTCATCCGCTTCGCTTGAAGCTTTCGTTCTTGCTTTCAGTCGTGCTGATCGGTATTCCGTTTATCGGTAGCGGTTATGTTTTGGCTGTTATCCTGACAATCGCCTTGGCTGCTTATCTCTTCTTGGCAAAAAAACTGAACGTGCAGATGCTGAACACTATTCTGGTCAGCTTGATGGTGGTCGTGATCGGCTATTCATCATATGCCTTGACCATGATCCGTGCGACGGCAGACACGCCGATGAATCAGAATGCTCCGTGCGACATCTTCACGTTGCGCACCTATTTGGCTCGCGAGCAGTATGGAAAGACACCGCTGCTTTACGGACAAACATACGTCTCGGAGGTGAAACGTCAGAATGACGGTTCTGCTTGTGTGGCCGTAACAAAGCAGGGGGCTCCCGTTTGGTCGCGCATCATTAAGAAAGATCCGAGCGAGAAAGACCGTTACTATATCTCACGTCATGAGATGGACTATGAATATGTCGATGAGCTGAATATGCTCTTCCCGCGTATGCATAGCTCGAATGCCCGTCACGTTGAAGCCTACAAGGAGTGGGCGAACATCAAGGGCGAGCCGGTGAAGTTTAACAGTTGCGGAGAGATGAAGACTGTCATCAAGCCGACATTTGGCGAGAATATCAAGTTCTTCATTACCTATCAACTGAACTTCATGTATTGGCGCTACTTTATGTGGAACTTCTCCGGCCGTCAGAATGACATGCAAGGTAACGGCGAAGTGTCGCATGGTAACTGGATAACGGGTATCAAATTCATTGACGAGGCGTTGGTAGGTCCGCAAGACGATCAGCCGGTTGACGTCGCTTTCAACAAAGGCCACAACGTTTATTATATGTTGCCGCTCTTGTTGGGTATTTTGGGCTTGCTCTTCTTGACTTATGGCGGAAAGAAAGGAATCCAAGGCTTTTGGATAACCTTCTTCTTGTTCTTCATGACGGGTATAGCCATCGTATTGTATCTGAATCAGACACCCTACCAGCCGCGTGAACGTGACTATGCTTATGCCGGATCCTTCTATGCTTTTTGTATTTGGATCGGATTTGGCGTCGCGGCCTTGGGTAAGTTGTTGGAGAAATATGCGAAGTTGCCGGCTGTGGCAGCGGCAGCCATTGCAACTGTAGCCGCCCTGTTCGTGCCGATCCAGATGGCGGGTCAGAACTGGGATGACCACGATCGTTCGAACCGTTATGTATGTCGTGACTTTGGTGCCAACTATCTTGAATCGTGCGAGCCGAATGCTATCATCTTTACGAACGGAGATAATGATACTTTCCCATTGTGGTATGCGCAAGAGGTAGAGGGAATTCGTACCGACGTTCGTGTATGTAATACAAGTTACTTGCAAACCGACTGGTATATTGACCAGATGAAGAAGGGTGCTTACGAATCGGCTCCGCTGCCAATCTCGTGGGAGAGTGCAGACTATGTACAAGGAACAAGAGATTTCGCCTATGTATTCCCTGTGACAGACAATCCAATCGACTTGGGTACTGCCCTCGATTTCGTCAAGAGCAACGATCCGAAATACAAGAAGATCCCGGGGTTCAATCAAGAGCTGGATTATGTTCCGTCAAAGACACTGATCAACAGGATTGATTCTGCCACGGTGATGAACAGTGAAGCCTTGAAATCGGCCCAATTGCCGTTTGTTCAGGACATGACCATCGACCTCAGTGGAAAAGATGCATTGGGCAAACAGGAGTTGATCATCCTTGATATGTTGCGGACGAACAATTGGCAACGCCCGATGTACTATGCGATTACTGTATCTCCTGACCAGTTTATAAAATTGGATCCTTACTTCCAGCAAACTGGTATGGCTTATCAAATTGTTCCGGCCAAGGTGAAGGAGTCTGTTTACTCCATCAATACGGACAAGATGTATGACAATATCATGAACAAGTTCAAATGGGGCGGCATCAATACGCCGGGTGTCTACTTGGATGAGAACGTGATGCGTATGTGCAAGAGCTATCGTATGGTTCTTTTCGGCAAACTGGCTGTCGCATTGTATCAGAAGGATGAGAAAGAAAAGGCGTTGAACGTCCTCGACAAATGTATGGAAGTGCTCCCGGCTGAGAATGTTCCGTTGGATTACAGCGCACTCTCTATCGGAGAATTCTACTATCGTTTGGGCGCAAAGGAGAAGGGGCATACGGTTTTTGCCGGTATAGCTTCGAATATGATGCGCAATATGAACTGGTACTTCCGATTGAATCCGCAACAATTCGCGTCAATTATGGATGATCTTGGAACAGATTTGTATACGATGCAGCAAGTTTTGCGCGTTGCGAAGGAGTTCGATCCCGATTTGCAGAAAGCTTATCAAGAAGAGTTCGATAACTATCGCATGGCATACAACTCACTGCAGAAACAGTAAGACAATATGTTTATTGAGCAACCGCCTTGGTTTTACAGGGTATTGTTCCCGGGGGTAACTTGGAGAGTACCATCGTCGAAGAAATGTGTGTATCTCACATTCGACGATGGTCCTATTCCTGAGGTTACCCCTTGGGTTTTAGATATACTGGATCAGTATAGTGTGAAGGCAACCTTCTTCATGGTGGGAGATAACGTCCGTAAGCATCCGGATGTTTTTCGGATGGTCATAGAGCGAGGTCACCATGTTGGGAATCATACCTTCAACCATATTCAAGGTATTCGTTACTTGACGAAAAATTATGTGGCGAATGTCGAGAAGGCGGCCGGCTATATTCCCGGTCGGTTGTTCCGACCTCCACACGGCCATATGCGAGTGCCGCAACTATTGCGCTTGAGAAAAGAGTACAAGATAGTAATGTGGGATGTCGTAACGCGCGACTATAATCGGAAACTGTCACCTGAACGTGTCCTGGAAAACGTGAAACGTTACGCCAGAAATGGATCAATTATTGTATTTCATGATTCGTTGAAGGCTGAAAAGAATATGCGTTGGGCAATGCCTCGGGCTATTGCTTGGTTGAAAGAGCAAGGATATGAATTTAAGACATTAGGCGAATGAAGCTTTCGGCTGAACATATCAAACAAGAAGCTGAGCGGTGTGGCTTTTCCGCTTGTGGAATTGCTCCTGCCACGGAGGCAGGAACTGAAGCTCCTTTCTTGGATGAATGGTTGAAAGCCGGCTATCAGGCAGAGATGGCATACATGGCAAATCATCGGGACTTGCGCTTGAATCCCCAACTACTTATTGAAGGAGCCAAAAGTATTATCTCGGTAGCCTTGAATTATTATCCGAAAGTGAAGCGCCCTACGTCTGAACCATACATTGCTTACTACGCATACGGAAAGGATTACCATGTCGTCATGAAAGAAAAACTTCGTCGGATGTGGCAGAACCTTATAGGGAATAGGTCGGCAATCGGCTCACAAGAAACAAGAGTATTCACCGATTCGGCTCCTGTCTTGGAACGGTATTGGGCGTGGCGTGCCGGACTCGGTTGGATTGGAAAGCATACCAATCTGATCATTCCTCGGAAAGGCTCGTTCTTTTTCTTGGGCGAAATCATTACCACCATGGAGGTCGATCGTTATGATACTCCCATCGAATCCCGTTGCGGCTCGTGTAGACGTTGCTTGGATGCTTGCCCAACGAAAGCATTACGTACGGCTCATTGCTTGGATGCTTCCCGATGTCTGTCGTATTTGACAATAGAGAATCGTTCCGATATTCCCGAACATTTGGCTGAAAAGTTAGGGAATCGGTTGTATGGATGCGATACTTGTCAGTTGGTTTGCCCATGGAATCGTTTTGCTTCTCCAACCGATGAGGATGCTTTTTCGGCTTCTTCTGCTCTGTTGGCATTGGGTTGGAACGATTTGAAGGAGTTCACACGTGAGGACTATACGCGGATCTTTTCCGGTTCTGCGGTCAAACGGGCAAAATATGAGGGGTTGTTGCGGACAATAAACCGGTTGAAAGAAAATGAAGATATCGATCATCAATTATAATCTAATAAGTATGAATAGAAAAATTAGTTTAGTATTGCTTTTCTGCTTATCATTTTTGTTCAGTACCATCGAGGCCAGCGAACTGAAAGATAAACTCGAAGCATTGAAAGGGGTTAGTCAAATCCAACAGTTGCAAACGGATTTGTATCCGGAAAAGTATGTGTTGAAACTCAAGCAATGGATCAATCCGAAAGACACGACCGTAGGTTCGTTCAATCAGCGTGTGGTTGTTTGCCATATTGGTTTCGACCGTCCTACTGTTTTGGTTACAGAAGGTTATGGTGGGAGCTACGCTTTGCGTGAAAAATACCAGGAGGAATTGTCCCAATTGTTTAATACAAACGTGATATTCGTCGAATATCGTTACTTTTTGGAGTCGACTCCGGAGCCAAAGAACTGGGATTATCTGACAGCAGAGAACTCGGCTTACGATTTGCACCACGTGACTGAAACATTCAAACAAATCTACGGTGGGAAATGGATTAGTACGGGTATCAGCAAAGGTGGGCAGACGACGAATCTTTATCGGGCATTCTTTCCTGATGATGTGGACTTTTCCGTGCCATATGTAGCACCTTGGAACCGTGGCGTTGAGGATGGCCGTCATGAAATCTTCTTGAGAGATCAAGTGGGTACGAAAGCGGAACGTAAGGCAATAGAGAAGTTCCAGTTGGAGATCTTGAAGCGTCGCAGTACAATCTTCCCTCTTTTCAAGAAATATGCAGAAGAGAAAGGGTATAACTTCCGCGTACCTGTCGAAGATGTTTACGATTATAGTGTTTTGGAATATCCGTTTGCCTTGTGGCAGTGGGGTACTTCTACGGAGACAATCCCTTCTTTGAAAGCTGACGATCAGACGTTGTTCGATCATTGGATGCAGATCAGCAGTCCGCAGTACTTTGCAAAGGATCAAGGTTTCGAGTCATTCAATGTGCAAGCTGCCAAGGAATTGGGATATTATGGTTATGACACGAAGCCATTCGAGAAATATTTGCACATCAAATCGGCGAAGGGATATTTGAATCGTATGATGTTACCGGAAGAATTGGTAGACAAAGTGACATTCGACCCGACTCTTTACAACAAGGTGTTGCGCTTCTTGGAGGAAAACGATCCGAAGATGATCTTCATCTATGGAGAAATTGACCCGTGGAGTGCCACCCATATCCCCGTTTTTGAAGGCAAGAAAAATGAACAAGTTTACTTCCAACCCCGCGGATGCCATGCATCGCGTATCGGAAATATGCCGGAGAATCTGAAGACAAAGATCATGAATCAGATTCAGGCTTGGCTGGAAGAGTAATCAAAATGGTTGGGAGTCGGTCTTCAATCGTCCGGTGTGCTGTTGCGGTATTCCAGCGGACTGACTCCCACATGACGTTTGAAATACTTTCCAAAGAAGGAAACATTGTTGAAATTCAACGAATCTGCTATCTGGAAAACGGACAGATTCGTTGATTTCAATTGTGCTTTAGCGTCCATAATAACCATATCGGAGATAATATCCGTACAGGTTTTCCCTGTTGTTTGCTTGACAATGGTACTAAGGTAGGCAGCAGTGATCCCTAACTTCTCAGCATAGAAAGCCACATTCTTCTCTTTTGTATAATTCTCCAAGACCAAATGCTTGAAATCTTGGCTGATTCGCTCGGCCGGTGTGAGGTTCCCTTTATTTACTTTCTCCTTTAGGTAGAGACCATTCAAGGCAAGTATCAAGGCATGGTATAGAGGGCGGAGTGCTTCCCGACTACCGGTCTTGAACATGCGGATAGTTTCATCAGCCAGCAGGTAATATTTCTCGACCAATGTCGTCAATTCTCCTTTCATTGGCACAATCGGATTCTGTTGAATGGCTTGTTTTACATCGAAGATCGATTTTGTCGGATTGATGGTTCGTAGGAAATCGGATGAAAACCCTGCAAAGTAGATTTCAATATCCCCCTCAATCTTGTTGATTTGCAGGATGCTACCCGGTAATATGACAATGAATGTGTTGTCAACAAAGTCGAAATCGATCATATTGATGGATGCCTTTACTTTTCCATGCTTCACCAATACGTACATCTCTGCCTTGATTCGGCACGGATATTGTGTATAAAGGCTGAGGATCATGGAATCGTTTAATACGCCTGTCAGGAAATCTTCCGGCAAATCAAACCGCGGTATTTCATATTCCATAGCTGTTGTTTTTTGACTTGTTAGAATTTACGAATGAATGCTATCGAATAACTGTCATAGAGGTAATCATGTAATCCCGTTTTGTAACGGAGCGAGATGACATTGTTCTTCAGATCGTATTCAAGCTTCGAGCGGAACAGCAACGGGCGGTCGCCATTATGAAGATATCCTTTGAAACCGACCAAGTCACACTCGGCATAGAGATGCTTCACTGTTGCGCTAAGACCTCCCCCATAGCAGATGGCATCGTTTTGCCGATGCCCCATGTCATTGGTCATCCAACAGTAGAAGCCGCCCATCACACTGAAGCGAATGGAACAGTCTTCGGCAGTATTTTTCCACAGATCGCGACCGATGTGTGCATCAAACCAATAAGATGCCGCATCGGTGAAGCGAGCGTCGCATAAACGTCCGCCACTGGCTGTTTTAATGTTGGCGCTGATGAGAATATCTGCCCATTTCGGATTCCGAAGTACTTGATAATAGCAGTTGACGATCACATCGCCGAAGCAGGGAATGGGCGGTTTAACATCGACTGCATTGCGCTCATCGCGTACGGCTTCGGAAGTTTTATACCATTCTTGCAAGACTCCGCTGACGGTTATAGCCGCTTTTCCTTTGGCAATGGGAATATAAAGACGGGCAAACAAGTCTTTTGTATCGTCGCCGGTCATGGTGTGATAATCGCCTCGCACCTCGATTTCCCATTTCGAAGAAAGTCTTCCTTCCATCAGTTCGGGATAGGGGAAAGCATTGGCTCCAAAATAGCGGGGTGAGTAGACGAGGTATTCTCTCTTTTCTGCCCAAGAATTGTCATCTTCAGCATGAAGCGTGAAGATTGCCGAGCAACAGAAAAGAAGTAATGTATATAGTCGTTTGTTCATTTTATCTGATCAAGTATTTCGTAAACTTTATTGATGATTGCAGCAGGTTCGATCTGTTGCATGCAAGCCCAGTCACCACGAAGGCATGGCTTCTCGCCGAATACGGAGCAAGGACGGCACGGCATGGGTAGCTGTACGATATAATCCGGCTGTTGTTTATATCCATAGAATCCGGCATAGGGATGGGTGGCACCCCAAATGGAGAGGACGGGGGTATGAACGAGCGAGGCAAAGTGCATATTGGCAGAGTCCATGCAGATCAATAACTTCAACCGACTGATCAGTTGCAGCTCTTGATCGAGCGTAAATCGTCCGGCAACGCAAGCGACATGAGGGTAGCTTGCAGCCCATTTTGAGAGTATTTTCTCCTCTTCTCCTTTCCCGCCCAATAGAAACAGGTGGGTATCGGGGCGTTTGCTCAGTTGGTTGATCACCTCTTCCATCTTCTCCGGTGCATATGTCTTGCCCCGATGCTTGGCAAAGGGAGCAATACCGATCCAAGTAGTCGCATTGTTTCCGCCCAAGCTTGCGAACTGTTCGTTGCAAATCGTCTCTCCGTCAAAAAGAGAAGAGAAGCGATCCTCGTATGTGAGTCCTGCTTTTCGAAAGACGTCGGCATAGCGTTCTGTCACAGGGCGGAGTTGTTTGAATTCCTTCTTCTCGGGTCGCGTCAAAGCTTTCCGTTCCTTGCGGGCTTTGTCAATAACAAAAATGGGTTTGCCTTTTGTTTTGAAGAATGAGCGCAATACGATTGACCGCATTACATGGTGCAGATCCAGCACCGCATCAAACGGATAGTGGGAGAGAGCCCAGCCGAACTTCAACAATCCGCTTAGTCTCTTCTCTGTAGACTTCGTGTTGATGCCGATGATGTCCACATTCTGCGGGGCATTCTTGAAGATAGGGATCAGGAATGCTTGTGTCAAGAGGGTGAACTGATCGTTCGGATTAGACAATGCGGCCGAATAAAGAACCGGCACTGTCATCGCCACGTCGCCAATAGCCGAGAGCCGTATGACCAAGTAATGCGCCATTTTAGTTGTTTTTACTGTACAACACCGGGTTCAATGACGGATCGTTATACATTTTCATCTGCTTATATGTTTTCATATATTTGCGTCCGGCCCGAATATCCATCAACAGTTGGTCGAGTGCCGTCGAGAGATCCTTCCGTTGTTCAATCAAGACATTCAGTTTTTCCTGGCAGCGTTGGCGGTGTTCTTCCGAGGCCTCTTGGCGTGCCACCTCCTGCTCCATGTGGTAAATCTTGAGTTCGAGAATGGAAAGGCGGTCGATGGCCCATGCCGGACTCTCCGTGTTTATGGTGGCATTAGGCAATACTTTGACGTTCTTATACTTGTCCAAAAAGAAACTGTCGATGAGCTCCACCAAATCCGTTCGGTCCTGATTCGATTTGTCGATGCGCCGTTTGATGAGCAACGCCTCGACGGGTTCGATTTGCGGGTTACGGATAATATCTTCCAGATGCCATTGAACAGCATCGATCCAATTCTTTAAGTAGAGGTAAAACTCAATACTATTGACAGGATATGGGTTCTTGACAGTCGCATCTACTGAGTCGATTGCATGGTAAGCCTTCGTTGCTTGCTCGAATATATGATAACATTGCTCGCTGAACTTCATATTCTTTTCGTTTAATTATTAATTGACAAACTTACGTAAAAAAGAGGATAAAAAAACGTTTTTTACAACTATTATCTTTTCCATCGTGGTATATTGGATGATAATTGCAGACGAATGTACCATACGAAGCCGACTGCTGACAATCTTTTGCTGAGTTTTGAAAAGTTTGATCGGCATGAAACTACAGTTTTCTCCCGAATGAACTGCAGTTCTATCGGCATAAAACTGCAGTTTGCTCCCGAGAAAATTTTTTGTAGCTCCGCTGTTTTTCTCATAAAGCTCTCGAAGAATCTTCACTTTTTTCGTTTGCTGTTTTCCGGAAAAATGACTATATTTGTCCAATACTCGCTAAGTGTTAAAAACAGTGTCTCGTCATCTTTTTGTCGGTGTCGTTTGTTATTTAATGTAACAACTGTTGGAATAGCACGGAAAATGGTCATCAACTCGCTGAAAGATGTGTACTTTTGTCATAAAAGAACATTTCTGATGCGAAGAAATCGCTTAAATGAGCTCTAATTATGGTAAACAAGAAAACAAAAAAAAAGGAAGGAACGAAGAAATCGAAAAGCAAACGGTTGAAGAAAGACGAGATCATCCGTCGGATTGTCTCTGCGTTCGAATCAACCCCTTCCTTGTCGCTCAATTATAAACAAGTCAGCAAGCAGATCGGAATCGACAACCATGTGCAGAAACTATTGGTGGCCGAACTGCTCGATGGCTTGACGCTGAACGGATTCCTCAAGGAGGAAGACCGTGGACGTTACCGGCTGAACAATCTCGGTACGATAGCTGTCGGTACGTTCGTGCGCCGCAGCAATGGTAAAAACTCTTTCATCCCTGAGGATGGCGGCACACCCATCTTTGTGGCAGAGCGCAACTCCGCCCATGCGATGGACGGCGACCAAGTTAAAGTACAGCTTTTTGCCCGCCGAAAAAATTCCGAGCCGGAAGGCGAGGTGGTTGAGATTCTGCGCACGAAAGAGCGTCTGTTTGTCGGAAAGCTGCAAGTGACTCGAGGTTTTGCATTCCTCATTACGGAAGACAAGACCCTTGCCAATGATATTTTTATCCCCAAAGATTCGCTTAAAGGCGGAAAAGATGGAGATAAGGCCATCGTAAAAATTTTGGAATGGCCCGAAAATGCGAAGAATCCATTGGGCGAGGTGGTCGATATATTGGGTAAAGCGGGCGACAATACGGCAGAAATGCACGCTATCTTGGCGGAATTTGGCTTGCCCTACCACTATCCGGAAAATGTTGTCAAGGCCGCTAACCATATATCTGACGAGATTACGGAAGAAGAGATCGCCAAACGTGAAGATTTCCGCAATGTGTTGACGTTCACCATCGACCCGAAAGATGCCAAAGACTTCGATGATGCTCTCTCGGCTCGCCAATTGGAGAACGGCAATTGGGAGGTAGGCGTACATATTGCCGACGTTACCCACTATGTGAAGCCGGAGAGTCTGATCGATCGTGAGGCCGAATCGCGTGCTACGTCTGTCTATTTGGTGGATAGAACGATTCCAATGTTGCCCGAACGTCTCTGCAATCAGATCTGTTCGTTACGTCCTGACGAGGAAAAACTCTGTTTCTCTGCCATATTTGAGCTGAATGCGGAGGCAGAGGTGGTCAATTCTCGTATCTGTCGTACGGTGATCAAGAGCGACCGCCGCTTTACTTACGAGGATGCACAGCAAGTCATCGAAACGGGCGAAGGCGACTGTAAAGAGGCAATCTTGGCATTGAACGAGTTGGCAAAGAAATTGCGAGAGAAACGTTTCAAGCATGGAGCGATCAATTTTGACCGTTATGAAGTAAAATTCGATATTGATGAAAACGGCAAACCGATTCGTGTCTATTTCAAATTCTCGAAAGAAGCGAACAAACTGATCGAGGAATTCATGTTGTTGGCCAATCGGACGGTGGCTGAATTTGTGGGATGTCCTCCAAAAGGAAAGACAAAAAAGACGTTTGTCTACCGTATTCATGACCTCCCTGATCCGGAGAAGATGGAAAACTTCGCGACATTTATCCGCCGTTTCGGATATCGTTTCAAAACTGACGGCAAGCGTTCGGACATTTCGAAGGGAATCAATACGTTGTTGGACGACGTTCAAGGCAAACCGGAGGAGAATATGATCGAGACAGTAGCCATCCGTGCCATGCAAAAAGCGAAATATTCGACGGATAATATCGGACATTATGGATTGGCATTCGACTATTATACACATTTCACTTCTCCGATTCGTCGCTACCCCGACATGATGGTTCACCGCTTGTTGGAGCGTTATTTGGCCGGTGGACGAAGTGCAATGAAGAAAAAATATGAAGAATTGTGCGAACATTGTTCGTCGATGGAGCAGGTTGCGGCCAATGCCGAGCGTGCTTCAATCAAGTATAAGCAGGTGGAATTCATGAGCGATAAACTCGGACAAGTATTCGATGGCGTTATTTCTGGGGTAACGGAATGGGGTTTGTACGTCGAACTGAACGACAACAAGTGTGAAGGGCTTGTCCCGATCCGCGACTTGGATGATGACTATTACGAATTTGACGAGAAAAACTACTGTTTGATCGGCCGAAGGAAGAAGCATACCTATCGGTTGGGCGACCCGATTACGATCAAAGTAGCACAGGCAAATTTGGAAAGGAAACAGCTCGATTTCCAATTAGTATAGAAATAAAATAAGAGGGTGCATTACTTTAGTAATGCACCCTCTCTTACTATTTGTCATCTACTACTCAACGATTGAGCGCTTTCTCGATTTTATTCATCAGTTCGTCGAACTCAACCAATTTGAATCCATTGCCTGCATGAATCACTTTTCCGTCTTTTCCTATTAAATAGGTGCGGGGAATAGTGCTGTCTGCAAACTTGGAATAGATGCCTCGATCCTTGTCCGGATATAAAGGGAACTCGAATCCTTTCTTTTCATTGTAGGTGTTTAGCTCCGCATCATTATGCTCTCGCCCTATTACCAAGAGAACAAACTGTTGATTGTCTTTGTATTTTGGCCAAAGCGTACTCTTTATTTCTGCCAGCTCCTTCTGACAGGGAGGACACCAAGTGGCAAAGAAGTTGATCAATATGACTTTCCCTGCGTAAGATGATGAGGCTATTTGTGTGCCGTCATCGTGCGTAATGACGAAAGCGGGCATGTTGTCTCCCTCTTTTACAAACGACTTGTCGTCAGCTTGCACAAAAGCAATGTTCAACATTAATCCGAGTAATATCCAGATATGTTTCATATTTCCTGTAAATTATTGGGGATTACTTTGTGCAATATCGTAGCCGGCTTTCAATGCTTTCAAGTTCATTGCAACAATCTCCTCGCCTTTGCGTGCAAAGATATGACGGACGCCGGCCTCGATCTTTTCGTATTCAATACCCAAGAAAGGAGTAGCTGCACCCAACAGAACGATATTGGCAGCGCGAACCGAGCCGGCTGCTTTGGCAATAGTCTCGACATCGAACACTACTTTATGCGGCAACTTGTCCAATTCTTTCTCCAATGCTTCCATTTCGGGGTAGTTCGGAATGTTGATGAATGGCTTGGAATTGGTTACAATCCACCCTTCTTTGTTCAAGTAGGGTAGGTAGCGCAATGCTTCCATCGGCTCCAATGAAATGATCAAATCGGCATGACCTAATGGGATCAAGTCGGAAGCGATGGGTGAATCCGAAAGGCGGAGATTGGATTGCACATCTCCTCCGCGTTGACTCATGCCATGAACTTCTGCTTGTTTCATGTACAAACCCTCTTCCAAGGCGGCTTCGCCTATCGCTGCGGCGATGGATAAAATTCCCTGACCGCCGACTCCCGACAATATAATATCTGTTTTCATTTCTTGCTTGCTTTTTTCTTTCTGGTTAATGTTTGCATACATTCGCGGCGTGGGATCAGAACGGATACGCCTTTGTATTCGATCTCTTCGCGGATAATGGCTTTCATCTCTTCATAATTCTTCTTCAAAGGAATCATTACACGGATATGAGCAGGATCAACACCGATACCTGCGCAGATTGATTCCAGGCGGCCTGTTCCGGCAGAGTCTTGTCCTCCGGTCATGGCTGTCGTTTCGTTGTCGGAGATGACAATGGTGATCGGAGTCTGTTCGTTTACACAATCCAACAAACCGGTCATACCTGAGTGGGTGAAAGTGGAGTCGCCAATAACGGAGATAGCAGGGAATACACCTGCATCGGCTGCGCCTTTGGCCATAGTAATGGAAGCCCCCATGTCGATACACGAGTCAATGGCTTGGAAAGGTGGCAATGCACCCAGTGTGTAGCAACCAATATCGCCAAAAACTTTGGCATCAGGATATTCGGCAACCACTTCATTCAGCGCTTGATACATGTCGCGGTGACCGCAACCCTGACACAATGCGGGTGGACGTTGCTCAACCACTTCCGGCTTGGCGTAATATTCTGTGATTTCTATTCCTAAGGCTTTGCCTACCGAGTCCGGAGTCAATTCGCCGTCACGCTGCAAGGTTCCGTCCAATCGGCCATGCACTTTCAATCCTTTGCTCAGTAAACCTTTCAATTGGGATTCCACGACCGGATAACCCTCTTCCAATACTAAGATCTCTTCGCATTCGTCTGTCAAACGTTTCAACTTGTCCAAAGGAACAGGATATTGAGAGATTTTCAGAACCGGATGCTTGAAACCATCCTGATAGTTCTCAGAAAGATAGTTGAAGGCAATACCTGTTGTGATGATACCCAACGACTTGTCGGGAGCATCGTAATAGACATTGTACGGAGAGTTTTCCGATGCTGCTTCAAATGCTTCTTGCGCGGTGATCAGTTTCTTGAAACGTTGTCTTGCCAAAGCCGGCAACAAGATGAAGCGCTTGCGGCCGTCTTCCGGGCAATGTGTCGGACATTGTTCCTTCATTGGCTGTGTTTCGACACCGGCTCTGGAGTGTGCCATACGAGTTGTGACACGTAACAGGATCGGGTAACCGAGCTTTTCGGACAATTCGAATCCGTTGTATACCATATCGTACGCCTCTTGTTGGCTTGACGGTTCCAACATTGGGATCATGGCGAAGTTGCCATACATACGATTGTCTTGTTCATTTTGTGAAGAGTGCATCGATGGGTCGTCGGCCGTAAGGATGATCATGCCGCCATTGATACCACTCATGGCTGCATTCATGAAGCAATCGGCTGCCACATTCAAGCCAACGTGCTTCATACAGCAGAGTGAGCGCTTGCCTGCATAGCTCATTCCCAGGGCTGCTTCCATAGCAGTCTTTTCGTTTGCGCTCCAGCGTGAATGGATATTCCTCTCTTTCGCGATCGGTGAGTTCTGAATATATTCAGTAATTTCGGTTGAGGGAGTACCGGGGTAAGCATAAACGCCTGACAAGCCCGCATCAATGGCGGCTTGAGCGATTGCCTCGTCTCCCAAAAATAGATGTTTTCCCATGTTATTTGAAGTTGATATAGTCGCTAATTATTTGATTTTTCAAAGATATGTTTTTTGTATTGAAATAACAACCCCCGGCATTAGAAAATCTTTCTTTTGTTTAATTCTGCACGATACCGGTCTGCATTCCGATTATGTTCGCTCAATGTCGCTGCAAAGTTATGACGTCCTGAAAAATCTTCTTTGGCACACATATATAAATAGTTGTGCTGTCGGTAATTCAGTACGGCATTCAGCCCTTGTGTTGAAGGAATACGGATCGGTCCGGGGGGGAGTCCTTCATGTTTGTAAGTATTGTAGGGCGAATCGATCTCGAGATGAGTGTTCAAGATACGCTGAAGAGCAAAATTCCCTGAGGCATATTTGACCGTAGGGTCGGCTTGTAAGGGCATTCCTCGCTTCAGACGGTTGAGGTAGAGCCCCGCAATGATCGGATATTCATCCACTACGGCCGACTCTTCCTCGACGATTGAGGCCAAGGTGGATACTTCGATCTGTGTCAATCCTATCTCGGTTGCTTTGGCTCGTCTGCTTTCATTCCAAAAGGCATCGTATTCTTTTTTCATCCGTTGCATGAATGCTTCCGGTGAAATATTCCAATAAAGTTCATAGGTGTTGGGGATGAGCATGGCGATGATCGTCCGGCTGTCGAATCCTATTGAGTCGCACCACAAAGAGTCGTTGAGATAATGCAAGATTTGGTTGCCGTCCAGCATCAGCTGTTGATCGGCCTTTTCAGCAAACTCCTCTATGGTTCGCATCGAGTTGAATGTGAAGCGGATCGCAGATTGTCTGCCGCTTCGCAAGGTTCGGATCAGTTCAATATTGCTCATGCCCGGCTGCACTTCATAGCGTCCTGTCCGCAAATGGTCGGTGTAGTGCATCCATCCGGCCAAAATCTTGAAATTGTTGATATGCAGACATCTTGCCGAGTCGCACAATTGTTGGCATAACTTGTTCCAGTCTTTTTGTTCATCAATATAGATGTAGATGGGCTTGTCAATATGGAAATTGGACGCCCAGATCGTACGGTGGCACCAAAATCCGCAAGCAAGCAGGATCAATGACAGTGCCACGCCGGTCAGCCACAGCCAATGATGAAGAGAAAAACGTTTGTTCATGTTGATAAGCTATTGGTTTTGAAATCGGAAACAAAGATAAATAAAAAACATGGAAGAAAAAACAATCACAGCATTCAGCCTTTTGGCCGTTTTTCTTCTCTCATGCAATAAGCCCTTTGCAGATGTCGGTCGTCACTTCTTTTTTCGTTTATCGAAGGCTTTTTGAAAACAGTTGCAGAAAGAGGGAATAGTATCCCTCGAATAAACTCCAGTTTTCTCGGCATAAAACTGGAGTTTCATGCCGAGTGAACTGCAGTTCGGTGTCGATAAAATTTTTCAGAACTCGGGAGCCTTTTTTGAATTGTTGGAGAGTGCTGAAAAATACTTTCTGCAATTTTTGTGTTAAAAAGAGGGTGCAAAAATTTGGAGATTCCAAAAATAGCACTAACTTTGCAGCGCAATTAAGCAAAAACAGTCATGTAACTTGGAAGTGTGGGTGAGTGGCTGAAACCACCAGTTTGCTAAACTGACGTACGGGTTTCCGTACCGGGGGTTCGAATCCCCCCGCTTCCGCTGATTGCGAAAAGGACGCAT
>CAVKMU010000024.1:0-38288 GCA_963657455.1 bacterium
TTATCATCAAGTCATATCCTTGTACGGCAAAATCAAAGAACAAGCACTCCTGTGCTGGAGTTTTGTACCCGTTATGCAAACTGTCATTGCTGTTCGGTGGAAACTTTCCATTAAAGGCACAACCGTTTAAATCGGTTCTTATGAAAGGATCTATCATCATAGTTCTTAAATTATAGAGTTTAACTCATCCAACATTTTCTTCATGCCGGCAGTTAGAGGCTTGGGGTCTTCAGGTCTCCCATTATGCCATGGATGATAATGTACCCCTAAACCTTTATGATCTACCGTATGAATTTCAAAAACTTTCTTGCATTCACCATCATATTTCGAGATTGATTTAATCCCTCTGCCATCTTTGTTGAACATAACGTAAACAGAATTTGCAGAATGACTTTCTTCTGGAGCTTTATGATTGGACTTTGGATTTTTCAGTTCAATCACTTTCATCCCATTTGGCAAAACTGCAACAGTCTTCCACCTTCTTCCGATTTCGGTAGACGTACTACCGCTTGCTTTGCTACCGTTTGCTCCCATATGACTGTCTGTTAAAATTAGGATTATCGAAATAGACACTTATCTCGGTCTTTTCGTCAGGCATTCTATCGCCATAACGAATAATCTTTGTAGGATTTAGTGCAAGGACTACATTCTTATATCCTTGTCTCCAACAACATTTTCTTCTTGCTTGAAATCTTTGTATAGTGTTAATAATGAACTTATTAAATATTGTTTAGTCTAATTTTCTTTTCTACTGCTCTTTATTCTCCTTGAAATAATGTATTTTTGTGAAAAATAAAAAAGGAACAAGATTGCAATGAATTATATCATCAATGCTCCATCTTCTGCATGGAAGACTTCCGTCAAGTTGCCGGCATCAAAAAGTATCTGTAACCGAGCTTTGATTCTCAATGCGTTGAGTTATAGCCCATACGACATACAAAACCTGTCGGATTGCGATGACACGGAGGTGATGGTTCGCGCCCTGAACTCCAATGATTGCCACTTCGATGTGAAAGCTGCCGGGACAGCTATGCGTTTCCTGACAGCGTTTCTCTCTAAAATAGTAGGTGAATGGACGATTACCGGTACAGAACGCATGCGGAACCGCCCGATTCGAATCTTGGTGGATGCACTGAATGCAGTAGGAGCCAAGATCGAATATGTAGAAAAAGAGGGATTCCCTCCGCTACATATATATGGTAGTGCACTGCAAGGAGGCGAGATTTCGTTGGATGGTGGAGTCAGTTCGCAATATATTTCGGCATTGCTGATGGTGGCCCCTACGATGGAGAAAGGATTAACTTTGCATCTACAGGGCACTATTGTCTCGAAGCCTTATATTCATCTGACGCTGCAGTTGATGAAACAGTATGGCGTTGACGCAGAATGGAACGGGGCGACGATCAAAGTGGCTCCGCAATCATATAGGCCGCTGCCGTATACTGTCGAATCGGATTGGAGCGCGGCTTCCTATTGGTATGAGATGATGGCCCTAAGCGATTGTGCTGAAATTGAGTTGAAGGGCTTGTTTAAGGATAGTCTTCAAGGCGATTCGGCCGGTGCCCGGTTGTTTAAACAATTGGGGGTCGACACGATCTATACGGATGAAGGGGTTGTCTTGAGAAAAACAGGCCGTGTGGCAGAGCAACTGACGTACGACTTTGTCAATGAACCTGATTTGGCACAGACTTTCGTGACGACATGCGCTTTCTTGAACGTCCCCTTCCGCTTTACAGGACTTCAAAGCTTGAAGATAAAAGAGACAGATCGTATCGAGGCATTGAAATGCGAGTTGCGGAAGTTGGGTTACTTGCTTACGGACTCTGAGAATAGTGTTTTGGAATGGAACGGCGAGCGTTGTGAGCCGGAGGTTCATCCCATTATTGCCACTTACGAAGACCATCGGATGGCCATGGCATTTGCTCCGGCTTCGTTGATTCGGAAAGAGGGAATTGAAATTGCTCATCCGGAAGTGGTCAGCAAGAGTTATCCTCATTTTTGGGAGAACTTGACTGCTGCCGGTTTTGCTATAAAAACGATAGAAAAACAGAAGGGCTGATCATGTGGTATATACTGTTAAGTTTGGTTTGCCTTGGATTGGTGGCAGCACTCTTGGGCTATCTTCGGAATAGGAAACTGCAGAAGATGCTCGAGCGAGGTGAGATTTCAGAAATTCCTGAAGCAAAGGAGATTCCTGAAGAGTGTTGTGGCCAGCATGAAACCTGCGAGCGCGACAGCCTATTGGCCGCTGTCAGCAAAGCGATCGAGTATTACGATGACGAGGAATTAGACCGCTTCAAGGGGGTCGAGTCGGATGCTTACGAAGAGGAGGCAGTCGACGAATTTCGCGAAGTGTTGTATACGCTACAGGAAGTAGAGGTGGCCGGGTGGCTTCGGAGCTTGCAATTGCGTGGTGTAAACTTGCCTGATGCCTTGAAAGACGAGGCTTTTCTGATCGTAGGCGAGCGTCGTATAGCTCCATAACTCGAGGTAATCCGTTCGGGAGACATTTGATTATCGAGGAGAAGTGCTTCAAAACGAAACGAATAACAAGAAAGAAACAATGGAAATATTTCAATATGCCTTCTTCCAAAACGCATTGTGGGGAAGTCTTTTTACAGCAATAGCCTGTGGTATCGTCGGGACATACATCGTGACTCGTCGGATGGTTTTCATCAGTGGGGGCATTACACATGCCTCGTTTGGTGGTCTTGGCTTGGGCTTTTACATGGGAATCAATCCGATTCTCAGTGCATTGCTCTTCTCCATTTTGGCCGCTTTTGGTGTAGAATGGGCTAGCAAGTCGCAACAGATTCGCGAAGACTCTGTCATTGCTGGGGTATGGTCGTTAGGTATGGCCTTGGGAGTGATTTTCATATTCATGACCCCCGGCTATGCTCCTAACTTGTCGGCCTATCTGTTTGGCAATATATTGACCATATCAAAGACAGACATTCTGGCGAGTGCAGGCTTGGCTTTAGCCTTGGTCGTGCTGTTCCTTCTCTTTTGGAGAGAGATAGTCTATGTGGCTTTCGACAACAATTTTGCAAAGACTCAACGTTTGCCGGTCAAATGGATCGAATATACAATGATGTGTTTCATTGCCATCACGATTGTTTTTTCTATTCGTATGGTTGGAATCATGCTGTTGATGAGTCTGATGACATTGCCACAAATTACGATTAATCTGCTTACTTCTGACTACCAGAAGATTATGTGGGGAAGTATGGGATTGGCCTTTTTCGGTAGTTTGGTGGGACTGGTTCTTTCCTATTGTTTGAATATACCTTCAGGCGCGTTTATCATATTGGTGCTTGTCCTTCTCTTTTTAGCCGTAAAGTTAGGGAAACAGGTTTCCTATATGCTATCTAATCGTTAACTTTGTAGGGTTGGCATGGTGCAATAATTCAGCGTTAATGACGTTAGATTAACATAGAGATTACGAAATTGAAGAAAGCTTTTTACTATATAGCAATTCTCTCCTTTTTCTTGGTGTCCTGTAGCACGAAGAAAAACACGCGGATGAATCGTTTTTATCATGCGCTAAACTCCCGTTTCAATATCTATTATAATGGGAAAACAGCGTTTGATGAGGCGCTTACCTCTATGCAAAAAAGCTATAAAGAGAGTTATTCGGACATGATCCTGATGTATCCTATCAGCGCACAGCCGAAAGAGAAAAGCCAAACGGGTGGAGCTTTCGATCGGGCGATCGAGAAGAGTAACAAGGCGATCAAGTTGCATTCCATTCAAACGAAACCTGTAAAGAGAGCAGGATGGAAGAACGATCCGAAGCAAGTCAAGCTGCAAAGTCAAGAAGAATACAATCCTTTTTTGAAAAAATGTTGGATGTTGATGGGCGAGGCGCAGTTCTATAATGCAGACTTTCTGCAAGCATCTGCTACTTTCTCCTATATTTGTCGCCATTACAAAGAAGATGATGAGATAGTGGCCGCCGCAAAGCTGTGGCAAGCCCGTTGCTATTCGGAAATGGGCTGGTATTATGAGTCGGAAAATATTCTGAACAAATTGAATACGGGAGGAATACCGAAGAAAAACATGAATCAATATGCGGCCGTCATGGCTGATTATCTGATCAAAAACCAGCGTTTTGAAGAGGCTATTCCTTATATGAAGACGGCTATCAAAGCAGAGAAAGATGGATTGCAGCGCGCCCGTATGAAATATTTGTTGGGACAGATGTATACCTCTTTGGAGTTGGATGGTCTGGCTTACAAAACATTTGGAGAAGTGGTACGCTCGAATCCGCCCTATCAATTGGAATTTGCAGCACGAATTCGGCAAACCGAAGTCTTTTCATCGGGAGGGAATTACCAGAAGGTAATAAAAATGCTCCAAAGCATGGCGAAGAGTTCAAAGAACAAAGATTATTTGGACCAAGTTTATTATGCTATGGGAAACATTTATCTTAGCAGAGAAGATACTACTCAGGCAATCAAAAGCTATGAATTGGGAGTGGAAAAAAGTACACAGAACGGCTTGGACAAGGCCATTTGCCAAATAAAGTTGGGTGATCTTTATTTCGAAAAGCGCGATTATGTAAAGGCGCAGCCCAATTTTAGCGGAGCTTTGTCCGGAATCCAAAAAGAATACAAAGATTACAAGCGGATCTCTAAACTTTCAGCTGTCTTGGATGAGCTGGTTGTTCACGTTGAGGCGGTTCATTTGCAGGATAGTTTGCAGACTTTGGCCAAGATGCCGGAGAAAGAGAGATTGGCAATTATTGACAAGATCATCGAGAAAGTAAAAGAAGACGAGAAGCGAGCAAAAGAAGATGCCGAGAAAGAGAATTATTTGGCCGATCAAGCATCGAGGGGCAATAATATTAATCGGCCGGGAACGGAAGCAAAAACAACAACCATTCCAACTGCCGGTGGAGAAACATCTTTCTATTTCTATAATGCACAAGCAGTTGCACAAGGTAAGACGCAGTTCCAACGTAAATGGGGACGCCGTCCGTTGGAGGATGATTGGCGACGCCGGAAGAAAACACTTTCCACCTTTGACGAGACTGCCCAAGGAGAGGGTGAACAGTTGGCAGTTGATTCCTTGGCAGATATGGCAAATGCAGACACGGCTTCGGTAGCTCCTGTATCAGACGATCCGAAGACGCGAGAATATTACCTTCAACAACTCCCGATGACTCCCGAAGATGTCGAAGCTTCGAACGTTATTATTGAAGACGGCTTGTATAATATGGGTATGATTTACAAGGATAAATTGGAGAATCTCCCCTTGTCAATCCAAACGTTTGCTGAGTTGGAAAAGCGATTCCCTGAGAATTCTCACCGATTGGAGAGTTTCTATCAGGTTTATCTTATGGCACTTCGCTTGAAGGATGCCTCACTGCAGGAAGAATATAAGAAAAAATTGATCAATCAGTTCCCCGAATCAGACTATGCTGTTGCCGTGGCTGATCCGAATTATGAGTACAATGTGCGTATGATGGACGTTGTACAAGACTCTTTGTACGAGCAAACGTATGAGCAATATTTGGCGGAAAATATCCCGGCAGTACGAAGAAGCTACCAAACAGTCAGTGAAAAATATCCATTGGCTAAGTTGATGCCGAAATTCATGTTCTTGGATGCTTTGACTTATGTCCAAGCAGGTGATCCGGATGGCTTTAAAGATGCATTGAAAGCATTGTTGGAGAAATATCCTTCTGCCGACGTTTCAGAATTGGCCGGTGAGATGTTGAAAGGAGTGTTGCGAGGACGTCAGATGGTTCAGGGCGGCATTCGAGGAATGGCTTGGAACCTTCGGTTTGGAGCGGGGGAAGATGGTTCGCTTTCAGCAGCCGATTCGGCGCGCGTTTTCAAAGCCGATCAGAATGTTCCTTACCGATTGGTGATGTTCTATCCGGCCGGACAAGTGGACAAGAACCGTTTGTTGTTCTCGGTGGCAGCTTACAACTTTGCCAATTTCATGGTGAAACAATTGGATATGACGTTTGAAGATTATGGAGTCGTGAGCCAATTCATTTTGAGTGGTTTCTATAGTTTCGATGAAATATGGCACTATTATCAAATGATATATGGGAAAGAGGGTTATGCTTCTGCTTTGGACAAGAGCATAGCTATCATTCCTATATCGGATGATAACTATGAAACCCTTATGCATGGCAAGACATTGGAAGAGTATATCGCTTTCTTTGACGAGAATTTCCATGAAGTAGCTCCTGAATTGGCGGCTCGTTGGCTGGCCCGTATGGATGAAGAAAACACATCTGATGGGGAAGAAGAGCCGATAGAAATTGAAACTATTGAACCGACAGAAGAATCGACAGAGCAAAAAGATGAATCTGTTGAGCAAGCAACATTGCCAATTGAACCCAAAGAGGAGGTAGCGGCACCGGTTGTCGTTCCTGACTCGATCCAACAGAGCCCGATGGTTTCCGATACAATTATGCAGAGAATTGTCCAACCGACTAAGGACAAAGATCTGATTTCTACTGATACAATCCGTTGGGCTGTTCCACAACCGGAGAAAGACAAAGGTCTCACATTGAAGGAGATCGAGACCATTCATCGTCAGCGTGCTGAAGAAGAGGCTGCTGCCAAGGCAAAGGCTCGCCAGGAAGAAGAAGAAAAACGAGCAGCAGAAAAAGCTGCATTGCAACAGACGGAAGGAGATCGGGCAGAGGCTGAAGCACAACAGAAAGCGGAAGAAGAGAATTTGCTGAAAGTTAAAGCTGAACGAGAGAAACAACAAGAAGCCGAGCGGAAAGAAAAACAGAAGCAGGCGGCTAACGATAAGAAAGCAAAATTGAAAGCTCGTGAGGAATTGCGTAAAGAAAAGGAGAAAGCGTATAAGTTACGCTTGAAACAAAAAGAAAAAGAACGCAAGGAGAAGGAACGGGCCAACAAGCAAAAACTGAAAGACCGTGAAAAGGCTCGCAAAGAGGCATTGAAAGCAAAAGAGCAATCACGGAAAGAAAAATTGAAAAAATGATAGTTATTCGAAAAGACGAACATATTGAGGGGCAAGGTATTGTTGCTACCATCGGATTCTTTGATGGGGTTCATTTAGGGCATCAATACTTGATCAATGGGTTGAAAGAATGGGCGGAAAAGTTTCAGTTGCCATCGGCAGTGATTACATTCCCAGTGCATCCGAGGCAGGTATTGCACGCTTCTTACCAACCCAAGTTGTTGAATAGCTTTCCTGAGAAGATAGAGAATTTGCAAAGAACGGGAGTTGATTATTGCATTGTGTTGGATTTTACATATGAATTGTCACTCTATTCGGCAGCAGAGTTTATTTCTTTGTTGGCAAACAAATATCATGTGAAAGGTTTGCTGATTGGGTATGACCATCGTTTCGGGCATGATCGGGCTGAGGGCTTCGACCAATATGTTGAATATGGGAAGCAAGTGGGGATGACGGTTATCAAGGCGATGCCATATGATGGGGGGAATACCAAAGTAAGTTCTTCATTGATCCGAAATTTGCTTTCAGAGGGAGACGTTGAACAGGCTGCCTGTCTGCTTACCTATCCCTATCGTTTGGAAGGACATATTGTAAGTGGGTATCGGATGGGGCGAACGATTGGTTTCCCAACAGCGAATATAGCAGTCGATACTCCCAATAAACTATTACCCAAAGAAGGAGTATATGCTGTATGGGTTTCTCTTTTGGGAAAACGATATAAGGGAATGCTCTATATCGGAAAGCGCCCCACTTTGCAAAATGGCGATAATCAGACGGTTGAGGTCCATATTCTGGACTTTGACGGAGATATATACGATGACTTGATCTCGGTATTTTTTATGTACCGGGTGCGAGAAAATATAAAATTTGATGGAATGGAAGCTCTTCGTGATCAGTTGATAAAAGATCGTGAAGTGGTTAGTTCTTTATTACAAGAATAGGAAAGGAGATAAAAAACGATGTATTATAGAGCAGTTGATTTGTTGAAAGGTATGATTGCACGTCCTTCCATTAGTAGAGAAGAAAAGGATGTCGCTGACTTTTTGGAGCAATCTTGGCAGCGTGATGGCCACAAGGTTTGCCGTAGTGGGAATAATCTTTGGATCACGAATGCTTTGATGGATCCTCAGAAACCTACCATTCTTTTCAATTCTCATATCGATACGGTAAAACCAGCCAGTGGATGGACACGTGATCCCTTTACTCCGGAAGAAACAGAAGATGATCGACTGTATGGGTTGGGTAGCAATGACGCCGGTGCGAGTGTCGTCTCTTTATATGCCGCTTATTCTGAACTTATGCAACGAAAACAGCCCTATAATTTGATTTTCTTGGCATCATGTGAAGAAGAGGTTTCCGGCAAAAATGGTATTGAAAGCGTATTGAAACTGTTGCCACCGATAGATTTTGCCATCGTTGGCGAGCCGACAGGGATGCGTCCGGCCGTAGCTGAAAAGGGATTGATGGTATTGGATTGTGTGGCAAAAGGGAAAGCGGGTCATGCTGCTCGAAATGAGGGTGTCAATGCCATCTGTAAAGCGATCAAAGACATAGAATGGTTTAACTCGTATCAATTTCCGGACAAGAGCGATTTCTTGGGGCCGGTCAAGATGAGTGTGACAATGATTCATGCGGGAACTCAGCATAATGTGGTGCCTGACCGTTGTGAATATGTTGTGGATATCCGCTCGAATGAATATTACTCCAACGAACAATTGTTCGAACAGATTCAATCATCAGTCGAATCGGAGGTAAAAGCCCGCAGTTTCCGCTTGAATTCTTCTCGTACAGACTTGAACCATCCGTTTGTTCAGCGTGCAATCATGATGGGCCGAGAGCCGTTTGGTTCGCCCACACTTAGCGATCAGGCGTTGATGCACTTCCCTTCTGTCAAGATGGGGCCTGGTGATTCTGCTCGTTCTCATTCTGCCGATGAATACATTGGCTTGCTTGAAATCAGAGAAGCTATCGATATGTATGTCAGATTATTGGATGGATTAGTGATCTAATGGTATGAAAATTGGCGAAGCAGGGAGACATATTCTGACATTGAGTGCCGGTTCGGTAGTGGCCCAGCTGATACCGATTGTGGCATCTCTCGTTCTTGCTCGTCTCTATTCAGCCGAATCGTATGGCGATTGGGGTATTTTTTTGAGTTTTGCCACCATGTTCGCTGTGGTGGCTACCGGTCAATATGAAATGGCTATCGTTCGTCCTGAGTCAGATCGGGATGCAGAGATGGTCGTCCGTCTCTGTTTTCTGATAGAATGTGGCTTCTTCTTGCTTTCTTTCTTGGGGCTCGGTATAGGAGAATGGCTTCATATTGCTTTTATAACAAACATCCCCTGCAGATTTCTGCTCCCATTCTTTGTCCTTTCATTAGGACTTTTGCAGATCTACACCCATTATGCCAACCGTAAGGAACAATATAAAGTAATTGCTATTCAAGGTATTGCCCGGAATGCAACGCAAGCTTCAATGCGAATTGTGCTTGGCTTGTTAAAACAATTTACGGGTCTTATTACAGGTGCCTTTTGTGGTTTGTTGGCTGCAGTCGTATATAGTGAAACCAAGATTCCGCTTCGTCAAGTAGTAAGACGCGGATATGATTGGGCGGCTATTCGTGCTGTGGCTATAAGATACCGCTATTTTCCTATGTATCAACTGCCTGGGAGTTTGCTGAATGCGGCATCTACAAGCGTTTTGGTCTTGTTGTTGGCTCTTTATTTCGAGAAAGAGTATATCGGATATTTCTCCATGACGCTCTCCCTTCTCTATTTCCCTGTACAGTTGGCAGGGGCGGCCATGAGCAAAGTCTTTTACAAGAAAGCATCGCAAACCGCATCGCAAGAGCAAACTCACCGACTGATGATGCAACTGTTGGGCATTACTTTTGGAGTGGGCTTGGTAATGAATTTACTTTTGATCGGGGGAGGCGAGGATTTGTTCGCCTTTTTCTTGGGCGATCGTTGGAGGATTTCGGGCCAATATGCGCTCGTTTTGGCTCCTTGGATTTGGATTACTCTCTGTTTTAACCCATTCAGTGTGATTTTCGACGCTAAAGATCAGCAGAAAAAGGAGATGATTATCAACTTGGTGATGTTTGGCAGTCGTGTTGTTCTGATACTTATTTGTGGGGAATTGCTCCAACCGATGTTGACTACTATCCTTTGTTATGGCATTGTCGGGCTTTTACTATGGATTGTCGAAGCTTATTGGATAGTGAAACTGGCGGAAGTGAAGTTTAATTACAAACAAATTGTTTGTATATTGCCCACGATTTTTTTCATACTTCTCGGTTGGGGATATAAAGTCTATTTACTTTTCTAAAAAAACAACTGGATTTACGGAATGTTTCTCAGCATGAAATTATAGTTTATTCGGTAGAAAACTGGAGTTTCATGCCGAAGAAACTGCTGTTTGATCCCGAGAAAATTTTTCAGAAGTCAAGTATTCTATTAAAAAAGGCAGGTACCATTTTTTAATAGGATACCCACCTTTTTACCGAATTACCTTTACATTGTATCTTCTTAGTTTAGACCAAACTTCTCATTGTATCCGGGATTCTGTTTCAGATTCGGATTCAAATTGATCTGATCTTGCGGAACCATCTCTAAATAGTAGGTGTCTTCCCACCCGTTTCCGACGGACAACGGGCCATGTTTCGTATAGATCCAACCCGATCCTACGTTGTTGTTTTGAGCTGTTGCATGACCGTTTCGTTGAATCTCTTTATAATCTACAAACTGCCCCGTATAGATTCCTGTTCCATATGGAACATTTGTAGCGGTGATCCAGGCACCACAAGGTTGGCGATTGGTGTAATATGGAGCTTTGTGCCAGCGCTTTATGTCGTAAAAGCTAAAACCTTGCCCCATAAGTTCAACCATTCGTTCGCGGCGGATTTCCCAAAGGACAGGATCAACCTCGTAGTTTGTCTTACTATCATACCCCCTTGTCCATGAAGCTGTTCCTTTGTCTCTGTCCGGATCGAAGTTTGCATTGATTTCAGATACGACCATTCGGGAGACTTCTACGCGGTCGCGCAGAAGATTGATCGTCATATCGGCTACACCTTGATTGAACTGTCCCAGTTCGAATGCCGCTTCTGCGTAGTTGAGCAATACCTCTTCGATGGTGAAGATAGGCTTGTCGGATGTCTGATAATAGCTATTGCTTCCTACTTCCCATGCAGTATAATGTTTCCAAAAATAGTAGCCTGTCCAGCATCTCATGTAGTTATCGGTTTGAGAATATTGCGTGATATTGGGTGAAGAGTGCACCATTGATCCACCCCAGTTATGTCCCGGAAGGCGTTTTGAGCCGATGGATTCGTCACCGGTGCCGTTCTCGCAGAGTACATTCGGTCCCAATATATCAATATAGCGACGGAATTTTTCTTCATACTCCGGTGTAATTGTAAAGTTTCCGTTATTCTGCAATGTCTCGCCTGCTTTCCAAAACGTCCATTTCTTGAAAGTCGTTTCATTATCCGGATTGGGATTGGATACAGAAAGCACTTGAGCTTGAGCCGGTGGACAGAAATTAATATAGAGACGAGGGTCGCGATTTTCGTAGTAATCCCACAAGTCTTTTCCCTCACCTCCTTGGAATCCGGACTGAGCGTTGGCGATTGGTTTGCCATTTTTCATGAGAAACATGTCGACAGTAGCTTGTGGAGCATCTGCCCGGTGTGCTTCTACGTGAATCAAATCACTGAATCTATGGCGCAATAATGGATCAAGATATTGTTTATACATGATGATTCCCGGCACACCTCCGAGGTCTTCACTGGTCATTACTTCATCGTATCCTGCTCCGGGATATTTATTGTATCCGTTTCCTTTGTGAAGAGTGGGGTAGGCATTCATCAATTCTTGTGAAATTGTCAGACATTTCTGTAGATATTGCTGCCATGGCTCGTTCAACCCGTGGTATTTTGCCCATGTTCCTTCGCGAAGGAGGAAACGGCTGAGGGCAGCTTTTATAGCATTGGCCGTCACCGGATTATCCCCATCTTTCGACGTGTCGCCAATATTCGCGATGGCATACTCAAGTCGTGCAATGATTGAGTCGGCAACCTCGGCACGGGGTGTGCGTGGCCCGTAAGCTTCTTCCGATTCGTCGGTTAATGCTTGATTGATCCAAGGCACATCGCCGTATTTTGCTATCAGTTCCATATACCACCATGCGTGGAAGAAATAACCCACGGAGCGCCAATGTGCTTTCTCGGATGCGGTCAGTTGTCCGTCATCCAAGTGCGCCAACATGACGTTTACAGTACGTGGATAGGAAAAATTCCAGTTCGAGGAGCTGGTTGTTACGCTAAGACTTCCGTATGCATACGGGTTGAAACTGTTGTCACGCGTAGTCATAATCCCTGAATAGTAGTCGCTTGTCCATTGGCCGCCCCAATAATAACTGCCACCGGAGAAGTTCGTATAGATTCGGGAGTCGGTGAAAAGTCCATAGCAATTGTACATGTACGACTTGAAATTGTCGTAAGTTTGGAAAGCATTCGACTCTCCCAGTGAGGTGAGCGGATACTTTTCCATAAAGTCATCGTTGCAAGCAGTCAGAAGAGACAAGATGACAAAAGCCGTTGATAATATTTTTTTGATCTTCATTGTTTCTCGTTTTTTAGAATGATACATTGGCTCCGACGGACCATGTGCGATAGAATGGATAAGACCATGCAAGGCTTTCCGGGTCGTACCCTTTGGGTAGTGAAGTAAAAGTCGCAAGATTCTCCACACTGAGATAGAGCCGCAACTGATTCAGCTGGATCTTTTCGATCCATTTTCTTGGGAACGTGTACGACAAGGTGACGTTCTTGATTCTCATATATGAACCACTTTGCAAATATTTGGTGCTCGTTCGTGTATTGGATCCGACATTGCTTTCTTGTCCATAGACGCGGAATAGCTTGGCATTCGGATTCTCTGCTACCATATAGTCCGGACTCTCCGGGTCATAGCTTTTCGCTCTCCAATAATCTGTTTGGTTATAATAGAGCGGTTGGAAAACACCATCCGATCCGGCTCCTCCAAAAGGATAGAGAGCTGTTCCGCCTAACGTTACATCTCGTTTTCCGACACCTTGCAGCATGACGCTCAAATCCCATCCTTTATATCCGGCTCCTAAGTTGGCTCCGAACTGATAGCGGGAGGTGCGGTTGCCGATGATTTTCATATCTCCCGGGTCTTCTAACGTGTAAGCTCCTGTATTGATGATTCCATTGCCGTCTAAATCTTTGAATTTTTCATCGCCCGGTTGCGGTGTGTAGCCGTTGATTTTTACAACGCCCTCTTTCAATACCCACGTTCCTGTCTTAGCTTGTGCCGGTTCGAAGTCGTCAATGCTATAGAATCCATCCGATACATATCCCCATATCTCGTTGAATTTCCGCCCGTTATAGTAGTAATCCAAATTGCCGGACTCGTTGTTGTATTTGGTGATTTTCGACATATGATCATAGAGGTTGAAACCAATGCTATAGTTCCAGTCGCCGATCTTGTCGCGCCATGTAATGGCCAATTCCCATCCGTTGGTAGTCATGTTGGCCACGTTCTGCAATGGAGCACTGGCTCCTACCGTTGAGGGGAGCTCTACTCCGCTGGCTAACATGTCTTTTGTATCACGTTTGTACCAGTCGAAGACGGTGTTCAAGCGGTTGTTGAGCAGTGTCATATCAAAACCAACGTCCAACGTGGTGACAGTCTCCCATGTATAGTTGGCGCGAACGAGGCCCGGTACTCCGATATAGGTAATTTTGTCATTATTGTCCAGCCAAGTTGTAGATTGGCCGATAGCCATTGAGGCAATATATCCGTACGGATCAATGTTTTGATTGCCGATTGAGCCATAAGATGCGCGCAACTTGAAGTCGTCGAGCCAGCTACGTGACCAATTCATGAATGATTCCTGGCCAAGACGCCAACCCACTGAGATGGAAGGAAAGAAGCCATATCTGTTTTCTTTGGGGAATTTTGACGATCCGTCGTAACGCATATTGGCTGTCAACAGATATTTGTCGTCGAAGCTATAGGTCAGACGGCCGAATACACCTCGGATAGCATATTCCGAGTAGCCTTCGCTGATCGTTTTTGTTCCCGTTCCTCCGCCGAACGATGGCACGGTGGGCACAGATTGCTGGTCGATGCTCGTATTCAGATAGCCATACCATGAACTCTCTTGGTTATAGCCGACCATCAAACTCGCCTTGTGTTTATCGAGCTCCAGCTTATATGTGGAGTAGAGGTTCAAGGCATTGTATTTTGTCTCGCTGCTGTTTATGGTATAGGTGTCGATCCCGCTCATCGGCATTTGCTTCACGGCCAATTGCACATCGGCATATTCCATGAGTCCCGTGTAGTTCTTGTATTTATAGTTGTTGCGGTTGTAGGTATATTCACCGACAATATCCCAATTGGACAAAGGCTTGATAATGGCCTTTACTTGGATACGGGGAATGGCATTGTTGGTGGTTGAGGTGGGGGACACCAAGTAGGAGTTTTTCGGAGAGTCGATAATCAGATCCTCCGAAGTCCCGATAATTTCCTTTGGCATGTAGCCTTCCGGATACCAACTGATCAGACGTGTGGCGAATGGGTCGCGGATGTTACTGGTCAATGCCGTCTTTTCTGTGTCAGTATAATACATGGTTATCTCTTGTGTATACCACGAAGTGATGTCGGCCGAAAGGAAAGATGACAAGGCTTTGCGGATGTACTTGTCTTTGTCGGTCACCATCGGACCGTTTTCATAACTGTAGTTTCCCGATACGCGGAAGCGGATTTTATCAGTACCTCCCGAAACGGAGACATTATGATTCGACAGAATACCGGTGCCCAGTGCATTTCCTTGCGGATCGCCTTCTTTCAGATAGTAGATATTTCCGTCCGTGTGTTTGTAAATGCCGTTCTCCAAAACACCGGACAGGGAGCCTGCTTGATATTGTTGGAGCAGCTCTTTCCATGTACTGAGCTGTCCGTTTCCGGCCCAATACTGACTGGAATAGCCAGCCTCTTCATAGGCGGCAATGTAGTCAGCCAACGAAGCTTGCACGGGGCGGCCAATAGACCTTTCCCATCCTTGGTTGAAGCTGTAAGTAAGCTGAAACTTTGCGTGGTTAGGTGGCCGTTTGGTGGTGACAAGGATTACACCCGATGCGGCTCTGGCTCCATAGATGGCGGCCGAAGCTGCGTCTTTCAATACGGATACACTCTCGATATCATCCGGATTCAGGGCATTCAAATCGCCCTCGACATTGTCTATCAATACAAGGGGCGAACCACCATTGATGGAAAGGTCGCCACGGATATTGAAGTTTTTGCTCTGTCCCGGTGAAGAGGATCCGGACACCATCAGACCGGGCATGGCTCCTTGCAGGGCGGCTGTGGCATTGATTACGGGACGGTCGCCCAATATTTCGTCCATCTTTACCTGTGATACGGCTCCGGTCAAGTCGGCTTTCTTTTGTGAACCGAACCCGACGACTACGACCTCGTCCAGTGCTTTCAAGTCTTCGGCCATGTTGATTTTCAAAGAGGCTTGCCCGGTGTATGTTATTTCTTGTGTGGTGAATCCGATATAGGAGATTTGCAATATATCCCCTTTCTTCAACCCACTCAATGAAAACTGCCCGTTCATGTCGGTAATTGTCCCGTTGGTGGTACCTTTTACCATGACCGTGGCTCCTGCAATAGGGCCTGCAACGTCACTGACCACACCGGATACGCGTTCATTCTGCTGGGAAATGTTCGTCTCTTGCTTGAATGAATTGGTGTCGGCAAGTACTCCTATCGGAACAACTGACAGCCCCGATAGCAGAAACCAATGTGCTAATTTGGATTTTCTTTTCATAGTTAACTGTTTATAAAGTAATAATATATTTCGGAAATCATTCCATCTTCGGAGTTACAACTTTGGTCTTGGCTCTTCGATAGAGTTCATCATCACAATATTTTCACGTTGGCAAGTTAGGACATTTCATTAGTTCTACCAATACCCCCCCCCTATTTTTTATATTTTTAACAACGTTTTTTATATGGTTATGGCTTTGATTTGTAAATTTCTTGACCGGGAATATTTTTATTTGTCTGCAGTTTTGAAAAGTTTTCTCGGCATGAAACTGCAGTTCACTCCCGAATAAACTGTAGTTTTCTCCGCATAAAACTCGAGTTTTCCCTTGAGAAAATTTTTCAGCACTCGAGTATTATATGAAAAAAGGTAGGCACCCTGTTGAAAAAAGTACCTACCTCTTTAGTAAATCTATTTGTTGTGTGTTGTTATTTGACTTTGATATGGTCGAATCCTTCGCCATATACGCCTTTGACATTGCTTTGCGTGACGAATGCTTTCGGGTCGATGTCCTTGATCAGTCGGAAGAGGTTGTTCGATTCTCTTTTCTTTGCCAAAACAAACATGACGTTTATATCGTTGCCGGTATAGAATCCTTTTCCGTCGAGTATGGTTACTCCGCGGTGCATATCGTTGACAATATGCTCACCGATCTCTTTGTAATGTTTCGAAATGATGAAAAACTGTACAGATTGGTGGGTATTGTTCACAATCTGATCGAGAACGAAACTGCAAACATAGAGGGTGACATATCCGTAAACCACCTTTTCCCAGTCGTTTAACACGAAATAACTGCAAGAGATGATGATCAAATCGCAGAGCATTACAATGCGTCCTAATGAAACATCACGGTATTTGTTGATGATGGCTGCGATGATATCCGTTCCGCCGGTACTGCCATTGTTCGAGAAAGCGATGCCGATACCCGCTCCACAGAAGGAAGCACCCAGTACGCAAGCCATGAACGGCTGGCTATGCAGTATCGTCATTCCTGCCGTAATTTGCTGCATGACTGAAACGGTAAAGGTCAAAAAGAAGACAGCGAAAATCGTCTTTACGCAAAATTTAAAGCCTAAGATTTTCAATGCCAACAACAGCAAAAGAGCATTCAACGTGAAATAGGTGTATTGAACAGGGATACCTGTGGCCCAATAGACGATAGAAGCTATACCGGGAACGCCTCCGGTCGTAATATCATTTGGCAACAAGAATACGGTCCAACCGATAGCATATGAAATCATACCGATAGCAATCATGATATAATCTTTTGCTTCGCGCATGATTATCTGTCTTTTTGTTACGTTAGATGAGGTAGTACACATTTTTTTAATGATTTCTTTGTCGCAAAAATATAAAATTAGTATAAAATAGAAGTTTAATTTTTGCTCTTTTTTAGAAGAAAGATTGCACTTTATAGACGAATTCCATCCATACCCAATAGCGGATGGCTTTGCCGATAAACATAGAGATGGCCACAATCCAAACATTGGCGCGTAAATAACCAAGGGCAACTGCGATGAAATCGCCGATGCCGGGCAGAAAAACGAAAAAGCCCATCCATGAGCCTTTCCCCTTGATCCATTCTTGTACTTTGTGAAGTTTTTCGGCATCGAGCTTCAAGTATTTCTCAATCCACTCAGTCTTGCCCAACATCCCGAGCCAATAACAACTCATGCCTCCCAAGAAATTGCCCAATGTGGCGGCAATCATACAGGCCCAATAGGAGGAGCCGGCCAACAATACGCCGGTCAATACCACTTCGCTGCTGAAGGGTAAGATGGTGGCGGCCAAAAAAGAGGCGATGAAAACGCCTATATATCCGTAAGCGATTAGAAATTCCATAATCGGAGAAGTAATAAAACAATCAAAACAATGACTGATAAATGAAACAGCCAACGGGTGTAACGGTTGCGGACAATCGTATAAAAATGGCCAATCAAGATAGAAGCAGGAAAACATGCTATTTGCAAAAATTCCTCCGATGACTGCTCATAAAGAAAATAGAGCGCAAACGATGAGAGAGCCAATACGATCAGAAACGAAAGAAATTCGCGTGTTCGCAAGTTGTCTTCATATTCGTGCGTCAATATATTGCCCGAAGCCACTAATGTCATGCCGATGGTATAGCCGATGGTTAACCAATCTGTGAAACTATTCCCTGAAATACTCAATGGACGGAGCTTGACCAACGAGTCGAAAGCCGCAAACAATGCGACATTTTGTTGCCATACACTGTAACAATAGAAGAACCAGGCAATGACAACAATACCCAACAGGCTGGATAGAAATGTTCTGACTGTCAATGATTTGAATTTGTACATTCCATACCAAAATAGAGGGAAAAACCAAAGAATATAACTCCACAACAAGCTTCCTGTCGCTAATATCAAGCTGGCATTGAAGATATTCCGCTGGCAATCCATGTCATGATAGGAAATGAACAGGTAATAGATGGCCAAAATCAAAAAGAATACACCAAAAGAAGTGGACTTCAATGGCAAAAAGTCCAGGTTTGTACTGATCAGCAATATGTAAATCATGACCGGCAACAATGTCCGTTCACGAATAAGCATCAGCACATAGTTGGCGCGGTGAATCATGAAGACTCCTCCAATCATGAGAAGAAACCCCATGGTATATGTCAAAGGTTTCCCCGGCAAGTAGGAGCAGAGCATGTTCCACAGAGCAGGAGCGGTCACTTCGCCGTAGATTGGATAGCCGACAGACTTGAGAAAACAACTGATCCAACAGATCAAACATCCGACACACAAGTAAAAAAGTGTACCTGTGCTGATGGGTTGATTCCTATTGTTGGAGCGGAGCATAGTCGAACTGTATTTATATTGTGCAAATTCGTCTGCAAAGGTAAAAATTTTCTACAACTAAAAACAATAAGCGGGTACGACGAATGGAATATTTCGTCCGTACCCGCTTAAACAATTCTTTAGGATCAATTATAAATCGAATCCAATATCGCTACGGAAATATTTCTTCTCAAATTGAATAGCTTTAGCACCGGCAAAAGATTTGGCCAAGGCCTCTTCTTTGGTTGTGCCGTATGAGCTGACAGCAATCACGCGACCGCCATTGGTTTTGATTTCGCCATCTGCCTCTTTTGTTCCGGCATGGAAAAGAATGTTCTCGGGCGATACCTTGTCAAATCCGGTAATTATCTTGCCTTTCTCGTAGGCTTCAGGATAGCCTCCACTTACCAACATGACAGTTACAGCCGCGCGTGGGTCTTGGATTAGGATACGTGAAGCCAAATCGTGGTGAGCAATACCCTCCAGCAATTCGACTAAATCGCTCTGAATACGAAGCATAACAACCTCTGTTTCAGGATCTCCCATGCGACAGTTGTATTCGATGACCATCGGCTCGTTCTTGACATTGATTAATCCTAAGAAGATGAAGCCGGCATAGTCTAAGCCCTCTTCGGCCAAACCTTTTACAGTCGGGCGGATAATACGCTCTTCTACTTTCTGCATGAACTCTGCATCGGCAAATGGAACGGGCGAAACGGCACCCATACCCCCCGTATTCAAACCGGTATTGCCCTCACCGATACGTTTGTAATCCTTGGCTACCGGCAAAATTTTATAGTCTTTTCCGTCTGTAACGACAAAGACAGAGCACTCAATACCGTCCAAGAATTCCTCAATGACAACGGTCTTGCTGGCATCGCCAAACATACCTTGCAGCATCTCGCTCAGCTCTTTTTTTGCTTCTTCCAAGCTGTCGATGATCAAAACGCCCTTACCGGCTGCCAACCCATCGGCTTTCAATACGTAAGGAGCTTGCAATGTCTCCAAGAAAGCCAATCCCTCTTCCAAGTTTTCAGCGGTGATACTCTTGTATTGTGCTGTCGGAATGTGGTGGCGCATCATGAATGCTTTAGCGAAGTCTTTGCTTCCTTCCAGTTGTGCACCCGCCTTGCTTGGGCCGATTACAGGAATGGATGCTAACTGAACATCGTTTTTGAAATAGTCGTAGATGCCTTTGACTAATGGATCTTCCGGTCCTACTACTACCATTTCTACCTGATGAGACAAGACAAAATCCTTGATAGCAGGGAAATCGTCAGCTTTGATATTGACGTTTGTTCCTACCTGTGCTGTTCCTGCATTACCAGGAGCAATAAATAACTTATCTACTTTTGAACTCTTGGCTATTTTCCATGCGATGGCATGTTCACGGCCGCCCGAGCCTAATAAAAGGATGTTCATTTTCGTTATAGTTTAAATCTTTCGTTTATCGTTTTAAATAATCATCAAAGTATCGGGTGATCTTCTCGTGTAGATGCGGACGATCTTTCCCGATCACATTATGTTCATGGCCGGGGTAGACGAAATAGTCAGGATAAGTATTGGCTTCCACACACGCTTTAAGGAATCCCAAACTGTGTTGCCATACGACTACCGGATCAATATCCCCGTGGATCAAGAGCAAGTGTCCTTTTAAATTCTTGGCTTTCAGCTTTAGATTGGAACCTTTATATCCCTCTGCATTGTCTTGAGGACGATCCATATATCGTTCGCCATACATGATTTCGTAATTGCTCCAGTCGATGACCGGTCCACCTGCTACTCCTACTTTGAAGAGATCCGGGTAGGAACACATCAAATTAGTCGTCATGAATCCGCCAAAACTCCATCCATGAACACCGATACGGTCGGCATCTACATAGGGTTTGCTCTTGAGGAATTCAACTCCTTTCACTTGGTCTGCCATTTCATTGACGCCAAGATTTCGGTGAATGATGCTTTCAAAAGCGTGCCCTCTATTGGCCGATCCGCGACTGTCAACCGTGAAAATCACATAACCTCTTCGAGCCATGTAGATATCCCATCCGCTGACGCCCCCCATCCATCCGCCGGTTACCAACTGAGCGTGAGGGCCTCCGTAGACATAGACGATGGTCGGATATTTTTGTGTACTGTCCATATTCAACGGTTTGACCAAAAAATAGTTCAGATCCGTCACACCATCTGCAGCTTTGATCGTACCTCGTTCAACTTCTGGCATGTCATATCCTTCGTAAGGGTTCTTGGCTGTCAACAAATTGTTCAGTACGGTCGCTTTCTTTGTCTCTACCAAATTAATTTTTCGTGGAATACTCCATGAAGAGTAGCTGTCCAACAAATATTTCCCCGATGGGCTTATCATGGCAGAGTGAACACCATTTCCGGCGTTTGCTTCTTGGTTAAGACAAACGGTTGTTCCTTTCTTCATGTTCAGTTGCCAATTGGTTATGCAAAGAGGAGAGGGGGGCAATGAACCGGATGGATGCGTTTGGGTGGCCGTATAATAGAGGTTTTCCCCTTTGGCATCGAATCCATTAACCGACAATACAACCCATTCTCCTTTCGTGAGTTGCTTCAGTAATTCCCCTTTTGTGTTGTAAAGGTAGAGATGATTGAAGCCATCCCGCTCACTTTGCCAGATGAATTGTTCTGAATTATTCGGGAGGAAGAGTAGAGGATGTTGAGGTTCTACATACTTTTCGTCTTTCTCCGTAAAGAGAACCGCCTCACGTTTCCCCGTTACGGCCGAATAGCAAACCAAATTCATCTCGTTTTGGTCGCGATTCAGTTCTGCAATGTAAATGTGTTGCTCGTCAAGACTCCACGAGATATTGGTCAGATACTTCTCTTTGGGGAGGCCTGTATTCAACCAAATGGTAGTCCCTTCTTTCATATTGTAAACACCAACCGTTACATGGTGGCTCTTCATTCCGGCCATTGGATACTTGTGTGGCTGCGATTCTGCAATACGAGCATCGATATTGACGAATGGATAGTCGGACACCATGCTCTCGTCCATGCGGTAAAAAGCCAAGGCTGAGCCTTTTGGAGACCAAAAAATTCCTTTGTGGATGCCGAACTCGTTTTGATGGACAGAGGTGCCGCATACAATACCTTCGGCAGTCTCATGCGTGATTTCAATTTGCTTTTGTTCGGGAGTCAATACCTTCAGATTCTGTCCTTCTGTAAAAGCAAGATGTTGATTGGCCGTGCAATAGTCATAATTTTTCCATTCCTTTTGCAAAGCGTAATCTGCAATGATCTGCCGTGTCGTATAATTATAATGTATACGGTGCTGCTGAGCCATGAAAGCTACCACCGGTTCGCCCTGGACAAGGACGGTGAAACGGGGTAAAGTGCCCACCTTCTTCAGGCCTGCACCTTGCAAGGCTTCATTCAATTCGCTACGTGTCAAAGCAACCGTGCTGCCTTTCGGCTTGGAAGGGTTCACCATCATGAGACTATCCCCTTTGGCATAGATATAGTTGTCACCATTCCATTGCAGTTGAGCTATATTCTTCGGGACGAAGCGCATATAGTTTTTCCCGCCGGGGATTAGATCTTGCAGCGTAAGTTCTTTCTCTTGTGCAAAGATTGTCATAGGCAAAAGAAATAAACAGAGAATAAGATGCTTAATCTTCATGGAAGCGTCCTTTCTTTTTGTTACCGAATGACGACGAGCGTTTGTCGAAGCGTTTCCGGTCGTTGTTTTCGTGATAGCGCATTTTGGCCGGACGTTTTTCGCTATATCGTCCGCTCTTGAATGAATCATCTTCGTCACGATGAGCGGCTGCAAACCTACGTTCCGGACGGTCTGTTTTGTTTCTTCTTCCTGCGAAGTTCCGTTCACGTTCGCGGTCTTTTCTTGGCAATCTGCGTTGTTCTTCCGGTTGATTGGCCAAAAATTCTTTTTTCTTGCCTTCGAACATTTCATATTCACGATATTCACATTCCAACGATCCGTTCATCAGTTTGAGACGTTCCGTCGGGTGAAGGCCGATCTTCTCAAAGCATTCATCCTTATAACTGAGAATCCATGCTTTATAACCGGGGAAGACATGCTTCAAACGTTCGCCGATCATATTGTATAAGCCTAACAAATCACGACTTGAAATACGTTCGCCGTAAGGAGGATTGGTTACCAATATGCCCGGTTGAGGAGCTTCTGTAAACTGTTGGAAAGGTTTTGTTTCCAGTTCGATGTATTTCATCAAGCCGGCACTGCGGATATTGTCTCGGGCAATATCGATGGCTTGTTGCGAGATGTCGGAACCATAGCATTTGAATTTGAATTCACGTTCTTGGCTGTCGTCATTATAGATGCGATCAAACATCTCTTCGTCATAGTCGATCCATTTTTGGAAAGCAAACTCCTTGCGGTGGATACCCGGGGCAATGTTGAGGGCGATCATGGCGGACTCGATCAGCAATGTTCCCGAACCACACATGGGATCGACGAAGTTAGATTCGCCTTTCCAACCCGTCAGCATGATCATGCCGGCGGCCAATACCTCGTTCAGTGGAGCTTCTGTCTGCGCTACACGGTAGCCGCGTTTGTGAAGACTCTCGCCCGAGCTGTCGATTGATAACGTACAGTCGTTGTGTGAGATATGTATATTGATGTAGAGATCAGGATTGTTCACACGGACAGACGGACGCTTGTGGAGCTTCTCCATGAAGTAATCCACGATAGCATCTTTTGTTCGGTAAGCAACAAACTTGGAGTGGTTGAAATCCTCCGAGTAGATTACGGAGTCAATTGCAAAGGTCTTGTCCAAAGTCAAGTACTTTTCCCATTCTACTTTTTTAACCTCTTTATAAACAGTGTCGGCATCTTTTGCCTTGAAATGATAGATCGGTTTCAAGATGCGTAATGCGGTACGACAATAGAAGTTTGCCTTATACAGTAACTCTTTGTCACCTGTAAAGGAAACCATACGGCGACCTATCTGCAAATCGTTGGCACCCAGTGCTGTTAATTCGCCTGCCAAAACGTCTTCCAACCCGCAAAGGGTTTTAGCCACCATTTCAAATGTCTCTTCCATTGTTATTTGTATCTACGATTTTTGATATATGATTATGATTTTTGTCTTTGTTCGTTGTATTGTATTGATGCACAGCTTCGCCTGCTTTTACGTCGTTCGTGAGCCAAACATTGCCGAAAATGGTTGCCCCATCGCCGATATGAATGTGTCCGATCAATGTCGAATTCGAGTAGATCGTCACATGGTTTCCTATGATAGGATGGCGGGCTACTCCACGGATTGCATTCCCATTCTCGTCAGGCGGCAGTTTTTCTCCTGCCAAACTGACCCCTTGAAAGATCCGTACATGGTTACCGATCACACTTGTTTCGCCGATCACAGTTCCTGTTCCATGGTCAATGGAAAAATGATGTCCTATACTTGCTCCCGGATGAATGTCAATGCCTGTTTCCGAATGTGCTTGCTCTGTGATGATCCGAGGGATATAGGGCACTCCCAATTTATAGAGCTGGTGCGCAATTCGATAGTTGCATATTGCCCGAAAGCCGGGATAGCAGAAGATGACTTCGCCCATGTTTTGAGCTGCCGGGTCGCCGTTGTAAGTGGCTTCCGCGTCGGTTGCCAGCAATTCTCGCAGAAGGGGCAGTGTCGTTATAAACTGTTCAGACAAGTTTTTCGCCTTTTCTGCGATATCTTCGACGCATGTCTCCTGCAACACATCAGCAAAACAGATCCCGGCCTGTATCTCTTTTGAGAGTAAAGCATGCAATGTTTCGACCATTACCCCCGTATGAAACTTGATCGTTTGCCGGTTGATATGGGCAGATCCATAGTAGCCGGGGAAAAGAATAGCCCGACACAAGTCTATGATCTGCTTCATTATCTTGGCCGAAGGCAAAGACTCTTCGTCTCGGCAACTGTGAAAAAGCCGTTGGTAAGACGATTCGTTGGCCAGCAGACTAACGGTTTTACTAAGCAGTGTGTCGGTCGGTGATGTTCCCATCTGTTGCAAGGGGATTACCAAAGTATAGATACTCTGAATGTCAAATCGCCTGGTTTTTGATCCATGTAGAAATCACTGTATGTTGCATAGAACGCTACATAACCCGGACTGTAATCGTAGGTATAGGTTTCGGTCCATGTATTTCCTTCACTGTTTTGCCGATGCAATACGAAAGGCAACGGAGTCAGTGTCTCAGCAGTCCCTACAGTTGTATATAGATGCCCCAATACGATACCATTTTCGTATACGTTCTTGGTGAGTTCGTCCCATGAAAATTCATACATATAACAAGGGTTTCCGTCGACATAGTCGATCAGTTGCCAATCATTGCTCTTGACTGTCATCGTCACGTTACGCCAACCCTCTACTGTACTGTCTCCTCTTTCTCCTTGTGGTCCCATAGGCCCTTCCGGTCCTACTGGCCCTTCGCATGAAGCAAAGGCAACCAACAACATGAGTAGTCCTACTATCTTTTTCATCTTATGCTTAGTTGATGATTATTCCGCAAATATAAAAAACTTTTGTCATCCATTTGTCAATCAATTGAATTTTTATTGCAAGAATGAAAAAGTTATTTACGTGCTGTGATATGGAAGCATCCTTGCTTGCGTTCGTGCTTGATGTAGCACCGTTCGTGCTTCCTTAGATCGCGCAATACCATAGCAAGCACCATCTTCAACCGGTCCTTGTCAATAGAAAGGGTGTCACTTTCGTCTACTTTCGTGTAGCGAACCCACGAGACGTCGAACGTCGTACCGTATTGGTGGGCCGAATTGGCGGACGAGTTGCGGTTCCGTTTCCGCAAGTTTGTCACATCTGCCACTGTTCGGGTCACGCTCGTTACCTTGATCCGATAGATGGGGGCGTTCAATTGTTCGAGCGAGTCTTGAAAATTCCGTCCGATCTCCTCGAGCAGATCAGCTGCCTCGGGGATAAGGAATGGGATCGAGTGAGTCAAATCTTCCACTTCGTAGTACTTGTTCGATTTGATCTCCTCCATCTTTCGCGAGGCATGTTTGGCTTCTTCGCGCGACGAGATCGGTTTGATTCCAATCTTGGTAGCCTCTGCCAAGTGCACGTCATTCAAGTCGTTGAAGTCGCGGTTATAACTACCATTATACCAAATTTGTTTCAATTCGCCCCGCTTTTGCTTGCACGAATTGAAACCTGTCAAAGTAAGTATCGCCACGAGTGCGATCAGCCAGTTGCATGTCCGTCCCATTCTGTCTATTTGTTTGGAAGACAAATTTACGTTATAATTTTCAACTTCGAAAAGAGTTCCGGCAACTTCTTCGGAGAAAAAAATCAATGGCCAAGGATCAAGTCGAAAGAAATATCCCTGTTTTGAAAAGTTTTCCCCCGAATAAACTCGAGTTCAGTCGGGGGAAAACCGGAGTTTTATGCCGAGAAACTTTTTAGATGCTCGATAGGGTTAGAAAGAAAGCCCCGGAACATTTATGATAAAGTCCCGGGGCTTCTCTTGAATATATTATTGGCAAAACAAATTTAAATCCATTAGTTTTCGGAAAGGTCTCGTTTTTTTGAGCCTCTTGGCAGCAGGGTCTTGACACCCAACACGACACCTGTCAAGCAGACGATGGCGCATCCGGAGCATAATATCCACAGGCACCCTTTCCATAATAGCGGATAAGCTCGCAAAGCATCAATGTCTAAGTAATGTATACCGTTGAACATCCACTTGCGGATCATCTTGTTTTTCGTCAGATAGCGGACATAACCTGTTGTCGGGTCGACATAATAACGGGTTTTGTCGGCATCGTCGATTTCAATTTTATAGACAGGAAGCGACAAGTCAAGCCGACGTACATAGTAATTGTCGTACCTCTCCATGAGCGAAATCTTCATTTTGACATCCTCGCCATGGGCTTTTTTTACGCCGTCAATAATTGTCGATTCGGGTATTTGCAGGATCTTCACTTCATTGGTCGAGGCATCAATATAGCGTTCGTTGCTGCCTTCCACGATACGATAGGCTGGGATGTTGCCGAAATGGGTCCATTCCACCTCTTTCAAGTTAGGGTAGGCTTTTTTCAACACGCTATAATCCAATTGATAACTGTCAAGCGAAGGATTGTTTCGACCCCAAAATTTCGATGAACTGAAGAAGTAGTTCCCCGACATCGGTGCAATCCATTTCGGAATCCGTTGCATCGAAAATATACCGCTGATAGCCCATCCGATCAAGAAAATACCGAACAGCATACCGAAGAAATAGTGCCAACGATACCATTTTTTCTTGTATGGATTGTGAATGGCATGCTTCCGGCGATATGTGTTAGCTAATAAATAAATTCCTAATATCCAACCGGATATTGCAGCAATCAAACAAATACTACTGACAATTGAGATGCTCTTTTTCCATCTGTCTACATCCGTGCGAATAGGGGTTATATAGAATTTATGAGGGATTGCCCCAACCCATGCCCAAAAGCGTTCGCTTCGGGTGGTAAGTTGCTGTGGCTCGCCATTCACCCCCGATATAAACAGTTCGTGTTTCTCCTTATCATCGAAATAGAACTTGTAGAGTGGCATCAGATCATCATATTTCGAATACAGCACCCATTGCTCACGTTTGTGTAACGTATCCACCCGAATAATTGGGGCATAAAACCAACGACGGGCTACCGCTTGCGCGGTTTCGAATGTGACAGGCTTGACGGCTTCAAGGGTATCTGCATTGAGTACATACGTACTGTCAGCGGTATTGGCTGTAATCAACGTTTGTCTTTGAAACTCTTTTACAGACAGCCGCTTGATAGGTTCTCCGACTCGCTCTTCTATAGACCGGACAGATGGCAATGAAGAAGGAAGCTCCTCTTTCATCTCATTATTCAGTCCCGCCGGTAGTCGGGGATATGAGTGATAAAGCAACACTAAACCCGTTACGAACCACATCAAGAAAAACAAAGAAATGGCCGTTCCGGTTATCTTATGCAGTTTAAATAAAAATGAAACTCCCTTCTTCATTTTTTCTGAATTATTGTTTGTTTGCTTTTGTCATTGGGACGAGGCGGAAGAATTCATATCCTTCTTTGATCGTCAAACCTTTTACAACATCACCGCTCTTGAGGTCATAGATATAGATTGCCGGCGATTCTGATTCCGGATTCGTACCGATATAAGCCTTATCGCCTACAACAGCATGACGTTGAGACCATTGTCCTGAACAGAAAGGAAGCGGACTGCCGTTGTACATGACATCACTCAAATTGTCGGAAGTGATATCCCAAATAGCATAATAACAGTTGTAACCGCCACTGCTTCCCCATCCTGCATTGGTGTGGGTCGGGTCGATGATATAAAGCAATGCTTTGCCGTTTGTCAAATAAGAGCAAGAAACGATTTTACCCGTCTTGCCGCTGTAGCCTTTATAGCTCTCGTCTACCTTGAATTCTCCTTTCTTGATACGGATGAAGCGGGCCTCTTTTTCGGGATAGTTGATTTCGATATCGCAAGAAAGATAGAGGTGTCCGTTTTCGTCAAAGAATGATTTCTCTTGCAACAACTCACCGTATGCCGTTCCGCCCATATAGAATCCGTCGGCACTCTTCTCTTCTTCGAGAGAGACGGTCTCTTCTCCGATCAAGCTCATGTCTTCAGCTTTGATGAAAGCCACATAGAAGGAACGGGCATCATAGTCAGCTTTCTTGCGTTGGAAGAAATAGATCAGTGTCCCATCGGACTGGCGATAGCGCAAAATACCGGATGTGCTGAATTGGCCTCCCTCTGCAATTTCGATTGGCAGTATGCCTTCCGCTAAGATAGACATATCCGTTGTGTTCAATTTTGTCCAAATAATTTGATCCTTTTTACCATTGGCAGACATGATTATCAATGTGTTGTCATCCAACCATGCGTGGGTATAACGATAAGTTTGGTAGGTGTTTTCGCCATAAGGACGCTCTTTTACAGCACTCCATTCGTTGCCATAAATCAAATACTTCGAGAAACGGTCGTTCGAAACAGGGATCTGATAATAATATCCATCCTTGAAAGTTGTCTCTTCTCGCAGATAACTGGTCAACTCTACTCCTTTGTTTGTGAAATCAAGTGGCGTGTCACTTGCCTCCAAACTTGTTACATTTTGCACTAAGATCTGACGATCGGCCGAGGTCTTGCCGACTCTCACCCAGATGTCGTAGTAATCAGCACTACTGATTTTGTCATTTTCTTTATCAGCTTCATTCTCTTTTTCTTCCGGAGTAGGCGTTGGATCATCCTCATCCGAGCACGCATTGAATGTAAGCGTGCAGAAGGCTGCCAAGAAGGTCAGCGCAAACAATTTAATCTTTTTCATCTTCTCTTTATTATTGGTTTATAAAAAGTCTAAATTTACAAGCGAATGAACGACCAGGCTTTTGAAGCATGAAATTATCATATAAAGCTTTGTCGAACAAGTTGTTGCATTCTACTGAAACATTATAGCGCCCTTTATTCCATGAGTAGGATATGGCGGCATTGTGTTGGTGTTGGGTCGGGATTTTTGACTTGCCTTCCAGAGCTCCATATGCTTCCCATGTGAGATAGAACCAGTGGACGTACTGATAGTTGTAGCCGATTCGTAGTTTGTCGCTTTTCGAGAAAAGACGATGGAAATAGAGATCCATGTCGAAATTTCCGAAGAGCCATGGACGATTCGGTATCTTGTTTTTGTATGTAATGGACGGTTTCCCGCTTTCGAGGGTCTTGTTCATGTCGAGTGCTTCCTGGTAGCTTGCATTTACTCCGAGGTGAAGGATATCGGCATAGTCGTACTTGACTTCTCCCTCAACACCTTTGATGAAGACGCTCGACTCGTTATTGTATTGCAATAACCCTTCCTTTTCTGAGATGACGGCACGGATGTAGTTGTCAGCATCTCGGATGAAGCCATTCATTTCGTAGTTCAGTTGATGGTTACCCTTCCAACGGGCAGTTCCATACATTCCTATATTATAGTTTTCACTGCTTTCGGGTTTCAATGCCACGTTCGGGATGACAGTTGTTCCGTTACCCAACAATTCTCGGGCGAGTGGCAGGCGGACACTGTGCTCATACGACATTTTGAGGGCGAACTCATCCAAGAAAGCATAACGGACAGCCACACCATATCCCCAATAATCTTTTGTTGTTGAGGAAGGAACCTTGTTCGAGTTGGTCAACCAATACAAGTCTTGCTGCTCAATCTCGACATGATTGACATAATTCTTCACGAAGAATGAGTTATTCATGCGGCTTTCGAAGAATGATTGGTTGTAGGAGAGGCCAATATTGTGCTTAGCCAGAAGATCGTTCGACGGGTCGAAATCGCTATCCACATCGTCGTATCGGTTGTTACCTGTGCGACTTAGCAAATAGTTTAAGTTAAGAGAATGGTGCACATTCAGCTGATAATCCAAATTACCACGGACAATAGTTAGAGGACGCTTGTAATGTCGCATGGAGCGGTCGCGGCCTGTTATCTCATTTCGTGAAGATTCGATGTAATTGCCGTTCCAATCATACTTGCGAAAAGCCGTGTCAACTGTCAATGAATGATCCCAAGTATGTGAAAGAGATGCGTTTAGATGAAGATTATCCACGAGTAAATTCTTCTTATTGTAGCGGGCCGACAGATTCCAAGCGTCTGATCGGCGTTCGGCTTCTCCATATACTTTGCTCTGAAGGGAGCCGGTTTGGATCTCTTTGTTCACTTTCGAATAGGAGGCAGAAACGAAGAAAGCATCTGCCCATGATTGGTTGACCCAGCCCGCTTCGACTTGTCCTAATAAGGAGAAGTAGTCGTCGTGGAAGCGTTTGCGTTTTGACATGATGTAAGCTTCCTGACTTTCATCCCAGACTTCGACCGATTTCATCATATAATCGTTTTTCGAATAGTTAAGCCCGAAGGTTGGTTTGATAAGCAATCCCGTTTTTTTCTCTACAAACCGGGCATTGAAGTCGAACTTATGGGTGTGATATGAGCCAATACTGTATGAAGCATCCACGTAATTTCGCTTTTCTTGCTTCGTGATGATGTTGACAGCTCCGCCCAATGCATCGGCCCCCAAATAGGAGGGGACTACACCTTTATATATTTCCACGCGATCAATCAAGTTGACAGGAAGGTTGGAAAGATTCACTCCTGAGCCCTTCGATGACAAGGGCATCCCATCAATAAAGTAACGGATCGAGTTTCCTGACATTCCGTTGATGCTCAACTCGAAATCTGATCCGACTCCGCCCTCTTCGCGGATACGGATGCCTGACGTTCTGTTCACGATATTGCTCAGATTAGATGAGGTATTTACAAACGATTGAACACTAAGGGCATTGGTGGCAAAAGCGCTTTCGCGTACTTTCTGTGCGCTGCTTTTCCCATATACCTGTACTGATTCCAAATTGACGGAGCTTTCTTTCAGTACAATATTGAGCCGTTTGTTTGCTTGGATGTCGATAGTCACCACTTTGGATGCATAGCCTATTTTCGAAATAGCCAACACCTGTTTTCCTGAGCTCATATTTAATGTATATTCTCCTCTATCGTCTGTGTATGTTCCATTGGCACTGTTCTTTACGGCGATGGCCACAGCATATATCGGCTCTCCGTTTTCGTCGGTGATAGTACCTGAGAGTGTAAAGCTGGTTTGAGCAAAAACCATGATATTCACACATAGCAATAATAGTAAGGTCGCAATAGTAGTTGTCCTCATTTTTATCCGTTTATTACATAACACGTAGGACTTTTGGGAAAAATACAACAGAACGCATGAATGAAGGTAGTCTCCTAATAGCTTTTTTAATAGGGACTTGTCTTGAATGTAGTGTATCTGAGGCTTTTATTACCCGAAAGCCTTGAAAATTAATGATATTGGCAGGTCTTCTGGCTTGCTCCATCTTTGAACGCCTTCCCGTTTTCTTCTGAAACAGTGGCAAAGATTATCAAAGACAAACGCGGAGCTTACAGCAGCGGTGTCTGCTCAGGTTTTTCACCTGATTCCCTTTTCACTCGCCTTTTTTGTATAAAAAGACAAGCACCAAAATCGATGCAAATATAAATAAAACATCTTAAATAAAAGATGTTTTGACGTGAATTTTAAAAGAGTATGGAATGATTCAAGTGGGTGGTTCGGGAATATGTCGAAAGAAATATCCCTGTTTTGAAAAGTTTTCCCTCGAATGAACTCGAGTTTATTCGGGGGAAAACTGGAGTTTTCTCGGTATGAAACTACAGTTCACTCCCGAGAAAACTTTTTTAAGCTGCGAGCCTTTATCAAAACGGTCGGATGGTTTTGCTAAAAACTCGGGGAAGAGGTAGTTGTTATCTGTCGAGCGATTCAGGCTTATGCCATGTCCGCCAAAAAGAATTCTTTACATCGATAGCTACATTCTTCCATTTCGGCATCAGTTTCAGTTGCTTGCGGACGGGCATGTCGTAAAGCAAAAACAACAGAAAGAGCAGAATACATCCATAGATGACCCACCCGTATATCTGTTTGATGCTTATCTCCATCATCTGCGTGGCGAAGCTCTCCATGAAATGGCCCAGCGGAAAGGGCGAGCTGCTGAACGAAACATTGTCGACAGCCTGTCCATAACGAGCCATATTGTCCGGAACAAAATAGTTCATGGCTCGCGTCAAGATAGCTGATCCGGCCACTCCGCCGATCACCATATGCAACATATTGAATACGCTCAAGGCTTGGAAAAAGTGTTGGAAGGTCATGATCTCTTCCAAACAAACCATAAAGGTGGCACTCAGGACGGCGTAAGCAAAACCACGGCAGAGGGTCGGCAGATAAAGACGTGAGAAATGGATGTTGCTGTCGATGGTGAAATAGAAGATGATCAAGTAGGCCAACAGAGTTGCGACCCCTAAGGTCAACAGACGAATATAGTTGAATTTCTTGATCTCCATCCACCATAACGAGAAAAGGCAGCCTGCCACTATACCGAAAAAGGCAAACCAGTCGAGCCGAACGCTGACAAGCTCCTCGTAATGCATGATCTCACTATAGAAAACCTCCTCCAATACATGCTCCGTTGCCAAGAATCCTTCGACCAAAGCGATGAGGATAAGGATCGGAAACAGGTGACGGTAGGTCCACATCTTCGGCTCGTAGTAGGGGTGACGAATCGTAAACATTCGCCAAAGAGCGATGGCTAATGTAACGAAAATGCTGATTGTCAGCCGACAAACGACGGGGCTGTTCCACCAATCATACCATTCACCATAGTCAAACAGATAAGCAACTTGCAACAACCAGGCAGCCCATAGCAAAGCACCGAGCCAATCGATTCCGAACAGCGGCATTCGCTTTTTCAAAAAATGGAATGGACGAACGCAAAGATGCAGAATCAACAGATCGATCATGAATAAAGCCGAGATGAAAAGATGCATGTATGTCCAATGATAATAGTAGGATAAGTAAGTAGTAATCAGTCCGCTAAACTCCATACAGCCCATAATGACAATATTCAGCAGAGGAAAAAATATGGCAAAACTGCGCTTCGGAGTCATCCATAGCTGGATATTGCTCATACATTCGAACGTTCCTTGTATCTTACAGATTCCTTCAATGAAACAGATGGCCCAAAGAAGGGGAAGATAAGTAATATGTGGAGCGATCAAATTGCAGACCAACGCACCGAAAGCAGCGGCTGTCAGCAGTGTTTTGTTCGTAAACCGAAACTTCAGGCGGAAGAGCATCGGAAAATAGATGGCCATGCCTGTCAGGTTGGCATACAAGCACATCTGAATGTCTTCCCGCATAAGCGACAGCCCGCTGACCATATGACTGAGCGCGCCTAAGTAAAGCCCACCCGACAATTGGAAGGTGATGGCAATAAAGAGGTACAGCCATGGCTGGAGTTTTCGCGGTATGAACTCGCGAAACATGGGCATTACAAAAGGACCGTTAAGTACAGGTGCTCCCATATTTTTAATATTTCACTTCACATTCAACATTGAATCCGGCACGCAGTTGCTTTAAATCTTCTGCGGCATTCTCTTTCAAATGGATACGGACCGGAATGCGTTGTTCAACCTTGACGAAATTGCCTGTTGCATTGTCTTGAGGAATGAGCGAAAAGGCTGCGCCCGTTGCATCCGAAATGGATTCTACTATGCCTTTATATACGACGCCCGGCACAGCATCTGCCGTGATTTTTACCTCTGCCCCCTCTTTAATATTCGGCAGTTGCGTCTCGCGATAGTTGGCAATTACCCACAAATCGCTTCCATCTACGATGTCGACAATGGTTTGTCCGGGCTGCACCAATTGTCCTTCATGGATCTCTTTGCGGCCGGTTACGCCATCACAGGTTGCCATGATTACTGTATAGGAGAGATTCAATCGGGCCAATTCGACTGCGGCTTCTGCCACATGGATGCCGGCTTCGTTTTGTCCTAAGCGATAAGTCTGCTCGTTTTTTACCAATGATGTAGAATGCTTGGCGCGAGAAACTTGATCGTAGCGAGCCTTGGCCGATTTGTAGGCTGTCTGTACATTGTCGAATTGTTGACGAGTGACGGCATCTTCATGAAACAGTTTCTCGTAACGTTTCAGCTCTCGTTCTGCATTTTCCATCTGCACTTTTGCTTCCATGATTCCGGCATCACTTACGCTCAAGTTGTTCTGTGTCGTGGCAATACCTGCCGAGGTTGCATTTTTGCCAGCTAAGGCATTGGCCAAGTCTGCTTCTGCTTGCGCTAATCGCAGACGGAACTCGGCATCTTCTATAATGGCAATCGTATCACCCTTGTGAATAGCTTGATATTCTTCGAAACAGATCTTCTTGATGAAGCCTTGAACACGCGTATTGACGGGAGTGATATGCTGCTTTATTTGTGCATTGTCCGTATATTCAACATTTCCCAAGTGCATGAAGCGGGAGCAAACATAGGCGAGACCTCCGACGAGAAGGCAGATAATGATGATATTATAGACGGTTTTTTGAATTTTTCTTGTATTCATGATGATCTCTTTTTATAATGTATGTGTAATATATTTCATTTTATAATAGTTGTAAACTACGTTGATACGTGCGTTGACAAGAGCCAGGTCTGCACTTAACTTCATGTTGCTGGCATCCAGCATGTCTGTCAGTAGAGCCAAATCGTTTCGATATCGGTTGTTGACGATGCTGTAGTTCTCATCAGCCAATTCTACACTTTTCTCTTGTGTACGTAGTTCAGTGAATGCTGTCATGAAGTTGACATAGTTGGCTTGTACGGCATTTTCAACCTGTTCTTGTGCCAAATCATGTGCTTCGTGTGCCTGTCGGGAGGCCAACCGGGCTTGTTTCAGTTTTTTGTTGTTCTTGAAAAGAGAGGAAATATTATATTTGACTCCAATACCAAGATACCAGTAGTTGAAATTATTGTCGAGGGTCGGTACTTCAATGGTGATCGGTCCGTCCAAATGTTCGGCGGCTACGATGGCCACTTTCGGTAATCGTTCGGAGCGTTCCAACTTGACTTTTTCGTCACTCATCTTTGCTGCCACTTCCGATTGCTGCAATCCGATATGAGTTTGTGAGGCAAGCTGTTGCCAATCTTGCTCGACCAATGTTTGAACTTCTTGTTGCAATATGGTCGTATCCGGTTGGATGATTGTCTCAACCGGCAGATGCAATGTCGTAACCAATTGATGATTCATGATTTTCATGCCGTCTTTCACCTTTGCCATCTGCAGCAGGAGCGTCTCTTTCTGCAATTCGTAGCGGGTAATATCGTTCTTCAAGGCAGTTCCTTGCTCTTTTCTGGCTTCCATATTGCGGATCACCTGCTCGGTCAGATCCAGATTCTTTTGTAGGACTTGCAGTTGGTTGTTCAGTTTATAGAGATCCAAGTAATAACCGGTCAACAAGAAACGGATCTCTTGTCGGTCTTTTTGCCAGTCAAGATTGGCCATTTGTTGTGAGAGTTCGGCCAGTTCGATACCGCTTGTGATCGCTCCACCGGCATAAACCACCTGTTGTGCTTCGAGAGCGAAGTTATTTCCGAAATGAGGCATCGGAATACTTTGTGCATTACTGAAATCGCGATCCCATAATCTCCCGTCTCCTAAATAACTGAATGACAGAGATGTGTTCACATCGGGTAATCTTTGGGCTTTGGCGGCTTTGACTCCTTCGTCGGCTGCCTCCATGCCTGTCTTGTAAGTTTGGATACTTTGGCTGTTCTCGTCTGCCAAACGGAACATTTCATCAAGGCCCATTGTCCGTAAAGAGGCTTGCTGGGCGTAAAGTTTATGGGCACATAATATGGCGAGACACCATATCATGAGCAGGCTTTTTTTGCTCATAAATAAAAATATAAAATGGATTTGTTTTTAAATAAAATGGTTGAACTTTTTGAAGAAGCTCAATAGGAGAGAGAAAACAGCAATGAATTAGATTAAAACAGCTACACCCCATGCATGGAAATCGTGTACCTTGTTGATGTAGCGGATGGAGATTTGATAAAATCTAACTAACATATGATTATAGTTCTCTTTAATTTTCAGCCACAAAGTTATGAAAAAATATAGGTTACTCGTAACTTGAAAATGCAAACATATAAGATTTTTTAACGAGAGAGTAGGGGGAAATACTATTGATGGCTATATCCTATAAATAGTATCCATCCGATTATGGCAAGCAAGATGAGAATGATAAGAAGAATAGTGTTGCCCCATCTAATTAAAAGAGGAGGGATTTCTCCAACCAAATTCCTGACCTTTTCACTGCGCAACTCTATCTTTTCTTTTTCTGTGTCAGACTTTTGTCTCATTTCCTCATAGTGATTACTTCGCATAATTCTCCTCCTTTTAGTTCCCTAATTCCAATTGATTTTTAACAAGATTGTAATTAGCTCCTTTTTTTTGCAATTAGCTCTTTGTGCGATCCGTGTTCAGCTACTAAACCTTTCTCCAATACAACAATCTGATCAGCATTTCTAACTGTGCTTAGTCGGTGAGCAACTACGACAACTGTTTTCCCTTTGTAGAAATCTGTTAAGTTCTCTACTATAACTCGTTCATTGTTGGCATCCAATGAATTTGTTGCTTCGTCCAGAAATATAAAATCGGGGTTTTTATAGACTACGCGAGCTATCAATATACGTTGGTGTTGTCCTTGGCTGATTCCTTGGCCGTCCGCCCCAATCAAAGTGTTGTACCTCAAAGGAAGTCGGTCAACAAACTCTTCAATATTGGCTATCCGAACGGCAAGTAATAATCGTCCTTTGTCTATATCTTTATCGTCTGCGGCAATATTTCGGGCAATAGATTTAGAAAAGAGATACCCATCTTGCATGACGACGCCACATTGGTCGCGCCACCAATTGAGATTGTAGCGTCTCAAGTCCTCTCCTGCTATGCTGATCTTCCCTTCTATTGGTTCGTAATAGCCGAGTAATAGTTTTATTAAGGTGGTTTTTCCACTACCACTTGTTCCGACAATAGCCGTGACTTTGCCATATGGAATGGTTAAATCTAACTTGTTTAACACCTTGGGAGAATGTGGCCCTTCATATTGAAATGTCACATTTTGCAATAGAATGTCGTGGCTTTTATTGGGAAAGGTTATAATGTTTCGTTTGGGAGTCTCCTCTTCTTGGCGATGTCGGATTTCGTTCATGCGTTCAAGTGAAATCTGTACATCTTGCCACCCGAAAACAAATTCAACGAATTGTTCGATGGGTACGTTGAGTTGACCTATAATATATTTGTATTGCCAACATCATTCCTAAAGAAAGATTACCATTGATTACCGAAGTGGCTGCAATAATAGTGATAACGATATTTTTGATTTCATTTATTAAGATTCCTCCAGTTTTTTGGCTTTGTTCGAATTTCATCGATTCGATACTTGGAGTAATACTTCCCTGATGGAGAGATTGGAATGATATTATATACGTAGAGTCCTAAATTCAATTTGTCTTTCAAGCAAATATAATTGATGCCACCTCGCAGCCATCCCGTAGTACTGTATTTTTCGAATGGTGTTCTGCGTGGAGTTGAGACACTTCCCATAAGAGAACCGGTGAAATGTTGCTGTTTGTCGAATATGAATGAAAGTTGCATCAATTGTGTGTATTGAACACTTTTCGTATGTTTTCTTCAAAACCAACAATAGTTGTTTGTGGATTGGTATGCTGGAAAGATCCGCTTAAGGAGGTTCTAAGCCAATTGAAAAGCCCCATATTGAGCATATATCCCATGCGCCAATCATTTTGTTTATAGGCATTTTCCCATTTATAAAGCGAAATGCCGTCCGATGTCATACGGAGAACTTCTGCAATTTGATTGTTGGATGTCGAGTAAGCAGAATATACTTTGAAAAAACCTTTAAGAAAACTCTTTTGAAATGCTAATTCTACTTTGTTGAAGAAGCTTGGACTGAGCGTAGATGTTCCCTCTTTGGCAATGAAAGGGCTACTGTATAGGCGAAAAGGATTCAGATACGTCATCCATGGACGGACGATTGCCCCTACATAAGTCAACTGCAATCGACTATCGTTTGCAAATCGATAGGAAAATTGAATGTCTGGAAACAAATGTCCATAATCATTCTTTTTTGTTTCTGTAAAGTCCGAAGTTTCTTTTGTAAACGTATATTCATAACGTCCTCCAAGACGAGTATCCAGACATCCAGAAAGAAAAAGTATAGGTATTTCATACTGTTGAGGTTTTAATGATTATAATTTGTATTACC
>CAVKMU010000025.1:0-38019 GCA_963657455.1 bacterium
TACGCTTATGACCTACTCCGAACGCTACCTCGCTGTGCGCGTTACAGCCGTTCACCCGGGGTAGGTTTTTTCTCGCCATGACAAAGGTCAAGCAAGCTTGCCTTTGTTCATTTGGCTTAACGAAAAAATTCACGTTGTTCGCTCGGTAACGCTCCGGCCGCTCGCCACGCGTTCTCCGCTTCACGGTCAACGCTTATGCCCGTCCGCGAGTCGTTCCGCCTCGTTGAGGGACTTAGTTGCATACTTGATTCGTTCTTACATACTATATCTTTCTTTTATACTAATGAAGGAAAAAAGAAAAAGAAGTGCGAAGGTGAGTCGGAACGACTCATACATTGGGCCTAAGCTGGTTGGCGTTAAACGGAAGAGTTGTAGTGAGCGGCCGGAGCGTTACCGGAGTCGAGCGATAGCGAGCGGCTGTAACGCGCACAGCGAACGGAAACTCTGTAGTAGCCAAGCAGGTTCAGCCCTTGATTTTTTGCCTACTTTTTGATCAAGCAAAAAGTAGGTAGTGTCCAGCTGCATTTCATGCAGCTCACGCGAAAAGGGAGATAAACAAAAGATAGAAAAAAGTTCGGGAGCTTTTTGGAAATTGCTCGGCATGATTTTTTCAAAAGATCGGCATGAATTTTGCGCCCCTCTCCATGCGGCAAAAAAAGAGGCGGGGGAATGGTCGGATTCCCTCGCCTCTTTTCCTATTAGCTGTTTCGTTTATCCTCAGCGGACACGGACCTTTTCGGTGTGTGACGCCCCATTGTCGGTTTGAACCGTCACGATATAGTTTCCTTTCTCGAGGTCGATCTCCTGATATTGTCCGGCCCCTTTCACCTCTTTCAGCAGTTTGCCGTCGAAGGTATTGATGCGGATCTTTTCGATCCGAGACGCTGTCGAGCTGACCACTACCCTATTCTGACCGACGGTATAGACAAGGATTTGCGAAGCAGTGAGTTCCTCGTTGTTGGTCGGTGTGCCGGCACGCAAGAAATAGCGGCCACCCACGTTGCTCTTCACCTCGACGGAGGTCCCTTCATAGATCGGGGTCGACAGGCCGGTGACGGCATCGTAGAGCGATACGTTGCCAAACGGTTCCACACCGGTAAAGGTCAAGGTGACGTTGGCATACTGACCGCCGTAAGTACCAATCGGAATATTGTACAGATCGTTCGTCCGGTTGATGCTGACCGCCTTCGTATCGGCCACGGTATAGACCATCGGAACGGCCGCCAAGTTGCCATCGAGGAAGAGTACAGCATCCTTGTCCGCTTCATAGCCGCGCTGTGCCTCGGCCGAATAGTTCACCACCGTGCTGCTCTCTTCCGTACCGTCCGAAGCCGTGATGCGCAAGGAGCGTGTCGAGGTTACAGCCACCTTCGTCGCTCCTACCACCTGCATGTCCGAAGTAAAGTTGACTGCCGTATTGGTAGCACCCTCGTTTTTCTTGACAAAGAACGAGCGCAACGGCGGAAGATAGGCAGAGAAGGCGGTGACTCCATCGGTAGATACCCAACCCTCATCCGAACCTACGGCTGCGGTCTGTGCACCATTGTCGCAAGTCCAGTACTTACGCTCCAAAAAGGTATTCTCATCGAAGAACTTGTCCATATCCAGGTGTGCCATGAACGGGTTACCGATCAGGTAATACTCCGTATCATTATTATTGGCTTCGGACAACGGTACTTCATAGTTCTCGATATCGATCTCAGGGATATCCCCTTCGAGTGTAAGGCGGTAGAAATCGTCCGTCATGAACTTTCCTACCTGTTTTTGCACTTTACTCGTTGGGAAAGCCGGGAAGAACGTCTCACCCGCCTTGTTGTAATTGTAATATTCCACATCCGCTTTCGGCAAACGAACCAACGCCTTGGTGCCGTCGGTGATATCCTGCACCTTTATCGAAAAGCCACTACCCAACGAATAGGATGTTTCAATCGCCTGGAAGGTGCTGCTCCAATTGCCCTTGACGGCCATATTCAAGAAGTTTAGATTGTCCGTCGGCAAGTACAATTCTGCCACATTAGCCCAAAGACGTTGGTAGAACGACGGCTTGTAGCGATTATTGACGCTCGTGTCGTAACTGATCGGGGTGAAGAAAGGTGCCGTTTCGCGCCCTGATGTCTTTGTATAGAAGTCGCCTGCCACGATCTCGTACATCGGAGTGGACAACAAATACCACTTGCCTTTCTCCAATTCGTAGTCGATCCATGCTTTCGTATAAATAAGATATTCGGAATGAACCAGCTCGGCACCCGGCTCGATATGGATCTGACTGCAGATATTTGCATGGAAGCGGTCGGTCTGATAGCCGGTGTTGGATATCGTGTTCGGGCTGAATGTCTGCAAGTCGTACATGATATTCTCGGAAGGCTTTGCAATCACCGGCGGGCGATAGGCCTCAGACCATTCACTCCCCTTGTGGCCGGCCGGATAGAGGTCGACGGATGTTCCCCTCGGGATGATCACTTTCGAGAAGAGCATCGGCGTGAAACCGTTGTCGGTCTCGGTGGCTCCACCCACCTCATTGGCATAGGTGGCACTGCCCGACGATTGGTTCATCTGCGCCAGTGTGGCACGTTTCCAGTTGCCGTCGTTGTTCCAGTTGCCAAGCATGGTGCTGCCATCCTTCTGCGTGTCGTTCCAAACGAGGTACTCCGGCACGACGATCATTTTGACATTGAACTGCCCCTCGCAGGTAGCCGATGCCTTTCCGGAGGCGTCCGCCTCTTCGAAATAGACCGTAAACCAATAGCTGTATCCCTCTTTCGGGCGGAAGCGGAACGTGGAGTTCTCGGGTGCCAACTTCCCGTCATAGTCGAAGTGGATCTTCATCCTGTCCTTGAAGGTAGACCCTACCGTGTATTGCTGCGAAGCAAGAGAGTCGAGGTAGCCGATCGGATAGTCGTACGGCTTGTAATCGGTGTCGAAAAGGTCGGCATATTCCGGGTCATCGCTGTTGAACAGGTAGAGTTTTTGCAACGCATCATTGTCCGAAACCGGGCGCATCGTACCGTTTTCGGCATAGACAAAGGTCGATCCGCGCAAGTTGACCGTCAGCAACGAGTCTGCACTCAACGCCTGCAGCTGCTTGTAGCCGATACGAATGGCCGGCGAAATGACGTCGTCGGGATATTTCAGATAGTTGATGCCGATGCCTGCTTGCGGAGCCTTGCCGGAAGCACGCAGGAAGATCGGGATGTAGCTCCAACAGATGGTGGCCCACTGATCCTCCGAAATGTCATAATCGCCCGGCGCCACATCCGTCTGGATCGGGGCAATGATCATGCCGAGACCCGACTCCTTGAGAGAAACATCGAGCTTTTCCACATGAAGAAGCAGCGGTGGGTATTGCGTTGCCCGGTCATAGCTCATGTTTACATAGTTATAGAGCAGGTCGAACATCTCTTGCGTGAACGCATCTTTCACCGGCGTGTCTGTCTCATTGATATCATCGGCATCGGGATAGTAGACGCGGAACGTCTTCAAAGCCTCGCGGACAGAGGTCGTACCGGTGCCGGTGTTCAAGAACTCCGCTTCCACATCGGAACTGTCCGGCGAGCCGAAGAACCAGTCGAAGTAGACGCCTTTGGTCACCTCGACCTCCTTGTCGCCCACGTTCACCTTCAGGCCGACGGCAAAGTTCAGCACCTTGCCGGCACAATAGCTCATGTCGGGATCGACAATCTCGCCGTTCACACGGACCTTGTCGGTAGCTTCCAACATAAAGCAGGTCTTCACACAGCAAGGTGTGCCCCACTCCTCCATGAAGTCGGTGACATCGGCCATACCATCGTCTTTGGCCGGTTTGGAAATCACCAGCCAGTAGGGACGGTTCGGCGAGAGGTTGGCATAATAATCACCGGTCAACACTTTGCGCCCGGCCTCATCATATCCGCCGAAAAGGTAGAGGTTCTGTCCATCCCATGTGCTCCCCACCAACGACGTATTGTCGTCTTCCGCATTGTAGGTCGTATTGGCAGCGTAGGGTGTTTTGAAACAGAGACGCAGGAAGCGGCCACCCCGGTCGCCCGGTATCTTGACGGCAGCATAGTCGAGCGCCTGCTGCTGCGCCATGGCCTCGGCCGTACCCGCTTGGATCAGCTCATTGTATTTATTGGTATATGAAATCGTATCGACGTAGGCAATATCAATCGCATAGGTGGCTTCTGTCGTGGTGTCGGTAATACCCATACGGGAAAGGACGCGATCCCAGGTCAGGTAGCCATGGAGGCGCGTATTTTCGTCCGTGCAGACGGAACTCATCTGAATAACCTTCGCTTCGGGCGTCTGCAAATAGACGCGGATATCGTCCACATACATATCGCCACCATTGGTACTGCCACAGTTGGAGTCGAGCTGGATCAAGTAGGAATCGAACCGATCCATATCTTCCGACTCGTTGACAAACGAGAAGTAACACTGCATCCAGTCGTTATGATCGGATCCATAACCGGGCAGTGTCACCCCACCGCTGTTATGATAGGTACACGGAATCTGCCCTGTCTGTGCACGGTGGATCGGGGTATAGGTCGTGACACCGTTTACCGTCGAGACACCCATGATGGAGAACAAGATGGCAGCATTATCATTGTTCGCAGCCCAACGGGCACACTTCACCCAAGCCGTTACGACCAACTCCGAACCTTTACAGAGGTTTTCCTGGAACGGAATGCGGGCCACTGTTCCGGGGCGGTTGGAGGCATCGATAAACAGGTGGTAGGTTGATGGGTTACCACGGCTGTTCAGACGAACAGAAGCGGCATCGTCCGGAGCAACGTAAGACAGTCCCCAACCACCACCGGAGACTTCCACATAGGTATTGGTCAAGGCGTAGTAACCCCACTCGGCACAATTGTGGTTACCGGTATAATCATTTACAGATTCGCTACCGTCATAGAATCCATAGGTTGAATTGACCCAACTGCTAGGGAACGGGTAGAAATTCGAAGATCCATACGAATTACCGATCGTCACGTCGTAGTCGAAATTTCGATAGGTCAGCAGTTTGTATTCCGAATTCAGGAAGCTTGGCATACGGTATTGGTATTCACTGTTGCCGGCCGCTTCGTATTGCACCACTTCGGTTTGGGTCAGCAAGTGGTTCTTTTCCTCGAACGTCAGTTTGTAACGAGCCAGGTTGTAGGTGGTTCCGTTCACCGTCTTCTTGACTAAGATCGTAGCTTGCGAACCCGGACTGTTGACCGTCTGCGTCTTGTCGCTCAGGGTTTTCGGATAAGTGAAATAGATAATGGTACCGGTTCCGGACAAAGATGTCCTATACAAATTGATGCCCGCCGTGTTGGTTCCCAACGAGATATTCACCGCTGTGCTTTCATCGTCCGTACCGACACAATAAGCATTGGCATATTTCGTCAAAGCCACCATCTCCATGGTATGGTCCGGAATACGTCTATAAGGAAAATCGATCTCGAACTCTTCCATGTAGGCGTTCGTGCTCTCGTCCGAACTGGTGAGTTTCGTCTTGTTCTCCTTCAAGTTTTTTGCATACCAGTTCCAATCCTCATCGCCATCATACGGAACAATGTAGTAGATGATGCGGTGCGCAAGGGTCGGCTCGTAGAAGTTATCGGTAAAGGATGAATTTTTTGAAGTGGTAGCATCGAATGTCGCAGTATAATCTTTATAAGCCGACACATCGCAGGCTATCATATAATACTTGTTGTCCAACCCGGTCGCCGGATTGGGGAACATCGTATTGAACTCGCTGTCCGTCGGATAGTAGAAGGTGGCGTTCAAGAAAGCACTCGATGATAGCGGAATGCCCACATAACCATTGGCCATACGATAATAGGTATCACTGACAGAGGGCTTCAACAAGTCTCCTGTTGTGGTGCGACGGCTACCATAGGAGTAATGCAACGTGCTGTTTGTTCGGTAGTCGTACCACCGTTGGTAGGTTTTGACGGAATTATCACCGTCACACACATCCGGAACGGAGAGCGAAACACTCTGTCCTTTGTGGACATAGATGGTATCGATTACGATGTGGGAGGCTTGCACAGAATCACCATTCTCCAAGGTGAACCACTTTATGTCGTCATCGAAACGGTCGACACCCGCCTTGATGCCCAATGTGCTTCTCAAGTCATGCCATTTGGCCGGTTTTGATTGGACGGATTTATTTTCGTATCTCGTCAAATAATAGCTGTTGGAACCTTGCCCCCAAGCGTGAATGAATGGGAACAACAACAAAGCCAAAACGATTGCACTGAAATGTTTCATGCGTTATCTCCTTTCTTACTTTCCTTTTGTTAAACCCACCGGTTCGTACCAAACCGCCTTGGCTCCCCACAGCAGAGCCGCTGCCGGATAGGTCGTGTCCCAATCTTGAAGCGGAACGGTGTGGATGATCAAGTATGCGCCCGTGATACGGATCGGCTGATACACATCGAAATCAAAATAAATATCCTGACCGGACAAGCCGACTACATTGCCTTCGAGGCCATTCAAATCGGTATATGATCCATCCTCTTCGGCCGTAGTGGAAACGGTGATCTTCGTATCCGATCCGCTTCTCACCCACCATTTCCAGCTGGTGATCTCCACCTTTTCGTTCGCAGTCGTGAGGAAGTGGCCCTTCAAGGTAAAGCGGCATCCCTCCGGCAAGTTGACAAGATAGTTGTTGGTCAATGAAGCCTGGCCCAACACCACCGGTGTCGGATAGCCCCCGATCGGTGTGACATCGGCAGTGAACTCAAGGATCAACGATGAATCCAACATATACAAGACAACCGGCAAATAGTGATTACGCTGCAATGACGAGGATTTCAGCACACCGGTATATTCCTTGCCGCCGATTGTCAGCGTTACCTGAAATGGTGTGGTGCCTTGGGTCTCGTTCACGTAGCATTGCAGCAGCTCTTTCGACTCGTCGTTGTTCACAACAACCGGCGTATCGAACGTCTTCTCGAAAGTTTTCGAGCCCGTCTGCGAATCACTCCATTCAAACATCGGCGCTTCCTCGGCAAAGGCGGAGATCTTTACCTTCGAAACAGAGAGGGATGCTCCCTGGTTGTTCGTCAATGAGATGCTCATCTTTGCCACCAAACGCACCAACGAGACGGTTATCTGCTGATTATCGGTCACCACCGTCACGTTCTGTTTGACGCTCATCGGAATGAATTTCTTGTTGGCGATATCAACAAGGCTCATGGGATCATTCACGATTGTGTTGGTGATTTTCGTATCGTCCCACGCTTTACCGCGTTGGTATTCGTCACCGTTGAAGAGAACGTCCAACGTCTGTCCGCCTGTCTCATAGACATTCTCCATATTGGCGAATGCGTAAATGGTCTTCTGACCCGGAGCCATGGACGACACACGCTGCGAATAACTCGGCAAGTTGCCGGCTACAGCCTCAGTTCCGGCGGCCGTCGCATCGTCGAGGGTGATGTGTTCCTCGATGAAACCGTTGCTGACAATGAATACATGCAACGAATGGATAAACTCGCCTTCGGTAGCATACTCGTCACCGTGCATCGCTTTCGTACCTTGTGTATTGGCGGCTCCAACCATGATACTGACATTCTTCACCAAGGCATCGGGATTCGGATCCGGGTCGATGTTCGGATCGTCGTCGCCATTGATGGTATGTGTACAGGCCATGAGGGAGCAGATGGCTATCCGGCTCAAGAATTTTCCTGTTTTATATATGATTCCTTTCATGACACATTAATTAGTGGTTGGTTTGATATTGATATCTTCACGATTGAGCGGTTGCCAGTGTTCGACCAACACATTGACGTTGATCAAACAGTCGCCCGGCACATCGTTGCCGATAGAAGATATGCTGTTGACGTTCAATTTGTAAACATTGTTGCGGACAATGGCGTACTCCATCAAACCGCCGCCCGTGGTCTTGCCCCCGGTCAGGTCATTTGTCGCGTCGTTGTCGTTCGCATGCTTGATCCAATAGGTGTAGTAGCAGATACCTTCCTTGAATGTCTCCGCACCACTCGCCTCATAGAGTGCCCGGCGGGTCAGCGCCTGACGCGTCGAACCGTCCTCGCCGTTGATATCAACCTCCACCTTTCCGTCGGTGTTGCGATAGTAAAGATTCGTCTCGCAATACTTGATCCAGCGCAAAGCGGCTTTCTCTTCGGCTGTAATTACCGTGTCGCTGCCCTTGTCTTTCGACTGCTCTACCAGCCATGCACGGTAACCGGCCGGATCGCCGCCCTTCAACTTGAAGATGATGTTCGTACGCAATGTACTCCAAGTAGTGATATCATTCCATTGGTCTTGCTTTTCGTCAATGATCTTCCACCCCGCCGGATCGTAGGCTTCCATCATGGCTTCGATGGTCGGATAGATTTTTCCTGTCCATTCGAAGAAAGTCTGCTTCTCTGTATAGCCCGTCGGTGTGTAGCGCGCCTTGAATACGATACCCGTTGTGCTGTTGCGATTGCCCACCTGATTGGTATTCTCTTTCGGATAGCCGACACAGATATAATCGTCGGCCAAGCCCGAAACGAGGCTCTCCTCCACGAAATAGTTTCCCCAACTCAAGTCCTCGTAAGCATTGTAATCGAAATAGCCATAATAGGTTTCCTTATCGAAGTTCGTAGCCGCTTTCGAAGTACGCAGCGGATCGATCACATAATTGGTGGCCACGCCTTGAGCCGTAGCCGTCTCCTCGCCCAAATAGATAATGGAACCGTCGGTAAACGATTCGCCGGTCTTGGTCACATGCTTGAAAAGATAGCTCGGGGCATCACTGTTTAACGTGTTGATCAACATGGCGCTCAAGATCTTCACCTCCGCCATTTTGTTACCTGATTCGTCAGGTACCTCATAGATGCCGTCGGTACGGTCGGCCGATCCCTTGGCGCGGTAGTCCACGCGAGCCACGGCGCGCTCGATGTCGATCTCGTTGGTCGTGGCCGGATTCGTCTTGCTATTGCTCAATTGGATCACCAGTTTGTCACCAATATTGGCCGAAGCCATGATGAAATTGTCGTAATCGCTGCTCAAAAGCGAGGAGGTTGTCAGCTCTCGCAACTCACCCAATGTCGTGATTCCTTCGAAGAGTCGGGTATCGGCGTTGGCCACTACCAATACATCATACGTATGTTGCACCAACAATCCTTGAATCTCTTTTATCTCCGAGAGATAACCATTTGTCTTAGTGGGCGTCAATTCATTTTCCGACCAGTATTTGCTGGCAACGATCTTGTTCGATCCGCTACCATTGATGCCATCGTCTGTCGCTTCGAGGAAGAATACCATCACGTGGTTAATCCGGTTCTCTTTCGTCTGCCCCTCTTCACGGCCGTCGCCCTCTTCGCCTCCCGTCGGATTGGCTTTGGTGACGCTGTTCACCCGGCCCGTGCTGATGCGGAGACTCACATAAGCAAAGGGTTCACCGTCGGGTGTATAGGGCTGGCAATCGTCCTCGTCGCTGTGGATCAGACTGCAGGAAGCCAGGCAACATACGCCGATGATTCCTATTACTATCTTCTGTATCAATTTCATTCTCAGAACCCTTTCTTTCGATTATTTGGATGAAAGTGACTCAAACTGTATACGTTTCGCCCAAGAGAGGACGCTGATTTCCACATTGACATACTGCCATTTCTCCCCTTTCAGGTAGAAAGTCAGCTGATAGTCATGGCCACGGTCGAGGAACTCCTGCGGAGAGTAACGATAGATATCGGCGGCTGTTCTCAAACGGCTCAGCATATCGGCCAGGTTCACGCGGATAATCTCCGCCCCCGTACTCTTCTTCGTGATGCTCAAGACGGCATCGTCTTCGCCCTTATCGTGATACAACAAGCGGGAAGTCATGAAGTCGGCATGGGCGATACGGCCCAAGGCATCGGTCTGTTCCGATACTCCTTTATCGGTTGTATTCCATGTTGCATAGGGCGTATAGGTCAATTCCGTTGTTTCATCCACCGTATTGTCCCAAAGCAACAGGCTGTTATGGTCAATGATCTTGAAGTCATAGTCCGCCACATCCATTGTTGCCGGCTCGTCTATCTCGCGAAGCGAAACGCTGATCTGCTTCGTATTGCGAATCAATGAGACGGTATCCCGCGTGATTTGGTCTTGAACAACCTCCACCATGCGAGCCGACTGTCCATGCCACAACGTATCGAGCGGCAACGACCGGTTGACAACCTTGCCGTCAGCGGCATGCTCGAGGGTGTGAGTGATGACGTTTTGCGCGTCGCCCTCCTGCGGTTCGGTACGAATGAAATTGGCACCGCCGTTGGAGATGGTCTGATCGTAGGGCACTTGCAACGCCTCTACGACATACCGGTACTTGCCCGGCTGCAGATCGAAGTGCATCTTGTAGTTATGGTCGCGGAGCGGTTGTTCAGACGAAGTATTATCTTCTTCCTGTTTGAGCAAGAACTTTCCGTTCTCGTCAAACAGATAAACGGTAACGCTTCCCACATGATCGGCAAACATGTCAGCGCGCTGCAAGTTATAATCGTACCGGAAGCAGAGATCAATTCCGGTAGGACACGGATCGATATCATCGTGAATCATGTCGCACGATGCCAATCCACCTGCCAAGAAAACAGCCTGCAAAAGCAGAAAGAGGTTGTTACGTCTCATATTCTTTATTGTCTTTTTATTTTTTTCTTTTTGTTCATCCCTCTCCTTTCCGCTGAGGGGAGAGCGATGTTCTTATATGTTGTTTCCCCGAAGGCCAAGGCCGTCGGGCGTTGTATTGTCCATTTCAAAAGAGTACCCACCCGAAGGTTGCCCTTTTCAGTGGGCACTCTGTTTCCCGTCTCTACTTTGCCATGACGAGAAATGGCTGTGGTTCTTCAGTATTGAGAGAATATGAATGAATAATGTCTTGATTACAAATCAATATTTTGGGTACGTTTAGCCCAAGACAAAACATTGATTTCCACGTTGATATAACTACGCACCTTGTCCGGTTCGTCAGGATCCGGCTTTACAGGGATATCCGGTTCGCCCGGGCCTGTTACGCTGTTGATTGTCAAATCGTACCAGTTGTTGCGAACAACACCGAAACGGCCTAAGAATTTTGACTCCGGAGAGTAGGGAGTACCATCCACAGTCGGATCGAAATTTGTCGGATCATCGCCAAAGTGCTTGATGGTTGTCGTGTAATAGTACATGACACCTTCCTTATAGAACTTGATTTCCCCGCCGAACTTGGCCAAAATAGCAGCTGCTTGTTCGTCAGTCAATTCAGAGCTTTCGTTCACTGCCAACACGTTCTTGACACCGGCATTGTCGGTAATGGTTGCTGCAGCAGCACCGCTTTTTACTATAACCTCCGTTACAGAGGGTATGTTTGCTTTGATGAAAGCCAAGAAATCAGTTTCCGTATAGATTAAAGAACTTCCTTTTCCCAAAAAGAGGTTGTCGTTTGCCGCAGCATCTTTCAACTTGAATGTAGTTTTCAAAATCACCTGCGTCAAGGCGGCCTTCTTCATCGATGCGGCATCGGTAGTGTTCTCGGCACAATAAGCAGCTGTTGCACCATCGAATGTCGTTGAATAATCAGGAGTAGTTGACCAAGTCAACTCTGTTGTAGTACCACTGTAGTTCGGGTCGATGGCCCAATATACACGGTAGGGATCAGCCACTGCTCCGAAGAAACGGTTTACTTCGGTAGACACATAATATCCGGCCCAGTCAGTCCAACTGCTTACGTTACGAACCGGATAGAATTTTGTATTGGTGTTGTTCAAAGCCCAGCCGTCGAACTTGACAGTAGCACCATCGTAGCTTGTTCCTTCTGCTTTGACGGTCAGTGTATTGTCTTCCGGATTTCCCTTCAACTGCATGGTAACCTTGGCAGAAGCGCGCTCTACATAAATCTTGTCACCGGCAGAGTTATCCGCCTCAGACTTTGAATTGTAAATTGTCAACGGAACCAATGTCGTTACTTTTCGACTATCCGATTTCGATGTTGTAGAAGCTTCGTTGGTGATTGGGGCATTCGCCATCAAGAAGTTTTGATTGCCCACACTGGCATAATCCGCAGAGAAATCTTGGGCGGCGTTGTTCAAACCTTCCAACGTACCGGTAAAATCGGCACTTTTCACCTGCAATTTGTTACCACTTACACTGAACAAATCGCTTTTGTTGACGATGACCAAAGCATAAACTGTATTCCCTTGCGCCGGTTTGTTGATTTCGACGGTTCCTGACGTGTATTTCACCGTTACATTTGCTGTCGATCCTTCTTTTTTATTCAAACTCAATTCGTGGGCTTCTGTGCAAGAGGCAGAGGCTTCGTCTGCTCCGGAGAAAATGGCCAATATCATGTCTTTTACATTGTACTCGGCAGCGACACCATCATCGAAGTTATCGTTCCCATTCGCTTTCACAGAATTACCAGAGACCGACGGCAGGTTAATGGCTACTTTTACGAAACCTGTTTCCCCTGTAGGGTCCTGATTGTTGTCGGGAGTATCGGTATCATCCGTACATCCGATTGTCGCAGCTACCATCAGTAGTCCGGCAAATAAAAGGTTTTTTTTCATTTGAATATAATTAATTGGTTATTGAATAATTAGTCTACAAATTCTCTAACTGGCGCAAGTTTGCTTTCACGGCATCCGCTACTTCCGGTGCCTGCTCGATGCCTTTCAGCAACCGGCGAGCCTCATCCGTGCGGCCTTCATACATGGCGATGGCCGCTTTCGCCAACTCTTTCTGCGGACACTCATTCGCCTTTGCAAGGTAACGCTTTGCCTTGCCGAACTGTTTCGCTCCGATAGCGGTAATGGCCGCATTCAGATTGGAAACCGGATCGTCCGGATAGATACGGACCGCCGTCTCAAACACCTCGTTGAACTCCTCCGAACCTGCGGGATAGGTCTCCGCCACTTGGAAGAATTCGTTCAGGCTCAGCTTGCTCGGATCGCTAAAGGCCAACTTCTTCGCTTCGTCGATCGAAAAGTTTCGTATCGTATAGTCCACCTCATAGTCGGAGTGGCGCAACGACGGATAGACCTCCGACAGGAGCGTGCGGTAAGCGGCACCGCCATTTACGGCTTTCAGCTTCTGTTCACGCAGGTCGTAATCGGCCGGCTCGTCGGCACGAATGATCGACAACAACTCCTCTTTGTCGGAAAAGTAGCCGTTCTCCACTGCTTTTTCTAATCCTTTCCAGTCTTCCGGCTCGAAGTCGACCGACATCTGTATCGATCCGAAATCGTACAAACCCTTTACATAGTTCGCCAATGCCTTGGCACGGTTCTCGGCCAAATAGGCATTGCTTTGGTAAGCTCCCTCCGGCGAAGCGTAACCCTTGATGGCTACCCGCGTGATCGTTGTATAGGGATCGTTGCGAACAGCATCGATCGTCTCGCGGATCTTGCGCAACTCTTCCGGATTGCGTCGGTAGGAAGGATTGATCGTTGTCTGATTGACGGGAAAGTCCAAATATGCACTACCCTCCAATTTGCGGGCTTTTATCTCCTCGGCTTGCGGCACCCAATAGACCATCTCGGGAGCCGGCTCGGCAGGTTTCGAGAAGTCGAGGGCAAAGAGCGGCGATTTATCCTGCTGCAATGCTTTCCAACCGCATCCGCAATTGTCCATGATGAGCGAGACTTCAGCCTTCTCCATCCAATCGGCATAAGGTGTCTCACTCTGATAGTCCAACTGTTGCGTCTTACCATTGTTGCGGCGATACTCCTGTTCGTTCCGCGGACGCTTGTGCAAGCGTTGGTAAAGGATATGCCTTGAACGGCCGTTCAGGATGAGCGGCGCCATGGCCCGCATGCTGTCGCCGGCTTCGATGACGGGTGTACAAACCACCGACTCGTCTCCGGGAATCTCCATCCTGCTGACGTCTACCTTCATGCGAAGAGAGAGCATGCCGTTGACTTGGTCGACCGACTTCTCTTTGACGAGGAAGTCCGCCTCTTGCACGTTCGATTGTGCAGCGGCAAAGGCACCACAAGCACCTATCATAAGGAAAGTATATACTGTTTTCATCTTCATGCAAATTATCCGTTAAACTTAAAAAACATAGACGGCACTGAGGGCGGCCTGCGTCGGGCCGAAATAGTGTTTCTTGACAGTCTCACGCTTGGTGCCGCAGTTCGTACAAGGATAAACATCCGAATTGAGGTAGAGATAGCCGACACCGATGGAAGCCTCTATGTTCCAATGCTTGCCAAGCACCCAGCTATAGCCGTAGCTGAGGCCGACCCCGGCACCCCATCCCTGATGGCGTTCGTCCTTTGTTCCCAATGGATCGACGTCCGCTATATTATATATAATGTAAGGGATGTGCAATCCGATGAAGTGTTTGTAGAAACTTTCACAAAACCAGTAGCGCAACTCGGGGTGAAGGCGAAAATGCTTCAAGGAGGTATCGTAAGACCCATCTTCCTTTTTCGGAGAGAAAGGATTCAGTCCCACCTCGGCCTCCAACGTCCATTTCGGGGCCAAACGAACCTCCAAACCCAAGTTCGGCGTGGTGGTTGCCCAATAGAGCGCGTTTGTCTTGAGGGCAACAGTGGCTCCTCGTTCGCCTTTCAATGATGTCGTTTGGGCAAGGGCTACTGTCCAACCCAAGACCAACATCATCAATGTACACAAAACTTTTTTCATATTTTGTCGTTTTTACTATTTACATTTTTCCATCAATCGTTTGCGGCTGCGTAACGACAGGCGTCACGTTTCGTAACGTTGGAGGGATGCTTCAAAAAATTGGGGAAAAGCCATAGTTTTCTTTTTTGATGTTCCCTTTGCAAAAGAGAATCAAAAAAGTGCCAAAAAGCTGCATGGGATAGTGGAAAAATTTCCTAAAATCCAAACTATTTTTCAATGTAAAACTATTCATTCTTCAATTCCTTTTAGAATTTCTACCCAAAACCTTCTTTTGAGGTTCACGAAAACACAAGATTCCTTTTTTACCTTCTCTCGATAACATTCTCTCATCAGCAACAAACGATTACATCGTTTTGCTCTACAGGCAAGAAACAAAACAACGTTACCATTCTTCATTCTTTTGCCTGTAAAGATACATTATTTTACCCCCCCTGTATACTAAATTTTGTTAACGCCTATTTCTTTTAGCCTATAATGCTAACGATAAAAGAGACCGATTTCAGAAAAACGATACTAAAACAGGCGAAAATAGTACATTTGTACACCATCATTCCATGATTCTTGAGATATTCCTTTGATTTCATTATCTATATGTCAAAAGAAAAATGGAGATCCAACGTGTATGACACTTATGTTTTTAACGAATAAATTCCGTATTATGACTAATTAAAGTTCTGATTTTTTGGGGGAGTGTCATGCGATTTTTTTGATCCTATTTTGAATGTAAGAATGAACAAAAGGCACTTATGCCTTGTTTTGTAGAAGAAAAACAAAATATTATTGTAACCATTTCCTGAAAATGAAAACAAATTTAAGTTCACAAATCACCTTGACGCGCATTCCGGCCCGCTACTATCGGCCGGCCAATGCCTACGAACATTCGGTATTGACGCGCTTAGAGAAGGCTCCCACTACCATTTATGAATCCATCGAAGAGGGATCGGTTGCCATTGCTAACGAGATAGCAGGCCAAATCCGTGCCAAACAGCAAGCCGGACTGCCCTATGTCCTGGCTCTTCCCGGCGGGCGTTCGCCGGAATTAGTCTATAAAGAGTGGATCCGGCTGCACCAAACGGGACAACTCAGCTTCAGCAATGTCATCCTTTTCACCGAGTTCGAGTTTTATCCGCTGAACAAAGTGCAGGGTGTCATGGCAAAACTGAAGTGCGACCTGCTGGACCATGTCGATATAGCGGCAGAGAATATCCATGCAATCGACGGACACACCGCCAAGGAGACGCTATTGGATTTCTGCAACAGGTACGAAGCCATGATCCAAGAGGTGGGGGGCATCGACTGCCTCCTCGCCGGAATCGGTCCGGCAAGCAACATCCTCTTCAACTCTGCCGGGACGTTGCAAAGCTCCCGCACCCGACTGGTGTTGCTCGAAGGGGCCGCCCGCAAGGAGGCTTCCTATACTTTTCCCTCGGACGAGAGCCTGCCGCCCGGCGTCATCACGATGGGAATCTCCACCCTGCTCCAAGCGAAACAGGTCATACTGATGGCTTGGGGCTATGCCAAAGCCGACGTGATTGCCCAAACCATCGAGGGACGGATCAGCGATGCCCTCCCCTCTACCTTCTTACAGATCCATCCGAATGCCAAGATTGTGGTGGACCTTACGGCAGCTTCCAACTTGACCCGCATCAGCCATCCGTGGCTTGTAACCCATTGCGAGTGGGACAACAAGCTGATTCGCCGAGCCATTGTTTGGTTGTGCCAAAAGACCGGCAAGCCTATCTTGAAACTGACCAACAAAGATTACAGCGAAAACGGATTGGCCGAGCTGTTGGCTATCTATGGATCGGCATATAATGTCAATATCAAAATATTCAACGACATACAACACACCATCACCGGCTGGCCCGGTGGAAAGCCGAATGCCGACGACACGGATCGTCCGGAACGGGCCATCCCCTATCCGAAGCGTGTCGTGATCTTCAGCCCGCACCCCGATGACGACGTGATTTCCATGGGCGGCACATTCCAACGGCTATGCGTCCAGCAACACGACGTGCATGTTGCCTACCAAACATCTGGAAATATCGCGGTTGGCGACGATGAAGTGATCCGCTATTGCGAATACTTGCGGGATGTCTCCTTGAAATATATGTCGGCCGACAATCCGCTGAAAGCAAAAGCCGACGAGATCATCGACTACCTGCTCCATGGCGAACGAGACGACCATCAACCCGAACGGCCGGATGCTTTGTTCATGCGCGGCATGATCCGGCGGGAAGAGGCGCGCCACGCCTGCCGATATACGGGAATCAAAGAGGATGATCATATCCATTTTTTGGATCTGCCGTTTTATGAGACCGGCATGGTGAAGAAGAATCCGATCAGCGAGGCGGACAGAGATATCATCAAAGAGCTGTTGCAAAAGATCCGGCCGCACCAGATTTTTGTGGCAGGCGACTTATCCGACCCGCATGGCACCCACAAAGTGTGCCTCGATGCCATATTGGCGGCCATCGACGACCTCAAAGAAGAAGCATGGCTGCAGGATTGCCGCATTTGGATGTACCGAGGAGCATGGGCAGAGTGGGAAATGGACCACATCGAAATGGCCGTCCCCATCTCGCCCGAAGAGCTTCGCCACAAACGGAATGCCATACTGAAGCACCAGTCGCAGGCCGAAAGTGCCCCCTTCATGGGCGATGACGAACGGCTCTTCTGGCAACGGGCCGAAGACAGGAACAGAGCCACAGCCGATCTCTACCACCAATTGGGGTTGGCCTCCTACGAAGCAATCGAAGCATTTGTCGAGTATAAGCTGCCATAAGTCAAAAGAGGTCGCTTCCCTTGTGGGAGGCGACCTCTTACAAATATAACATAATCTATAGAAAGATTAGAAGATGGGATCAATTAAACAAACGGCGGAACTTCTCGAAGAACTTCTCTTTCATCGTCTTGTTCGGTTGGAAATTAGGCGAATTGTCCAAGCCGCTCAACGTATCTTTCTCGGATTGGCTCAAGCTTTCCGGAACATAAACACTCACATTCACCAGCAAATCGCCTGTGCCGTAGCCATTAAGCGAAGGAAGACCCTTGTTACGCAAGCGAAGAACCTTGCCCGGTTGTGTTCCCGGGTCGATCTTTACCTTCACTTTTCCATCGACTGTCGGCACCTCTACCGAGCCACCCAACGCGGCTTGTGGGAAGCTTAACAGCAGATTGTAGACCAAGTCGTTCTCATCACGAAGCAATTCCGGATGCGGTTCTTCCTCGATCAAGATCAGCAAATCACCATTGATACCGCCATGGCGAGCCGCATTTCCTTTGCCGCTCATGGAGAGTTGCATGCCTTCTGCCACACCGGCCGGGATGTTGATGGTGATTACCTCCTCGTCGCGAACAATACCTTCGCCCGAGCAGTGCGGACATTTTTTGACCACGACCTTACCCTCGCCTCCACAAGTAGGACAGGTAGACTGCGTCTGCATCTGACCCAAGATGGTGTTTGCGATACGTGTCACAACACCCGAACCCTTACAAGTGTCGCACGTCTTATAACCGTCCGATCCTTCAGCGCCCGTTCCGTTACAATGCGGACACGGAACATATTTCTTAACCTTGATCTTTTTCTCTACACCTGTTGCAATATCTTTCAAAGACATTTTGACTTTCACGCGCAGATCGGAGCCTCTATTTACATAACGAGAACGCTGTCCGCCGCCACCGAAGCCGCTAAAACCGCCGAAGCCGCCAAAGTGTCCACCGAAAATATCGCCGAATTGCGAGAAGATATCCTCCATAGACATACCGGCACCGCTGAATCCGCCACCGGTACCGGAAGCTCCTCCTACTCCGGCATGGCCAAACTGATCATAACGTTGACGTTTCTGCGGGTCGCTCAAGACATCGTAAGCCTCAGCGGCCTCCTTGAATTTCTCTTCCGCTTCCTTATCTCCCGGGTTCTTGTCGGGGTGATATTGAATGGCCTTCTTACGATAGGCTTTTTTTATATCGTCTGCTGAGGCCGTTTTATCAACGCCCAGCACCTCATAATAATCTCTTTTTGCCATTTTCATGCCTCCTTATTATTCACCAACAACGACTTTTGCATGGCGGATCACCTTCTCGTTCAACGTATAACCCGTCTGAACGCAATCCAGAACCTTCCCCTTCATGTCGGGCTGTGGGGCAGGAATGGTAGCAATCGCTTCACATTGATCCAAATCGAAAGCTTTCCCTACCACATCGATCGCCTTCACGCCCTGACCGTTCAAGTAAGCCACAAATTTGTTATATATCAAATCAATGCCATCCGCCACTGCTTGCATATCCGTTGCTTTGTGGATATTGTCCAAAGCCCGTTGGAAATCGTCGACAACCGGCAGCAGACCGGTCAAGGCGCTCTCGCCGCCGTTTTTGATCAGATCGCTCTTTTCGCGCAACGTACGCTTCCGATAATTGTCAAACTCGGCACGAAGACGCAAATGTGTGTCGTTCAATTCATTGTATTTTGCTTGCAAGGCTGACAATTCATCTGCCATTTTGTCCTCTTCCACGACTTCATCTGACGGATTTTCCTTATCAGTCTGCAAATTTGTCTCCTCTTCTTGTACCGTACTTTCCTCTTTTTCCAAAGATTCAGCTTGTTGATCGTTAAACTGTTTCTCGCTCATATTCCATTTTTTATTTTATTCTGTATTGATTATCAGCAGATTAATATCTGCCCGATGAAAAGAGTCTGCATTCGGTTCACCCATGTGAACCATCTCTTTTCATAGATATACCAACAAAAAGATTGCCAAACAATACATTACGCCCAAGCACCGGTTACTCTATCTTCCGGAAAAAACGCCAAAGACACCCCATAGTGAAAAGAAATGCCGGGGAGAGGTTGAACCATTGCCCGGCAGTTCTGAAAAAGTTTCTCGGGAGTGAACTGCAGTTTCATGCCGAACAAACTCGAGTTTTCTCCCGAATGAACTGCAGTTAATTCGGTTATAGTTCTCTACCAAGTGGGATATTTATTTGAAATAGGTCTTCGTCCATGTATAGACCTTCGGCTCCTTTTTCAAATAAGGTTCCAACTTTTGCTGCGTTTCCTTGTCTGTATAGCGTGGAGTGGTATAGCTTTGTGTCAATGTCAACCGATCCGGATCCAACTTATATTGGAACATCGTCATGTCCAAACGGGATACAGATTCGAGATAAGCCACCGATGTCGTATCAACATCCGAGCGCAGGAACCAGGAAGCATCGACCGGGGTAAAAAGATCGGCCGTATTCAGAGGTTTCCAATCGGGTGAATAGAAAGCGATGCGGCTGTCGGCTACCGGTCCTTTCACCGTGACAATCTTGCAAATAACATGGGTATTGTTGACCAACGGAAGCAATTTCATCTCGACCGTCGTCCGCTCGGTGGATTCCAACAACAAATAATCGGCCTTCAACGTAACGAGTTTCGAATAGCCATTCATGCTGTTCTTCAAACGTGCCTCGTCGCCCGAACGATACAAATCAACCAAATCTTTTCGCCAAGCATCCTCCAATTGGGGAACATAGGTGTCGGGCATAGCGATAAAAAGCGCTGCCATATCTTGTGCACGCAGAGAGCAAACGGCAAAAAGTAAAACAATGGGCAATAATAAGCGTTTCATATTCAATTTTATCTTGTTCCTAAATACAAAAAGAGCATACCGATGAAGACCAAAACAAGGTCGATGGCTTTGCTTTTAAGATTCTTTTCATGAAAGAAAAGGGCTCCGGCTGCAAATGTAACCAAAACATTGCTTCGACGAATCATCGAGACAATAGAAATCATCGAATCGGGATCCGTCAAGGCATAAAAGTAGACCCAATCGGCCATGCAAAGGAACACGGAAATGAAAATGATGTTCGTTCGCCACTGAAATGGGGTGGTTTCTTTCCGACGCGGATACCAAAGGAACAGCAAAATGAAGGCCATGATGAAGCATTGGTAGACATTGAACCAAACTTGTACGGTCATAACATCCAAATCACGCATCAAATATTTGTCGTACAAGCCACTGAGCGACCCCAATATGACAGAAATGACGGTAAAATAGATCCATTTGTCGTGCGTAAAACGGATACCTTCTTTCTTTCCCGACAAGGAAAGCAGATAAAAAGAGGCCACGGCAAAGGCTACGCCGATCCACTGATAGAGATTGAGACGTTCACCAAAAAGAAGCATGGCACCGACCAATGTCAGTACCGGTTGCGTGGCTTTGATCGGCCCGGTAAGGGTTAACGGCAAATTTTTCAAGGCAAAATAGCCAAAAATCCACGATGAAAGCACGATCACAGCCTTGATAAAGACAAAAAAATGAACCTGCAACGAAACGTGCGGCACATAAAGAAGCGTCCCATCAAGCAGATTCGTTGTGTAGGAAAGAATGATAAAAGGGAGAAACAGCAGACTGCTGATCAACGTATTGAAGAAGAGCACCGGAATAACAGCGTTGCCATTCAATGACATCTTCTTGTTTACCTCATAACATCCCAATAGGAATGCCGATAAAAAAGCGAATAATACCCACATGACTCGTACAATTTATGACTCTTGAAGAAACAGATGTTCGGGATAGCCCACATCCACCAGAAAAAGAGCATGCCCCGGCACGGAAATTCCTGCCGAACAACGGTCTTTTGCCTCGATGACACGACGCAAACCGGCCATATCCATCTTTCCACGACCAACGTCCAAAAGGGTACCCACAATGGCACGAACCATATTGCGCAAGAAGCGGTCTGCCTGAATGGTAAAGACCCAGCAATCGCCCTCCTGCCTCCATTCGGCATGCATGATCCTGCAATTGTTGGTTTTCACGTCGGTGTGCAACTTGCTGAAACTGGTGAAATCGATGTATTCGAAGAGGACTTTACACGCTTCGTTCATGCGTTCGAAGTCTAAATTGCCAAAATATCGGTAAGTTTGATCGAAACGAAACGGATCTTTCTCCAGCGTAAGATAGTATTTGTAGGTGCGATAGGTAGCATCGAAACGGGCATGAGCTTCCGGGATAACCGGCACAATCTTATACAAAGCTATATCCGGCGGAAGCAATCGATTGAGCTTGTCCGTCAAAAGTGATAAGTTGGCTATTGGCTCTTCTGCATCAAAATGCGCCACCATCAGACGGGCATGAACACCGGCATCGGTTCGCCCGGCTCCAACAATCGAAGTTTTCACACGAAGGATCGTCGACAGGGCCTCTTCGATCCGTTGTTGCACCGTCATCCCATTGGGTTGAATCTGCCAACCGCAATAGTTTTTCCCGTTGTATGCCAAGTAAATAAAGTATCTGTTCACTCTATACACTAATTATTATACGGTGCAAAGGTATAAAATTGAAAGGATTCAAACAAACGAAGCCGAATATGCCATAAGCATATCCGGCTTCTATCCTGGTCGTCTTCGACTTTTCCGAAGATAAGTCTAATTACTTCTACCTTAAAATTAGCCCAAGAATCCCAACAAGATACCGGCTGCAACCGCAGAACCGATTACACCTGCAACGTTCGGACCCATAGCGTGCATCAACAAATAGTTGGTCGGGTCGTATTCCAAACCGACGTTTTGAGAAATACGAGCAGCATCCGGAACGGCTGATACACCGGAATTACCAATCAACGGGTTGATCTTGTTGCCCTCTTTCAAGAACAAGTTGAAGAACTTCACAAACAAAACGCCCGCGCAAGTAGCAATTACGAATGACAAAGCACCCAATCCGAAGATTTTTATAGAGTCGAGTGTCAAGAACTGTGTGGCCTGTGTAGATGCACCAACGGTAACACCCAACAACATGGTGATCACATCAATCAGCGGACCACGAGCGGTCTCGGCCAAACGGCGAGTTACACCACTCTCTTTACACAAGTTTCCGAAGAACAACATTCCCAACAATGGCAAACCCGACGGAACCAAGAAGGCTGTCAACAACAGACCGGCAACCGGGAAGATGATCTTCTCTGTCTGAGAAACGACTCTCGGCGGTTTCATGCGGATCAAGCGTTCTTTGTGGGTTGTCAACAGACGCATGAACGGAGGCTGTATGATTGGCACCAAAGCCATATATGAATAGGCTGACACTGCAATCGCACCCATCAGGTTAGGCGCCAACTTAGATGACAAGAAGATAGCAGTCGGACCATCAGCACCACCGATGATACCGATAGCTCCTGCTTGACTCGGGTCAAATCCCATCTGCAAGGCAATAGTATAAGCGCCGAAGATACCAAACTGAGCTGCAGCACCTACCAACAACAATTTCGGATTGGAGATCAAGGCTGAGAAGTCGGTCATGGCTCCAATACCCAAGAAGATCAATGGCGGATACCATCCTTGCTTCACACCTTGGTACAAGATATTCAATACTGAACCCTCCTCATAGATACCTAATTGGAGACCGGCTTCCTTGAATGGGATATTACCAATCAACATACCAAAACCAATCGGGATCAAAAGCATCGGTTCAAATTCATATTTGACCGCCAAAAAGATGAACAACAAACCCACCAACAACATGATGTAGTGGCCGGGAGTTGCGTTCGCAAATCCCGTGTAAGAGAGGAACACCTGGATGTTATCTGCAAGAAATTGCGTAAAACTCTCCTGGGCCACTCCTGCTTGTAATAATATTGATGTTAACATATTCTTATCCGATTACGACGAGATCAGCACCTTCCAATACTGAATCGCCCTTGTTAACCTTCACTTCTACAATCTTACCATCGCGGTCGGCGTTGATAGTGTTTTCCATTTTCATGGCTTCCAATACCAAGATCTTCTGACCTCTCTTGACAACGTCGCCCACTTTGCAGTCAACGCTCAAGATCACACCTGGCAGCGGAGATTTAACAGCACCGGCTACACTCGGAGTTGAAGGACGGGAAACGACCGGATCGCCGCTCGGAGTTGTCGGCACTTGAGCCGGACGCTTCAATGTTACAACTTGTTTCTTTGCCGGTTTTTCCATTTTCACATTGTAAGGAATACCGTTCACTTCTACTTCTGCGATATCATCCACTACTGAATTGATATGCACTTTATATACATTACCATTAATGGTATATTTGAAACTTTTCATGCTTTAATCGATTTTAAAAGGATAATTATTTTTTTACAGGAGTCTGACGAATGCTATAAATCTTCGAACTCCACGGTGAATAACGACGTTGAACATTACGGATTGTCAATACCGTATTTTCAATATCATGGTTGTCATCGCTCATTTCATACAATGCCGTTGCAATAGCTGCAAGCACTTCTCCATTTTCCTGACCTGCAGTAGCAGGAGCGGCAACACCGGCTGCAGCTGCAGCTTTCTCTGCATTGAGCCTACTTGCACGGATAGAGAGGTTACCAATCTGCTTAAAGATCAAATAGAGAACGATCAATCCCAAGAAGACAACAGCCATGGCGGTAATAGTCATACCAATACCCCAAGAGTCATTCTGCTGGAAGTTTTCAACTTTCTCGTTTTTGTCCAAAGTCACATTGTTGGTACTTGGGGTCACTTTGTCCAGTATTGCCCATTCGCCTGTGCCGTCTGTTACACGACCGTAACTGACATCTGCTTTTTGACCTGCGGGAACAACGATCTCATCGATCAGCTTCAGACCATCTGCATCGTACAATGCAATATAATTATCCTTATTAGGATCTAAAGAGAAATTCACATGGAAAGTTCCACGACTTGCCATATTGTCCGCCCAAAACAACGTATGCTGATAAGGTGGGATCTTTGTCAAAACATCACCCTTCGGGATCATGTATTTGCGAGGATTGCTCTTGTCGTCTGTCAAATAGCAACCTCTCAAGTCGACCGTACCGGCAGAATTGTTGTACAGTTCGATCCATGCGTGATGTTTGCCATAGTCATCAACGAAGTTATCCTCGTTGATTACCAAAACTTCATTAAATCTAACAGAAGTGGTCAACTGCGCTTTGGCTCCAAATACCGAAAGAACCATCAACAACAGCAGCACTCCGAACCTTTTATTTGCCATAATCATTTTCAATTAATAAGTTACAGAGGCAGGTTATCATGTTTCTTAGCCGGATTGCTCAACTTCTTAGTCTGCAACTGCTGCAAAGCGCGAATGATGCGGAAACGTGTATTTCTCGGTTCAATAACATCATCGATATAACCATATTGAGCTGCGTTGTAAGGATTAGCAAACGCTTTCTTATATTCTGCTTCTTTTTCTGCAGCACAAGCTTTAGGATCTTCTGAAGCAGCCACTTCTTTTGCAAAGATAATTTCAACAGCACCGCTCGGTCCCATAACGGCAATTTCAGCAGTAGGCCATGCATAGTTCATATCACCACGCAAGTGTTTAGAACTCATGACGCAGTAAGCACCACCATATGATTTACGCAAAGTAACGGTAACTTTAGGAACTGTAGCTTCACCGTAAGCATACAACAATTTAGCACCATGAAGGATAACGCCATTGTACTCCTGACCTGTACCCGGCAAGAAGCCCGGAACATCTACCAAAGTAACCAATGGAATATTGAAGGCATCGCAGAAACGGACGAAACGGCCTGCTTTACGAGAAGCATTGCTATCCAAACAACCGGCCATTACCTTCGGCTGGTTAGCCACAATACCTACAGATTGTCCATTGAAACGGGCAAAACCGACGATGATGTTCTTTGCATAGTCTGCATGAACTTCCAAGAATTCGTGGTTATCAACGATTGTTCCGATTACTTCATACATATCATATGCCTGATTAGGATTATCAGGAATGATTTCATTCAAGTAGTCGTCCAGACGATCAATAGGATCAGAGCACTCTACCAACGGAGTCTCTTCCATATTGTTCTGAGGCAAATAGCTCAACAACTGGCGAATCAATTTCAAACCATCCTCTTCTGTGTCAACCGCGAAGTGAGCCACACCTGATTTTGTTGAGTGAACGCTTGCTCCTCCCAATTGTTCTTGTGTAACATCCTCGCCGGTGACTGTCTTAACAACTTTCGGACCCGTCAAGAACATATAACTTGTTCCGCGAGTCATGATGTTGAAGTCTGTCAAAGCAGGAGAATAAACAGCACCACCGGCGCAAGGGCCAAAGATACCGGAGATCTGAGGAATAACACCTGATGCTAAAATATTACGTTGGAAGATTTCCGCATAACCGGCCAAAGCGTTAACGCCTTCCTGGATACGAGCTCCACCTGAATCGTTCAAACCGATAACAGGAGCCCCCATCTTCATGGCTTGGTCCATGATTTTGCAAATCTTCAAGGCCAACATTTCTGACAATGCGCCTCCAAACACCGTAAAGTCTTGGGCATAGACGTATACCAAACGTCCGTCAATTGTTCCATAGCCTGTTACGATACCATCGCCTAAGAATTTAGTCTTGTCAATACCAAAGTTAGAGCAACGGTGCTTAACGAACATGTCAATTTCCTCAAAACTGCCTTCATCCAACAGCATGGAAATACGTTCGCGAGCGGTAAATTTACCTTTTTTATGCTGTGATTCAATTCTTTTCTCGCCACCACCTAAACGAGCTTGTTCACGCAAGGCGATAAGTTCTTTTACTTTTTCAAGTTGATTACTCATTGCTTTTATCAGATTTGTTGTTAGTAATGTTTTTCTTTAGAGAGTCTTATTGATTATTTCTTGCCCGGCATGCAGAGTTCTGTCAGCACACTGCAAGTTGATTTCGGATGCAAGAATGCAATATCCAAACCTTCTGCACCACGACGAGGAGCCTTATCGATCAAGCGAACGCCCTTAGCTTCAGCATCGTTCAATGCAGTCTGTACGTCAGGAGTTGCAAAAGCGATATGGTGGATACCTTCACCTTTCTTTTCGATAAACTTAGCAATTGTACTGTCTTCGCTCGTCGGCTCCAACAGTTCCAATTTAGTTTGACCGATTTTAAAGAAAGCAGTTTTAACTTTTTGATCTGCTACTTCTTCGATGCTATAGCATTTCAAACCTAAAACCTGTTCGTAATAAGGCAAACATGCCTCAATGCTTTTTACAGCAATACCTAAATGTTCAATGTGTGTAAGTTCCATCGTTTATATTTTTTAAGTTATATTGTTATGTTTTAATCAACATTCGTCTTTCTAATGTCGATAGCAAAGATACTATTAATTTGGGAATGCAAACCAAAAAAACATATTTTCTTTAAGAAGATATATTAAAATGGATAACCTACTGCAAAATGCCATGCAAAATTCCCTGTACGAGAGTTTAAATTGGGGTTTTTGATAGCCCATTTTTTACTGCCTCGTTGCTGCGGGTCGTATGCTTTCATACCGGTATCGAAGCGCAACACAAAGAAATTGAAGTCTGCCCGCAAGCCAAGTCCATATGAAAAAGCGATCTCTTTGTAGAAACGCAAAAAGTCGAAATTGGCTTGAGGATGAGAGGCATCCTCGTGGAATGTCCAAATATTTCCGCCATCAACATAGGCCGCCAGTTCAAATTTCCAGAACAGTTTGGTACGATACTCCAGGTTTAGATCCAAACGGATATCGCCCACCTGATCGGCAAACGAACGGGCATATTCCAATCCCATACTGCCCGGTCCCAATGATCGTACAGACCAACCACGGACACTGTTTGCGCCACCCGAAAAATAGCTTCGTTCGAAGGGTAGTTTTGTCATGTTACCATAAGGATACCCAACGCCTACCCCTATGCGATAAGCTACACGATTTTTCGTATCTAAAACTATATTTTTACTAAAATCGACATCCACCTTGGTGAATTGTGCATACGGAATCCCAAAAAGAGAATAATTCCCATTTTCGTTTTTCTTTGCTCCTACCATCTTCGACACGCCATAAAGCAAGTTGCCCGCCATCTCGATCGAAACGCGCAATGAATGGGTGTTGCGAATTCGGTTCTGCGGTACATAATTATTGAAGGAGTAGGTATACCCTATTCCCAACACGAACTGGTCCGTGAAGTTGTACTGGCGCGTCGATTCCGGCAAACTGTCGGCAAAAGCGGGGTCTATTTTCGGAAGATGTACATAGTCTATATCCACCAATTTGAATACATGACGCGCCTGGGTGTTGAAACGGTCTTGCCAAACATAACTCCACCCTCCCGACAAAATTGTCCGTTGATACTCCGGACGGGTCTGAAAGCTGTAGCCAATCTTGAACTCGGTGGTGGCTTTCAAACGCCGCTTGAACGAATTGCGAACAAACGGAAAGACGAAGCGCGGGAAAGTGATGCCACTCTCGGCGCCAAACTCCCAATAGTTGCCGTCGATACTGCTTTGCGATGAGCCCAATGCCTCGTAGGCACCACGCACTTTGAACGTAAAAGATTCCGAACGGCGAAACAAATTACGATGCTGATAGTTCACACTCGAAGCAAAACCCAAGTCGCCCGCCGAGTGGGTGCCTTCCAATTCGACCCCGAAACCTTGCAATTTCGTGGGGGCAGCCAAAACAGCGCAATCCAACTTCATCGTATCATTCTCTTCAAATTCCCTGAAACGGATATTGATATTCTTCAAGGCTCGTAACCGGGCAAACGAAGAATAAGTCTGTTCGATGCTCACCTCATTAAACAAGGTACCGGGTGAAAGGAATACACTTCGGGCCAATGTAGAAGGACGTATAAAGCGTCCTTTCTTTCCGTATACGACCGAAACATCTCCGGCTTGCATCGTATCGACCAAAATCGCCCGATTGTCTGCCTCGGTCGAAAGCGGATCATAATCCGGAATAATTGTCACATTATTAATATAGTAAGGACGGTGAGGTTCTTCGGATACTGACCCATCCGCCATCAGTCTCCTATGAGGCTTCAGTATCATCTCCAAAGCCACCTCATTTTTGCTGAACGAACTATCAGCCTCATATGCCAAATTGTCTTTATTGAAGGCATAGTAGCCGCGATTTCTCACCAGTTTGGTGATACGTGAACGCTCCCGGTCAAGAACATCGCGATCAAACAAGTTACCATTTTTCACCAACGAGTCATAATCTTCATCGGGGGTCATAAACATATTGGCCAACCAAGTTCGTTTTTTTGCCGGCAGATGCGCAATGCTGTCCAACCGGGCATCTGACAATTGCATCCGATAATCCCGGATCAGATAGGGGGTATTGGGGTGCAGCCTATAGGTAACCACTGCCTTTTTATGGCGTGTCGTGTCAATCGAATGCGTCACGTTCGCCTGAATATACCCTTTGTTTACCAATAAACGCTCCAGCTCATGCTCAGATTGGAGGATCAGCGTAGTATCCATAATGACGGGTGCCTCTCCGATTCGGCGAAGTTGCTTGCTAAGCCACCGCTTTTCGTTCCGACCCGACCAGTTGTAGACATACAATTGCCATTTCATCAGTCCGAACGTTTTGAAGTTAGGCCGTTGATGCAAATAATCCTTCAAGTCGCTCTCTTTAAAGGCCTGGCTATCCGAAACGATCACCACTTTGTCGAGCAAATACTGGTTGTCCGGTACATATCGGGTGGAGCTGCATCCACTCAGCAAGCAGAGGATTCCCAACAGTTGTATTGTATATCGCAAAACGGTTTTCATTCGCATCAATAAATAAGCCCTACAAAAATACATGAATTTAGGCTATAAAAAAGGGGAGATGCGAAAAAAAAGCCGCCCGAACTGACTTTTTGAGTCGTCGGACAGCTTCAAACACATATTTTAATAATACCCTGTTCGCCAAAGGAATGTTCTTCTGACGCTCCCTTCCGGATCAGTCGATAAAGAGGGAGCAAGTATTAAATTTTTTCATCGGTACCTTTTTTAAAATTGTTCGGCACCTTTTTCCAAATTCATCGGCACCTTTTTATAAATTCATGCCGAGCATTTTTTACGTTACTTTGACAATTCTTCCAATACCTGCCAGCATTGATACAAACCTCTCGGAACGTGGAAACAACCTTTCCATTTACCGCCCTTCAATGGCAACAGTACTTCACCCTGACGGTTCAAGTAACCGAACCACTCGGGATACTCCTGATCCTTGAAATGGCTCCAAGTATAGTCATGAACACGTTCGAACCATTCCAGACATTTCGGGTCGCCCGTCAGCTGGTATCCCTTCAGTGTAGAGATCAACGTCTCGATATGTACCCACCAAAGTTTCTGATCCCACTCCAATTGCTGCGGAGGGAAACCGTTGCGATCCATGAAGTAGAAGAGACCGCCATAGGTCTTGTCCCAACCATATTCAGCCATTGTCAATGTCACGTTCTTGGCCTTTTCGATCAAGTCCGGACGATTCAAACGTTTGCCCAAATCCATGATGAACCACATGGCTTCGATATCGTGCCCCGGAGTCACCTGACGGCCCTCGAACGAGTCTGACAATTCGCCGTTAGCCAATACATTCTCTACGATAATGCCACCCAATTCCGGACGATAGAAAACGTCCATCACCTCATGAATACAAGTCTCTATTGTCTGCAACAAGAAGTTTTCATCCAAAAGATGCTCTATTTCAAGCGACAAGTTACAGAGAATCATCGGCAAAGCAAAGCCCTTCAGATTACGTGTGCCCGGGTGTAATTTATTCCATTTTCCTTTTGGATTGTCAACCTTCGAAAGGATGATATCGAATGTTTTCTTTGCAATTTCTGCATATTCCTGATTGCCGGAAGCCAACGCAAGCTGACCAAAAGCCATTGTGGCAAATGTATAGGAGAAAATATTATAAGGATCTACCAAAGGATGGCCTTCTCTATCGAGAGAGAAATACCAATTGTAGTTGCCGTCATGACCATATTTCTTCAAGAACTCACCACCTTGAATGGCACAGTCGAGCCACTCCTGACGTTTTTCCACCTTGTTGTACAACATAGAAAAAAGCCAAACCTCGCGGCCTTGCAACCAAATGAATTTATCCGTGTCGTACACCTTTCCATCTCGGTTCAAACACGTAAAATAACCTCCAAATTTTTCATCTTGTGAATTGTTCAACCAAAAAGGAAGAACATTGTCCAACAGTTCGGTTTTGTACTGATTTGCTAATTCCTTAAAATTCATAATATATTGTATTTAAAATCGTTCTTTGTTTCATTCTTCTTCATCTGTTTGTACATCTTTCGTCCAATATCGTTCGATCTCCTCCAACGATTTTCCTGTCGTCTCGGGAATCAGCTTCCAAACTATCCACATATAAGGCAGACACATGAAAGCGAATAACCAGAAGGTGCCGGATGGTGTTAAATTCTCCAACATCCATGGCGTCAACTGACCGATCAAATAGGTGCCGACCCACAAGGCCAGCCCCGCAATTGACATGGCCATTCCGCGAACCCGCGTCGGATACATTTCCGAAAGCAACACGAAAATAACTGCGCTGATGGAGATGGCACAACAAAAGACATAGAACAAGAAGAAAAAGAGCAGGAAGGTGTTTGGCAAGCCCATGCTCTCGGAAAATCTGAAATAGAAGCCAACCAACAGCAAAGATATAACCATACCTGAAACACCATAATAGACCAATTTTTTTCGTCCCACCTTGTCGATGATGAAAACGGCTATCACTGTTGTCACAGCATTGACTATACCGACCAATACCTGACTGAACAATGCATCGCCACCCGACAATCCTGCATTCTCAAAGATGGACGGACCATAATAAAGCACGGCATTCACTCCCATGAACTGGCCCAAGATGGCTATCGCCGCACCAATCAATACCGCCTTGCGGATACCGGGTTGCAGCAAGAAACGCCAGTTGGATTTCTCTTCTGAAAGCAATACTGATTTCGTAGCCTCGATCTGTTCTTTCACATCCGTCATGGATTTGTAGATCTTTCCAAGTACGGAAGAAGCTTTCGTCTCTTCACCCTGAACAATCAACCAGCGGGGACTCTCCGGGATGATGAACAAAATCATCAAAAAGAGAATGGCCGGAATGCCGGAAAAGCCCAACATAGCACGCCATACTTCCGATACAAAAATCTTCTGCATCAACAAGCTGCCCAACTCTGCTCCGCTTTGTGAGAAGTGGAGCAATTGGAAATTAGCCAAATAAGCCCCCAGGAATCCGATGGTTACTGCCAACTGATAGAGAGAAACCAAGCGCCCACGATATTCGGCTATGGAGATTTCAGAGATATACAACGGTGAAACAATAGAGACAATTCCGATACCTATACCGCCCAACATACGAGCTATCACCAACATTTCGAAGTTGCTGACCAAAGCGCATGCCAAGCCTGAAACGGAGAAGAAGAGAGCCGCCACAATCATGGTCAGCTTTCTGCCCCATTTGTCACTCAATTTTCCGGCCATGAGCACCCCGATAATGGAGCCGATCAAGGCGCAACCCACAAACCATCCTACATGGATTTCGTCCAACCGGAACTGGCTTGTCACCTGTGAGACGGTACCGGATATGACAGCTGCATCATATCCAAACAAGAAACCACCCAAGGCTGCCACCAAAGAAAGGAAAAGCAAATAAGAAAAGTTGACAGCTGATTTTGCCATATGCTTCCTTTTTATTTATTGATTTCGAAATATTCGCAATAACGATCATACAAATGACCGGCTTGCTGATAGGCAGACTGCGGACTCATGAAGTGGGAGAATTCGAATGTGATGGCCTTGTCGTAACCGGCACGCTGAGCAGCTTCCAACTTCATACGAAGCTTGTCGAACTTGATCGGCAAGAACTTGATCGGCATGTCACGGTCGAAGCTTTCGGCATTCGTCCAACATTTCATACCATATTTATCCGCCATTTTCTTGTTCACTTCAAAGAAAGCGTCCAATTCATCGTAGTCGATGTGACCGTCTTGGAAAGCGCAAGCATCAACCACCTCATGAATGCCATCGAAAATTTCGCTCCATTCTTTCTCGTGTTGCTCAACCGATACGGCATCTTCCTTTGTCAAGGCCGAACCATTCGCCATAACGGCTTTCTTTCCATCAATCCAAGGAGAGATGAATGTTGGAAGACCGCCGGAAACATCCTTGCACTGTTTGCCCATTGCATAGAAAGCACTGATAGCTCCCTTCGTGGCACGGCTGATTTCACCGCTGATATACCATCCGCCGAAGCTCTTGTGGTGACCGTAAGCTTCCCATACTTCATCGATCACAAAGCGATTGTCTTCAATCTCATAGCTCAAGTCGCCCGTATCCCAATAGTGGCCTGAGTCGTAAAGCCCGAAGTAAAATTTCATATCGTATTTGTCGGCCAAGGTCAAAAACAACTCAACCAAGTCGATCGATGGCATATAACAACCTTTCTTCAGCAAATATTTTGAAGGATAAGTCAAGAACTTGCGATAGCCCGAACGGATCAGAATTACCGTATCAATACCTATTTTCTTCATATGCCGGAAGTCGATGTCCCACTCTTTAGCGCCCCAGTTCTGGTGAGGAATGTCATGCGAGATCTCATCCAAGAAGGTACCGGTGATCTTCAATCCCTGATTTTTCGGCACTATCAATTGTGTATCCAATGAACTTGCTACTTCTTGAGCGGCCGCTTCTGATGATGTTCCGGCAGAGCAACTGCTGAACAATGTCGGTGCCGTGATAAGCGATGCACCGGCCAATGAAGACTTTTTCAAAAAGTCACGTCTACTATTTGTCATAGCCATATTTTAAAATTTTCGATTTCGCTTTTATTTATGGCGACAAATATAGCCATATTCCACGAGATTATGCACATTACAATTGAAATAATTTCCCAGAAATAATAAATTATTTTATTTGTTTGCGTCTAATTATTAAATATACAAATCAACAAACGACAGTATATTCAAATAAATAAAATGCAAAAATCACATATCAGTTCATCATATTGCCATTTTAAAGGATAGAAAGCACCATTGTTTCAACTTGTATATTTTCGACCAACCCTTAAAAGATCATCAGCCTTTCTCGAATATACCCGGTTGATTTATGAAGGATGGGGAATCAAAGCTACACTTAATTTGAAACCTAAGGTGGTGTCCTCGTTTGAAAGAGAACAGGAAGAAGTGAAAACAAAAAAGAGAAATCAATTTCAGTCTATTGGCTACTCGACAAAACAAGAACGGCTGAAAATCGCTTGATTTTCAGCCGTTCTTTGTACCCAGAGCCGATACAAAACGGGGGATTTGTGGGAATAAAAGAGAAGCTAAAAGCATTGATTTTCAAGCATATATAAATTTACATTTTCTTTTGATATGATCAAGGTGTACTAATTTATGCTATTTAGTACACCTTTAGTACACCTTTAGTACACCTTGTAAGAAATAAAATTGTATCTTTGTGACAACAAAGAAAAATAAAAGAATATTGCTTCATTATGGCCAAATTGGACAATAAATGTAAAGACAATCCCCGACTTGAACAGCGGTTGTTATCAGACGGGCAAATAAGCCTCTATTTGGAGTATTATTTAGGGCGTCAGAGCGAGCCAATGTTAGACGAGCACGGAGATCCCGTTTTGTATGAGCGTGGGAAGATGACAGGAACACCCAAGCTAAGGGTTAAGCATATAAGGAGAAAAGAAAATCTCAACTTGTATCTGGTGTCAAGCCCAAGAACACCGATAGAGAGAGACCACAACAAAGAAGTATTGCTATTGGCAAAGAAAATCAGGCAGGAAAGAGAACAGGAATTGTTAGAGGGCAGAGAGGGCTACAGGCTTAAAAAAGACCGTCAAATAGATTTTCTAGAATACTTTCAAGCTTATATTGATAACTATACTAAGAAAGATAAAAGAATGCTGCAAATGGCACTACAGCGATTCAAGAGCTTTTTGCATGAGACGGCAGAGTATAAGAAGTTTGCAAAGTGCATAAAGCCCGAGCAGCTTAACAAAGATATGATGATTGCTTTCACAGAGTACCTACAGAGTAGAAGTATCGGGGAGGGTGCAAAGAGCATTTACCAACGTTTCAAGAAGGTGATAAAGTTTGCCATTGAGCATGATGTAATGATAAAAAACCCGTGCACAGGGATTGTTATAAAGGTTGACGACCAGATATTGAGGAAGGATGTGCTTTCTTTGGAGGAAGAGCAAGCCATGATTAACACCCACTATGATGGAGAGAACCCCAATATCAGGAGGGCTTTTATTATGTGCCTATATTGTGGATTAAGATTTTGTGATGTGAAAGATCTTACTTTTGCCAACGTGGATTATTCCAATAGGATGCTAAAATTTGAACAGAATAAGACAAAGGGACATTCTGCAAACAGCGGTGTGGTTGTTCCCCTCAACGATGGCTTGTTGAGGCTTATAGGGAAGCCCACAAAGGAACAAACCAAAGACAGCCTTATATTTCCTTTGCCAAGTTATGAAGCGTGCCTTAAAGCCCTCAAAAGGTGGGTAAAAAGAGCTGGAATAGAGAAGCATATTAGTTGGCATTGTGCAAGACATTCTTTTGCCGTGAATATTCTTAACAATGGAGCTAACATCAAGACGGTAGCAAGTTTGTTAGGTCATTCTGGACTAAAGCACACCGAGAAATATACAAGAGCGATAGATAGCCTTAAACAAGATGCTATAAACAGCTTGCCAGAACTAAATATATAAATTATGGACAAATTAACTAAGACCGAAGTAGTATTTGAAGCGTTAACACTGATTGAAAAAGAGTTGGCTTTATTTGCATTTCGACTTAATTGCCCAGATCGGTCTTATAAAAGTTCCTTTATGGGAATTTATAATGATTTAAGAAGGCATTGTGATGATATACGCAGCCAAATAAGCCTTAAAGACGTATACGATGAATGTTGGTCTGTTTGCAGGAGTATGGATGATATGCCTAATGTTGCACGATTTCTGCAAAACAGACTTGATTGTGCAATTAAAGAATCAAAGCCTATTCTTAATGTTGGCCGTGTCACTCCTGAGAGATCAGAGAAAATTCTCGTGAATCTTGAGATAAAACACAAATCTCGCTATTTGAACAAAAAAGAATATGATCAAATATGTGACGATTTTTTGACTATCTATGGATTTCTTCAGCAATGGTATCATGATATAGGAAACGTGATTAATAGGTTTAGCCAAAGATCAGAATCAGAACAAAATACCGATACCACAAAGGAAGATCACGATCAAATATTTCCTAAAGAGTTAGATAGAGAAGAAGTAAAAAGATGGCTTAATGTGGCAGTGGAAAACGGTTATCTTTATGCTAATTACCAACCAACAGAAAGGTTGAAAACAAAAGCTCAGAAGGCACTCTTAGCGGATGAAATAAGGCAAAAAACAGGACTGAAAGAGTACCGTCCTTTTGAGCAACTTTGGAATGAAACGGGTTTAGCCAGACAGCGATACAACTCAAGAGAGTATGTAGGAACGGTGAAAGGAGGAGAAGAAATAATCAAAATGTTTAAATAACTTATTATCAAACACTTAAATGGGTAATTCACGGGGATTTTACCGAGGAATTACCCATTTTTGTTTACCTATGCCTTATATCTTTGACTATGTATTCGGATAGAAGCGTAAGTCTATCATAAATGAATACGGGGACAAAGACGGGTTGTGCCTTACGCCTCAACCTTGACAGTCCCAACATAAAAGAAAAAAATATGACAGACAAAGATTTAAAAATGATTGCCGATAAGGTAATCGACAACACCTTATTTTGTACAAAGGAGGTGATAACAAGCGAAGAAGCTGCAAAATATTTAGGTATCAAAAAAAGCTATCTCTATAAATTGACGATGAGACGGCAGATACCTCATTACAAGCCAATGGGGAAGATGTGTTACTTCAATCGTGTAGAGCTGGAGCAATGGCTGCAAAGTAACCGAGTTTCTACCTCAACCGAGATTGCCCAACAAGCGCAGGCATATTGCATGAAGAAAGGAGGTGTACAATGATCCTTACTGATTATTATTTGTTTGAACGAGTGGCGACTAAATCAAAAACGAGATTGGATTGTAAACTTTCAACTAATAGTTATCCCGTATTTGAAGAAAAAGCCGTTACCAAATCTCAAGGTGCTACAGAGAAAAGAGATGCTATTAATGTCGGTGATCTTCTGATTTATTTAGGAGACGTGCCGTGGAATTTTAGAGGCGATGTGCACAGGAAGGCCGACAAAAGTATTTCTATCAAAGGAGAGAATATAAGTAGTATTTTTGTTCCTGATGTTACAAAAAATTTTGCTTATGGAGATGTTAAGGGGACTTCTGATGCTTTGCTATTTGTGTTTCATAATCTGGAGATAGTAAATGGGGTTATCAGTTCTGGGTCTGTAGTTGAAATCTTTGTTGCCAGAGGTAAAAGTAAAGATCGGGTGGCATTGTATGAAATGATTTGTGATGACCGTTTAGATGATGAGATGGACGAACTAATATCGCGTGCAGAACCGAGATAAGGATGAGTAAAATAGGGGGGATTATGTGTGATGTGTCTTATAATAAGCTGTAGTTTGTGGGCAAAAATTGGTAACAAGTTACACACATGTACGATAAAGTAAAACTCTGGATTGATAGAGCTATGGTTGGGGAACAATACCCCACTATAGCCAACTATCTGGATGAGGCTAACACCCAGATAAACCACCAGACAGGGGAGGTTAAAACCTTTGGCAGTCTGGAGGGGTTGAAAGTGTCTATCTTTGTCGGTGGGGTGTCGGTGGTGGGTAGTTTGCCCAAATACCTGTATGGGAGCAATGTTTACCCTCTGGATAGGCACACAACAACCCAAGCAATAGAAAAGTTGAGTGATGCTTTGCACCTAAAGGCAGATGGGGCAAGTGTTAAAGGCATTGAGTTTGGCACAACCTTTTTGATGAAGCACCAAGTGCCAAATTACCTTGCAAGGTTGGGCAATATGCCAAGATTGGCAAGATACCACTTTGAACCCTCAACCCTATATTACAAAGGAACAGGCAAGCAACAACCCAAAGTATTTGCTTTCTATGACAAGACGGCTGAAGCCAAAGCTAAAGGGATGAAATGCCCAGAGGATTTGAAAGGGGCAAACCTGTTAAGATTTGAGATGAGGCTAAATGGCAGATTGCCTCACCAATTGGGAGTGCCAGCTGTACAAGCTTCAACCTTGTATGATAAGACCTTTTATGGGATAATGGTAAAACGTTATCAAGATAGTTACTTTTCAATAGCAAAGTTGAACCAGATTAAAACCGATGTTATGAGTGAGATAAAAACCGTCACAGATGCTTTCTATGTGTTTGTTGCACGATTGATAAGCCAGACCGACCAAACCCAGATTGGGGGCTTTCTGGATGAGTTGAAAGGGGCAGGTGTTTTTGATGATAGAAAGAACTACACCAGACTTAAAAACAAGATCCAAGAGGTAGCCACAAAAGCCAATATTACCGTTACCGATGCACTTATTAGGGAGTTGGATGACGAGATAAGAAATTGTGGGGATTATGTGTGATGTGTCTTATAATAAGCTGTAGTTTGTGGGCAAAAATTGGTAACGTTTAGTACACCTTGAGTACACCTTGGTTGAACCAGATTAAAACCGATGTTATGAGTGAGATAAAAACCGTCACAGATGCT
>CAVKMU010000026.1:0-37327 GCA_963657455.1 bacterium
CCGCCCCCTCCGTCTCTTATGAGGAGACGGAGACAGACAATAAAACATCTGATATACAACTGATTACGAAAGCGAACAGTGGCTTTGTCAAATAAAAATGTGAAATTCTTGCGAGAAAAGTTGCTTATTTTGCATCTGTTCATTACATTTACAACCGCATCTCCGTCTCCTCATAAGAGACGGATTTGGGTACTGTCTGTTTTCCCTTGCCTTTCTAAGCATTTTATCGTTGCCTTCGTCCTTTTGATCGATCTCTGTTTTCGACAAATGGATTCGTGTAATCGGCTCAGAATCATGGTATAAGCATTGGCTGACGTGAGGGTGCGCGACTCCGAACGGCGGGAGTTTTCTGCTCTCCTCCGCCGTCGTTTGGCGGTACAGATGCCGGCAATGGTTGTTTTCATCTTTATTCCTTTCTTTTAATATAGTTCCCCCGAAAAAGAAAAGCAGCCATCCTCTCCCTGCAAATCCCCCCACCGCGGCAAACGCCGCTCGGCTGTCTGAAAAAGTTTTCTCGGGAGTGAACCGGAGTTTGCCCGGCATGAAACCGGGGTTTGTTCGCGAGAACCCTTTTCGAAGTGGCGGAAGCGGCCAACAGCGGTTCGGCATGTTCGAATTAATCGTTGGAGAGATTGTTAAAAATTTATCATTTGCATTGAAAATCAAAATATCCTTGTTATATTTGCGACTTTACGAACCACAAGAATTTATAACTACTAAAACTGTATAACTATGAACATTGACAAGATGTTTTGGCTCGTGCCGATAGCCTCGGCGACAGCCCTTTTGTTTGCCCTGTTCTTCTTCCGACAGATGATGCGCGAAGAGGAAGGAACCGACCGCATGAAACACATTGCCGCGGTGGTGAGGCGAGGGGCTATGTCCTATCTCAAACAACAATACAAAGTGGTGGCAGTGGCATTCGTTTGTCTCTGCGTGCTCTTCTCGCTGATGGCTTTCGCCGGACTGCAGAACCATTGGGTGCCGTTCGCATTCCTGACGGGCGGATTTTTCTCTGCCCTGGCCGGATTTTTCGGCATGAAGACAGCCACCTACGCCTCCGCCCGCACGGCCAATGCGGCCCGTCGCTCACTCAACAGCGGACTGCGCGTGGCCTTCCGCAGCGGATCGGTCATGGGGCTGGTGGTGGTAGGTCTCGGCTTGCTGGACATCTCGCTCTGGTATTTGGTGATGGATGCATGCATCGACCTCGACCCGGTGACCAAGATGAGTTTCATCACGACCACGATGCTGACGTTCGGCATGGGAGCCTCGACACAAGCGCTGTTTGCGCGCGTGGGGGGCGGCATATACACGAAAGCAGCCGATGTGGGGGCCGATATTGTCGGGAAAGTGGAACAGGACATTCCCGAAGATGACCCGCGCAACCCGGCCACCGTAGCCGACAATGTGGGCGACAACGTAGGCGATGTGGCAGGCATGGGGGCCGACCTCTACGAAAGTTACTGCGGTTCGATTCTGGCGACGGCAGCATTGGGCGCAGCCGCCTTTGCCTCGCAGGGGGCAACGATGCAGAAGCAAGCGGTGTTTGCGCCGATGATCGTGGCAGCCGTCGGTCTGCTCTGCTCGCTGGTGGGCATCTTCGTGGTGCGGACCCGCGAGGAGGCTACCGCCAAACAGCTGTTGCGGGCCCTCGGTTGGGGCACCCATCTCTCGTCGTTGTTGGTAGCCGCGGCCACGTTCGGTATACTATATATAATAGGATTGCCCAACTGGTTGGGGATCTCCTGCTCGGTAGTGGTCGGGCTGGCAGTTGGCATCATCATCGGTCAGGCAACCGAATACTACACCTCCCACTCCTATTCACCCACGAAACGGATATCGGCAGCGGGCGAATCCGGGCCGGCCACGGTCATCATCGGCGGCATCGGCCTGGGGATGGTCTCGACCGCTATTCCCGTGTTGGCGGTGGTGGCGGGCATCCTCTTCTCGTTTTTGTTTGCGGCAGGCTTTGATTTGAGTAATATTTCCATGGGACTGTACGGCATCGGAATAGCGGCCGTCGGGATGCTTTCGACATTGGGCATCACACTGGCCACCGATGCCTACGGCCCCATTGCCGACAACGCCGGGGGCAATGCGCAGATGAGCGGCCTCGAGCCGACCGTCCGCAAACGAACAGATGCCCTCGATGCGTTAGGGAACACGACGGCAGCCACCGGCAAAGGGTTTGCCATCGGGTCGGCAGCCTTGACAGCCCTCGCCCTGTTGGCCTCCTATATCGAAGAACTCAAGATCGTAATGACGCGGGCAGGCGAGCTGCAATTGCCCAACGGCGTGGAGGTCGCCTCGGCCACGTTCTACGATTTCATGGAGGCGTTCCACATCAATCTGATGAATCCGACCGTACTGGTGGGAATCTTTGTCGGATCGATGATGTCCTTCCTCTTTTGCGGTTTCACCATGAATGCCGTAGGGCGGGCAGCACACAAGATGGCAGACGAGGTGCGGCGGCAATTTCGCGAGTCGGTCGGGATCCTGACCGGCGAGACAGAGCCTGACTACGAGCGGTGCATCTCCATCTCGACCAAGGCGGCACAGCGGGAGATGATCCTTCCTTCGCTGCTGGCCATCGTGGTGCCGATCCTCGTCGGTGTCGTATTGGGCGTGGCAGGCGTCATGGGTTTGCTCTGCGGCGGCCTTGCCTCCGGATTCGTGTTGGCCGTCTTCATGGCCAATGCCGGCGGCGCGTGGGACAATGCCAAGAAATATATCGAAGAGGGTAACCACGGCGGTGGCGGAGGCATGGCACACAAGGCGAGCGTGGTGGGCGACACGGTAGGCGATCCTTTCAAAGATACGTCGGGACCGAGCCTCAACATTCTGATCAAACTGATGTCGATGGTGGCCATCGTCATGGCCGGCCTCACGGTTTCTTACCATTTACTGTAGGATTCACAGTCGTCCGGAAAAAGAATTGATTCATAGAAAAATAGCGAATATATTCATGATGAAAACATACGACTAAGAAAAAAACAAAAAATGTTTTCATATTTTTTAATAGCTTCTTATTAAATTTGCGCTATTAATTATTGAAGTGAGAGGCAGGGATGCTTCTCACTTTCAGCATTCAAACGTCATGAATATACGAACAATCGCACACACGATCAAAGGAGATCCGACGATTACGGAAGGAACAGCCTACTCTATCCTCCTCATCATCAGCCTCTCCCACTTTTTGAACGACTTGATCCAGTCCATCATTCCTGCCATTTACCCGATCATCAAGGAGCAGTTCGGGTTTACCTTCTCACAGATCGGTGTCATCACCTTCGCGTTTCAGATGACCTCGTCCATCCTGCAGCCGCTCACCGGGCTATGTGCCGACAAGCGTCCGCAACCCTATGCCCTCTCGCTGGGGATGTGCATCACCTTGCTCGGACTGTTGCTGCTGGCTTTTGTCGACGGTTTCCTCTCCATCATCTTGGCCGTGAGCATTGTGGGCTTCGGCTCTGCCGCCTTCCATCCTACCGCCTCGCGCGTAGCACAGTTGGCTTCCGGCGGAAAGAAGAGCCTGGCGCAGTCCATCTTTCAGGTGGGTGGCAACGGGGGCTCGGCTGTCGGTCCGTTGTTGGCGGCGCTGGTCGTCCTCCCTTATGGGCAGCATGCCATCTCGTGGTTCGGACTGGCGGCCGTCCTGGCGGCACTGATCATGCTCCGCGTCGGGACATGGTACAAGGCGCGCCTCACGTTTGTGCCGTCGGGTCATGCGTTTGTCGGCAATGTCCGCACAGACATCACGCCACGGGCCAAGTATGGGGCATTGCTGATCTTGGTGCTGTTGATGTTTTCGAAATATTTTTATACCGCCTGCATCACGAGCTATTTCACCTTCTTCCTGATCGACAAGTTCGGAGTGTCGGTACAAACCTCACAACTCTGCTTGTTTCTCTTCCTGGCGGCCTTCGCCATCGGTACAGTGGCCGGCGGCATGTTGGGCGACCGCTTCGGACGAAAATATGTCATCTGGTTCTCGATCCTCGGCTCGGCTCCCTTCGCCTTGGCCATGCCCTATGTCGGTTTGACGGGCACCATCGTCTGCGCGTTCCTTTCGGGGTTGGTCATTGCCTCCGCTTTCTCGTCGATCGTGGTGTATGCCACCGATCTGATGCCGGACAAGATCGGGATGATCTCGGGCGTTTTCTTCGGGCTGATGTTCGGGTTGGGCGGACTCGGCTCGGCTTTCTTCGGCTGGTTGGCCGACAAGACAAGCGTCGAGTACATCTTCCGGATCAGTTCGTTGCTGCCCCTGCTGGGCATCGTGGCCGGACTCTTGCCCAACACGCAAAAGACGAAGTGACGACATCATGCAGCAAACCACTTGTTCTTTGCAACTTAGTTGCATCAAAAAGGCTTGCAAATGTGGATTTTTTGTAGTTTCTTTGCAGCAAAAGCTGAGACGATGAAGCAGACGAAAGAGAAAATAGCCTATTACATGGTGCTGGCAGCAAGCTTTCTATTGCTGCTCTCGGTCGTCATCCCCCATCACCATCACAGCAACGGTCTTCCCTGTTTTGAGTGGATCATGGGCGAAGCAGCCGATACCCACTCCCACCATCATGTGGACGATACCGGCTGTACAGACCATAATCAGGCGCTGAACCTGACCATCGACAAGCATCTGATCGGGCATGACATGTCGCTTCTACTTACTCCGCTGCTTACACTGTTCAACTATTCCGAGACAGAAGACAATCTCTTTCTTTTGCTTTTCAACCGCGAAGCGGCCATCTACCGGGAGACTCTCCACGATATATGGATAGGAAAAGCGAAAGGGCTCCGCGCGCCTCCCGCTTGTTGATTACTATTCTTTCAAAAAACATGCGCTTTGTCAGATCCTGAAAGGACGAAGCCTATGTACAAGGGTAAGCTATTAATCAACAAATGAAGATCAAATGAAAAAAATATTTATGACATTCGTCATGGCTGCCTTGGTATGCAGTTGTGGCGAAAAAGGCGGGCATCATGAAGAGCATGAGCACGAGCATGAACATACCGAAGCAACCGAAGAGCACGAACACGAGCATGAGCACGAACATGAACACGAGCACGAGACGCATGCCGCCGGAGAGATCGTATTCAAAGAGGCACAAGCCGAGGCTGTCGGATTGGAAACGGAAGAGGCCGCGCCGGGTACCTTTGCCGAAGTGATCAAGACATCGGGACAGATCGAAGCGGCACAAGGATCCGAATCGGTACTGGTGGCCACCGTACCGGGCGTCGTCACATTGGGCGCCACCCGTTTCGTTGACGGCACAGCGGTCCGAAAAGGAGAGACCCTCCTCTCGTTGGCATCCGACGCACTCTCGGACGGCGACGTGGCATTGCGCGCCAAAAACGCATACGAGACGGCCAAGAGCGAGTACGAACGCATGAAAGATTTGGTGACAGACAAGATCGTTTCGCAGAAAGATTTCGAACAGGCACGATTGACCTACGAGAATGCCAAGGTGGCTTATGAGGCCATCCAAGGGAAACAGACGGCCAAAGGGGTGGCCATCACGGCACCGATCCAAGGCTTTCTGAAGAATATTCTGGTAAAAGAGGGCGACTATGTAACCGTCGGACAGCCATTGGCCACCATCACGCAGACGAACCGCCTGGTGTTGCGGGCCGATGTCTCGGAGAAATATTACACCCAACTGCCGCTGATCCGCTCGGCCTATTTCAAAACACCCTACGACGAGCAGGTCTATACCCTCGACGATCTGAACGGCCGTCTGCTCTCATACGGCCGCTCGTCGGGCGAATCGTTCTATATTCCGGTATTGTTCGAATTCGACAATAAGGGGGCTGTCATTCCGGGCTCGTTTGTCGAGATCTACCTCATGGGAAGCGAGCAGGCAAACGTCTTCTCCTTGCCGTGGAGCGCTCTCATCGAAGAGCAGGGTTCCTACTGTGTCTATGTCCGCCTCGACGAAGATTGCTACAAGAAACAATACGTGACCATCGGCGCAGACAACGGAAAACGGGTGCAAATCCTCTCGGGTCTGCAAGGCGGCGAACAGGTGGTTACCAAAGGAGCCTACCAAATCAAACTGGCCTCGGCCTCGAACGCCATCCCGGCTCATACGCATCACCACTAATCGTTCCACTAAAACGTTTTTGCCATGTTGAATAAAATCATACATTATTCGCTGCACAACCGACCGGTGGTGTTGGTGGCAGCTCTTGTCCTGATGATCAGCGGAATCTATACGGCATTCCATACCGACGTCGATGTGTTCCCTGATCTGAACGCGCCCACGGTGGTGATCATGACCGAAGCCAACGGCATGGCACCCGAAGAGGTGGAGCGACTCGTCACCTTCCCCGTCGAAACGGCGGTGAACGGTGCCATGGATGTGCGCCGTGTGCGCTCATCCTCCACCACAGGGTTCTCGGTGGTATGGGTCGAATTTGAATGGGGAACAGACATTTACAAGGCACGTCAGATCGTCTCCGAGAAGTTGGCCGTGGTCAGTGAAGAGCTCCCCCAGAACGTAGGCAGGCCGACACTGGGCCCGCAGTCCTCTATTTTGGGTGAGATGCTGATCATCGGATTGACATCCGACACGACCTCCTTGCTGGATCTTCGGACCATGGCCGACTGGACCGTCCGTCCGCGCCTGCTTTCGACGGGCGGTGTGGCACAGGTGGCCGTCATCGGTGGCGACATCAAAGAGTACCAAATCCTGTTGGACCCCGCACGAATGAAGCATTACGGCATCGGCCTGGATCAGGTGCTTGCCGTCTGCCGCGACATGAACCGGAATGCCAACGGCGGCGTGCTCTATGAGTTCGACAACGAATATATCATCCGCGGCGTACTTTCCACCGACAAAGTGGAGGAGATCGCCAAGGGAGTAGTCACCACAACGGCTGCCCATACCCCTATCCTATTGGAAGATATCGCCACGATCAAGGTAGGAGGCAAGAGTCCGAAGTTAGGTCTTGCCTCGGAGAAGGGGAAGCCGGCCGTGCTCATTACCGTCACCAAGCAACCGAACACGAGTACGATCGACCTGACGAACAAGTTGGACGAGATAGTGGCCGACCTCCAAAAGAACATGCCGAGCGATGTTCATGTCTCGACAGACATCTTCCGTCAGAGCCGTTTTATCGACAGTTCCATCAATAATGTAAAGGATAGCCTTTTCGAAGGCAGCTTCTTTGTCGTCATCGTCCTGTTCCTTTTCCTGATGAATGTCCGGACGACGCTCATCTCGTTGATAGCCTTGCCCCTCTCCCTGCTGGTTTCCATCCTGACCCTTCACTACTTGGGGCTGACAATCAACACAATGAGTCTCGGCGGTATGGCGATCGCCATCGGTTCGTTGGTCGACGATGCCATTGTCGATGTCGAGAATGTCTACAAACGATTGCGGGAGAACCGCATGTTACCGCCCGAGCAACAGCGCTCCACGCGCGACGTGGTGTTCGATGCCTCGCGCGAGGTGCGTATGCCGATCCTCAACTCTACCCTGATCATTGTCGTCAGTTTCGTTCCGTTGTTCTTCCTGACCGGAATGGAGGGGCGCATGTTGATCCCGTTGGGTATCGCCTTTATCGTGGCATTGTTCGCTTCGACGGTGGTAGCCCTGACCTTGACGCCTGTCCTCTGTAGCTATTTGCTGGACCGCAAAGGGCACAAACCGATGCAAGATGCCTGGATCGCCCGCCGGTTGCGGGTCTACTATGGGAAAGCGTTGGAGCAGGCTTTGGCCCACAAGCGGAGTGTACTCATTGCCACCTTCTCCGTGTTTGTCATAGCGTTGGGCCTCTTCTTCACGTTGGGCCGCAGCTTCTTGCCCGGTTTCAATGAAGGATCGTTTACCATCAACGTCAGTACCCTGCCGGGCATATCGCTCGAGGAATCGGACCGTATGGGACACCGTGCAGAAGAGTTGCTGATGCAAGTGCCGGAGATCCAAACGGTGGCGCGCAAAACCGGCCGCGCCGAGCTGGATGAACACGCATTGGGCGTAAATGTAAGCGAGATCGAAGCCCCGTTCGAGCTGAAAGAGCGTTCGCGCGAAGAGGTGATGAACGATGTTCGCCGGAAGCTTTCCACCATAACGGGTGCCAACATCGAGATCGGACAGCCCATCTCCCACCGTATTGATGCGATGCTTTCCGGTACGGAAGCCAATATTGCCATCAAACTGTTCGGTACGGATCTGAACCGTCTCTTCTTGTTGGGCAACCAAATAAAGGATGCCGTGAAAGAAATCCCGGGACTGGTCGACCTGAAGGTAGAGCAACAGATCGAACGCCCTCAGCTGATGATCACCCCCAAGCGCGAGGTTTTGGCAAAATATGGCATTCCATTGCCGGAATTTCAGGAGTATATCAATGTGATGCTTGGCGGAGAAGTTGTCAGTCAGGTGTATGAAGACGGCAAGAGCTTCGACTTGACGGTGAAGACATCCGACGAGAGCCGTGCCACGATGGAGGATATCCGCAATCTGATGATCGATGCCAACGGCACCAAGATTCCGTTCAGCTATGTGGCAGATATCCGTTCGGCAGCCGGTCCGAACACCATCAACCGCGAGAATGCCCAACGCAAGATCGTAGTGAGTGCCAACGTTTCGGAGCGCGACCTGCGAGGGGTTGTCAATGATATTCAAAAAGCAGTCGACGAAAAGATCCGGCTTCCGGAGGGTTACCACATTGAATATGGCGGACAGTTCGAGAGCGAACAGGCGGCCAGCCGCACTCTTTTGCTGACGTCGTTGGCATCGTTGTTAGTCATCTTCCTCTTGTTATACAACGAATTCAAAGATGCCCGCGAGAGTGGTATCGTGATGCTGAACCTGCCGCTGGCACTGATCGGCGGAGTCTTCATCTTGTGCCTCACGTCGGGCGAGATCAGTATTCCGGCTATCATCGGTTTCATCTCGCTGTTTGGCATTGCAACCCGCAACGGAATGCTGCTGATCAGCCACTATACACAACTGCGAAAGGAAGGAATGCCGCTGCACGAGGCGGTTGTCAAAGGGTCGTTGGACCGTCTGAATCCGATCCTCATGACGGCATTGAGCTCGGCTTTGGCCCTGATTCCGCTGGCCATCAACGGCGATCTGCCGGGCAACGAGATCCAAAGTCCGATGGCAACGGTCATCTTGGGCGGACTGCTCACCTCCACCTTCCTGAATGGGTTTATCATTCCTATTATCTATCTTCTAACGAACAAAGAAAAATGAAAAAGACAATCCTTATAACACTCTTGCTGAGTGCCTCCTTCGGACTCTCCGCCCAATCACTGCAGGCCCGGAGCATCGACGAGGTATTGCAATCGATCTTGCAAAACAACAAAGAGTTGCAGGCAAACGCCGCACAGGTAGAGGCGCAGACACTGCAGGCCCGGAGCGAAAACAATCTGCCGGATCCGGAGGTGCAGTATGTCCATCAGTGGGGCAACAAAGAGGGCATGGGATTCACCGGCGAACTGGAGGCCACCCAGTCGTTTGCCTTTCCCACACTCTACGCACAACGGAGCAAACTGATCGAGGCGCAGCGCAGCAGCTACGAGGCGTTGGCTGCCGTCACCCGGCAACAGATTCTCCTGCAGGCGAAACAGACCTGCCTCGATCTGGTCTATCTTCATCAGATGCGCTCGCTCCTGAGCCAACGACTGCAAAACGCCGAGCTGCTGAACCGCTTCTATGCTTCTCAGTTGGAAAAGGGGGCCACCACGGCCATCGAGACCGGGAAAGTGGAGCTGGAGATGCTGAATGCACGCAACGAGATGCGCCAAAACGAGACAGCGATACGGGAGAAGAACGAGCTGCTGCAGGCACTCAATGGCGGTGTGGCCATCGCCTTTGCCGACTCGGTCTATCCGCAGACGACCCCTCTCCCCTCCGACTTCGAAGCGTTCCGTCTCGAAGCCTTCAACGAACTGCCGGAGATGAATTACCTGCAAGAAAACCAATCGGTGGCTGCTCGCCAAATAAACGTCAGCAAACAACAGGGACTGCCGAACATCACCCTGGGCTACCGCATGAATCCGGCGAGCGGTGGCGAGCGGTACAACGGTCTTCTCGTAGGGCTCTCCATTCCGCTCTTCTCCAACCGCCACAAGGTGAAGCAGGCCAAGGCCGAACGGCTGAGTGCCGAGTTGCAACTGGCGGGATGGAGAGAGACCCAAACGGCCGAGTTGCGGCAGTTATGGAGCAAAGCCTCGGAGCTGAAACGGTCGGTCGACGAATACAGTGAAGCCCTGAAGGGACAAAACAGTCTCTCCCTTCTGAACAAAGCCATCCAATCAGGGCAGATATCCATGATCGATTATTTCGTCAATGTGGGAACCATCTACCAAAGCACGGAGAATTGGCTGCAGCTTCAAAACGAGTATCAGAAGAGCCTCGCCGAGATGTATCGCTACAAACTGTAAAGCCGTTACAACGGCCATGAAGGTGCACGGAGACACTCCTCTCCGGTGCACCTTTTTTTATGCAAACAGCCGGCGGCTACCGATCTGTTGCTACTTTCCGTAAAAAAAGGTACTTTTATCGGTGAGATCTATCCCTCTCATTCCAAATCATCTCTTTATCTTTGGCTCACTAACCAATAAGGAAGAGTCATGAAACGAATCTTGGTATGGATGATGGCGATAGTCCGCGAAAAAGGTCGGGAACATTTCGGAAAAAGGTCGGCATGATTTTTCAAAAAGGTGCCGGGCTTTTTTTGCGAAACAACACCCCCGTTTTTAGAGCACTCGCCGCTCCCGTAAAAAAAGAACGCACCCCCATCCCCGGCGGATGAAGGTGCGCTTTCTCGTTTCGGGATGATGCCCCTTACTTGCTCATCAGAAATTATAGGCAACTCGCAAGCTCGCCAGTGCCTGATCGAAATCTTTGATGATGGTATACTTCACCTCCAGACCGACACTCAGCTCATCGGTGGCATAGATCTCGGCACCAAGGCCCAAGTTTACGCCCACGCGGGTGTAGTTGTCATCAAAATATCCGTCCAGACGCTGGAAATATTTATTATGCCAAAAGGAGAGGTCCACACCGGCCAATGGATAGAATCCCAACACATCCGACAGGGGAATAAGGTAATGGGCGTTCAGGTCTATGGCACTCGCACTCAACCCGTTGTTCTTGATGAAATGGGTAAACGACGGCGACAGGCGGAGCTCGTCGGTTACGTTATAGCGGTAGTCGATACCCAATGTTACATTTTCCGAATCAAAGGCGTAGCCCAAATTCAAACCTACCGACTGATCACCTTGCCGTGTCTGTGCAAAAATGTTCAAGCTCATGCAGAGCATGCACAAACTCAATAGAATCTTTTTCATGTTCTCTTCTGTTTTAATCATTTATTTTTTCACTTTCAGCTTGTCGCCCGTAGCACGGACAATCTCACGATAGAACTCTTCGCTGTAGCCCGGAGAGTCGGGGAATGCCGGCTGTCCATAGCCATTGTCGAGGAATTTGCCCTCCTTCTCCTTGCGAATCACGCCATCGGTATATTTCACGATGAAGAACTCGCCCAGTTTCTTCCAGCGTTCGACCGATTCGTTGGCGGTCGTCGTGCTGTACCATGTCAGGAACTTCACCGCTTCCTGCGGATCTTTGGCATACAGTTCTTCCGCTGCCTTGTCGATTGCCGGCAGCATGGATTGATATTTCTCCTCCAGTTCAGACTGCACCTTGCGGAGGTCGCCGATCATATGATTGTAGCGGGCATACACCATGTTGGCAACCCAGTTGCGAATCCAAAAGGCGGAGGTCCAAGAGAACTCCATCAGGCTGCCATTGCCCTGGCGATAACACTCGGGCGACTCGGTGATGGAGCAGTACAACGGTGTGAAGACCGTCGTATTGGCATCGTCGACAGCAAACCAAAGCACGCCGCCAATGGCATCGGGCAGCCAGCTGCGGAGCTGCGGAACGATCACGAAACCGGACTGCGGCGTGGCAATCGGGCGCTCGTTCATGTACGACTCGCCGTCTACCTTATAGCTCAACGGGCGGAAACGGATCGGGGCTTTGAAAGGACCGGCTCCGGGGTCGTTGGTCATCTCCAGCTCTGTCCCTTCGTAATGGTCGCGCATCATCTGCTGTACATCGGTCACCGAGAGTTTGCGGTCGGGTTTGATATACAACGGCATCGGCTCGGCGTTCACATCGCCCTTGGCCAATTCGATGTATTTGCCCATATCTTTGTTGTATTTGTTGAAGAAAGACCAGACACGAGCTTCGCAAGCACGCAAGCCACCAAAGTCATAAGGGCAATAAGCCTTGGCGAAACTGAAATCTTTGTCTTTGCCTTTAAAATAACCTTTCTCACGGGCAAACGAAACCACATCGGGCGAATAGAGACAGTTTTCTTTGTCGTCGAACGGAATCTGTTGGATACGAGACTGGTTGGCGTGTGCCGCAATGCAATCGTCAGGAATGCGGATGGCCACCCAAACGGCCCCTTTGTTGCCCGCACCCTTGCCGATCATCTCCATGATCCAAGCCTCGTTCTTGTCGGCAATCGAGAACGATTCGCCACTGCTGTAGTAACCATATTCGGCCACGAGGTCGGTCATTATCTTGATGGCTTCGCGGGCACTCTTCGAACGTTGCAAAGCCACGTAGATCAAGCTTCCGTAGTCCATGATACCGGTCGTGTCGACCAATTCGGAACGTCCGCCGAATGTGCTCTCCGTGATGGCTACCTGGTGCTCGTTCATGTTGCCGACCACGGCATAGGTCTCCTTCACCTGTTTGATTTGTCCTAACGGTTTGCCCGTATCCCACTCTTTGATCTCCAGCATAGCGCCCTCCGGCCAAACAGCAGCCGGCCAACGATAAAGCTCGCCATAGAGTGAATAGGAATCGGCTGCGTAACTGATCATCACGGAACCGTCCGTCGATGCTTTCTTTCCTACCAGCAACCCGGTACAAGCCGAGGTGTCCCCCCACGAGGCCATGCTCAAGCAGGCGGCGATGGCTATCCAAAATTTCTTCATTGCGATATGTTTTTATTTTAATTATGTTCCAGTGAATACAACAGACGGATCTCGTCGGGCCACAGACTTTCGTCGGGTGTCTCGAGAATCAGCGGGATATGATCGAAGCGGACATCGTTCATCAACAATTCGAACAGGGTCATTCCCATCAGCCCCTTTCCGACACTGTCGTGCCGGTCGACGTGTGAAGCCAGCTCTTTCTTCGAATCGTTGAGGTGCATTCCCTTCAGATACCGGAAGCCTATCACCTCGTCGAAGTGGGCAAAGGTCGAGGCAAATCCTTCAGGAGTGCGGATCTCATAGCCGGCAGCCAGGGTATGAGCCGTATCAAGGCAGACACCTACGCGGCTCTTGTCCTCCACCCTGTCTATGATTTGTGCAATCTGTTCGAACGTATGCCCTAAGTTGGATCCCTGTCCGGCCGTGTTTTCGATGACGGCCGTCACCCCTTTCGTCTGCGCCAATGCCCAGTTGATGGAATCTGCAATCCGAGCCAGGCACGCATCGATGCCGATGGCTTTGAGATGGCTTCCCGGGTGAAAGTTCAAACGGTTCAGCCCCAGCTGCTCGCATCGCTGCATCTCGTCGAGAAACGAAGCGCGCGATTTCTCCAAACCCTCTGCCTCGGGATGCCCCAAGTTGATCAGGTAACTGTCGTGCGGCAAGATATCGTCGGGCGTAAATCCCCCTTCGGCACACCGCTGCTTGAACAGATCGATGCTCTTTTCCGTGAGCGGAGCCGACTTCCATTGCCGCTGGTTTTTCGTGAACAAGGCGAAAGCTTTGGCACCGATAGCCGTAGCATTGAGCGGGGCATTCTCAACGCCCCCCGAGGAAGAGACGTGCGCCCCTATCCGTTTGTTGCTTATCCTGTTTTCCATCTGCTGTCTTTTCTTTCCCAAAATGGTTACTGTCAATGATTAAGACTTGTGCGTCATGATCTCCAACACCAGTCTGTCGGTTGCCTCCATGCCCTTCGACCCGATCGAAGTCAGGTTGTAAATGGACTTGTCCACGTCTTCGTCGATGATACCTTCGATGGATGTCACCACTTTTTCTTCCATGGCCATCATGGCAGAGAGCATGGCTGTCGATACGCCGCTGGCCACTTTCAAGGCACAACTCGGTTTCGCTCCGTCACAAATCATACCGGTAATGTTGCCGATCATGTTCTTGATGGCGTACGTAAGCTGCTTCTTGCTGCCTCCCATCAGCCAGGTAATGCCGCAACTGGCCCCGATGGCTGCAACCACACATCCGCACAAGGCAGACAAGCGGCCAAGGCTCTGTTTGATATAGATCACCATCAAATGGCTGAGCATCAGGGCACGCGTCAGCTGTTCGTCGGTAGCCTTCATATCTTCGGCAAAGGAAACGACCGGAAGCGTGGCGGCCAAACCCTGGTTACCACTGCCGGAATTGCTCATTACCGGGATCATCGCCCCCGCCATACGCGCATCACAAGCGGAAGCGGTGAGGCATAACATGCGCGTATAAGAGGAATTGCCCAAATATTTCCTGCCATATTCGCCGGAAATGGTCTTTCCTACCGTATGCCCGTACGAGCCCTTGATGGATTCTTCCGCCGCCTGACGGTTCAGACGGGCTGCCTCCTGGATGAAATGGATCTCCTCCAATGGGCTTTCCATGGCGAACTGATAGACCGTATCGAACGAGAGTTGCAACGCATCGTCTCCGTTTTGCTCCTGTGCAAGGGCAGCACGTTCGTCTTTCAACACCTCATCGTTGTGGGACAAATAGACGAAACGGGTATGTTCATGGGCAATAATCGCCGTGGCACTCTCCTCTTCCGTGCGACAAACGACCTCGATATAGAGTTTATCTACGTCGCCTTCTTTCAAACTGATATGAATAACTTGCTTGTCGACGAGACGTTTGCCCCATTCCAAGGCCGGAGGTGTCATGTCTTTCAATACCTCCAGTCCGTATTTCGACTTGCCGATCAGGACACCAAGGGCAATGGCAATGGGCAGACCGACCATCCCTGTTCCGGGAATACCGACTCCCATCGCATTTTTCAGGATATTGGCACTCAGATAAACATCAATCTGTTTGACCGGTTGCTGTAGGATTTCAGCTGCTTTGGCTGCAGCCAATGCTACGGCAATCGGCTCTGTACAACCAATTGCCGGAATCACCTCTTGGTGAATCAATTCTAAAATTTGTGACCTTACGCTCTTTTCCATATATATATTGTTTTAGTCTCTGCGGAAATTCCTTTATTTATGTTTCGTTGACAACAGCAAATCGCGGGCATTGGCCACGGAGGCATCTGTCAAAGTGGCGCCACTCAACATCCGGGCCACCTCGTTCACGCGTTCTTCTTCTGTCAACTGTTTGATTCGGGTGACGGTACGATCGTCCAAATCCTGTTTGTAGACATAATAATGGGCTGCTCCTTTCGAGGCAATCTGCGGCAGATGGGTAATGGCAAAGACCTGCATCTTGTCGCCCAAGCGTTGCATGATAGCTCCCATCTTGTCGGCAATATCACCGGAAACGCCCGTGTCGACCTCATCAAAAATGATCGACGGAAGTGCCGTGAACCCAGCAATCATCGCCTTGATACAGAGCATCAAACGGGATATTTCACCGCCGGACGCTGTCTGTTCGACGGGTTGCAACTCGCCGTTCTTGTTGGCCGAAAAGAGGAATCGTATGGCATCCATACCATCCGCTTCGGGTTCTTCTTTCCGGGTTACCTCCACCTCGAAGCGGACATTTGGCATACCCAGCGGTGTCACGGTCTGCACAAGTTCCTTCGAAATACGCTCGGCGGCTGTCTGACGTTGGGCACTCAACACGGCAGCCTGTTGCAACAGCTCCTGATAGGAAGCGGCTATCTGGCGGTTAAGCTCCTCGATCTGTTCGTCGAACGAGCCGATCTCCTCGATCTGTTGTCGGTAGCGGTCGCGCAAAGCGATCAACTCTTCGACGTGCGAGAGGTGATGTTTTTGCTCCAAGGTGTAGAGTAGGTTCAACCGTTCATTGACCCAATCGAGCCGTTCCGGGTTGAATTCGACATCTTCCTTCTGCGAATCGGCATCGGAAGCCAAGTCGTTCATGTCAATATAGGCCGAACGGATGCGTTCAGCTATCTCTTTCGATTTCGGATAGTACGCCTCGAGGCTCTCGGCCGTATTCAACGCCTCTTTCAACAGTTGCACACAACCCATCTCTTCGCCGTCCAGCAATTGGGCAATTCGATAGAGTGCACCTTTGATCTCTTCGGCATGGGCCAAGGTTTCCTGCTCCTGTTCGAGTGCTTCTTGTTCGCCCTCTTGCAGTTGCGCCTCGTCGAGTTGTTCCAGTTGGAAGCGGATATAGTCCTCTTCCTGTTTGGTCTGTGCGGCCTTTTGCTGGAGCTCTTTCAGCTCCCGCTTCAGACCCTGATAGTGGGAATATTCCTTGCGGTAAAGGATAAGCAGTATCTCATTTTCGGCCATCACGTCCACCACCTTCAGCTGGAAATGGGTATTTCCCAGCAACAGGTTCTGATGCTGCGAATGGATATCGATCAGCTTCGTGCCCAACTCCTTCAGGATAGCCAACGAAACGGGCGAATCATTGACGAAAGCCCTCGACTTGCCCGTACTGTAGAGCTCTCTCCGCACAATGCAAGTATCGGCATCATATTCGAGATCGTTCTCCATAAAGAAGGGCTCGAGTTGGTACTTGGCAATGTCGAAGGTGGCTTCAATCACACACTTGTCGCATCCTTTCTGAATACTTTTTCCGTCGGCTCGCGCACCAAGCACCAGTCCTAATGCCCCCAATATAATGGATTTTCCGGCACCGGTCTCGCCCGTTATCACGGAAAAGCCTTGATCGAATTTGATATCCAAGCTGTCAATCAGTACGAAATTCTGTATGTATAGCGATTTCAGCATAGTTCTTTTTATTTTTTCATGGATTCCAAACGGGTGCTTTCAGTCGGGTACAATTCAGAAAGCAGCTTGTAACCCTCCTGTTTCTCCTGCGTGGTAGCCTTGGAATAGATCGAAACGATCTCGTCCAGCTTGGCATCAGACAACATGGTCAACACCACCGATGTCGGGCGTGCACTCTTGATCTCTTTCAAAGCGGGCAATGCCTGGATAATAGTGGTCCGACCACGGTCCGGATTGCCGGCCATCTCGTCCAACCCTTTACGGTGGTAAGTATACCAAAAATTACGGAATGTTTCCGCCGTGTTGTCCGTCAATGCCGTGATCAATCCATGGCGGTTGTTGCTTTTCTCGAATGCTTTCCATCCGTTCCACGACTGCGATTGGGCCATGGAGACGATCTGTTGGGCCCGATCATAGTAGGCTTTTCCACCGCCCGGCGAAAAGCTGTCGAAATCCAACCCGAGAATGATGTAAATATAGTAGACGATCGTGGCCGTAAGATTGCTGCTCAGCGTATTTTCCATGTATTCGAGTTGTTCGAACTGGACATAATCGAAGGAGAACTCCGTGTCTCGATAGTTCAACAACGTGGTCGTATAGGAAGAATCATAGACCGGACGGCGTGCCTGCACCTGAAGCTCGGCCGTAAAACTGTTGTCGTTCTGCTCGCTCACGATGATGGTCATCGTACAGTCGATCCGTTCGTTGATGGAAAAGGTGGCGTCCGTCCAACGGCGATTGTTCACAAATTCGGTCAGCGACTGCTGCAACGTGGTAAATACCTGCTTGTCCGATCCCTGAATCTTATCACTGTTGACCGTAATGCGCGCGTTCATCTCGCCCGAAGTCGTGGTTTGTGCGAACCCGGCTATCGAGAAAAAACTTGCCATCATCCATGCTGCTATCTTTCTTTTCATCTTCTATTTTGTCTGCATTCAAAACAAAGCCGCCAATCGGTCGACAATATCGGAGGCGACCTCCTCCTTTCTTTTCAGCGGATATTCCGTCGATTGCCCCGTTTTGTCGAGGATTGTCACCTTGTTGGTGTCACACCGGAAGCCGGCTCCTTTGTCTTGTAATGAATTGAGTACGATAAAATCCAACTTCTTTCGTGCCAGCTTCTCCGTGGCATGATGCACACCGTCGTTCGTCTCCAACGCGAATCCCACCAGCCGTTGATGCAGCTGTTTCATCTCGCCCAAGGCGGCAGCGATGTCTTTATTGGGCACCAAGCGGAGCGTCATCTCGCCCGTATTCTCCCGTTTGATCTTCTCCGCTGCCAACGAAGCGGGGCGATAGTCGGCAACGGCTGCGCACAAGATGGCGGCATCTGCCGTAGGAAAGGCGGCCACCGTGGCCTGATACATCTCCTCTGCTGCCTCCACTTGGATGCGATGGATATTCGGATGGCGGGCCGTCAACGAGACGGGTCCGCTCACCAGTGTCACCTCTGCCCCGCGATTGGCGCAAGCTTCGGCCAGGGCAAACCCCATCTTGCCCGACGAATAGTTACCTATAAAACGGACAGGGTCGATCTTTTCGTATGTAGGCCCTGCAGTGATCACTATTTTTTTCCCCTTCAAATCTTCGCGTTCTGCAAAGAAAGCCTCCAAAACCTCCACGATTTTGTCAGGTTCTTCCATACGTCCTTTCCCGATCAAGTGGCTGGCCAGCTCGCCGGCCGTCGGTTCGATGATCCGATTGCCGTATGAACGGAGCCGATCAAGATTGGCTTGGGTCGAAGGGTGGGCGAACATATCAAGATCCATTGCCGGCGCCACAAAGACGGGGGCCTTACACGAGAGGTAAGTGGTGATCAGCATATTGTCCGCAATGCCGTTGGCCATCTTGCCGATAGTCGAGGCTGTGGCGGGAGCGACCAGCATGGCGTCGGCCCACAGGCCAAGATCCACATGACTGTTCCACGTCCCGTCGCGATTGGAAAAGAACTCGCTGATGACGGGGTGCGAACTGAGGGTGGAGAGTGTCAACGGTGTGATGAACTCTTTTCCCGCAGGTGTGATGACAACCTGCACCTCGGCACCTCGCTTGACGAGCGCACGGACAAGGTAAGCCGCCTTGTAGGCTGCAATGCTGCCCGTTATTCCCAATATGATATGTTTTCCATTCAACATTGTCGCTCTCTTTATTTCTTGTTGAATCCGCGCAGTTTGATCTCGGTCAGCTTCTGCTTTGTGTTGAGCGGGAAGTCACCGTTCATCATCCAGGCGTAGTAGGCGGGTTCTTTTTTCAATACCTCTTCCACCGGGTGGCCCTTGTATTTGCCGAAATTGAACACCTCGACTCCTTGCTCATTATAGACCATGCGGCCGGCGAAATCGACATTGTTGGTAAAGCTGGAGTAGTCCGACAAAAACTTGATGTCGTTCTGCAACTCCGGGTAACGGTCCAACTGTGCCTGCAACACCTCGTAAGTAGCCATCGTATCGGCGTGTGCCGTATGGGCATTCTCCAGACTTTTGTTGCAATAGAACTTATAGGCGGCCGACAAGGTGCGGGGCTCCATCTTGTAGAAGATGGTCTGCACGTCGACAAACTTGCGGCGGTTCAGGTCGATCTCCACACCGGCGCGCAAAAACTCCTCGGCCAGCAACGGGATGTCGAAGCGGTTCGAGTTGTAGCCTGCCAAGTCGCACCCCTCAATCTGGGCGGCCAGGCTCTTGGCTATCTCCTTGAAGGTGGGACAATCCTTCACATCTTCGTCGGTGATACCGTGGATGGCTGTCGACTCCTTCGGAATCGGCATCTCGGGGTTGATCTTCATCGTCTTGGACTCCTCGTTGCCGTTCGGAAAAACCTTGACATACGACAGCTCGACGATGCGGTCTTTTACTATATTGATGCCTGTTGTCTCCAAATCGAAGAACACCAGTGGGTTACGCAGATTCAAACGCATTTCCTGTTCTTGGCTTTAATCGTTCAACATCATCGGCATGAGCAGCGTCAGCAGATCCTCGTTTTCTTCGTTTTCTGCCGGCACGATCACGCCGGCACGGGTACGGTCGGCCAGTTGCAAGACGACCTCTTGCGATCCGATATTGCTCAAAATCTCCATCAGATAGACAGCATTGAAGCCGATCTGCATATCCGGGCCCGTATATTCGCAGGCGACACGTTCCTCGGCTGCGATCGAAAAGTCGATATCCTGCCCGAAGATGGTGATGGTGCTGCTCTCTATCTGCAACTTGATCAGGCTGCTGGCTTGCGAAAATACCGAAACACGCTTCAAAGCGGTAAGGAATGAGACGCGGTCGATGGTCACTTTGTAAGGATTGTCCTGCGGAATGACGCTGTTATAGTTGGGATAACGCCCTTCGATCAGGCGACAAACCATATTGAAGCTGCTGCATACGATCTGAGCATTGTTCTCGTCGAAGCGGATCAAGACGTTTCCTTCTTCGCGAGCCAACAGGTTTTTGAGCAAATTTGCCGGCTTTTTCGGGAGAATGAACGATGCACGCTCGGCCGACCGGATCGCACGGTTCTGCAAGCGGACGAGCTTACGGCCGTCGGAGGCCACGAACGTCAACGATTCGGGCTGCATGTCGAAGAAGATACCGTTCATCACCGGGCGCAACTCATCGTCGGCCGTGGCGAAGATCGTGCGGTTGATACCCCCCAACAGCACTTTGGCGTCCATCTGCACCGTCACCACATTCTCCGAGAGCGGACGAGCCGTCGGATAGGTATCGGCTTTCGTCCCGATAAAGTTGTACTTTCCGTTTTGGAAATAGATAAAGATTTCGAGGTTTCCGTCGTTGATGTCGAACGTCAACGGCTGCTCCGGCAACTCTTTCAGCGGATCCAGCAACTTCTTGGCCTCCAACGTGAAAGAGCCCGTGCCCTGTGCGTTCATCACCTGCACTGTCGTAACCAGGTGTATTTCTGAATCGGAAGCGGTGATGGTCAGCACCTCCCCTTCCAACTGGAACATAAAGTTGTCCAAAATGGGCAACGAATTTTTCGAAGCAATCACTTTGCTAACGGCTTGCAAGCGTGATGACAAAGCCGTACAGGATACATCAAATTTCATATATGTCTCTATTTTATTATTGTTTTTTCTGTTTTTATGGTTGCATCACACGGCTCCGACACCGCACTATGACGCAACTTTGTTAATGTACAAAGTTAGGATTATTTCTTCGGAAATCAAACATTCCACCCCACAAAAAAAGTATTTGTCCGGATTTGTTGAAGAGCTTAAAGGTCGCCTCTCCCCTCTTTTTTCCCTATTCCTCCTCACGCACGAAAAGTTTTCTCGGGAGTGAACCGCAGTTTTATGCGGAGAAAACCGGAGTTTCATGCCGTGGTATTGTTTCATTGCTACCGTATAAACGACAAAGGAGAGCGCAACCGATTGCGCTCTCCTCCTCTATTGTTGTTTCATTCATCAAGAATCATCGTGCACCGGCCGGCAAATATTTCTGCCAATAGTCGGCCATCTGCTTGCGAAGGTGGAAGGTTGTACCCTCGCCCTCGAAGATACCGTGCGAACGCATCGGGTAGGACAACTGATAGAACACCTTGCCGTGGCGGATCAGCTCGTTGACCAGACGCTCACAGTTCTGGTAGTGGACGTTATCATCGCCCGTACCGTGGATCAACAGCAGGTTGCCTTGCAGACCTTCGACGTAAGAGATCGGCGAGCCTTTGCGGTATCCCTCCGGATTGTTCTGCGGCGTGTTCATGTAACGCTCCTGATAGATCGTATCGTAGAGGCGCTGGTCGGCCACAAACGCTACGGCAATACCCGTCGCAAAGACGTTCGGATAGCGGAACATACAGTTCAACGTCTGGCTGCCACCGCCGCTCCAGCCGGTAATACCGATGCGGGATGCATCCAAATAGGGGTACTTTTTGATCAAAGCCCGGATACCTTGTGCCTGGTCGCGGCTGGCAAGCGTGCCGACTTCTCCGTAGATGCACTTGCGCCATTCGCGGCCGCGCGGTACGTTCGCCCCACGGTTGTCGATACTCATCACGATATAGCCCAGTTCGGCCAGGTAGTGGTGCCACATACCGCCGCCTTGCCATACATCTTGTACGGTAGAGCTGGCCGGCTCGCCGTACACCTCGATGATGACCGGATACTTCTTGTTCGGGTCGAAGTTGGAGGGTTTGATCATCCACGCGTCGAGAGTCAAGCCGTCCGATTCCGTCTTGACAAACTCTTTCGGCTGCAGTTGCAGGGCATCATACTGCTCCTTTGCCTTCGCATTGTCCGTAATCAACGACACCCGCTTGTGGTTCGGCAACGAAATCATCTCTACCACCGGAGGATTCTCGGAGTTGCTGAAAGAGTGGACTGCCCACTTTCCGGACGGAGAGATGGAATACGTGTGCTGGCCGGCCTGGTCGGTCGGGCTTACACGCTTCACCTCTCCCTTGCCAAAGAAGCTGGCTTGATAGAGATAGCGCTGTGTATAATTGTCGGGCGACGCCATGAAATAGACGATCCCCTTCGACTCGTCGACGCCTACCTCTTCGATATAGTCGAATTCGCCTTGCGTCACCGGTCGGATCTCCTTACCGTCGCGGCTCACACAGTAGAGATGACGCCATCCGCTGCGCTCGCTTTCCCACGTAAAGTAGGTATTGTTTTTCAGCCAACGCACATGGTCGTTCGTATCGACCCATGCAGCATCCGTCTCGGTCAGGATATTGTTCGGCTTCGATTCTCCGATCTTGGCGATCCATACATGGTTTGTATTCTGCGCGCGGTTCATCTGCTGGATGAACAGTTCATTGCTTTGCGGAATGAACTCCATGCGCGGAATATAGTTTTCACTGGCATCGCCGGGGATATCGATCCAGGTCGTTGCGCCACCTTCGGCCGACACATAACCGACTTTCACGGCCGAGTTGGGGGTTCCGGCCTTCGGGTAAGGGAATTTTACTATCTTGGGATAGAGGGAATCGACGTTATTGATCATGTCAAACCATCCGATCTGCTGCGCATCGCTCTGCCAATAGGCGATATATTTGCTGTCAGGACTCCAGCGGAAGCCGTCACGACAACCGAACTCCTCCTCGTATACCCAGTCGAACGTTCCGTTGATGATCTTGTCCGTTCCGTCATTCGTCAGCCGGACAATCGCGTTGCCCGCCAAATCTTCTACATATATATTGTTGTTCGATACGTAGGCTACGTGCGAACCGTCGGGCGAGAATTTGGCAAACATCAGGCTCGATTCGGGACGATCCTTTCCTACTTGGCGAAGTTGGTTCTCCTTCAACGAGAGCAACCAATAGTCGCCCCGCGTGTCATAGCGCCATACGCGCCGGGTGTTGGTATAGATCAAAGCATAGGAATGGTCCTTGTTGAAATAGAAACTGCGGACAGCGATCGATTGGCCCGTCTCGGGATTGATCAGTGCTTCGGCCGGTATGACGACCTGTTTCTCGCCGCCTTTCACCTTGTAGGATACCACCTGCCACTGCCCGGTGGCGTTCTTTTCATATTCCGAATAACGGTCGCCGTCTTCCATCCAGTCGACGTGTCCGCCTCGTTCGGTGCGGACTAACGTTCCGTCCACCACATCTTTCAAGTCCAAATGCTGCTGTGCTTCCACCAGCGGTGCGAAACCCAAAAGACAGATTACTGCTTTTATAAAAGAGTTCTTCATCCTTGATAATTTTTAAATTAATCACAAAATTAGACAAAAAAAGCAGTAAAACAGCTGTTTTACCGCTTTTTTATATCAAAACAACGGGGATTTAGCGCGGCAAATTGAAGGCTACGCTCAACTCATCCATCTGGGCTTCGCTCATTCCTTCGGGGATAAAGCCCATGTTGGTGGAGGCAATGTAGATCAACGCCGCCTTGTTCATGACGTCGATTTGGTCGAAAGCCGCCATGATGTCGGTATCCACGGCAAAAACTCCATGCTTCTCCCACATCGCCACGTCATACTCTTCGAGGGCTTTGATCGTGGCATCTGCCAAAATGGTTGAGCCGGGCAGCGCATAAGGGATCATACCCAATCCGCGCGGACAGAAGGCTCTCGACTCAGGAAGCATGCTCCACAGGATCTTGGTGACCACATCTTTCTTCAACATCTCCGGGTTGTGTGTCATTGCAATCAGCTCGATCGGGTGCGTATGCAGCGATGCTTTGTAAGGAGAGCCCTTCTCGATCAGCCGATTGTGTACCGAGAGATGGGACGGCAGTTCGGAGGTCGGGCAGACAGGGGCATCGGCAATGATCACATAATGTTCGCAATCGTCGAGGATACGGATCACGGATCCGTTCGCCATCGGCCAACGGGCCAGGTCGCGCATTCGGCGGTTGGTGCCTTTACAGTAGAAGTAACACCCTTTCAGGTGCGGAAGTTTCAGTCCGATGGGTGTCGGCTCGGTGATGGCCGGCATGCAGCGTATGTCATCATCGACGTATTCCGTAATGTTCAATGTCAGGTTTCCGCCGTTGCGTTCTGCCCATCCTCTTTGCCAAAGATAGCCTGCCACCTCAGCGGCTTTCTCCACTTCGCGTTTCAGTTCGGGGTGATTTTCCAAGATTGATTTCATATCTGTTTTCGTTTGATTGGTTTATAATTTCTCGCAAAATTCGATCCTTTCCTTGTTCGGACCCAGAATGATAAAGTATTTGATGCCGTTGCTCCAGAAAGGAAGTGCATTGACAGCTGTCAGCAGTTCGAAGCCGTCGGCCTTGACCTTGGCATAGAGTTCGTCGATCTGCTTGACATCAATCGCAATATGGTCGACAGCTCCCGATGCCATCACCGCCTGATGGTTCTGATATGCTTCGATAACGAGGTTATGCAGTCGGAAGAATACGACCCGCTCATCGCCGTTCATCACGTCAAGTTCGATCTGAAAACCGAGTTTTTCATAGAAACGGATGGTCGCTTCCATGTCATTTGTCGGGACACCGATGTGCTGTACGCCCGTACAATAATCTTTTATTTCCATGACTATTCGCATTTAAGATAAACAAAAGTAGCGAGAATACGACAAAAGAATGTTCCAAAAATGACTTTATTGGTTCGATATTTGACATTCTTCGTGGCGATCTCCCACTTGGGCAAAGGTAATAAAAAAAACAGGTTTCGCAAGCGGTATGAACCGACAAGCGAAACCTGTCATCTTAATCTATAGGAGGTAAATCTTCAATTACTTAGCTTTCTGCTCCAACTGCAATGTCTTTGTTGCCTGGTCGCATACTTCTGTCGGGCCGAAGTACTGGATAGGACCCGGATAAACATAGCATGTGTTCAATGCCCACTCTTCGCGGTGTGAAGCAAATTCCTTGAATGGAGCGCCATCCAGCTTAACCAATGCTTTCTGGATAACCGGCTTCATTTCGCCATGGCGGCGTTCCATGTTCATCATCATGGTGACAGGGATACCACCTGCAATCCACTGGTCTGCCGGAGCGGTCGTGTTGCGTACGGAAGACATGTAGCCGGTCTTGCCGGAAGCAATCAGGCAAGATGCCGTATAACCGAGAGAGTAGCAGTAGTCTGCATCGTAGTTGGAAGGAGCAGCGCAACGGCCTTCGTAACCGAAGAAGTGATGTTGTGCAGCAAATTTGCCCACATACTTGCCTTCTGCCTTCCACTGAGCCAACTTGTTGCCGACCATTTCAGAAAGCAACTTCTCTGTTTCGATCAAAGAGACCTGAACGTTTCCGTGCGGGTCACGATCCAAAGACAACTGACGGGCTACACCTTCGGGTAATGAAGCGTAGAGATCAGCGTTTTCTTTTGACAAGCGGCTGATGATGTAAGCACGTTGCTCGCTGCGAGCCACCTGCTTGAATTCAGCATCGTGAGAAGCCAAGAAGTCGTTCAACTCGGCAATCAGACGTTTCATGGCCGGCACGAATTCGATCAAACCTTCCGGAATCAGGACCGTACCGAAGTTATGTCCCTGCTCTGCACGCTTGGCAACGACAGAAGCGATGTAGGTAACGATTTCGTCGAGCGACATATCTTTTGCTTCCACCTCTTCAGAGATGATACAGATATTCGGTTGTGTCTGCAAAGCACATTCCAATGCGATGTGAGAAGCCGAGCGGCCCATCAACTTGATGAAGTGCCAATATTTCTGAGCTGAGTTACAATCGCGTTCGATGTTGCCGATCACTTCAGAATAAACTTTACATGCCGTATCGAAACCGAAAGAGGTCTCGATCTGCTCGTTCTTCAAGTCGCCGTCGATTGTCTTCGGGCAACCGATAACCTGAACACCGGCATCGATAGCCTTGTAGTACTCTGCCAAGACGCAAGCATTTGTGTTGGAGTCGTCACCACCGATGATAACCAATGCCTTGATGCCCAGTTCCTTCAAGATCTCCAAGCCCTTGTCGAATTGTTCTTTCGTCTCCAGTTTGGTACGGCCTGAACCGATCATATCGAAACCGCCTGTGTTACGGTATTCGTCGATGATGTCTGAAGTCAGTTCCATATATTTATGGTCTACCAAGCCACCGGGACCCAAGATAAAGCCATAGAGGCGAGAAGCCGCGTTATGAGCCTTGATGCCGTCAAACAAACCGGCAATTACGTTGTGGCCGCCGGGAGCCTGACCGCCGGAGAGGATTACACCGACGTTCATAGCCGGATATTCCTTGGCTTCATTGCTTGTTTCGAAAGTAATGACCGGCATACCATACGTATTCGGGAACAATTTTTTGATCTCTTCTTGGTTAGCTACAGACTCTGTCTTTTCACCGTCAACAGCTTTCACTGAACCTTTCAAGGCAGCAGGCACCTTTGGTTGGTACGCTGCTCTTGCTACTTGTAATGCGCTTTTTACCATTTTATTTTTGATTTACAGTTCCTTTTTGTCGGGCAAAGATAACACTTTTCTTTGAAATAGGGAAGCCCCGCGCATGAAAACAATCCTTTTTCTCATTTTCTTTCTCTTTCACGGAGATGGAGGTGAGCATCATAGGAGTATTCTCTTTGATGGCATTACATCTTTTTGAGCGCCTCCACGTAGGCTTTTCCTGAAAAATAAAACTGCAAGTATACCAAGAATGGCTTCACGAAGAAAAGAAGCGAAAGGAACAGATCGATCAAAAAAGCCACGATTATATTGACAATTATACCGAGTCCGACCAACTTCCAAAAATTATCCTTAAACGAGATGCCCACTTTTTCGGCAATGGCGTCGTACATGTGCCATAAGACTGCTATATAAATCAGCGTGCCAAATCCCCAAAGAGGGAGAATCATCAGCAGAGCTCCCCAAAATGCGTGTTTTTTCACGATCTTGAACACGTCTTTCTCAAACATTTTATTGGCAAACTTGGCCGCAATGTATCCTTCAAACATATAGGGTATTCCTTTAAAGTTAAACTTCTATGACAACGGATGTCTATTCATTTTTATTCTCTACGGACAAAGATAGGATTATTTACCTGAAATGGCAACAAAAATCGTCGGCATGAATAAAAAAAAAGCTCGGCATGATTTTTCTTTTTCATGCCGAGTTTTTTTCAAAAAGCTCGGGAACTTTTTCGGAGAGCCTTTTCTATTGGCAGATCTCCACTCCCTAAAATTGGAAATAGATGAAGGGTTGCACGCCTACGTTGCGGAACTGCACCAACAACAAAATGGCAAGGGCCAGGAGCAATGCCTGCACCAACAACGGCGAACGGGTGACGGCCGTCTGCAAGGTCAGTTCGATGCGTTTCGGCATGAAATGGAACAGATAGCCCAACAGCATCAGGATGCAAACCGTCTTATAGCCGGTAATGAACTGGAGAAACACCTCAGGATGGAAACGGGTGAAGATCTGCGTCAGGATCTCTCCTGCCTTGGTCAACGAATCGGCACGGAACAGGATCCACCCCAAACAGACGAGGTGGAAGGTAAAGAGTACGCCCACGATTCGTCGCGGAAGGGTCATCTCGCCGCCTGTCTTCTTGAAGCTTGGGAAAGCAGCCATCACCGCTTTGTGGACAGCCAGCATTATCCCGTGGAAAGCTCCCCACAAGATGAACAACACCGAGGCACCGTGCCACAATCCGCCCAGCAGCATCGTGATGATCAGATTGATATAGGTGCGGATCTTCCCTTTACGGTTGCCGCCCAACGAGATATAGAGGTAATCTTTCAGCCAGCTGGAAAGCGAGATGTGCCACCGACGCCAAAACTCGGTGATGGTGGCCGACTGATACGGCGCGTCGAAGTTGATGTTGAAACGAAAGCCCAACAGCAGGGCAATGCCGATAGCCATGTCGGAATAGCCCGAGAAATCGCAGTAGATCTGCAGCGTATAGCCATAGACGCCCAGCAGATTCTCGACCCCGGTGTAGAGCAACGGCGCGTCAAACACCCGGTCGACGAAATTGAGACTGATATAGTCCGAGATGACACATTTCTTGACCAATCCGCAGAGTATAAGGAAAATTCCCTCGCCAAACTCTTCGCGCGTCACATGCGGCTCACGATAGATTTGCGGAATGAAGTCGCGCGCACGGACAATCGGTCCCGCCACCAGCTGCGGAAAGAACGAGACATAAAACAGATAGTCGATCCATCGGTGGAGCGGCTCGATACGTCCGCGGTAGACATCGATCACATAACTGATGCTTTGGAACGTGAAAAACGAGATGCCGACCGGCAAGAAGATGTTCAAGCGTTCGACCTCTATCGTCTGCCACGGCATATAATGAAACCACATGCCCAGCTCGTGCAGCAAAGAGGCTCCCAGCTCGCGCAGGAAATTGAAGTATTTGAAGTAGCTGAGCATGCCTAAATTGATCAGCAGACTGAGCACCACCCAGGCTTTCCGACGGCCGATACGCATCTCACGATGCATCATCCGCGCGATAAGGAAGTCGGAAGTAGCCGTAAAGACAAGCAGCCCGAACCACAAACCGCTGCTCTTATAATAGAAATAGAGCGAGAAGAGCGTCACATAGATCAGTCGCGCCAGCAGATGTTTCCGCAAGGCGACGTAGAAAATACTGAAAAGCAGGAACAAAGCGAAGAAGAGTCCGCTGCTGAACAACATGGGCGAATCGGCATGATATGAGAGAATATCGCCCAACCGTTGGAGAGAGAGATCACCCGGCATGGCGCACCTCCTTCCGTTTCAGATGAGTGTTATAACTGTTCATCAGCGCACGGTACAGCAACCGTCCCTGCTCCTCGTAGCCTCGGCCGACAAAATGGATACGGTCGCGCGCCATCAATTGCTGCGACTGCCACTTGCGGCTGGAGTTGACTCCGCCCGTAGCGGCAAAGAGATCCCAACAGACGATATGCTCTTCGCGGGCCACCTGCTTCAGCACTGCGGCAGCCGCTTTCGTCTGTTCGTTGCGCACATAGATGCGTTTCTTGTTCTTGTACTTCTTTTTATAGCATTCCGGCGGCGTAGTGAGCACAATCTCGACATCCGGCATCTGCTCTTTGACCAGCGACAGGAAGTGCTTCACCTGCAAACGGAAGCTGTCCGACGAAAAATTGCGCCCGAACGTTTCGTTCGTTCCCATCGAAAGGATCAACAGATGCGGGTGCAACAAAGCCAATTGCCGGACATAATCGGGGTCGGTATAGTGGACATACATGGCGCCGTTCACCCCGATCGAGTGATAAAGTACCCCCCGTTGGCCGTTTGTCAGACTGAAACCGTAGTAGGTATTGTTGAACGACGAGGCGGGAAGCAACTGGTCCGTTCCCTGTTTGCGGCGTGTACTGTGCAATAATAAGGTATCGACCAGACAACTCATGCGGAAGGTATCGGCCACCACCCCCGCCACGGCGGTATCGGCCAGCGAGGTTGTCGTCACCGCCTTGCTGCCATCTGTCGGAAGCATCGGCATCGACATCGGTTTACGGTAGAAGATTGCCTGGTTAAAGGCATAGCCTGCGCCATTCTTGGGGGCGATGATCACGTTCAGATTGATGGACGAAGAGAGACTGCGCACCCCGATTCCACCGATACCGATCGATGTTTTCTTGTCGCGTTGAATGCAACGGCCGGCAGTCCATTCACGAAGGGCGGAGGTGATGAAGTAGTCGTCCGGCTCGTTCGTCCGGCTCAACTTCAGCGGAGAGATCCACCCTCGCCCGGCATTGCCGAACGTCTCCTGAAAAAGGTGCATCAGCTCGCCACTGTATTTTCCCGCCTGGATATGCGAATCGCCCAAATGAACGATCGTAAGGACCGTATCCCGCCCGCTTCGCAACGAGTCGAGCAAAGCAAAGAAACGGGACAACGCCAACGGATCGCCCCCGGCATCCACCTCCGGCGAGAGCGATAGCGTGTCGGCATGCGCCAACAACATCCCCGGGAGCGGCAAAGGAAGGGCGACAGTATCCGCTTCATCCGCTTCGGCAGCGGCCGACTGCGGGAGCTTCAAGTGGCGGATCGACTGCGAAAAGAGGCTGAACGCCACCAGCAATCCGGCCGTCAGCACGGCCCATATCATCTTCTTATTCTTGTTTTTCTGCATCATCATAAAATTCTTTTTCCTTCATGAACGCCTCCATCAGCTTGCGCGCCAGAGCACGACCTCCGCCAAATCCCAGGTGAGTATAGTCTTTGCTGGCCCAATTCTTGTCGACATATGCCACCATGCTGTTCACTCCTCCCATCGCACCGAAGGTATTCCAAAACGGAAGTCCCGCACGTTGGGCCATCTGCCGCTGAGCATGCAACAGAGAGAGGACGGAAGGCATCGTGACGAACGCGCCGTTCTCCTGCGTACTACGGTCGGAAACGCCCATAACCAGAAGATCTGCCGTAGGGAAGCACTGACGGATACGGCCGATGATCGCCTCCATCCGCCGACCGTACCAGCCATATTGCATCACACTGTCGTTGGCTACGTTCAGGCCATACTGCAACACTATCAGATCGTAAGGCGAGAGTTGGTTCAGCTGCCGGCAACGGGACTGATCGAGATGCTCGAGAATCAGTCCGGAGTTGCCACGAACAGAGAAGTTGTCGACGATCACTCCCTGCTCCGACTCGACCGAGTAGCCCAAAGCCTTGAAGCCTTTCGCCTGCGAGAGGTGAAGCTCGGCCTTCTGAATGGCTGCCGGAGCACGATATATATATTGTGTCAGCGTATCCGTCTGCGGAAGATCCACCCGGACCGTATCGACTGCATCGTTGCAAGCTAACGCCAACTGCGTGGAAATATTGTTCTCATAGATGAAACGCAGCCGCGGAGCCGCCTGCAGTTCGGGATAACGACTGCCCACCTCCATGCCGATATAGGCATCGTCGGCCTCGGCTTCAAACAACATACACGACAAGGTGTAGTGTTGTGAGTGATCTGTGAGCATCGACCACGTCTTCCACGCCTCGGCCGTTGCCTTGACCGTGGGGCGATAGGGGGCAGCCACCGACGAGATCGGCACGAACCCGACCCCACACCCGCCAAACTGTCGTTGCATTTCTGCCCGGAGATCGGCCACGAAGATATCACCTTCGATAAAGGAGTCGCCCATGACGCCGATACGCACCGGGCGGTCGAGCGTCGCCCGCTGACGGAGAGCCGCGAAGAAGTGGCTCAAACCAACGTGCCCCACCGAATAGTCCTCGATGCGGCTACCGGCAGAATCGGCCCCCTCGACGGCATAGAGCGCGCGGTAAAGAGAGTCGCGCAGGGCCAAAGAGAGCGAATCCAAACCCGCCTGCTCCACCGCCAACTGCTGCAGGGCCGCCGAATCGACAGCCAACGTATCCTCGGCCGTGAGCGCAAGGGAATCGACAGCCAATGCAGAGGTGTTCGTCCGAAGATCCGACAACAGGTCTACCCGCTTCAATTTCATGCCGGCAATCTGCTTCGGCAGAAAGTAGAAGGAGCAGCATATTCCCCAAGTGAGCACCAACAATGCGACAAGTCTGCCCAAATGATTCTCTTCTTTCATTCTCTTTTCATTCTAAATGCAGCCGCAAAGATATACAATTTATTTCCAATTTCCCCGGTCCTCTTTTCTTTTGGAGGAAAGCTTTTTCGAAAAAGCAGGGCAACCGCCCGGCAGTTTCTCCGCATAAAACCGGAGTTCATTCGGCATGAAACCGGAGTTTGCTCCCGAATAAACTCTTCCAAACTCGTGAGTCGCCGGCCGGTTATACCGCATCCTTTTCCTATGGCTTCCGCTGTTTTTGGAACATCCTTCCCCGGTTTTTCAAGGGTTAAAAGGAGAAAAAAGGGAAATAATGAAGAAAAAAAGGGAAAAAGATGCTTTTTCGAGGGGAAAACTATTGGATATGTAAATTTTATTCCTTATGTTTGCAAAAGTACATTACACCATATTATTCAACAAAACCTATAAAAAAACAGAGAAACATGGAATATCAACAATCTTCTGTCAAAGAGCGCCTGCACGTCGAACTGCATGAGCCGCGGCAATATAAGGTAATCATCTTCAATGACGACGTCACCACAATGGATTTCGTTGTCATGCTTCTTGTCCAGATTTTCCACAAGGATACAGACGAGGCCGAAGAGTTGATGCTGGCTGTCCACAACAACGGCAGCGCGGTGGTCGGCATCTACAGCTACGATGTGGCCCGCACTCGCGTAGAAAGGAGTCTGCGCATGGCCAAAGCCAACCGTTTTCCATTAAAATTAGTGTATGAACCGGAACTATAAAAGCGTATGAATCACGAACAGAATTTGACTCAGGTCATTATCGAGGCCGAGCATTTTATGCGAAAGCACAAATTAGAGTTTCTAACTCCCGAGGTGGTTTTCCTCAGCATATTGCAGGAATTGCCCGTGTACTGCACCATGGTTCTGCTTTCAATCGACATGAGAGCAATCTTGGCAGCACTCCAAGATTGGGTCAAATGCCAGGAAAAAGTAGAACAAAACGACAGTGACCACCCCGATCCCTCCAGCCAGATGTTTCAAGTGGCCGAGGAAGCGACGATGATGGCCCTAAACGATGGATCAAAGAAGGTGGGAATCCCTCACTATGTGCGGAGCATGTTCCACCTTCAAGACTCAACGATTGCCTATCTTCTGCAAAAACATATCGGGGCGAGAGAAGAAAGCTTTCTCCATGTGCTGACCGATCTCTACAAGCTTGAACCGCTTTGTATGGAAGCGTTCGAAACACCTGCGAGCGACTCCTCACCTACCAACGAGGAGTACGACCCCTACGATGTAGAGATGGAGATGGGCTGCGAGGGATCTTGTCACAAACGGGAGGAAATCCCCTGGCAACAGCTTGTCACCTGCATCACCGACCATGTAGACGAGCACAACCCGCTGATCGGCCGTGAGAAGGAGTTGGAGCGCACCATCCAAGTGCTCTGCCGAAAAGAGAAGAACAACCCGCTGCATGTGGGCGAGCCGGGTGTCGGAAAGACGTCGCTGATCTACGGATTGGCCAAGCGGATCCAACAAAAACAGGTGCCCGAACGGCTATTGGGCAAACGGATCTATTCGCTCGAGATCGGGCAACTGATGGCCGGAACACAATACCGTGGCGACTTCGAGAAGCGTATCAAGATCATCATGGAGGGGATCAGCAGCGAGGATGATGCCATCCTCTACATCGATGAGATACATAATGTGGTGGGAGCCGGGCGCACCTCCGACGGAGGTCCTGACGCATCGAATCTGCTGAAGCCCTATCTCGAATCGGACAAGATCCGCTTTATCGGCTCGACTACCTACGAAGAGTACAACCGACACATGACAAAAAGCAAGGGATTCCTCCGCCGTTTCCAGCAGATTGATATCCTCGAGCCCACCACAACCGAAACACTGCAGATCGTGAACGGGCTGCTTCCGACGTATGAAGCCTTCCATCATGTGACCTACACGCCCGAGGCGGTGCAGTTTGCCGTCGAGGCCAGTGCGAAATATATCACCAACCGCTATCTGCCCGACAAGGCAATCGACCTGATCGACGAGGCGGGTGCCTACCTCGAATCCCACCATGTGGAAGAGGGCTCACGCGAGGTAACCAAGACATTGGTGAAGGATATCCTGACAGGCATCTGCAAGATCAACGCCGAAGCCTTGATCGAGAAAGGAAACAGTACCCTCCAGCAGCTCCAACAGCGGATGCTCGCACAGATTTATGGGCAAGATACGGCCATAAACGAGGTAGTGAACGCCGTGATGATGGCCAAGGCCGGACTGGCGGACGACAACAAGCCGCTCGCCTCTCTCCTCTTTGTCGGCCCGACAGGCGTAGGAAAGACCGAAGTGGCTCGTGTTCTGGCCAAAGAGCTGGGCGTGGAACTGGTGCGTTTCGACATGTCTGAATACACAGAGAAGCATGCTGTGGCGAAACTGATCGGCTCGCCGGCGGGCTATGTCGGGTATGAAGACGGCGGACAACTGACGGATGCCATCCGCAAGACCCCGAACTGTGTCCTGCTACTGGACGAGATCGAGAAGGCACACAGCGATATTTACAATATTTTGTTGCAGGTGATGGACTACGCACAACTGACCGACAACCATGGAATGAAGGCGGATTTCCGTAACGTGATCCTGATCATGACCTCCAATGCCGGGGCACAATATGCCTCGTTGGCGGCTATCGGATTCAACAACCATGCGACCCGCGGCGAAGCAATGCTGCAACAGGTGAAGAAAACATTCAAGCCCGAGTTCATCAACCGCCTGACCAACACCGTAGTGTTCCGGGATATGAACCTCGAAATGGCGCGGCTCGTCCTCCGAAAGAAGGTAGGCGAACTGCAAACGAAGCTGCAAGCGAAGAACGTGACGCTGAGCCTCCGCCCGCGAGCCGAGGAAGAGCTGCTGCGCGAAGGCTTCTCTGCCGTGTATGGGGCCCGAGAGATGGACCGCATACTCTCAGGCAAGATCAAGCCGCTGCTGATGCAGGAGATTCTTTTCGGGAACCTGCAGAATGGCGGCATGGCAACGGTCGATTATGAAGAGAACAAGTTTAAGTATATAGGATAATGGTATTTCAACTGGACGAAGAAGCGGCTTTTCCCGATCCTCACTACGGTGAGGAAGACGGGTTGCTGGCCGTAGGGGGCGACCTGAGCATCGACCGCCTGCTTCTGGCCTACAGCTATGGTATCTTCCCATGGTATAGCTTCCGCGACCAGCCCGAGATCCTCTGGTTCTGCCCCATGGAGCGGTTCGTGATCTTCCCGAAAGAGATCCATATCAGCCACTCGATGCGGCAGATGATACGCAGCGGAAAGTATACAATCACGTTTAATCGTTGCTTCGACGAGGTGATCCGTCACTGCAGCGAACTGCGGTATGAAGAGGAAGGTGCCTGGTTAGGCGAAGAGATGATCGAAGCCTACACGCAGCTCCATGAACAGGGTTTTGCCGCCAGTGTCGAGACTTGGGACAAGGAGCAGCGGCTGGTGGGCGGACTCTACGGCGTCACGATCGGCAACAGCTTCTTCGGCGAGAGCATGTTCTCGCTCGTTCCGTCGGCATCGAAGCTGGCATTGATCCGGTTGGCGCAAGCCTATGAGGCCGATGGCGGGCTTATCGACTGCCAGTTTGAGACACCTCACCTGCGATCGATGGGCGGGCGGTCTATCCCTTACGACGATTATTTGAAAATTATCAGTAAAGTATAAATTATGAGTGCATTGACTGTATTGTATGTAATTCTGCCCTTTCCCCTGCTGTTTCTGCTGCACGACGTGGAAGAGATCGTCATGGCCAAGCGGTGGCTCGAAGGGCATCGGGAGAAACTGCTGACACGCTTTCCGCAGTTTCGGCTCGTGATCTTGCACCTTCTGAAGCTTGATACGCTGGCTTTTGCCATTGCAGCGGCCGAAGAGTTGCTCTTGTTGCTGGCCGTCACAGCCATGATCCTTCTGCGGTGGCCCTTTGCCACCTGGATATGGGTCGGCCTGTTCCTGGCTTTTACAGCCCATCTGCTTGTCCACTTTGCCCAGGTCGTGCTGGTTCGCAGCTATGTACCGGGGATCGTCACGGCGGTATTGGCCCTCCCCTATGCCGGCTATACGCTCTTTCTCCTCGTGCATTCGTTCACCTGGGGCCAACTGTTGGCGGCCGCGCTGGCGGGTATCGTCTTTACGATCGGCAACTTGTTGTTGTCGCACAAGCTGGGAATCCTGCTAAGTGACTTCCTGCGGCAGTGAAATTCAAAAACAACAATTCAAAACAACTTCTAAACACAAAACAGATATGCGTAGATCAGACAGAGAAATAACCGACAAGGAGACGATCCGCCGGGTAGTTGCCCAATGTGACGTCTGCCGATTGGCCTTCAACGATCCCGACGAAGGCGTACCCTATATCCTTCCGCTCAACTTCGGATACGAATGGAACCGGGAGGGAAAACTGACACTCTTCTTTCATGGTGCCTCAGAAGGGAGAAAACATGCCTTGATGGCGAACGACCCACACGTGGCTTTCGAGATGGATTGTAACCACCGGCTCGTCAGCGATGCCGAACGAGGCTACTGCACGATGGCGTATCAGAGCGTGATCGGGAAAGGATTGTTGGAAAAGATTGACGACCGAGAGGAGAAAATCCGGCTGCTCACCCTCCTGACAGACAACTACCACAAAGAACATTTTGCATTCGGTATGGCAGCAGTGGACCGTACCATTGTCTGGCGACTAACCGTCGACCGGCTCACAGCCAAGCAACGGATCGTCAAACAGCAAGGATTATAACAGATGAAGCGCACACTCTATGTAAGTGATATGGACGGCACGTTGCTGAACAGTGCCTCGCAGGTGTCGGCTCGGACAGAGACAATACTGAACAACGTGATCAGCGAAGGGGGACTCTTTACGGTAGCCACGGCACGAACACCGGCTACAGTCGTCCGTCTGATGCAAGGCCTTGAGACGACATTGCCCTATATCGTACTGGCAGGTGCCGCCATGTGGGACAACAGCCGCCGCCAATACACCAACGTCCGCCCGCTCTTGCCCGCGACCGTCCGTTGTCTGTTGGAGATCTACCACCATCATGCCGTACATCCTTTCGTCTATCGCCGCCACGGCAATGTCATTGAGGTGTTCCACCGCCCGTCACTGAGCGAAGACGAGCAGGCTTTCATCGCTCCGCGTGTGCATACTCCTTTCAAACGGCTCGTCACTACCGACGAACTGCCGGAGAGTACGGACGAGACCATGCTGGTCTATTCGATGGGTTCCTATGCAGCGTTGCAGTGCATCGCCGACGAGATCCGCCAATACGCTCCGCCCTGCACCGTCGCTTTCTATCATGATATTTTTGACCACTCGCAGGGCATTCTCGAAATCTATGCGCCGCAGACAAGCAAAGCAGAGGCCATCCGGCAGCTGTCCATGCAATGCCGGGCAGAGCGGGTGGTCGTCTTTGGCGATAACCTGAACGATATTCCCATGATGAAGGTGGCCGACTATAGCCTCGCGGTCAGCAATGCTTTCGACGAAGTGAAAGCCGTTGCCGACGAGGTGCTCCCCAACAACAACGACGAAGATGCCGTCGCCGAGTGGATACTT
>CAVKMU010000027.1:0-37325 GCA_963657455.1 bacterium
GCGACCCCCAGCTTGGAAGGCTAGTGCTCTATCAACTGAGCTACTTCCGCAATCATTTGAGTGGGCAGTGATGGATTCGAACCACCGAAGGCGTAAGCCAGCTGAGTTACAGTCAGCCCCATTTGGCCACTCTGGTAACTGCCCAAAAGAATAACTTCCTTATCTTTGAGCCTCTTGTCGGATTCGAACCAACGACCCCGAGATTACAAATCACGTGCTCTGGCCAACTGAGCTAAAGAGGCAATATTCAAACAAGCAGCCGTTTCGGCACCATGTCGAAACGGCTGCAAATTTAGGTATTATTTCTTATATACCAAATTTTTCTACCGTTTTTTTATTTGGTTCTGCTTTTTTCCTTGATTCTTAACAGTTGTTTCTCCAAAGCTTCCACATTTTCGTCGATTGCTTCCTCGAATGTGTCTTTGGTCTTGTCGGCAAAGCACTCACCATTCTTGATAGTCAAACGGATGGCTGCATTCTTGTTCATAGCCGTTTCCGGTTTTACCACTTTCAGGGTCACCTCCGCCGTAAGGATGCCGTCGTAATACTGTTCCAGTTTAGATACTTTCTTTTGGATAAAAGCTTCCAACTGTTTCGTCGCATCGAAATGAATCGCTTGAATTCTAATTTCCATAATAACCTCCTTCTTTTTTTGCTCGAGGATGAGCATGATACACTTTTTTTAATTCCTCAAAGGATGTATGTGTATAAACGCTGGTCGTCGCCAAACTGCTGTGTCCGAGCAAGTCTTTCACAGCATTGAGCTCTGCACCATTGTTCAGCATACTTGTTGCAAATGAATGCCGCAGTACGTGGGGGCTACGCTTAGCCAATGTAGGAATCTCCGACAGTTTTCCATGTACTATAGAATAAACAATCGAAGTCGTGATTTGTTCACCGTTTTCACGAATAAAAAACCAACCGTTTTTTCCTACCTCCCGATTGCGAACCTGCTGATAGCGTTGCATCAGTTCCTTCAATCTTGCAGCAAAGGGAATCAAACGTTGCTTGTTGCGCTTACCGGTCACCTTGATCAAGCCACGCTCGTAATCGATGTCTTCATCGCGAAGCCCTGCCAATTCCGAACGTCGCATGCCCGTATCGTATAGCATTTCCAGCACCAAATGATCCCGCATGCTTTTAAAATCCTCTCCCGCTTCCGCCTCATCCCGGTCCAACAACTCTTCCATATCCTTATCCTTTACGAAATAAGGCAACGGTTTCTTCGTCTTCGGGCCCTTGATCAGTCGGGTCGGGTCAGCAGTCAAAACATGCTGCCGAATGAGATATTTAAAAAAAGACTTCAAAGAACTTAGCTTCCGGTTGACTGAGACAGGCGACACGCCGTTGTCCATCAGCTCTACCTCCCATCGTCTGATCAAATCAGCATCAACATCTTCCGGAAAGGATACAGTAGCATCTAACCCTTTTAAATACGAAATGAACTGCAACAAGTCCTTTTGATACGCTGTTAACGTACAAACGGAATAATTGCGTTCATATCGTAAATAGTTAATAAAATCATCTACTACCATACCCCGCTGTACTTTAATATTTCATACAGCGAATATAGAAATTAGATTTCGAAAAAGCAAATTTTTCAGCGAAAAATTATTCTTCAGCCTGCTGCAACTGCTGAACATAGATGGCACGCATCATCTGTTTTCTCTTTGATACAGATGGTTTTTCGAATGCTTGGCGGTTTCTCAATTCTTTAACAACGCCTGTCTTTTCGAATTTTCTTTTGAATTTCTTCAATGCCTTTTCAATGTTTTCGCCTTCTTTTAATGGAACTACGATCATAATTTTAGTTTGTTATTTTGTTTAATTAATACTCTTCTACTTCAAAATGAGCTGCAAAAATACGGATAGTTTCGCGACTTGCCAAACTTTCCATCAATATTTCTCACACTTTTTTATATTCCAATAAAATAAACAGCCTCCTTTCCAAGTCTGAATAATTAAACCTATCGTTATTGTTCCCTTCTTTTCACCGACAATAGGTATTGTCGTAAAAAGACGATGCAAAGGTACAAATTTTCAGACATTCGGCAATTATTTTGAGAAATATTCCGATTCTTGCAAAAGTTTCCCGGGAGTAAACTGCAGTATGTTCGGCATGAAACTGCAGTTCATTCGGGAGTAAACTCGAGTTTCATGCCGAGAAACGGAAAAGTCATTCAGCACTCTTTTTCAAAAAGCCTCTCACCTCTCCTCTTCTTATTCGGCTACTGCTTTCACATAGCATGCCGGACGTTCTTTCGAAACCGACGAATAGAACACCTCATAACCGGAGGACTTCGAGCGCATCTTCGTAGTTGTGCCCAAATTCATCACCGACAAAACTTGGGCAAACATTGGATCTGCATCAGTAGCAAAGCCACCGATCAGCACCCCTTCCGAACAGCTGTAATCGGGAGCAAGCCCCGAAGCATAATCGTTATTGTCTTCCGAATTATAAACATAGAAGGCTGTCGGCCACACTTCCAGCGAGCTCCATTGCGAATTGGTAAGTTCTATCTGCCCCACATTCTTGCCGAACGTCGTCTCCCCTACCTGAATCAAATTGCTCTTCAGATAGGGTTTCAAGCCATTGATAACGGCTTCCGATGCAGAGGCGGTATATTTACCTGAAATAATGTAGAGTTTCTGCAGATTCAAATTGCTTCCTCGCCCGATAATCTGCTTGTCAAACAAATAATCTTTCCGTTGATTCACTTTGTCATTGAACTTCAAATAGATAAATTCTTTACCCAAAGCAGATTCGGGAGCCAACATCGTAGCCAACAACTGTGCACAGTCGACATTGCCGCCCGTGTTATAGCGCAAATCCAAGACGAAGTCGTCTACCTGAGCCTCCTTGAATTTCAAGAAAGCCTCCCGCAGTTCGTTGTCATATTCTTCATTAAAATGGTTATACATCAGATAACCGATCCGATGATTCCGGACTGTTACCACCGTATCCATATAGACAGCCACTTCAGCTACCGCAGTCGGCTCGCCAATCTGCAACGTTCCTGTCTCACGATAGGAGGATTCATCCAGCATCTCGCCCATCAAAAGTTCCGCCCCTGACTGTGGGGTATCAAGATAACTCGAATAGTTTGATTTTGTCAAAGCAGTACCGTTCACTTTAATAATCAGGTCGCCACGCTTGAGTCCTGCCTTTTCAGCCGGAGAATCAGGCAATACGTACAACACCTGCGCCCATACGTTAGAGATGGATGAAAAAACGATCAACCGATAATAAAAGCCATAGGCGGGGGTATCGCTGGAGGAAGAAGAACGCAGAAGCGAATCGTCATATTCTATATGCGAATAACGGGCACCATTTTTTCCATCACCATCCGCCAACAACCCATAAAAGAAAGTACCGGGCTCCTGGTCGTAATTGAGAGAGCTCTCTTTCGGGAGTTGATCATACCACAAATAGAGCCGTTGCATCTGTGCAAATACCCATTTGTTTATTTGCGTTTGAACCGACTCCTCCTTTTCTATGACCTCGTCATCTACGACTCCGCTGTCAGAACAAGAGAAGCAACCACACATACATAAAATCAACAACACTCGGTTTAAATAGTACTTCATTTTTATTATCTTTAAAAATCGGCGAAATGTAATGATTCTTTTCTTCTTTTTCGTTATATTTGTGCATTAATTATTCATAAAGAAAAAAAACGATGAAACATCTCTTATTTATCTTGACTGCCATGCTTTTGTCAGTCGGATCACTGTCTGCTCAAGAAAAGCAGGCAGTCATATCAGCCAAAGAAACGATTTTTGACTTCGGAACCATCAAAGAGGGAGACGGAAAGGTGACACACGCATTCGTCATTGAGAATACGGGCGACGGCCCGCTGGTCATGACGCGCGTCATAGCTTCATGCGGTTGTACCACACCTGAATGGACAAAAGAACCAATTGCCCCGGGAAAGACAGGCGACGTCAACATCACATATAATCCGGCCGGCCGACCCGGACCTTTTGTCAAGACTATTTCCATCTACAGCAACGGCAAAAAGGGGAGTTATATCTTGACAATCAAGGGAAAAGTTGAAAGTGATTAATGTACCAACAGACGAAAAACCATACCAACGAAATGCGACACAATATTAAATGTATTCTTTGCTACATAACGGGTGTTCTCTTCTTTGGCATCAGTTTTCTTCATGCTCAAGAGAAAGCCACGATAAAGGTCGATCTGCAAGTATTCGATTTCGGAGAGATTGAAGAAGCAAACGGCTCTGCATCGCATGTCTTTACCGTTGAGAACCAAGGGAACAGCCCATTGGTCATCTCCCGCGTTACTGCATCATGTGGTTGCACCCGCCCGGAATGGACTTCCGAACCCATTGCCGCAGGGAAGAGTACACCGATAAAAGTAACCTATAACCCGGCCGGCCGACCCGGACCTTTCTACAAGACCATAACCATCTATAGCAATGCAGAAGGCGGACGCTATAATATGGCAATAAAGGGAAGTGTCATTCCGAAGCCGAAGACTCCGGTTATCGTCTATCCGTATGCCATCGGAAACCTCAAGCTTCATACCAAAAACATCTTGTTCAACAATTTGAGACAAAACGAAGCATTGGGCGAGAAGATCAGTATCAAGAACGAGGGCAAAGCCTCAATGGAGATTCAATTGGGCAAGCTTCCCAACTATCTCACCGCAGAAATACGGCCGGGCAAACTGGCTCCAAACGAAACCGGCGAGATCACTTTCTTAATGAATGGACATGAGATAAAAAATAAAGGACGACTCTCCATAACGGTACCCGTCGAGGTGAAAGAGATTGGTGTGAAGGTTGTGGAAGAGGAGTTGTCAATTGCCGCCAATGTCATCGACGACTTCAGCAAGATGTCTGCCAAAGAAAAGGCGAAAGCGGCTTCAATCTATATCTCAGGATCGCAACTTGATTTCGGGCAGATCTCGTCAGCCAAAAGCAAAAATCCGTTTGCAACCAGCAAACTGACAGGAACCGTCGACATCACCAACCAAGGGAAGTCGGAGCTGATCATCCACAGTTTCACTACCGACAACGAAGATATCAGCATCAGCCGCGGCAAAAAGACAATAAAGCCTGGTGAGACGACAACCTATAAAGTCTCCATCCGGCCGAAAGATGTCAAAGTCAGACTCGAAGCATTAGTAAACATTATAAGTAACGACCCCAACAGCCCTGTCCGTCTACTGAAAGTGACAGCGCATAAATAAAAGGAGGAAATCATGGAACATCCCGAAAATGATGAAGCATACAAAGGGCTAAAAGTGAATCAGGGCGTGGAAAACGCTCCTACCGTCAATCCCTATTTAAAGAAAAGAGTTCAGCGTCGGCAATATACTCCGGCTGAGTTTGTAGAAGGTATCCTGAAAGGGAACATCACCATCCTCAGTCAGGCCGTAACATTAGTGGAGAGTGCTAAATACGAGCACCAACTCTTAGCTCAGGAGATCATCGAAAAATGTTTACCCTCTGCCGGAAAATCTGTCCGAATCGGTATAACAGGTGTGCCGGGAGCCGGGAAGAGCACCTCGATTGATGTATTCGGTATACATTTATTGAAGAAAGGACATAAGTTGGCCGTCTTGGCAATCGACCCGAGCAGTGAGCGCTCGAAAGGAAGTATCCTGGGAGACAAGACTCGTATGGAGGCACTTTCAAGAGAGAAAAACGCATTCATACGCCCTTCGCCTTCAGCCGGTTCATTAGGAGGTGTTGCCCGCAAGACTCGCGAGACGATCATTTTGTGTGAAGCGGCCGGCTTCGATACTGTTTTCGTGGAGACTGTCGGTGTCGGACAAAGTGAAACGGCTGTACATTCCATGGTCGATTTCTTCCTCTTGATCCAATTGGCGGGCACAGGAGACGAACTGCAAGGCATCAAACGTGGTATCATGGAGATGGCAGATGGCATTATCATCAACAAAGCGGACGGCGACAATATCGACAAAGCCAACTTGGCTGCTGCCCAATTCCGCAATGCACTACATCTCTTCCCCGCTTCCGAATCGGGGTGGTTTCCGAAGGTTCTTACCTATTCCGGCTACTATAATATCGGCATCAAAGAGATTTGGGACATGGTCGATGCCTATGTTACCTTCACCAAAAAGAATGGTTTCTTCGACTATAAGAGAAGAGAGCAGTCAAAGTATTGGATGTATGAAAGCATCAATGACACCTTACGCGATACATTCTACAACAATCCGGCCGTACAATCGAACTTGCGACACACGGAAGATCAAGTACTGAACAATGAAATCACTCCTTTCGTAGCCGCAAAACGAATGATCGATCTGCTATTGAATGACATGAGAAAATAAAACAACACATAAAAAAGCGTGCATTGTTCAAGTGAACTAATGCACGCTTTTTTGTTTTATTATAGAGAGCTATCTCATCCTATTTTTCCGATCAACTCATCCAACGTCAACAACGTCTGCTCGCCTGTGATCATATTCTTCAAATTGATCTTGTTCTCTGCGATCTCTGTCTCACCAACGATAGCCACAAACGGGATCTTCTTCGTATCGGCATACCCCATCTGCTTCTTCATCTTAGCCGATTCAGGATAGAGTTCCGTACGAATTCCGGCAGCACGCACCTTGGCTACCAACGGAAGCAAATAGGCCTCTTCCTTCTCTCCGAAATTTACAAACAACAATTGGGTAGTCTGCAAGGCATCTTTCGGATACAAATCCAACTGATTCAAGACATCAAAGATACGGTCTGCACCAAATGAAATGCCGACCCCCGAAACGCCATCCATACCAAACACTCCGGTCAAGTTGTCATAACGGCCACCGCCCGTGATGCTTCCGATCTGAACATCCAGGGCCTTTACTTCGAAGATTGCACCCGTATAATAATTCAAGCCACGTGCAAGCGTCAAATCCAACTCCAATGCAGCACGCAATTCCAACTTTTCAATACGGTCAAGAATAAACTCAAGCTCGGCAATACCCTTCAAGCCAACCTCCGATGCTGCCAAAATCTGTTTGAGTGCAGCAATTTTTTCCCGATTAGTACCGCTCAACATGATAACCGGCTGTAATTTTTCAATCGCTTCATCCGACAAACCCTTTGTGCGCAACTCTTCGTTTACATTGTCAATGCCGATCTTGTCCAATTTATCAATCGCCACTGTAATATCAACTATCATATCTGCCGCGCCCAGGATTTCAGCTATTCCGGCCAAAATCTTGCGGTTGTTCATCTTGATGCAGACCCGAATGCCGAAACGATGAAACACCTCATCCATAATCTGGATCAATTCCACCTCGTTGATCAATGAATCGGAGCCAACCACGTCACCATCGCACTGATAAAACTCACGATAGCGGCCTTTCTGCGGACGATCTGCTCGCCAAACCGGCTGAATTTGATAGCGTTTAAACGGGAATGAGATCTCATTACGGTGCTGTACGACAAAACGGGCAAAGGGAACGGTCAGATCATAGCGCAAGCCTTTTTCACAAGCCTTGGCGGCAAACTTAACCGGATTCTTCTCTGCCAACTCTTCCGAGCTGATTCCTGAAAAACAATCGCCGGAATTCAAGATTTTGAACAGCAATTTGTCTCCTTCTTCGCCATATTTACCCATCAGTGTAGAAAGGTTTTCCATCGCAGGGGTCTCAATCTGCTGGAATCCGTACAAATGGTAAACATCACGAATTGTGTTGAATATATAGTTTCTCTTCGCCATTTCCTCTGGCGAGAAGTCTCTTGTCCCTTTGGGTATCGAAGGTTTCTGCATAGCAAATTAACATTTAAATTGCTGCAAAAGTAATGATTTTTGAGCAATGCCCCAAACAATCCTATTTTATTAAGAGCTTGATTAACTTTTATAACAGGAAGATGTGAAACTACCTATTCATCGACAAGAAAAAATCATGCCGATGAATTTATTTTTTCTTCGGCATGATTTTCGAAAAAGCTCGGCATGATTTTCGGAAAAGCTCCCGAGCTTTTTTTGAAAAAAATATGGGAGCTTTCCGTTCAAAATACGGATACTTTGGACGTAAATCACCCATGGTTATGAACAAATAGACGTTGGAATCCGTCCGAAGCCATTTCAGAAACCACTAAAATTGTATATCTTTGCAAGTCAAGAGACAAAGATATCAGAAAAAAATGGAAATAGCTGCATTAGTTTCCGGCGGAGTAGACAGTTCCGTCGTAGTACATATGTTGAAAGAAGCCGGGTACGACCCTACCATTTTCTACATCCGCATCGGGATGGAAGACAAAGACGGGTATATCGATTGCCCGGCCGAGGAAGATATTGAGATTACATCTTATATTGCCAAAAAGTACGGATGCCGCTTCGAACAGGTATCGCTTCATGACGAATATTGGGAAAAGGTGGTGAGTTACACCATCGATTCCGTAAAACGAGGCCTGACTCCCAACCCGGATATGATGTGTAACAAATTCATCAAATTCGGCTGCTTCGAAGAGAAATGGGGAAAAGATTTTGACAAAATTGCAACGGGGCATTATGCTACCACGACGGAAATTGACGGAAAAGTGTGGCTGTCAACCGCTAAAGATCCTGTCAAAGACCAAACAGACTTCCTCGGACAGATCACCCGGTTGCAGATTCAGAAACTGATGTTTCCGATAGGGCACTTGATGAAAAGCGAAGTTCGCGCCATTGCCGAAGCACAGAAACTGCCAAGCGCCAAACGTAAAGACAGCCAAGGTATCTGCTTTTTGGGAAAAATCAACTATAACGATTTCATCGAACGCTACTTGGGCCGCCGAACAGGCAAGATTATCGAACTGGAGACAGGCAAGGTCGTCGGCAAGCATAACGGCTATTGGTTTCATACCATCGGCCAACGCAAAGGGTTGGGGTTAAGCGGCGGTCCGTGGTTCGTCATCAAAAAAGATATTCGCCGTAACATTATCTATGTTTCGAATGGATACGATCCTGAAACGCAGTATGGAAAGACAATCAACATGCACGGATTTGACTTCATTACTGAAGATCCCTGGGGAGAATTTGAAGATACGAAAGAGATTACCTTCAAGATTCGCCACACGCCGGAGTTCACTCATGGAACAATCCGCCGCATCGGAGATATATATAGAATAGAGTCGGACGAGAAAATTCAAGGAATTGCACCGGGACAATATAGTGTGGTTTATGATAAGGATCACCACCTCTGCTTGGGTAGTGGTATGATTTGCGAAGACCAAGCCGAGTAACCATTCTTACTCTGCTTGGCCTTCGGGCAATCTAATTGCCAACAAGATAAGTCATCAATCGGCTCACGAACAGAGGAAAGCGTCCAAATGTTTGCTCGTCTCTTTGCTTTCCAAAGCCTTGAACTCTTCGTCACCGATATCCAAACGGTTGACCAAGAATATGATATTGTCGTATGTCAAATCGATTGGTTCTTTATGATTCATCAACATCAAGACAAAAACCATACGGTCAGTCTTCAAAAAGCATCGCGCAATCTCAGGATGAGATTTCAAGTAATCTGATACTTTGGGGGAGAAGTCTTCATTCTTCAAGCGAATACGCATCTTGTTTCGAAGCATAGCCCGGTAGTTTCCATCTTGATAATTTTTGTGAGACATTTCATGGAAGAGGGCCTTCATGCTCCATTCTGCATTCTCCAATGTCGCAATCACACCATTCAATGTGCGAGAATAGTATTCATAACCCACCCAATCTTCTTTGCATTTATAGCGGAAATCATGTTCTACCTCATGCCATCCCTCTGAGAAAACCGTACGGATCTGTATCTCGTATGTAGAATCAATATAGGGTGCAAAATCCTCAGGGAGTGCTTTGTGAAAATCTGCCACATGTACTTCCGGAATGTTGCGTGTCAGATTTAGACGTTGCGGACTGAATGTTGAAGGATCAGGCACATCAACCGATCTTTTTACGACATCTTTACAACTGAAATATAGAGAGACAAGGTCCACATCATCAGGGAAATAAAGAACAATTCGGAAGCCAATCATATCTTGCATCTTGGAGGCTCCGCTCAAATACTTGTCTCCCTTGAAATGCAACTTATGACGAATAGAGCTGACTGTCTTCACCCGATAGAACAAACGGTACATCAATCCACAACGATCGAGAGACTGAGTAAGTTCTTCTTTTATGCTTTCGGCAATTGTTTCAATTGCGTTTTTCATTTTCAATGCTTTATAGAGTTTAAGTTTACGAAGCAAATATACAAAAAAGAAACAAAAGGCTTCAGGGATTCTTCAACAACTTTGTGTCGATTTGTCTATTTTTCGAATTTACAACATATATTGTTTTTTCAGTTCGGTCAGCAAGTTCTCACAAGCATGTTCCAACAAATCAAGAACAAGTTCGAAACCTTCTGCACCGCTGTAATAGGGGTCCGGCACATAATCATAGACACTGTCAGAAGCAAATTCCATCATCTGATGCACTTTGGCTTCCGATTCCAAATCAGGAGCTTTACGTTTCAAGTCGTCAACATTCCGATTGTCCATGCCGATAATCCAGTCGAATGTATAAAAATCGTCCATGCAAATGGGGCGTGATATGGAATCTAACCGATACCCGCGACGAGCGGCATGGGCTCGCATCCGAGGATCAGCATTCTCACCCTCGTGATAACCGATAATTCCTGCAGAATCTATCTCGAAAACATTATCTAAACCGGCATCTTCTACCAGTTTTTTCATCACTGCCTCAGCCGATGGCGACCGACAAATATTCCCTAAACAGACAAACAATATTTTGATTTTGTTCTTTTTCATACAATTCATACTACACTTTTTCTTATATTTATATTAGAGGGGATCCACATCATAATGGATAAGTACTTGACGAAAGTTGGGTAATTGCTGCATCTCACATGTGACCTTTTCCAATAACTCACGCATGGCCTGCACAGAAGCTGTTGCTTCTACCTTGATCACAATCTTACGAATATGGTAGGTTTGAATATAAGATATGGGGGGAATCACCGGACCAAGCAATCGATTGCCCAATTTGGCCCTCAATTTTTCAGCAAAAAGACGGGACGATTCATTCAGCACAGCCTCATTCTTTGCCCTTAGTATCAATTCAATCAGTCTGAAATAAGGCGGATAATGAAACATATTCCGCTCAACCAGTTGTGAATCTACCATATCTTTGTAAGCAAACGACATGACTTGTTGAAGCAATGGGTGCTCCGGTTGGGATGTTTGCAGTATGACGACTCCTTGTTTATCACGACGTCCGGCGCGACCACTCACCTGCACCAATAGCTGATAAGCTCTTTCATGAGCACGAAAGTCGGGGTAATTCATCAACGTATCGGCATTCAATATTCCCACTACTCCTACCCGGCTGAAATCAAGCCCTTTCGAAATCATCTGTGTCCCGATCAATATTTGAGTCTTTCCCTTCTCGAAATCGCCCAATATCCGTTCGTATGCAGTACGACTACGGGCCGCATCCAAATCAAGACGGGCAACTTTGCAATTAGGGAAGAGATTGGCGACCTCTTCCTCGACCTTTTCTGTTCCGAATCCCATCATTTGCAGATTGCTCTCCCCACATTCCGGACACTTTGTCGGCAATGCTGCCGAATAACCACAATAATGACAAACCAAACGATTTTGATATTTGTGATAAGTCATGCTCACATCACAATTCACACAATGCGGAACCCAACTACAATCCCGACACTCCATCATCGGAGCAAAGCCCCGTCGGTTCTGAAACAAAATGACTTGGTCGCCAACCTCGAATGCTTGTTGCATTTTTTCGACAAGTAATGGTGAAAAGAGTGGATTTTTCATCAATTTCTTCCGCTTCAATTCACGAATATTTACCGACAAAATCTGAGGGGGACGGCACTCTCCATAACGAGAAGCCAACTCTACCAAACCATATCGCCCATGAACAGCATTAAAATAGGACTCTATCGAGGGGGTTGCTGAGCCTAACAATGTCTTTCCGCCGTGCATATGGGCCAAAACCATGGCTGCATTACGGGCATTATACCGAGGAGCCGGATCTTGTTGTTTGTAGGATGTCTCATGCTCTTCGTCAACAATGATCAGACCCAAGTTGGAAAAAGGCAAAAACAAGGAGGATCGTACGCCCAATATTAACCGAGGAGAGTTGTCATGCAGCAACTTATTCCATATCTCAACCCGTTCATTGTCTGAGAACTTCGAGTGATATACCAACATGTCTCCAAACAATTGGCCCAATCTCTCCGTAAGTTGTGTCGTCAAAGCTATCTCCGGCAACAAGTATAGCACCTGCTTCCCCGAGCGTAGCACCTGATCTATCAGATGGATGTATATCTCTGTCTTGCCGGAAGAGGTAACCCCATAGAGCAAAGCTATATCCTGTTGTTTGAAGCAGTCTTGCAATTTCCAATAAGTATGCTGCTGAACTTCTGTCAATGGACGCAAAGGTTGTAACCGACACACCTTCTGTTGCAAGCGACTCACCTCCTTCTCGTAGGCTTCTACCACCCCTTTCTTCAACAATGCTGTCAAGGCTGATGCAAAATCATCCTTTTGATTCAACAACTCTCTCTTCGATACCTCATGCTCAACCACTACCCCTTTCCGCAATGATCGGCTCAAATCCAAAAGCCGAAGAAGAAGTTGCTCTTGTTTGGGCGCACGCTTCACCAAAGAGAACATCTCCATTTTTTGCTCGTCATCGCTCCATTGTGAAGCCAACCTGACATATGTTTCTTTCTTTGGTGTAAACCCTTGCTTCAATTGTTCCGAAACAACGACTGCACCCTTGTTCATCAACGATGCAATAACCGGAACAATATTGCGAAGCCCCGTCTTGTGCTCCAATTCGGAGACGGTCAACTGCTCCGATTTTGTTCCGAAAGCATCCAACACAGCACATTCGTTCGCTTTCAGGGGTTGCCCAGAAACGAAATCCGAATTATAGGTAACTGTCGTTTCACTCTCGATTTTGAGGCCAGAAGGGAGTGCCGCTTTATACACATCCCCTAATTTACAAAGATAATAGGAGGCGATCCACTCCCAAAAGCGAAGTTGCGGACGCCTTAAAACAGGGGTTGCATCCAGCAATGCATAGATTTCTTTCAGTTCATAATCCGTTTTCGTTTGCCTTTCATGTACCGTATAAACAATTGCCGTATAGAATCGTTTTTTTCCAAAATGTACAATAACTCGGCAGCCGGGAACTACAACCGACTCCATATCTGCCGGGATTTTATACGTATAGACGTTTTCTAACGGCAACGGGAGTATGACTTCTGCATATTTCATCGCACCAAAGGTACGGATTTTCTACTTAGAAAAGAAAGGCTGCAGAGATCTGCCAGCAACGATTCTTTCCATCAGAGCCCACCTTTGCGATACTGTAATTGTCAGTCATTCCCCAATGATAGGTTGCACCTATCTGAAGATGCTGCGCCAATTCGACTCCTGCTCCGATATTCAATCCGGCACTAAATGATTTTTCTTCTATTTGTGTAGCGACTACATCCCATACTTTTCCATCGCCCAATCGGAAGCCGACAAACGGACCGGCTGCAGCATAGACTTTAGCCATCGGCGTACCGAACTTCCATTTCAAGTTCAGAGGGAGATCCAAATAGTTGGTTTTGATCTTTGTCGTTCCGATCTCCGTTCCCATCTGAGAATAGAGCAATGAGAAATCAAAGCCAATGCCCACCAATGGAACGGTGGTTTCGATCATCGGACCGAGATGAAAGCCCGTGAAATTCTTTGTTTTTACAGCTTCAGGAAGCTCCTTTAGATGTACATTGCTTATATTGGCACCACCTTTTACGCCCCATTTCAATTTAGCTTGAGCAGGCAACGAGACGAACGCTATCAATGCTAATAAAAATAATGATATTCTTTTCATCTGTTTCTGTTTTTATTTGATTCCGCAAAATAATGAATTTCTTGCTAAACAGCAAAAAGATTTGCCTACTTTATAAACTACTTTTCTCCTGAACACGTTATATTTGCGGCATGCAAACAGTTATTATCCTTGACAAACAAGCTATATCCCAAGCGGGGATTCACTATTTAGCCAATCAAACGGACGAGTTGTTCACCCTCCTTGATGCCTCATCCACCAAAGAAATGGTTGATCTACTGGAGGAACACTCTGAGGCTGTAGTAGTGATCGATTTCACCCAATTGGATGTTTCTTCCGAGTATTTACTCATCATGCACGAGCGATTCAAACAAGTGCAATGGATCTTGTTCAGCGAACATTTGAGCAACGATTTCATCCGCCGCATGGCTTTCGCTTCAAAAGCATTTTCGATTCTCTTCAAAGATGCCACGGAAGAAGAAATCAAAACAGCTCTCATAAAGGGAGCCCGCCATGAACAAGTCTTCTCCTCTCGCATCATGGATTGCTTGAAACGGGAAGAGGAGATGGAATCCACCCCACTGACCCCCACCGAGAAGGATATCCTCCGACTGCTTGCCATGGGAAAGTCTGCCAAAGAGATTGCAGAAACACGCCATTCGAGTCTCTATACCATCACGACACACCGAAAGAATATCTTCCGAAAGCTGCAAGTCAACAACGCTTATGAGGCTACGCGCTACGCTTTGCGGGCGGGCATTGCCAACGCCGCAGAGTACTACATATAAAAGCTTGTTTGAATATTTCGAAACAGTTTTCCGAAATAAAATTCAAACAAGCTCTATTTGAAAAAGAAATTGCGACTATGTTTTCCTTTTTATAAAGGATAATCTTCAAAAGCATACAATACAGTCGATAGATAACGCTCGCCCGTATCCGGCAACAATACTACGATTCGTTTGCCTTTGTTCTCCGGTTGTTTTGCCAACTGAATAGCTGCATAAGCGGCTGCTCCTGAAGAGATTCCAACAAGCAAGCCTTCTGTACGGGAAAGTTCGCGACTGGTGCGGATGGCATCGTCATCTTTGACCGGTATGATCTGATCAACTACCGACGGATCATAGATCTTCGGAACAAAGCCTGCGCCAATACCTTGAATCTTATGCGGGCCCGGTTTGCCACCTGACAAGACCGGGGAGTTAGCCGGCTCTACAGCAACGACCTTCACATTCGGATTCAATTTTTTCAAACCACGACCTGTTCCTGTCAATGTTCCACCTGTTCCTACACTGGCTACGAAGATATCCACCTTGGCATCGGTATCGCGCCAAATTTCCTGTGCTGTTGTATTTTCGTGAGCCTTTGGATTGGCTGCATTTTCAAACTGCTGCAAGATAATGGAACCCGGGTTGGCTTCTTGCAATTCCTTTGCTTTGCGGATAGCTCCCGACATACCTTCCGAACCAGGAGTCAACACCAATTGTGCTCCCAATGCTTTCAACAGATTCTGACGTTCGACACTCATCGTCTCCGGCATCGTCAATATCAATTTATACCCTTTGACGGTTGAGACCCACGCCAAGCCGACTCCCGTATTTCCACTGGTCGGCTCGATAATCAATGCACCAGGTTTCAAAGCACCGCTCTTCTCTGCTTCTGAAATCATGGCATAAGCGATACGGTCTTTTACGCTACCGCCCGGATTGAAGAATTCCACTTTTGCAACGACCTCTGCCTGCAACTCTTTTGCAGCTTCTACATGTTTCAACTCGAGTAAAGGAGTGTTACCGATCAATTCTGTGAGATTACTCTTAATGTTTGCCATAACTTTTATATTTTTTATTTGTTCATTTTCTTGTTTCTGGAAGCAAAGTTATAGCGCAGCATACCGTTTGTAAATACCCTTTTCAGGGTATATTGACTACAAATTTCGCATTTTTACATTAAAACTCAGCATATCACATTGTATTCCAATATATTATAATTCATCAAAAACCTACTTTTTTATGTTTAATTAATACTACGTGGCGTTTTTTTGCGGCAGGAAGTACCATTTTCTGCCGCAAAAAAAATGTCCTAACAGCGCGTTTTCCTTCCTCTGGCCTTATAGGCTATACCCAAGCCTACAAGGATGAACACCACCAATATGCTTATCATCTGCGGGACATAGTGCAGGGGCTCTACCCAAATTTCCTTGAACATGCCGTTACGGGCGAACACCTCCACGGCAGTCCAGAACACTATCACCGTGGCGATGGACATGCGGATGTTAGCTCCCCATGCGCGCAAGCCCAACTGATAACGGAACATGAACACTGCGCCTATGACACAACCCACGGCGCACGCAATGGTGACGGGGTGGCTGTCGCCGAAGAACTCGGGGTCGTAAACGAACATGAGGAAGAGATAACAGACCCAATTGATAAGGTTGAACTCCAGAAAGGTAGTGATGGACGTATGATGGCTCATGTTGCTCGGCACTATCTCATTGCGGCGGTCACGGAAGAAAACCCTTTGGAGCCAGTTCATGGCGTGACATCCCGTCTTTGTACCGAAGATGTAAAGCACCATGAACATGACGAAGAATCCGAACGAGGCAGGCAGTATCAGGTACTCGGGACGCGACCCGCGCATTGCCCTCAACTCGGCGGAAGGGATGCTTTCCACATCCACCCCGTTGATGAGCATTTCGTGGCTCACGCCCACTCCGTTCACATACTCGGTGGTGGTCTGCACGATGCCCGATCCCACGAGGTCGTAGTGCACACCGAATCGAGCAGCAAAATAGGCGAACATGAACTCCACCCAGCCCGTCCAGAAGAGGAGCGCGCCGAAGAGTCCCCATAAGGTACGCTGCGTGTCGCCTTTAACAAAAACCCCGACTACGGCCATTGCCAAGCCCACAAAACCCATGATGACGGCGGAGGTGTTCACCGCGCTGCTCGACATAGTTTCTTCCATTATCCTCATCATGGCGTGTCCAAGCGGCATTGTGAACAACACAAAGACAAACGAGGCAATGGTCTTTCCCCAATACTTTCTTTTGTTTTCCATAATTCAAATTGTTGATAGAATGTTTATTTATGACCCATTGTGTCGGAGCATCTCATTTCTTGTCCATTACACGCCACACATACGCTATGTAGCCAAAGACAAACGGCACGAGAAGCGACACATAGAACATGGTGCGTAGCGTGAACTCGCTGCTGCAACTGTTGGCGATGGTGAGCGAACTCTGCAAGTCGGCGTTGGACGGATAGTAGGCCGTGCCGCCGAGCCCCGCCACAAGCAGTAGCGAAAGCACCACCATGACCACACCGATACCGGCCGGCCATATACCTTTGATGTATGTCTTACTGACGATGGTGCGTACCACGCCGTAGAGCAGAAGCACCACACCCACAAGGGTGAGCACGATGAGGAGCGGCATGTCGAGGTAGTTGTGCAGATATTTCATCGGCTCCATGACGATGAGTCCCGTCTCCCGGCAGACGGCATAGCCGTCTTTCAGCAACAATCGTATGAAAAAAGAGAGGAAAAGCAGCAGAAACAAAACTGTGGAACCCACAAGCCGCACGCTGGCGCGCGACCTTATGTCTTCATCTTCCACATTATTTATTATATAAAGTATACCGAGCATGCGCGCAAGAAACAATACGGCAAGTCCGAAAACGAGGTTCCACGGGTCGAGCAAAGCGTCAAGTCCTGCCGAAGCGTTGGCCCAGCGACTGATGACAGGCGATCCCATATCGGTAAGCGATGCTTTCTCCACGAGGAAGTTGGAACCATTGAAAAAAGTAGCAACAGCTCCCCCAAGCAGAAGAGGTCCAACGATTCCATTGATAATGAGGAACCATCTATAGGTACGTGTACCCAAAAGATTACCTTTCTTCAATTGGAATTCGTAGCTGACAGCCTGCAGCACGAACGAGAAAAGGATGATCATCCACAGCCAATAGGCGCCGCCGAAACTGGTACTGTAGAACAATGGAAACGAAGCAAAGAACGCTCCGCCGAAGGTTACGAGCGTAGTGAAGGTGATTTCCCATTTGCGACCTGTCGAGTCGAGCACCTTGCGCTGGCCCTCTTCGCTTCTGCCGAGACTAAAAACCATTGAATTTGCGCCTTGAACAAAGAGCAGGAACACGAGCAATGCTCCAAGCAGTGAGACAACAAACCACCAATATTGTTGCAAAAAATCGTAAGTCATAACGTATTTATTTTAAATTGTACTTCTTTATTACATTGCACATTATCTTCACTTCTGCCACAAGAAGCAGTGTGAAAAGCAAGAGGAAGAGGAAGAAAGTAAGGGTCACGCTGCCCGGACGCAAATCAGAAATGGCAGCTACAGTAGGAAGCATGTCTTGAATAACCCAAGGTTGTCGGCCCAATTCGGCTACGATCCATCCGGCTTCGCTTGCAATATAGGCGAGCGGAAGCATAACAAACGCTGCCCAGTAGAGCCAACGCCGCGAAGAAGTGATGTCCTTGCGCCATGCTATACGACCAATGACGAAGAAAAACAGCAGAAGCAGAGCACCAACCCCCACCATGATGCGGAAAGCGTAGAAGTTGATTGGGATGTACGGCACAAGTTCCGCCCGATCTTTGATGTAGCCATAGCCGAAGTAAGGCATGTCTGCTTTCAACTGAGCAGTAAGTTCGGGCAAACGCTCGTCAGTGGCATCAGCAACTCTTAATTTACGATATTCGGCGAGGGTAGCGATGGCTCTGCGGCCGCGCTCCATCTTCTCCTCTGCAGAAAGCTCGCGCGTGCCGTCAGGGCGTGTGTAGCCGTTGAGAAGATCGTTCACACCCGGCACAAAACCATCAGCATCGTGCGTGGCTAACACCGAAAGTCCCTTTGGTATGGCAATGCGCAGCGGTGCTTCACCGCCCTTGGCATAGTCAGGTTGTTCAAATGGATTGACAGCTGCCACGACCGTAAGCGAAACGCCGTTACCCCCATCGTACAAAGCCTCCATAGCAGCGAGCTTCATAGGTTGGGTCTCTGCCACTTTTACGGCAGAAAAATCTCCTGTTGCCATTGTCAGCACGGCAGCCGCAATACCTACGATACTTGCTATTCTGATACTTTGCCGGGCCATTTCCTGCTCGCGACGCTTCAGCAGATACCAGCAACTTACCGTACACACGAAGACGGCACCCAAAACCCATGCCGAAGTGACGGTATGGAAGAACTTGTCGACGGCAAAAGGCGAAAGGGCAACATCGGCAAAGCTTGTCATCTCATTGCGCACTGTGTCGGGATTGAATTCGCAGCCGACAGGATACTGCATCCAGGCATTGGCGACAAGTATCCACCATGCTGAGATGGTAGCCCCAAGACCGGTGAGCCAGGTGGAGGCGAGATGGAACCCACGCGACACTTTCTGCCAGCCGAAGAACATCACGGCCACGAAAGTGCTCTCCATAAAGAACGCCACAATGCCCTCAACGGCAAGCGGTGCTCCGAATATATCGCCCACAAACCACGAGTAATTGCTCCAGTTGGTGCCGAACTCAAACTCAAGGATAATTCCTGTCGCCACGCCCATGGCGAAGTTCACCCCGAAGAGCCGCTGCCAAAAAATGGCAGTGTCCTTCCAAAATTGCTTACCTGTACGATAATAGCACGTTTCCATGATGCCCATGATGAGCGCAAGCCCCAACGTGAGCGGTACAAACAGCCAATGATAGATGGCCGTGAGGGCGAACTGCGCTCGCGACCAGTCGATGAGTGTTGTGTCAATAGTTAATAGTTGTGTCATAATATAAGGTTTATTTGGTTATGTAATGCCCCGTTATTGTTCGAGGATGTTTGCTGTTTCTCTCTTTCAGACTCCGGCTCCGTAGCGTGTCAGCGCGAGATCAGCTCGCCGGCCACATACGAAGCCTTGTCGCCCCCTTTGGCCTTCTGCTTCAGCACATCGGGGAAAAAGAACAATTTCAGCACGAAAAAGATGATGAACAGTTTTATTATTATGACTGTCCACAGCACCTTTCCGATGGTCATATTGCGGAAACCGTCGGCATAGAGGTGATACACATTATATAATATGCAGCCTTTACACATTGGCAGAAACCGTATTTTGTCGTAAACAATTCCTCTTTTGATAATATTTTGCCAAGGTATAAAATAAAATTATACATCAAAAAGCTTTTTGCAAAAAAACATCAGAAACAGATGTTATTTTTTTGTTTACAAAAATATGGATGCTTTAAATGAGAATCACCCCTGTTTTGAAGAAAAAACATTCGTGTTTTGGAGATAAAGCTTCCGTATTATTTCCCCCAAAAAGCTCGGGAGCTTTTTCCAAAATCATGCCGAACTTTTTTGAAAATCATGCCGAGCTTTTTTTCGGATGGCGACCACGTTATTTTCAACCGATTAAATAGTTGTCTGAGAGAGAATAAAGATTGCGTGAAAAGAATGTTGTTTTTCTCTAAAATAAGTCGTACTTTTGTTTTCATCAACAACCTAAATTCTGATAAAATGAACTTTACGCGTAGAAGATTTTTCAAACAAAGTTTGGCCGGAGCCCTGTTGTTGGGGGCAACCCCTGTGCTTCATGCAGCACAAGCTACGTCCATCCGGCAAAAAGCGGCCAAATCATCCAATCCGTTTCAACTCGGGATGGCCGGATACACATTTGTAAATTTTGATTTGGATAAGACACTTGAGATATTAAAGCGTCTGGACATTCATTACTTATGTATCAAAGATTTTCACCTTCCGTTGGATAGCAATGAAGAGCAAATCAAAGCATTTCATGCCAAATGTGCCGAATCGGGTGTCACAGGATATGCCGTTGGTCCTATCTATATGAAGAGCGAAGCTGAGATTGACAGGGCCTTTGAATATGCGAAGCGCGTAGGAGTCAAACTGATTGTCGGCGTGCCCAACTATGACTTGCTGCCCTACGTGGAGAAAAAGGTGAAAGAATATGATTTCCACTATGCCATCCACTTGCATGGACCCGACATGAACCTCTACCCCGATGCCACAGACATTTGGAACCATGTGAAGGATTTGGATGCCCGCATCGGTATGTGTTTGGATGTCGGCCACGATCTTCGCTACGGATGCGACCCGATTGCCGACTTGAAACGCTACCATACCCGCGTGTTTGACATGCACATCAAAGATGTAACCGACTCCACGAAGGCCGGGCATGCCATCGAAATGGGACGCGGAAAAATTGACTTCGTTTCTCTGATCAAGGCCATGAGAGAGGTCAACTATACCGGAAAGTGTAGCTTGGAATACGAAAAAGACATGAAGGATCCGTTCCTCGGCATCGCTGAATCAATCGGCTATTTCAAAGCCGTATGCGATATCATCTGACCGACAGAACAGGAGAATATCAGAATAAAAGCCAGTGTGTTACAACATCATGAGTCATTTTCAGAACAGATGTAGTAACACACTGAAAAAAATAAAAGGAGAGACTTTTTTCAGCAGTAAGAAAACGGAGAAAAAAGATCAGCGCCATTGAATTCTTTTTATAAACAGACAACCAATGAAAAAGAGTATCATCTTATTAGGAATATCGGCCTTACTGACAGCATGCGGAGGAATCAATTACGTAAGCATCGAGACTTGCAACCCCGGGGAAGTCACCTTCCCGAAAGAGGTGCGGAAGATTCTGATGGTAAACAACGCCGTGGCCCAACCGGAAAACAGTGGATATACCTATACCCTGTTGGGGGTCGTACAAGATACGGCCAAAGCCAAGGCAGACAGTGCCCTATTCGACCTCTGTACAGCTTGTGGAAAAACGATCCTAAACACAGACTATTTCGATGACGTACTTCTGTTTCACGACTTTCTGCAAGAAGGAAAGAATCAACTGAGCGATTTCAAGGATCAACGTTTAAACCGCGAACAGGTGGAAGATCTTTGTGAAACCAATGGTGTGGATGCCATCATTTCGCTCGACAAAATGCTATTTTCCATGAAGAAAGAGGTGACAAGCCTCGGCGGCGGATTCGTGAACGGTACGACAAGGGTTGACATGAGCGGTATCATGCGAGCCTACATTCCCAACCGAGACAAACCTCTGGCCACGATCTTGATCGGCGACTCGGTCGAGTTCGAACAAGCTGCAGAAGATTTAAGACTGCTTGACTACTATCTTCCCTCCTCAAGCAATGCCCTTCGCTTAGCCGGTGAATATTTAGGAAGCAGGGTAGCTACTTACTTCGTTCCGCATTGGAGCGAAGAGACAAGATGGTATTACAACAACGCCAACTCACGATGGAAAGAGGCAGCCGCCTATGCCTCAGCCGGAAAGTGGGAAGAGGCCGCAGCCATGTGGGAAGCTCTTTTCTACAAAACCAAGGATGGTGCGACCCAAGCCAAACTGAGTTCGAACGTTGCACTCGCCCTCGAAATGCAAAACAAACTGGAAAAGGCGGCCGAATGGGCGCAAAAATCGTATGATCTCTTTTGTAAATCAGAAAACAACACCTCGAAAGATGCCGTATTGCTGAAGGCTTACATCGATGTACTCAATGCAAGAATTCAATCGGACAAGAAACTAAATGTACAAATCGGTAACAAGTAATCAGAATATTTGTTACTTTTGGGGGATTAAAATACAACAAGAGACAGTATATGAAAACGAGCGCAACACAAATTCAATCCGTATTGGAGAATCTTTTCACAGCAGCCATTGACAAAATGATCAAGAACGTCAAGGGCAATTTCATCAGTGATATTTATGTTCAAGCCGATCAAGAAAGCGGTGAAGTGCAGATATATGATGAAGAAGAAAACTTGATTGAAAAGACCGTTATCTTCGATTGGGTCAACAACACAGAAGAAGAAGCCGCTTTCAACCAACGGGTAGCCGAAGCCATTCGAACAGTTCTGACGACCTTAGTATCCAAAGAGATGTTCGATAATCCGCGATTTATCAAGCCATTATCCGTAAGTTTGACAGATGACGACTTCGTGGTAATTGAAGAGCTGCTCTTCATTGACGATGAAAACCTTCGTGTCGACGACCCTCTGTTAAAAGATTTAGATGCTGATTTGGATGATTTTTTATCGAAAATTCTTTCAGATGTCGAATAAATTCCATATCTTTGCGCTCGGTTTAGGAAAAGAATAAACGATTGCCGAAGTGGCTCAGTTGGTAGAGCAACGCATTCGTAATGCGTGGGTCACGGGTTCGAGTCCCGTCTTCGGCTCAGGGAAAGATGTGAAACAAATGCTCACATCTTTTTTTGTTATATAGGAATAAGGATAGTCACCCCCAACAATAGACAATGAATCAGTTAAATCTTCCATCTTTCGCGGCAAAAATCATCGTAGCTGAAGGAAAACACAAGATTTATGATCCGCTACGAAAAAAGTATGTCGCCCTCACTCCTGAAGAATGGGTTCGACAGCACTTTGTCAATTATTTGGTTATGGAGAAAAACTATCCGAAAGAGATGATAGCCAACGAGGTTTCAATCAAACTGCACAACACCACAAAACGGTGTGATACTGTATTATACAATAAATATATGGAACCATTTATGATTGTGGAATACAAAGCATCCACGGTTGAAATCACCCGGCAGGTTTTTGAACAAATATTGCGGTATGATATTGTCTTGCACGTGAAATATTTAGTAATCAGCAATGGCTTGCGCCATATATGCTGCGAAATAGAAAAAGATGGACAAGGTTATCGTTTTTTGCAAGAAGTGCCGAACTATAACCGTCTATCGTTCTAATCAAAAAGAAGCAGTACGGTAATCTGTCAATAGATCATCAGCCGGCAAAACATAGAGAGTTGCAACAGAATCCGCCCGCTCTTTAAGCAGATGCTGCTCATATTCTTGAAGATTCCAACGCGGTTGTTCAACATCCCGCTCCTGCTCTTTATCAAAAAAGAGGGAGTAGATCAACAACACTCCAAAGAATGATAATATTAATGGCTTCATGCTTATTTCAATTTACGTTACAATGACAATGATGCAATAGTAACGGAAATTGCTGCACATTTATTGTTTATTAAAAATGTTTTCTGAAGTTACACACTTCAATTTTTCACCTCAACAATCAAACAACTTCTTCTTTTTCTGCTTTTTATTTTCGTATATTTGCCAAAGGATAAGAATCAAAATTTGTTTGTTATACATTTAAATAATTAAGCTATGAAACGAGTGGTCACAAATTTCTTCTTCAAAACCACGGCTTTGTTATGGTTGTTTATACTCAGCCTTGGCCTATTCTCGTGCAATGGGAATCAAAAAGACATTACACCCTCTGCTGATTTTGCGCCTTATGTCAAAGCCTACACCGGTGGAGTGATTTCAAAAAATTCAACCATCCGTATTGAATTGACCAATGCTTTGCCAATGGTTGAGACAAATAGTGAAATCGAAAAGAATCCATTCCGCTTCTCTCCTTCATTGAAAGGGAAAGCTTACTGGATCAACAACAGCACAATCGAGTTCATTCCCGACAAAGATGAACTGGAAGCAGGTACTGTTTATACAACAAAGTTCCGACTGGGAGATTTTCTATCGGTAGAGAAAAAGCTTAAAGAGTTCACCTTTACATTCCGAGTACAGGAACATTTGTTCAACATGTCCGTCGATCCGATAAAAATTTCGGCATCTGCCCCTGAGATTGCCTCCATTACAGGTGAAATCACCTTCAGTGATGTAATTGAGAGTAGCGATGTCGAAAAAATTCTCTCGGCCAAAAATGGGCGAAAGAGCTATCCGATAAAAGTGATTCCGACGAACAATGCGTTGCAATACCAATTCTTAGTAGAGCAAGTAAAGCGAGAATCAGAAGCATATTCCATAACTATCTCCGCAGATGGTTCAGCGGCAAGAATAAAGCAGCAGAGCAAAATGGAAATCTCCATACCTGCTAAAGACAACTTCTGCTATTTGTCAGCCAAACGTATCGACCAACCGGAAAATGGTATATTGGTTACCTTCTCCGATCCAATATCCAATACGCAAGATTTAAAAGGATTGGTGGAAATCTCTGAGTTAAAAAACTATGTCACTCAGATAGAAGATAACCAAATATGGGTTTTCTTCGAAGCCAAACAACAAGAAAAACTGACATTGAACCTGCATGAAGGAATAAAAAACTACCAAGACAAAAGCTTAGGATCTTCACATTCCGTTTCATTTGCCGACATGCAACTGAAACCGCAAGTTGAGATACCATCTGCCGCTGCCATACTCCCCGACTCAAAGAACCTGATCATTCCGTTCAGAGCCGTCAATTTGTATGCTGTCGACCTGCACGTTATCCGTATTTATGAAAACAATCTACCTACTTATCTGCAAGAAAATAATTTGTCATCGGCTAATGCTCTTCGCAGGGCCGGACGTTTAGTCTACAAAAAGACATTCTGGTTGGACGAAATGGGGAAAGATATTCATCAATGGCAAGACTATTCCATTGATTTAGCAGGATTGATCCAACAGGAACCGGGGGCACTATATCGCGTATTGCTTACATTCAGACAAGAGTATTCTGCTTATCCTTGTGGTGGCAATAGCTCCGAGAGCCATTATTCAGACAACAACCTAATGCAAGTCAACAGCAACATATCTGATGAAGAGGATGCTGTTTGGGACGATCCTTCTACCTACTATTATTATAGTGGTGCGCAACGGGATTGGTCGGTGTTTGATTGGCGGGAAAGAGAGAATCCTTGTCACGCAACCTACTACATGTATGAAAGCCATTTTGCCACTTGCAATGTATTAGCATCCAACATTGGTATGATCGTGAAGCGGAACTCCCGTAACACCTTATGGGTAGCTGTCAACAATATATTGGACACAAAACCAATTGAAAAGGCAAAGGTTACAGCTTATAATTTCCAATTACAAACCGTTGGGTCGGGGGAAACAAATGCCGAAGGTATGTTGGAAATCAATACCAAAGGTAAGCCTTTCCTCGTCATAGCAGAAGTAGAGAAACAAAAAGCTTACGTCAAAGTAGCTGATGGTGAAGAGCAATCTGTCAGCCGATTCGATGTAGGCGGAAAAGAGATCGAAAAAGGATTGAAAGGATTCATCTACGGAGAGCGAGGCATATGGCGACCGGGTGATACCTTGCACCTCTCTTTTATCTTGGAAGATCGAGAGAAACGTATTCCTGATACCCACCCGGTATCATTGGAACTCTATAACCCCCACGGACAATTCTACACAAAAATGGTATCGACTAAAGGGGTAAACGGATTCCATATCTTCACGCTTCCGACGAAGAGTGAAGACCCGACAGGAGTATGGAATGCTTATGTCAAAGTGGGAGGATCGACGTTCCACAAAGCCATTCGAATTGAAACGATCAAGCCCAACCGACTAAAAATCAATCTTCAGCTGCCAACCATATTAAGAGCATCGCAGAAAGAGACGACAGCCAGCCTTTCCTCTGCCTGGTTGACGGGGGCAAAAGTATCCAACTTGAAGGCTCAAATGAAAATGTCTCTATCGAAAGTCAACACCCAATTCAAGAATTTCGATCAATATATCTTCAACAACCCTGCAACCGACTTTACTTATACCAAGAAGGAGGTCTTCTATGGTACACTGGATGCAGAGGGGAATGCCCGAGTACGGCTGAATCTTCCCGAAGCATCACAAGCACCAGGTATGTTGAATGCCCAAATCACAACCCGGGTATATGAGCCGGGAGGAGATGCAAGCCTCTATACGCAAACCGTTCCATTCTCTCCATTTTCATCATATGTTGGAATCAATTTGAACCAACCCAAGGGGAAATATATAGAGACGGACAAAGAGCATGTGTTTGATGTAGTAACAGTCGATGATAATGGCAACCTGACCAATCGCTCGAATTTGGAATATAAAATTTACAAGATCGACTGGAGTTGGTGGTGGGAACGAGGCGATAAATCGTTTAGCTCCTATGTAAATAGTACTTCTATCGTACCCGTAGCAAGCGGTAGCTTACAAACAGTCGGCGGGAAATGCTCATTCATGTTCAAAGTCAACTATCCTGATTGGGGGCGCTTCTTGATATATGTCAAAGACAAAGACAGCGGTCATGCGACAGGTGGCACAGTCCGTGTCGATTGGCCGGATTGGCGCGGGCGCTCGAACAAGAACGATCCAACCGGATTAAAGATGCTATCCTTCTCGTTAGACAAGGACGCATATGAAATTGGCGAAAAGGCCACGGCCATTATCCCTGCTGCAGCGGGAGGACGTGCTCTCGTTTCGTTAGAAAACGGATCGACAGTTCTGAAACAGGAGTGGATCGAAATTGCTCAAGAGAGCGATACAAAATATACATTCACCGTAACAGAAGAGATGGCACCCAACGTCTATTTGCATATTAGTCTACTGCAACCTCATGCTCAGACCATCAATGATTTGCCTATTCGTATGTATGGTGTAATGCCGGTGTACGTATCCAATAAACAAACAATCCTTCATCCGGTTATCGAGATGCCAAACGTTTTACGACCTGAAAGCGACTTCAAGGTTACAGTCAAAGAACGTTCAGGAAAGCCGATGACCTACACATTGGCTATTGTCGACGATGGATTGTTGGATCTTACAAGTTTCAAGACACCGGATCCTTGGAATGAATTCTATGCAAAAGAAGCATTGGGTATTCGGACATGGGACATGTACGACGATGTGATCGGAGCCTTTACCGGAAAACTCACCTCATTATTCAGTACAGGCGGCGATGCCGAGCTAAACCCTGCCAATGCAAAAGCAAACCGTTTCAAACCAGTGGTCAAGTTTATCGGCCCATTCACAATAGGAGCCGGGAAACAACAGACGCACACTTTGCGACTCCCGATGTATGTCGGCTCGGTACGTGCCATGGTGATCGCCGGACAAGATGGAGCTTATGGTAGTGCCGAAAAAAGTGCCTATGTTCGTACGCCATTAATGTTGCTCTCCACCTTACCTCGCGTATTGAGTGTAAACGAAGATATCACCGTTCCCGTCAACGTGTTTGCTATGGAGAAAGATGTTCAACATGTAAAAGTTTCCATTCAAGCAGATGGAGCAACCAGGGTAATAGGTTCGAACCAGCAAGAAATAACCTTCAAACAAACAGGAGACCAGCTGGTTTCTTTCCACTTGAAGACCGGCAACCAAACAGGAAAGGCAACAATTCACCTGACAGCCAACAGCGGAGGGCACAATACAAAAGAGACGGTTGAAATAGACGTTAGGAATCCGAATCCGACCGTAACCATTCGACAAGACCAATGGATTCAGAAGGGAGAAAGTACAACCTTGGAATATGGTTTGAGCAATAATCTTATCTCAAGCAATGCGCAATTGGAAGTATCCCGCATTCCATCGTTGGATTTCAGTCGTCGCTTCAATTTCTTGTACAATTATCAACATCATTGCACAGAGCAACTGACCTCGAAAGCACTTCCTTTGTTATTCATTTCTCAGTTCAAAGAGGTGGATAAAGAAGAAAGTCAATCCATCAAAGAGAACGTAGAAACGGCCATTCAACAACTCTACGCCCGACAATTGTCCAATGGAGGCTTTGCTTATTGGCCGGGAGATGCGGTAGCCAATGAATGGATCACTTCATACGTTGGGGTATTCTTGGCTTTGGCTCAAGAAAAAGGATATGCGGTCCATGGCAATGTGCTGAAAAAATGGAAACATTTCCAACGATCAGCCGCACAGAATTGGCGAATGCCTCAAGACACGGCATACAATATCACGAACGAAGCCCAAATGCAACAAGCCTTTCGACTCTATGCATTGGCTACAGCCAATGCACCGGAATACGGAGCCATGAACCGTCTGTATGAGCAAAAGAACTTGTCGAAAGCAGCCGCCTTCCGCTTGGCTGCAGCTTATGCCTTGACAGGAAAGAGCAAGAATGCCGAAGAGCTTGTTTTCCGTTCCCGTCTGAACAGTTCGGACGACGGGCATTATAGCAACTACGGTTCGGCCATTCGTGAAGAAGCCATGCTTTTGGAGACATACATACTGTTGAATCGCCACGATGTTGCCTCGGTATTAGCCCGAAACATCTCGAACAGTTTGAAAGCAGAAGACAATTTTGATACGCAATCGACCGCTTTCTCGCTGATGGCTATGGGGCAATTGGCAGAAAAATTATCCGGTAGTCTCCACTTCGGATGGCAATTGAACGGCAAAGCGCAAAAAGACATTCAATCTGCCAAAGCGATGTTTGTTCAAGACTTGACCACAACCGATCAAGGGCAAGTCACCCTTTCCAATAAAGGAGACGGGGCGCTGAATGTAGCCATTGTATCATCAGCCCAATTGCTTCACGACACCTTGCCGGAAATCAACAATCAAATCAGTTTGCAAGTTGTGTATAAGGATATGAATGGACGGCCACTCAACTTGGATCAGATTCCGCAAGGAAGCGATTTCGTGGCTACGATTACTGTGACAAACAACAATCCGGCTGCCGAGTATGCCGACCTCGCCTTGACGCACATCTTGCCTTCCGGTTGGGAAATCTATGAATCAGTCATAGGTAAAGTCGCTTATACTTATCAAGATATTAGGGATGATCGCTTATTGACCTACTTCGATTTACACCGAGGCGAAAAGAAAAGCTTCAGTGTCCGGCTGCAAGCCACCTATTTAGGAGACTTCATCCTTCCTGCTATTCAGTGTGAAGGGATGTATGACACCTCCGTTTTGGCTCGCACGAAAGCCGGAAAGACAAAAGTTGTTCACTATTAAACAACTATGAAGCAGATATTCTCCCGATTTCTTCAGCTATCTATCGCCAAGAAAACCATCATCGTCTTGATGGCTATCTTGGCGATAGCTTATATTTGCTGCTTGCCGTCTCCCCTATTCCATGCCCCCTATTCTACGGTTGTAACAGACCGGAACGGAGAATTATTGGGAGCACGCATCGCTTCAGACGGACAATGGCGCTTTCCGCCTCGAACCACTGTTCCGGAAAAGGTCAGATCATGTCTGATCACCTTCGAAGATCGCCATTTCTATCACCATTGGGGAGTTAATCCCTTCTCTATTGCACGCGCCTTATATCAAAACTTGCGAGGTAAGCGAATCGTAAGTGGAGGCAGCACATTGACCATGCAAACCATACGTTTGTCCCGCAACCAATCTCGAACCTTTTCTGAAAAAATCATAGAAATGATTATGGCTACTCGTTTGGAATTCAGCTATTCCAAAGAAGAGATACTGGCTTTGTATGTTTCGCATGCACCGTTCGGAGGGAATGTCGTAGGATTGGATGCAGCCGCCTGGCGATATTTTGGCCATTCGGTAGAAAATCTATCATGGGCCGAGGCCGCAACTTTGGCAGTTCTTCCCAATGCACCTTCTATGATTCACTTGTCCAAAAGCCGTAATCTGTTGTTTTCCAAACGGAATCGTCTACTGAAAAAACTTTATGACGAAAAGAAAATCGATTTGGACACATACGAATTAGCTGTTTCCGAGCCATTGACTGCCAAACCTCATGCACTTCCACAAGTTGCACCCTACTTGGTCAACTACTTCTACAAAGAACGAAACGGTAAAATCACCCGATCCACATTGGAGATGGGTATTCAACAACGTGTGGAAAGTATAGCCGAGCGATGGAGTAATGAGCTCAACCGCAGCGATATACGCAACATGGCAGTCTTAGTCATAGACATACCGGCCAATGAAGTTATTGCCTATTGTGGCAACACCCGCTACTTATCCAACCAAGAAGGCAACCAAGTGGATGTCATTCAATCCCCACGCAGCACGGGAAGTATTTTGAAACCTTTTCTATACGCCGCGATGCTGAAAGAGGGCACATTGCTTCCTCATACATTATTGCCCGATATTCCTATCAACATCAACGGCTTTACTCCGCAAAACTTCAATATGCAATATGAGGGAGCCGTATCGGCATCCGAGGCATTGGCTCGCTCGTTGAATATTCCGGCCGTATATATGTTGCAACAATACGGAATAGCCAAATTTCAAAAAATGCTGCAACAATGGGGGATTAGCACCATCAACCGTCCCGCATCTCACTACGGTCTTTCACTGATATTAGGAGGTGCAGAAGCAACCCTTTGGGATGTCACCAATGCTTACAAGCGAATGGCAGAAAATGTATCGCCAACTCTCTCACAACGGAAGAAGCAAGCATCGTTAATTATGGAAGAGGGTGACAACGAAGAACTACACCGATACCATACATTTCTCGAACAAGGTAAAAATTGGCAAGAGGCTGCAGAATGGGGCGCCGCTAGCTATCTCACCCTTTCTGCCATCACAGAAGTGAACCGCCCCGAAGAAATTGACTGGAAAGCGATTCCTTCCATGCAGACAATTGCCTGGAAAACAGGGACAAGCTACGGATTTCGTGATGCATGGGCCGTGGGTGTCACTCAAAAATATGCCGTAGGAGTATGGGTAGGGAATGCTACCGGCGAAGGGAAACCTGAGCTGGTAGGAGCACGAACGGCCGGCCCTGTTCTCTTCGATGTCTTCAACACATTGCCTTCTGCCGCCTGGTTCAAAATGCCGGACGAAGGGATGAGCGAAGTAGAAGTCTGCAAGCAGTCCGGCCTTCTGAAAGGGCGTTTCTGCGACGATACAGAGACGATCGCTGTTCCGACGGCAGGATTGCGCTCATTGCCTTGCCCCTATCATCATCAGATCACTCTCTCGGCTGATGAAATGAACCAAGTATATGAAAACAGCTCTTCGCAAGAGAACACAATCAAGCGGAACTGGTTCACATTACCACCCGTTCAAGAGTGGTATTACAAGCAGCATCACCCTGAATATAAGACTTTGCCTCCTTTCAAAAGTGGCGTTAATGATGATGCTTTCCCGACAATGCAGTTCATTTATCCCTCGATGAATGCTCAAATCAAGTTGGCAAAGCAATTGGATGGTAGCAAAGGATCTTTGACTGTCGAGCTGGCACACAGCCATAACAATGCTACAGTCTTTTGGCATTTGGACAATCATTACTTGACGGCTACGCAAGATTTTCACAAGATCACCCTACAACCCTCTCCGGGCAAGCATTCTTTGACAGTTGTTGATAACGAAGGGAATACCGTATCCACTACATTCTATATAAAAGAGTAGGGAACTTATCGAGAAAAACGTCTCGAGTTTTACAAAATTTGTTCGGCATAAAACTCCGGTTCATTCGGCATGAAACAGCAGTTTTATGCGGAGAAACAGATCAAAAACCGAGGAATCTTTTTTCGCTTATCCCCGATAGAAGATAAAAGTAGAAAGCTCGGCTTCCAATTGAGGAGGCCGAGCTTTCCGTTTTGCGCTATGTGTGTTCAATTAGAACTCTGCATTTTTCGGTGTTCTCGGGAATGGGATCACATCACGAATATTACTCATACCTGTTACGAAGAGCAACAGACGCTCGAAGCCCAAGCCGAAACCGGAGTGAGGCACTGTACCGAAACGGCGTGTATCAAGATACCACCACATATCTTTCATCGGGATGTTCAACTCCTGAATACGGGTATACAGTTTGTCGTAGTCGGCTTCACGCTCTGAACCACCAATGATTTCACCAATTTTCGGGAACAATACATCCATCGCACGTACCGTCTTTCCGTCTTCGTTTTGCTTCATATAGAACGCTTTGATCTCTTTCGGATAGTCAGTCAGTATAACCGGACGTTTGAAATGCTCCTCAACCAAGAACCGTTCATGCTCAGAAGCCAAGTCAACGCCCCAATAAACCGGGAATTCAAACTTGTGGCCTTTGGCAACAGCCTCTTCCAAAATCTTGATACCTTCCGTATACGGCAGACGAACGAACTCATCTTTCAATACACCTTTCAGACGATCAATCAAACCCTTGTCGAACATATCGTTCAAGAATTGGATATCATCCTGACAATTGTCCAAAGCCCACTGCACACAATATTTGATGAAGCATTCAGCCAAGTCCATGTTGTCAATGATATCATTAAACGCTACTTCAGGTTCGATCATCCAAAACTCAGCCAAGTGGCGAGGAGTATTTGAATTCTCGGCACGGAATGTCGGGCCAAAAGTATAGATTTGTCCTAAAGCCGTAGCGCCCAGCTCTCCTTCCAACTGACCGGAAACAGTCAAGCTGGCTTGTTTTCCGAAGAAGTCGTCATCATAGATGATAGAACCGGCCTCATCTTTCTTCAGATTATAAAGATTTTTTGTAGTGACCTGAAACATCTGTCCTGCACCCTCGCAGTCGGATGCTGTAATGATCGGTGTATGGAAATAGAAGAATCCGCGGTCATGGAAGAACTTGTGGATAGCATACGCCATATTATGACGAATGCGGAACACAGCTCCGAAGGTATTTGTACGAAGACGCAAGTGAGCAATCTCACGCAAGAATTCCATCGAGTGACCTTTCTTTTGCAACGGATACGTAGCAGGATCGGCTGTACCGTAGATTTCGATCTCGTTTGCTTGGATCTCTACTGACTGTCCTTTACCTTGCGATTGCACCAATGTACCGTTCACACTGATACTTGCACCTGTCGTGATCGGCTTGAGGGACTCTTCGCCTAACTTGTCCAAATCGACAACCACCTGAACGTTGTTGATGGTTGAGCCATCGTTCAAGGCGATAAAATTAATCTGCTTGCTTCCTCGGCGAGTACGAACCCACCCTTTTACGTTCACAGAAACTCCAAAGTCCGTACTCTTCAGTACGTCTACAATTTTTGTTCTTTTGATTGTTTCCATATACTACAATTTATTCGAATGCTCCCATGCGCAAAGCGTTCACCTCACGTTCGTTCAGGTAACGCCATTTTCCGCGAGCCAAATTCTTCTTTGTCAAACCGGCGAAGTATACTCTGTCCAATTTGATCACATGATATCCCAACGATTCGAAGATACGACGCACGATACGGTTACGACCCGAGTGGATTTCGATGCCGACCTGGCTCTTGTCCATATCGTTGGCATAGCTGATCGCATCAGCATGAATCTCTCCATCTTCCAATTCAAGACCATTGGCAATCTTCTCCATATCATCAACCGATACGTTCTTGTCCAACCAAACGTGGTAGATTTTCTTCTTCTTGAATGACGGATGCGTCAATTTAGAAGCCAAGTCTCCATCGTTTGTGAGCAAAAGAACACCAGTAGTGTTGCGGTCCAAACGTCCAACCGGGTAGATACGTTCTGTACAAGCATTCTTCACCAAATCCATAACCGTCAAGCGTTCTTGTGGATCGTCGGAAGTTGTCACACAATTCTTCGGTTTGTTCAATACGATATATACTTTGCTTTCGATCTGAACAGGATTATCATTGAACGTTACCTTGTCAGCACGGGTGATCTTCGTACCCAATTCAGTGATGACTACGTCGTTCACTTTCACATTTCCTGCCTGAATATACTCATCAGCCTCACGACGAGAGCAAACACCGGCATTCGACAAGAACTTGTTCAAACGGATCGGTTCGTTCGGATCGGCCAATACCTCTTTATACTTCAACTGCTTTTGGAAGTTATATTTAGCATTGGGATTGTAATTATTATTGTTCGGACGACGGTTGTTGTTATAGTTGTTGTTCGGACGACGATTGTTGTTATAGCCGCCACCATTGTTATAACCACCGCCATCATAACGATTGTTTCTTCCACCATAGTTGTTGCCGCCACCGTAATTGTTATTACCATACATACGATTGCCGCCACGGTTGTCTTGACGATTGTTCGTGTCGAATGAAACACGATTCTCGCCTACACGCGGTCTTCTTTTCTTCATCGTATTGTTATCGGATGCAAATCCGCTGTTGTCGCCATTATTGGACGGAGCTGCCTGATAATTGTTGTTGTAATTCGGGCGGTTGTTGTACGGACGTTGCTCACCACCATTGTTATAGTTGTTCTGACGGTTGCCGTACTGACGGTTGCCGTAGCCACCTTGATTCGATCCATAATTATTGTTGCGGTTGTTGTACGGACGATTGTTGCCATACGAACCGCGATTGTCATAACGCTGTTGGTAATTCTGCCCATTACCATAATCATTGTACGAAGGGCGATCGCCATACGAACGATAGTTGCCACGATCGTTTTGTGACGGACGATTGTACGGTCTACGTTCATAATTATTGCCTTCCGAACGATTGTAGTTTGCGTTATACCCTCTTCTCTCGCCGTCTTGACCTACGTTTTCACGATTAACACTCGGTATTACCTTTCTCGGACGCGACGGTTGCTGCTGTTGTTGCTGAGAATCTTCTCTTTCTTCTGTACTCATTTGTCTAACTGTTTATAAGGTTCATATTGCGATAGCCTCACGGCTAACGGTTATTACTCATTATTATATATTACATACCTGTATAGTTATGCGGCGTGATAGCTTTCAACTCAGCCTTCACCGCATCGCTTACTTGCAATGTTTCGATAAACTCCTTTATAGACTGTTCCGTAATGCCTGCATTGGTACGAGTCAACGCTTTCAATGCTTCGTATGGCTTCGGATAACCCTCACGACGAAGGATCGTCTGAATACCTTCAGCTACAACGGCCCAGCATCTATCCAAATCGGCAGACAATGCTTTTTCATTCAAAAGCAGTTTGCCCAAGCCTTTCATCAAACTCTTGAAAGCAATTTCGATATGTGCCATCGGAACGCCGACGTTTCTCAACACAGTAGAATCGGTCAAGTCGCGCTGCAAACGGGAAACCGGCAACTTCGATGAGAGATGTTCCAGAATCGCATTGGCCATACCCAAGTTTCCTTCTGCATTTTCAAAGTCGATCGGGTTGACCTTATGTGGCATGGCTGACGAACCCACTTCGCCTGCTTTTATCTTTTGTTTGAAATACTCCATCGAGATATACTGCCAAAAGTCGCGGTTCAAGTCGATCAAGATTGTATTGATACGCTTCATACCGTCAAAGATAGCACCCAAGTTATCGTAATTTGAAATCTGAGTTGTCCATTCTTCACGCTTCAAGCCGAGCACTTCGTTAACGAATTTATTACCGAATGCTTTCCAATCATACTGCGGATACGCCACATGATGCGCATTGAAATTACCGGTTGCACCACCAAATTTGGCTGAAACAGGGACAGCTTTCAGCAATTCCACCTGTTGTTTCAAGCGGTAAACGAATACCATAATCTCCTTTCCCAAACGAGTAGGAGAAGCCGGTTGGCCATGCGTCTTTGCCAACATCGGAATGTTCATCCATTCATTGGCATAGTGTTCCAGTGTATCAATCACCTCCTGCAAGCCGGGATAGTAGACATCATTCAATGCCTCCTTCAACGACAATGGAACAGCGGTATTGTTGATATCCTGTGAGGTCAAACCGAAATGAATGAATTCATGGTATTTCTCAGCCAAGAAATGATCTGTTTTTTCCTTAATAAAATACTCGACAGCTTTCACATCATGGTTAGTAACCTTCTCAATTTCTTTAACACGCAAAGCATCTTCTTCCGAAAACTCCCGATAGACTTTCCGAAGCCCTGCTTTGTTTGCTTCCGTATTTAAGTCACTCAATTGCGGAAGGAACTCAGACAACGTAATCAAATATTCAATTTCGACGCGAACCCGATAGCGGATCAGCGCAAATTCCGAAAAATAAGCTGCCAAATTCTCAGCTTTATTCCAATAACGCCCATCTACAGGCGATACGGCTGTCAATGTTGATAATATCATTTTTCTCAATACATTATTGTACAATATGTAGTCATGCAAAGTTAATGCATTTCTTGATAATATTCCATGCTATATGAACTTTTTTATATTTTCTCATGTATTTTTAGAATCGTTTCATTCTCTTCCAACAAGCTTCATTCCGTTACAAATATAGCAAATTCTTTGATAAAAGAGTTATACATAATAACATGTACAGCAAACGAAATCTCAGGAGTAGCCAAGCAGGTTCAGCTCTTGGCTTTTTATTCTGCGCTTCGCCCAATGACCTTCGGTGGCTTCTTTTAGGTCAAGCGACCAATGGTCACATAGAAGAGCGCAATGTAAAAAGAAGAATACTCGATGACATGTTAATCTCATCGCCAAAGCAGAGCGTTCTATTCGAATAGATTTCAAAACAATCTCGGTAATTTTGAAAAAGATTCTCCGCATAAAACTACAGTTCATTCGGCATGAAACTGCAGTTCGGTGCCGAGAAAACTTTTTGGAACAGCGGAAATGTTTTCCAATTCCTCTCGACACTGTTTTTCAATCCATTAGATAGTTGGCAGGCAAAGCCGAGATGGTGGCTCTCAAAAAACAGGAGAAGTTTTTTTGAATTTTTCTTCGATAAAATTTGCAGATTTAAAAAAATGCCGTACATTTGCACCGTCTTAACGAGATAAGACGAACAAAACATACTGATTTGAAAAGGGCGTTTAGCTCAGCTGGTTCAGAGCATCTGCCTTACAAGCAGAGGGTCGGCGGTTCGAATCCGTCAACGCCCACTTTTACAAAACAACCAACGATCAATCGGGCGTTTAGCTCAGCTGGTTCAGAGCATCTGCCTTACAAGCAGAGGGTCGGCGG
>CAVKMU010000028.1:0-37123 GCA_963657455.1 bacterium
CAGAGCACGTGATTTGTAATCTCGGGGTCGTTGGTTCGAATCCGACAAGAGGCTCGAAAAACAAGAATTTCTTCTGGGCAGTTACCAGAGTGGCCAAATGGGGCTGACTGTAACTCAGCTGGCTTACGCCTTCGGTGGTTCGAATCCATCACTGCCCACTCTTTCCTTATTCTCTCTATCCCACTGTTTTTTATTTCATCGCTCATTTCAGAAAACATTCACTGCCTTTTGAGGTAAAAATTGTTGTTTTTAAAAGCGACATCTCGATAATTATCCCTATTTTTGACGTATTGAAAAAGAATACATGAAACAGATAGCAATATTCCTCTTATTGATTGGTTCGTTGCTCCCGATGCAGGCTCAACGTGTTGGTCTGGTGTTGAGTGGTGGCGGGGCGAAAGGTGCGGCTCATATTGGCGTAATCAAAGCATTGGAGGAGAATAATATACCGATTGATTATGTAACCGGAACCTCTATCGGGGCCATTATCGGTAGTTTGTATGCCATGGGATATTCGCCCGACGAAATGTTGCAATTGATCCTATCGAAGGAGTTTGGCTATTGGCAAACAGGAACGGTCGAAGAGGACTATATGTACTATTTTCGGAAGCCGAGCCCGACGCCGGAGATGGCTCGTTTTTCGATCGACATGTCCGATTCTCTTCAGTTCAAGACAAATATATTGCCGCAAAGCTTGATCAATCCGATTCAGATGAATCAAGCCTTTATGGGACTTTATGCGCAGGCAACGGCCAAAGCCGGGTGGAACTTCAACAACTTGTTTGTGCCGTTTCGTTGTGTGGGTTCGGATATCTACAACAAACGGGCGATTATCTTCAAGAGTGGCGATTTGGGCGAGGCTGTCCGGGCTTCGATGACCTTTCCCTTTTTCTTCAAGCCGATTTGGAAAGACAGTGTGCCGCTCTTCGATGGTGGAATTTATGATAACTTCCCGGTCAAGCCGATGGAGGACGACTTCAATCCCGATTTTATCTTCGGTTCAATCGTGGCAGGAATGAACGACAAGCCATCGGAGAATCCATATAACCAGATAGAGTCTATGATCATGCAGAAGACGGAGTATGATATTCCCGAAGAGAAGGGAATGGTCGAGCGATTTCTGTTTAAAGATGTCTCTCTGTTGGATTTTCCTCGGGCCAAGGAACTGATGGAGATCGGTTATAACCAAACATTGCAGTTGATTGATTCTATCAAGCAACGCGTCACGCGCGAGTTGCCGCTCGACACGTTGATGCAACGACGCCAAGCCTATAAGGAGAGTTTGCCACCGTTGGTTTTCAAGAATGTGTATGTGACGGGTGTTTCAGCATCGCAAAAAATGTATATTGAGTCGTTGCTTCATCGTGATATCAACCATGAGTTTCCGATGGAAGAGTTCAAGCGTATCTATTTTAAAATATTGACTTATTCGAAGATTAAGGAGGTCATTCCGCATGCCATCTACAATCGGCAGAACAAGAGCTTCGACCTTTATTTGGATGTTAAGATGAGCGACGAGATCAATATCAGCTTGGGCGGAAATGTCTCTTCCCATCAAGCCAATCAACTCTACTTGGGGTTGGGCTATCGGTACTTGGGCCGTTACGCCGCCGACTTCAATACTGATTTTCAGGTGGGCAACTCTTTTAGCGGCGTTTCGCTGAACAGTCGGATGTATCTTCAGACGCGCATCCCTACTTATATTAATCTGCAGGGAGTATTTTCGTATAAACGTTACTCGGAAAGCCAGTCTCTTTTCTATGAAGATGTAGTACCGGCCTTCATCAAGCAGAAAGAATTGTATGCCAAGTTGAAGTTCGGCTTCCCGTTCTTGAATAGGGCGAAGGCGGAGATTGGTTTCGGATATGGCCGATTGAACGATTTCTATTTCCAAAACTCGAATGTTTCTTTCTCGAATACCAGCTTCGAGCACAGCCAATACAATATGTTTGCGGGCTCGATCAGCATCGAACAAAATTCATTGGGTACAAAGATTTACCCCATCACGGGAAAGAAACGGACATTGAATGCGCAATATCTCCTCGGAAGAGAGCATTATATGCAGAATGGGAGCAAGAAAGATGACTATTCCGAGCGGCTCAATTGGCTGCAAATGAAAGGCCATTGGGAGCAATATCATGAGATTAGCCCGTTGTTCAACTTAGGATATATGGGCGAAGTGCTTGTCTCCAGCAAGAATCTACTGAGTAATTATACGGCAACTATCTTGCAAGCACCTGCATTTACGCCAACTCCTCACAGTACGATCGTCTTCAACGAAGCATTTCGTGCGAACCAATACGTGGCATTGGGCGTATCTCCGATCTTTAAGTTTAGTAAGATGCTTCACTTGCGGCTCGATATGTATGGCTTTTCTCCGTTGAATGAGATACTGAAGCAGCCGGTGGTTGTCAATGATAAAGACTTCAATCTTCCCTATTACGGCAAGTTCATGCACACTTTCCGCTATATGGGAGAGGCAGCCTTGGTGCTTCATCTGCCGTTTGCCTGCATCAGCCTCTATGCCAATGGCTATAGCTATCCGTCAAGTAACTTCAATTTCGGATTGAACATTGGTTATTTGCTGTTCAATCCGAAATTGATTGATTAGAAAATATCAGAGTTTCAGTGACTTCTTCTTTAAGGAATCTGTCGGCATCTCGATAATATTCTTATCGTCCACGTTCGCGTCGTAGTCGTATCCCCGTTGACGGTATATGTTCAGCAGGCGAGGAAGCCGCTCTTTGAATCCTTCGAAATCTTTCTTGTTCGGCTCTGTCCATTGGATTTCGGAGAGGGCTGCCATACGAGGTAGTATCTGCGACTCCATTTTGAGACTATCGGCTGTCCATTCCGTCCAGATACATCCTTGCGCGCCAATAATGTATTGCTTCTCTTCGTCCGTAAGCGAGTTGGGAACGGGTTCGAAGTGGTAGACGCGTTTGCTGCGGTTGATTCCCTGAAGCTTGTTCCAATGCGGATTGCTGAAGTAGAGATATTGGATCGGCGTCATGATGACCGGATGATGAAGTCGGGCCGCTTCGATTCCTCCTGTCGTGTCTTGCCAAGAGAATACTGTCAGGTTGGGAGTCGGACCACCTTCGAGGATTTCGTCCCAGCCCATGACTTGCCGCCCGTGATCGTTGATGAATTTTTCCATTTCTGCCATGAACCAAGTCTGCAGTTGGGCCTCTTTCGTATGTTTTCCGTCGGCTTTGATGCCCAATTCCTGTATCTTATGTTGGCATTTCTGACAGTTTTCCCAGCGGATTTTCGGACATTCGTCGCCGCCAATATGGATATAGGGCGATGGAAATATGTCTAAAATCTCCTCAATCACCTCCTTCGTAAACTGCAGGCTTTGAGGGTTGCCCGCACAAAGTACGTCAGGAAATACTCCAAATTCGCAAGGAATCGTGTATGGTCCACCTGTACATCCCATTTCCGGGTAAGAGGCTAAAGCAGCCATCATGTGGCCCGGCATATCAATTTCTGGAATAATGGTGATATATCGTTCGGCAGCATAGCGTACCAGCTCTCGAGCTTCTTCTTGGGTGTAGAAGCCTTCGTGGGGAATACCGTCGAACTCGCGCGTCTCACGATTGATGATGGTCGAGTCACGATGTTGGCCGATGGTGGTCAGCTTCGGGTATTTCTTGATTTCAATACGCCATCCTTGGTCTTCGGTCAGGTGCCAATGGAAAAAATTGATGTGGTGCAATGCCATCATATCCACCAACTGCTTCAGATAGGAGAGGGGGAAGTAGTGGCGTCCGACATCGACCAAGAAACCACGATATGGGAAGCGTGGATAGTCGACCACCTCACCTGCCGGCAATACTGCTACCTTTTCACTCCCTTTGATGAGAGGCAATGCCTTGAAAAGTGTCTGAATACCATAGAAAACACCCGCTTCTGTGGCCCCTTCGATGGCAATTCGCTGTTTGGAAATCTGCAGATGGTAGCCTTCCGTATGGGAAAGCGTATCGCAAAGCCCCAAACGAATGCAGTTGGAAGTGGCCGTTTGGTGAACAATCTCCGGGTGGATGCCGGTCGCTTCTTCGATGGCTTCAGCCAGGAAATGGGCGTTTCTGTCCATTTTCTCGTTATTGCTGTCCAACGTGATCACCGTGTTTTTACGAATCACGAAAGGCGCTTGGTCAATGCTCTCCACCACCGACTGCGGTTGTGGAATCACGTGGAGGTTGCCTTGCTCGACAACCGGTGTCGAACATCCCGTGCTGAGGAAGATCGCCAAGGCACTCCATAGGGAAATCCAAGTACTGTTTCTCATCATTATGGTAATTTGTTGTTTAGTATTCGTTCGATTTCTGCTAACTCCTCGGCCGTGAATGTGGTCTGATCCAAAGCCTTGAGGTTGTCTTTCAGTTGGGTTACGGAGCTGGCCCCGACCAAAACGCTGGTAACACGCTCGTCGCGCAAGAGCCAAGCCAGTGCCATTTCCGCCAATGTTTGTCCACGACGCTGTGCCAACTCGTTCAGTAACGTAGCTTTTTGTACTTTCTCGGCTGTGACTTGCTCACGTTGCAAATGTCCGGTAGATTTGGCCGCGCGCGAATTTTCGGGGATGCCTTGCAGGTATTTGTCGGTTAGTAATCCTTGAGCCAAAGGCGAAAAAGCAATCATTCCCACCCCCTCTTCTTTCAATAAAGGGAGGAGTTGCGGCTCTGTCCAGCGGTCGAACATCGAATAGCGCGCCTGATGAATGAGACAGTGTACCCTTTCCTCTTTCAAAATCTGCAGCGCCGCCTTCGTCTGTTCGGCATTGTAGTTGGAAATGCCCACGTAGAGTGCTTTCCCTTGTCGGACGATATCCACCAGAGCCTCCATCGTTTCCTCGATAGGTGTCTCAGGGTCGGGACGATGCGAGTAGAAAATATCGACATACTCTAAGCCCATTCGCTTCAGGCTTTGGTCGAGGCTTGCCATCAGATACTTGCGGCTTCCCCAGTTTCCATACGGGCCCGGCCACATGTCGTAGCCGGCTTTTGTCGAAATGATCAGTTCATCGCGGTAGCGGCCCAATCCTTTTTTCAGAATCCGTCCGAAATTTTCTTCGGCCGATCCATAGACCGGCCCGTAATTGTTGGCCAGATCGAAGTGGGTGACCCCCTCGTCGAAAGCCGTGAATGCTATCTGAATGAAGTTTTCGAATGTATCGACACTTCCGAAATTGTGCCACAACCCCAACGAAAGTGAGGGAAGCTGGATGCCACTCTTTCCGCAGCGGCGGTATTTCATCTTGTCGTATCGTTCGTTTCGTGCTAAATAATCGTTCATTTTTTCTGTCTCTTTATATTAATAATGTAGTTGTAAATTTTCTTGCACAAGGTAGTAATAAAATCAAAACCATGCAAGAGATGAAAACAACGAAAAGGCTATGGAAATTCTGTTCGACAAAGACGCTTGAAAAACGGGGTTGTTTTGCATTTAAAACACCTCTGTATCTTGTCAAAAATATCTCGGCTTTTCGTTTAAAACTCCCCTGTTTTTGAGAGGAAAATCAGCCTGTTTTTTCTCATTCTACGACAGACAAATTTCTGTTATTGCTAATTGCACAACAACAACTTGCTCGACAAACTTAATATCATAGAAATTGAAAATGAAGAAGTTTCAATTTTCACATAGGTGAAAAAGCAATGCGGCGAAGGAAAATATTTCCTGTAATTGTTAGGAAAGTCGAAAGTCTAAATGTATATTTGTAGCTCAAAAAAATTATAAACGCAAAAAAAATTATTGGATTATGGAGAACACTCGTCGATCCTTTTTGAAGACAGTATCGGCTGCCGGCTTGAGCGTGGCCGGTTTAGCTGTATCCAACAATGTTGCTGCTGCAGGTTCTGTTACAGCAACCAGTGCAGAAAAGAAAAAAACTGCCGGCAAGGATGATGGAAAATTACGTTTCGGTTTCATTGGAACCGGTTCACGTTGTCAAGAACACATCAATAATGTATTGGCTATCCCTGGTAACAAAATCGTAGCTATCTGCGATATCCAGCAGGGTCCGTTGGAAAGCACACTGAAACACATCGCAAAATTCAATGTGGATGCTCCGAAAGTTTACACAGGCAGCGAACATGAATTTGAAAAGATGCTGAACAATGAAGACTTTGATTGCGTCATCATCGCCAGCCCATGGGAATGGCACGTACCGATGGCCGTAGCAGCCATGAAAGCCGGTGTCCCTTATGTCGGCGTAGAGGTATCAGCTGCCAACACGTTGGAGGAGTGTTGGGACTTGGTCAACGTGTCAGAATCGACTGGAAGTAACCTGAACATTATGGAAAATGTCTGCTATCGTCGCGATTGTATGGCAGCTTTGAACATGGTAAGAGAGGGTTTGTTCGGTGAAATTCTGCATGGCGGCTGCGGTTATGAGCATGACCTGCGCGATGTGAAGTTCAATGACGGAAAGAACTACACTTATCAAGAGGGAGGAGAGCTGAGAATGGGTCCGACAGCTTTTGCTGAAGCTCAATGGCGTACGAACCACTCCATCCACCGAAACGGCGATATCTACCCGACTCACGGCATTGGCCCGGTTGCTCACTGCATGGATATCAACTGCGGTAACCGCTTCATCTCTTTGAGTGCTATGGCTACTCAGTCAAGAGGCTTGCACAAGTTTATTGTAGAAAAGGGCGGTGCTAATCACCCCTATGCAAACATTCAGTTCAACTTGGGCGATATTGTTACTTCAATGATCAAGTGTGCGAACGGCCAGACCATCATCGTTACGCACGATACTAACTCACCTCGTCCTTATTCGTTGGGCTTCCGCGTACAAGGTACAGAAGGTTTGTGGATGAACGACGGCGATCATGTATATGTTCAAGGCAAATCCAAACCTCACCGTTGGGATTCTTCAGACGATTGGTTCAAGAAATACGATCACAAACTGTGGTCAGAACACGAAGCAGAAGCCGCAGAAGCCGGCCATGGTGGTATGGACTACGTGATGATGTACGATTTGATCAACGCCATCCACAACAAGAAACCGGCTCCAATGGACTGCTATGATGCTGCTGCTTGGAGTGCTATTTCTGCATTGTCGGAGATGTCAATCGCGCGTGGTGGCGCTTTGGTTGATTTCCCTGACTTTACGCGTGGCCGTTGGATCAACAGAAAGAATACATTTGCTTTGTAATCAAGCATGAATCCATAGCATTATACGAAGTATAATAGTTATAGAACAAAACGCTCTATCTTCTCTCTTTGTGGAGAAAGGATAGAGCGTTTCCTGTTTTCTTCGGCATGAAAATATTTTTTCTTCGGCATGAAAAAAGAAAAAGCTCGGGATGATTTTTTGGAAAGATCCCGAGCTTTTTTCGTGTTGGTATAGCCTATGTCGGCGGTTGGTCTATTCTTTTTCTTATTCCTTCACTTGGAAGGAGTAGCTGCCTGACGACAGTTCTTGCGGTTGCAGACCGGGAATTTCGACTGTGGCACCGGTATTGGCGGGAATGGTGATGTCGTATCGGATCATTCCGTTCTTCCTTTCCCATCGGCTTTCGATTCGTCCGTACATACTGTCGTAATCTCCTTGGGCAATGCTCAAGCCATTTTGTTCGTCTACATGCGGACGAATGATGAAATGCTTGAATCCCGGAGCATTTTCATCGCGTTGAATGCCGACAGAGTAGTTGTACATCCAGGCGCCTACTGCTCCGAAAGAGTAGTGATTGAACGAGTTCATGCTGTTGTTGCCGCCGAATCCATTCTGCTTGGTGTAGGAATTCAGTCGCTCCCATACGCTGGTTGCACCTTGATTGACAGGATATAACCACGACGGATAGCTCTCCTGCCGGAGCAATCGATAGGCAATATCATTCAATCCGGCTTCAGTCAGCGCCTTGCTGATCCATGCTGTTCCGATGAAGCCCGTCATGAGCGAGTAGGGAGGGCACTCCGTTCCTTGATCAGTAAAGTTTGTTCGTGTGACGGTATTCTTGAAGTTGGCGATAAACTTCTCCTTGATAGCAGGCTTGATGAAGTCGAAAGCCAACGGAAGGACATAGGATGTTTGCGTATCGACCAATTCTCCTTCTCTTTTCTCATCGAATGCAGAAGCAATGGTTTTGCCGGTTTGAGGATCGATATACGTTGCATGGAAATGATCGATACGCTTCTCTCTTTCATTTCTGTATTGTTCTGCATCCGTTTGATCTCCAAGGATTCGAGCGATCTTCTCCATCAACTGCAGATCGTAGATATAGTATGCTTCCCAAAGCAGGGACTTGTCGTTTTTATTGTCTTCCAATCCGAGCCAATCGCCGAGGTCGCCCCATTGTTTGCTTTGCACGATGATGTTCGTTTTTGGATCGATCGTGTTGGTTTGGACGTATGCCATATATTTTTTCATGGCAGCATAATGTTCACGGAGTAAGACCGTATCGCCATATTGTTGATAGCATTCCCAAGGAACGGTAATGCCGGCACTGCCCCAAAGCAGGCCTCCGAAGCCGCCGCCCACGGGAGCAATGTCTTGGAATTTTCCACTCTCCAACTGAACATCCCGCATATCCCCAAGGAACTTTCGCAAGAAACGGGAAGCATCCGACATATAAGTGGCCGTTCGAGAGAAGACCGATATATCACCTGCCCAGCCCATTCGCTCATTTCGTTGCGGGCAATCGGTCGGGATAGAGAAGAAGTTGCCCAATGTGGACCATTTGATATTCTCCCAAAGGCGGTTGATCTTCTCGTTGGACGTCTCGTATCGGGACGCAAGTTGATCGATCGAACTTAGCACAATCCCTTCCACATTCTCCAAAGGAAGCGGCTTGTCGATCCCTGTTATTTCGATGTAACGATAGCCATGGTAGGTGAAACGGGGCGAGTAGCTCTCTTCCGTTGCTCCTTTTGCCGTATAAATGTCTTGTGCCATGGCTGCACGAATATTCTCCAACATGATCATGCCCGCATTCGTTTTGTACTCCTCCATTTCGGGATAGAGCACTTCTGCATAACGCAGGGTGATCTTCTCGGCGGGCTTCAGTCCGCTGAATCTTATTTTCGGTACACCTACCATGTTCTGACCCATGTCATAGACGAACACTCCTTTGCGCACTTCATTGACAGATTGCGCCTTGAGCGTTGTCACCGGTCGGATGGTGTTGCCCATTTGAGCCGTAATATGGAAGGCCGTATAGTCGTCGGGGGCCGGTGTCGTCAGCCATCCTTCCGTACCGATATGTCCATCAAGAGGTACGACAACGCACTGTTTCCAATCGTTTGATGCCTGATATGCGGCTGTTGACCAGTCTTTTATGGCTGCTTCCTTGGTTGCATCATAGACTTCGCCTTGGAAAAGACTGCCGTAAACGATAGGGCCTTCATCGAAATAGCGCCATGTTTCAGGCGAGGTGACTACATTCTGTTCGCTTCCGTCGCTGTATATAATATGTAGACGCGCCAGCAAAGATTGACGATCGCCGAAGAAATTCCAGTTGTCGCCTTGGAACGTGATGCCGCCGCTCCACCATCCTTCGGCCAGCCATGCACCCATAGCGTTGGCGCCTTGCTCGATAGCTTCCGTTACGTCGTATGTTTGATACATCAATGTTTTGTTATATTGGCCGGATCCGGGGTTGAGATAGTCTGTTCCGAGCCGTTTGCCGTTCAAATAAGGTTCGTACACACCGCGCGCAGTGATGTAGAGTCGCGCTTTGGCTACCTTTCCTTTGGCGGTGAATGTCGTACGAAGCAGTGGCATGGACTTGCGACTGGGGTCAACAATCAGTCGTTTTGCTTCTTGGTCGCCTGCCAAATGGCAGTTGAAAGATTCGATGCGGGTGATCGGATTTCTCGGCGAGCGATAAGCATAGAGGGTAGCATCCGAGAAGGTGGCTGCCTCTCCTTTGTCGACGCTGATACCCAAATCGGCCACTACCGGAAAGGCTATGAAATCGCCGCCCCGACCTATCGGGTTAAGGCATATCTCGTTGAGTTCGTGATTGTCGAAGCTGACAGAGGTAATACCGTTGTTTACCTTCACCATGATGCGGTGGGGTGCATAGCGATTGCCCGTGTTCAGCCATGCCGGGTCGAGAGTAAAGGTGGTAAGGGGCTCTCCCTCTTTGTCGGTGGGGGCGTAGCCCATGCGGTAAACAGCCAAAGAGGCCGGCTCGTTGTTGTCAAGGTTGGCCGTGTTGAGTTCGAATTTTATGTAAGAACGGTCGCGCTCGCTTTGCAATTGATAGATGTTTTTGTTGGCATCCATCAGTCGTTCGTCGTTGACTCCTAAGAGAAAAGCCGCCTTTTTGCTCTTTTTTTGCTCGTCCAACTGCATGGTTATGCCATATTGAAAGACAGGAAGGTAGTGCGAGTAGAGAGCGTTGCCCGTTTCATCGGCACCGATCCATCGGGCATTCTTCCATGCCTCGTCTTTTTCGGTCGTACACATCAGCCCGGTCTCGAACCATGACCGGAGCGTTGTGGGCTTATTGTCTTGGTTCCATACCGTGAGAGTCCATTGGTAGCGGGAGGTTGGCCGGAGTTTTTCGCCTTGATAAGTAATGCCAAGCGACTCACCACTGTTGACTTTCCCCGTTTGCCAAACCGTTTTGCCCTGTTCGTTGACGACCTGTATGCTGTATGCTTTTTGGAAGCAATTGTGAGCTTCGGCCGGAGCTTGCATCTGCCAGCTAAAGCGCGGGTGAGCCGTCTCGACGGCAAGCGGGGTTGTTTCGTATTCCACTTTCATCCGGCTGATCTGCGTTGCTTGTTGCTTGGCGGCCGTAGCGTAAAGATGCCAAGATGCCAAGCAGAGGGTCAAAAAGAAGACCCTGCACAACCTTTTTTTCAACAACAGGTGTTTTTTCATGTTTATCCTTTCCATGGTTATTGTTTTTATAGGATTTGATAGAATTAATTATATTTATTTTCAAAAACAAATATAATGGATAAACAACATACATGCAAGAGGTTGAAAGGAAAAATGGAGATGAAAATAGGACAATCTGCTCACTAATGAAAAAGTTTCTCCGCATAAAACTGCAGTTTATTCGGCATGAAACTGCAGTTCACTCCCGAGGAAATTTTTCGGAACTGACGAGAACGTTTTGCTTCATTCGAGAGAAATGTTTTTCCCCCCTTCGAAGATGATAATCCAATCGTTCGATAGAAGAAATGATGGATGGGGTGTTTTAAGAATTGTTTATTCGTGTTTGGCTTCGATTGAATAAAAACAGGATTTTTATTTCTTTGATAATAAACAGATTAGCTTCTGAAAATGTAAAAATAATCCTGATTGATAAGTTGAAAAATGTCTTATTTATCCTATTTTTGGGTTAGATAATGCTAACTTTTGCTGGAGATCGGGGCTAATTTCGTACTCAATAACTTTAAAAGAGATTTGGGTATGAAGAAAATTATGAAATTCATGTTTTTTATCGGGGTTGCTTTTCTCATGATAGCCTGCTCCGATGATGAATCTTCCACTACTCCTACGGTAGTCAGTGTGACGGGAGTATCTTTAAATAAGAAGACCCTGTCAATGACGGTGGGCGGCACGGAGACCTTGTCTGTTGTTGTTTCACCCACGGATGCCACCAACAAACGTGTGGCATGGAGCTCGAGCAAAGCGGAGGTTGCTTCGGTTGACAATCAAGGTGTCGTGACAGCGCATAAGGCGGGCGATGCCGTGGTCACGGTCAAAAGCGAAGACGGAGGGAAAACGGATGCTTGCAGCGTAACGGTTACGGCACAAACCGTGGCAGTGACGAGTGTCAAGCTGGACAAGAGCGAGGCCGCTCTGACGGTGGGCGGCACGGTGACATTGGTGGCTACCGTTGCACCGGAAAATGCCACCAATAAAAAGATGACATGGAAATCGGACAAGACCGATATTGCAACCGTCGATGCCAATGGAAAAGTAACCGGCGTCAAAGCCGGAACGGCCACCATTACGGTAACGACCGAAGATGGCAATAAGACGGCAACCTGTAAGGTAACCGTGCAGGAGGCGGAAGTAAAAGTAACAGGCGTGAAGCTGAACAAGACGGAACTGACGCTGACCGAAGGAGGCACGTTCCAGTTTGTCGCTACTGTGACTCCGACAAATGCTACCAACAAGAAAATCACATGGAAGTCGAGCAATACGGATGTGGTTGACATCGACAGTGGCGGATTGGCCGGCGCTATGAAGGAGGGAACGGCTACGATTACGGCTACGACCGAAGACGGCAGCTTCAAGGCTTACTGTTCGGTGACGGTGCAGGCTGCCGCCATTGCAGTGAAGTCGGTATCGCTCAACAAGGTCGAGACCAAACTCTATGTGGGAGGAACGGAGACGTTGATCGTAACGATTTCGCCCAGCAATGCCACCAATAAAGCGGTGACCTGGAGTTCGTCCAAGTCATCTGTGGCCAGTGTGGACAAGGACGGAACCGTCACAGCCAAATCGGTGGGAACGGCTACTATCACGGTAACCACGGACGATGGCAAGTTGACCGCCAATTGTTCGGTAACGGTCGAGGCAGCACCTTCGAACAATATCAGCGGAAAAGGGTATGAGAATTTGGGAACATGGTAACATATAAAATGGAAATATGATGAAAACAATATATTCTATCTACAATATTTTGGTTTGCCTCTTCATAGGCTTGCTATTCAGTTGTACGAACGACGAATTTGAAAAGGAACAGGCCGTTGATCAGTCGGGGCTCAAAGTGGTGGTCAATGCAACCATGGCCGGCTACGAGGGAGAGGATGGCCAGACTACCAAACTGACGGAAGGCGGCACCTGGCAGACGGGCGATGTGATCTACATGTGCGTAGGCGCTGAGGAAAACTCCTTCACACTGACCTATCAAGGCAGTGGAAATTGGAAATTGGAAGAATGGCTGGACGGCGATATGAACAAAGCTTTTGCTGCATCATCAGGGAAACTGACAGCTCTTTATTGTTCGAATGCCCAAAATTGGAAACGAGAGAACGGCAAGGTGACGGGCGAGACCAATGGCGATATCGTTTATACCAAAACAGGAGAGTATAAGCGAGCCAACGATGTTATCTATTTCAATATTAATTTGGATACCAGACCCATAGCCAAGTTGGTCGTTAAAGATGTGGCAAAAACTTATTTCCCGACCGGAAATAAGGTGAAAGGGTACAAGTATTTGTCGGGATTGTTCGATCTCCGATGGGATAATAAGGGTACTACGGGAGTGACTTATTCTTATGATTCTTCAACCGGTACGTTGACCGTGTGGGGCGTTTTTGGTGCAGACGATTTGGAGGTGTCTCTTCTAGATTTACAATCTAAAAACAAATACTATACATACAAGCGTACTTATACGGGAAAGAAACTGCAAACCGGACAGACAGTTACCATTAAAGGGCCATTAGGCGATGAGGCCGGCAAATGGCAAAAGTATGACCAAAGCGGCAACTTGGTCAAAACGGCTACGATGCATTATGGGGTAAAGAAATGGATAATCAATCCTGTTACTCGTAGAACAAGATTGATGCTAATATGGCAAGGCGAATTGCCGGATAATTATAGCATGGTCGCCGGTGATTCAATTTTTATCCGTATATTGGATCAGGATGAGAAAGCGTTGAACCTTTCCAATAGTGGTGTTTCCTTTAATATCAATCAATCAGAAAAGATTGTTTATACCGCTTATAATGACTCAACAGCAATCTTGTTTGCCAATGCTTCCGGCTCGCCAACCATGACGGCAACGATGCCATCCGGCTATTCAACCGGTGAAATCATTCGAACGTTCAATCTGACGAGAAATCAAAACAAGCCGATTTTGTATTATAAGCTATCTGATAGTGATAATACGTGGAAAGAATTACCTTATCGGAACTATCGTTTGAAAGGATCCAACATTTTTAAGGTTGTATATAAAGAAAAAGATATCATTATCTCTGAAGGAAAACTGATTTCCGGTCCGACAGTAGGCATAATTTCTGACAATACAAACGTAGTTAGTGTCTATCCCATTACCGAAAGCAATTATCAAACAAAAACTTTCAAGCTTAACTATTTAGATATCGGAACCGCCAAAGTGACGGTTAAAATGTTGAAGGAAACAGATACACCGGAGGATGAATTCAAGTTCTCTATTGTACGAGTTATGTATCGTTGAGTCTATTGACTTTTTACCGGAAATGACTTTGGGAATTAAACAGATAATAAACATTTATTCACTCAAACACAATAGCGTATGAAAACAATTATTTCAGACTTCATGGAAGTTATAACCAGTAAGTATGCTCGCTTTTCAGGCCGAGCGAACCGCAGTGAGTTTTGGAAATATGTGTTGGTATTGTTCATCATCAATTTGCTCTTTTCCATCTTGTCGAGTTTGGTGGGAGGAATTGTCGCTGTTCGTTATGTCGTAATGGTACTCAATGCCATTGTCATGTTAGGATTGCTCGTTCCGTCATTGGCCATTTCTGCTCGCCGTTTGCACGATATCGGAAAGGGTGCGGGTTGGTTGTTCATCAATTTTGTTCCGATTATCGGGTCAATTTGGTTTTTGATTTTGATGGCAAAGGCCGGAGAAGGAGATAATCGCTTTGGCAGTCCTGTTTGATTTGTGTTTTGTTTTGTTATATGAAAACCTGTTTTGTAGGAAAAATTCTTGTACTTGTGATGTTTGTCCTGGCTCCATTTTGGGGCCGGGCGCAAGCCTCTAAAACGGAAACAGAGGCGATTGCCTACTACTATTGGGAGGGCAAGGTCGCAACCGAAGAGGTTCGTTTGGCATTTGCACAGCGTGAGGATGTGTTAATTGGCGAATGGTGGAGGCGCGACCTCGCCCGGCCGTTGTTCGTTTTGGGATGGGCCGACAAGCAAGGCGAGATAACCTTCCACGTTTACGATGGATATGAGTTTTCGTCGGTTGGCAAGCTCTTTACCGGGCGTATCAATGGCAAACAACTGGACGGATTCGATGCCGAATCGCAGTCGTCTTTCAAACTGAAGCCCTTCAAGAACGAGTCGCCTTATGCGATGGACCGCGAGCCGAATGCCTATTGCAGTCCCTTCTCGAAGGAGATGGTTTACGATTTCGACACGAAAAGGCGGGCCGGCATCTACGAATACCGTCTGCCATCGGGAGCCAATGGCCATCTCAACATCTCCCTGACGGGCGAGAATTGGCAGGATGTTCTCTTCGAAGCAGAGTGCTACATGGGAGGTGCCCGCAACTATCAGGCCATGTTCGACGGGACAAGCTCGTTGGAAGGAGACCGTTTCTACTACCGATTGCCCGATTGCGGCTATCTGTTCGAGGTGCGTTTCTTCAACGGATTCGTCATCGTGCGTGGGGTGGAAGGCAGCAGCCGGGGCTGTTTCGAGTCGACTTCTGTCACTATCGAAGGTATATATGTTGAAGCTCCGTCAGTGGGCTAATGTGTAATTGTAAAATGATTGTGATATGATAAAAAATAGTTTTTTAAATTGGGTGTTGGCGTTCGCGCTTTCTTTCTCTTTTTGCACAACCGCTGAAGCGCAATTGGGAAAGAATTTGATGAACCGGGCAAAGCGTTCTGTCGATTCACGATTGCAGCGTGAAACGGAAAAAGCGGTTCAAAAAGGTATAGACAAGAGCGTGGACGCGGCCAAAAAAGAGGTCACTACGGCTGTGTCGAATGCTTCGGTCAACAAGAACGAGTCGCGAGTAAACTCAGTTAAGCCCACCAAAAATGAAGCGGATGCACAAGCAATCTATGTCAGTGCGAGCAATGGCTCCAACCGTAACGACGGTAGCAAGGCTGCTCCGCTCAAGGATTTGCAGAAGGCCGTCAATGCCGCGCCGGAGGGAGCTGTCATCTGCGTGGCAGAAGGCAATTATCTTGGCTCGATGGACCAAGGATATATCGAAGTAAAGAAATATATTTCCATTGTGGGTGGTTACTCATCTGACTTTTCAGATTGGGATCCGACGAAATACATTACCAGTATCCGTCCGGGTGTCGATCAAGCCGGTACCAGCGGATCGCACGGCTTGTTGGATATCTACGTCAGGGGAAAGCGAAGCGGCGTGGTGCTGATCGACGGATTGAGTTTCGATAAAGGGCAGATGAATGCCTATTGTGAAGCCATTCACGACAATCCGGTGGCTGCAGCGCCCGAAGGTTGCGAGACAGGAAGGATGGTGTTGGTAGGCGAAACGCCCGTCGGAACGAAAGTGGGGGGCGCACCTTTGGCTCAACAGCTGATTCATGGCGATGTCGAAGGTGAGGTGATCATCCGCAACTGCACCTTTGTCAATGCCTATCATTTCGCTATCGAAATGGGATGCGTGGCAGGCCACTTTGACATATATAATAATGTATTCGTAGCCAACCGCATGGCGGCTTGTGAGGTACGTGGCATGAACGCGAACCCCTCCTTGTGTTCCATTGATTTTCACCACAACACGGTGCTCTTTTCGTGGTGTAGAACCAAGGTGATGGACACGATGGGGTTGGGATTCCGCTACATGACAGGCATCAATGCCAACGTCTATAATAATATTTTCGGTTGCTCAAACTTGGCCGCTTTGGAGCGGACCTTCATAGATAGCGATGCTAAAAAAGAGGCTGCCCGTATAACTTCTGCAACAAATAACAGATTCTTTATGAATAATGCAGATTTATTATTACCTTCGGGCGGAGGTAAATGGACGAAAGTGTCAGCCGCCCAGTTTGAGGATGCGGAGCAGTTGAACGAGTATCAAGGGAACGAAGAATTGGCAGCGAACGAGGCATTCATCAATGCCATCGACCCGGCTTATCTGAAAGGATTTGCGGGAATCTCCATTCAACACTCCCAAAGCTATGATCGTAACAGTGCAGCCAACCAGGTGAACCGGATCTTTGGCTTGAACCAGCAAGGGACGGAAACCATCCGGGTTACTATGTTTGCCAATCGGTATCCATTCGAGAAGGCGTTCGACTTGTTCGGAGTTGTACCGGGATTCGGTGCGCAGTCGCCTACCCGTTGAAGAAAAAATTAGTTAACTTAATCATTATATTTCATTATACGTTATGACGGCTCTTGGTATTTTTCTTGTTATCGTGGGAATGGTCTTTCTCTATATTCTGTCTACCCAACGTTCGTTGGTCAAGCTGGACGAAATGGCGAACAATTCACTGAGCCAAATCAGTGTGCAGTTGAACAGTCGTTGGGACGCGGTGTCTGCTTTGGTCAATTTGACGGGCAAGTATTCATCTTATGAATATGATACGTTGACATCGGTGATAGCGCAACGGCGCATGACACAGGTCGTGACGCCGGAGTCGATCAAAGACCAGCAATCTGCTATCGGGCAGTTGTTGGGGCGTTTGATGGCAATCAGCGAGGCTTATCCGGAGCTGAAGGCATCGGAAATATACCAAAAGACGATGCAATCCATCGAGACTTATGAGGAAAATGTGCGCTTGAGCCGTCTGATTTATAATGACTCGGTAACGAAGATGAACCGAATGGTGCGGCAGTGGCCTTCTTCTTTTGTGGCCTCAATGCTGCACTTCGGCCTTCGTTCTTACTTGGAAGAGGATGCCGACAAGAAAGATTTTCCACCCATGGACAAGCCTTCTTCCGGTAAAGGGCATACAAGCCCCGGTGGAGGCTCGGGGATTCCTTCGGGCAATCCCGGGAGAAATGTTGTAAAAGGTTTCACTAATCAAAATCAACTATGAGAATTTTATGGAATATATCTCTTTTGCTTTTGTCTCTTTTGCCGTTACAAGCTGAAGTGACACGAGTGGACAGTTTGGCCATCGACGTTGTTTTGGAAGCCGATGGTGCTGCCCATATCCAAGAATCGTGGTACATCAACGTGGGAGATGGCATCACGGAGTGGTATCTTGTGCAAGGCAACTTAGGCACGATCGAAATCGAAAACTTTGCAGTCTCCGATGAAACAGGCAAAGAGTTTTTGCAAGAAGAGGTTTGGGATATAGACCGTTCCATAAAAGAGAAAGCGGGCCGTTGCGGAATTGTCGAAAAAGAGGATGGCGGATATGAGTTGTGTTGGGGCGTAGGGAGCACAGGACAACATGTTTATCGTGCGCGCTACACCATGACAAATCTATTGAAAGGATACCCCGATGCCGATGGTTTCAACCACATGTTCGTCTCCCGCGGCTTGTCTTTCTCCCCTCAACAGGTTAAACTCTCTGTGGCTTCTGCGGACACAACATCGTTTACTGTAGAAAATACAAAGGTATGGGCCTTTGGTTTTCACGGAGAAATTTGGGTGAGAGAAGGGAAGGTGGTGGCTTATAGCACTGAACCTTTCATCAAAGCATCGTGTCTTATTGCGATGATTCGATTTGATAAAGGAATGTTTGCCCCGGCCGATACCTACTCCACGCCTTTTGAAGAAGTAAAAGAGAAGGCATTGGCCAACAGTTCATATCTGTTGCCGGAGGAAAAAGAAAACGAAACTGAACATCCACAATCTTATGTGATCCTCGGATTTCTGGTTTTAGTTGTTTTACTCTCCCTTTTTCTGATTGCAGTATATCTACTTCTTGTTTATCCGTTCCTCTCTTTGATCAATGAAGAGATGGCGAACAAGGTACATTACAAGATTTGGGATTTGCCGATGGCAACATTGGTTTGGATTATCTGCTGCGGACCATTGCTCGTTTTCCTGCGGCGGTGGCGGTGGCTTGGATTGAAGAAAAAAATACCTTATTTCCGAGGGCTTCCTTGTGAAGGCAACCTGTTTGAATCGGAAGCGGTTCTGGGTCGGATCCGCTATGAGGTATTGAGTCAAAAACAGAACCTGGTGGCTGCCTACATCATGCGCTTGGTGATGCACCGTGCCTTATCTGTCGTACAGGATCGTGACCCGAAAACCTTGAAAACCCGTTCGTGCTTCAAGATCAACAAATGGCAACCTGATCCTGAAAAGCTTCAATCCGACAAGGATACAAAGATCGAAAACTTGATCTATACTATCTTTAAAAATGCGGCTGGCAAAGATAAAATTTTGCAAACCAACGAATTGAAAATAATAGGATCTAATAAATCGGTGAAGAGTTTGAATGAACTCTTATACAAAAGTGAGAAATCCAACAAGGATGATTCTGTTTATGCCAAGCAGCTATATGGATTAAAGTATTTCCTGAAAGACTACTCGTTGGTGGACGAACGAGACATCATCGAGTTGTCATTGTGGAAAGAGTACATGGTTTTTGCCGTTTTGCTCGGAGTGGCAGGCAAGGGTCTAAGAGAATTGAAAAAAGTTTGTCCGGATTATGCGTTGCTGGCTGACAACCCCGGTCTGTTGCAGAAGGATTCCGATAATTGGAGTGAACCGATCGAAGAACTCTCCCATTCGATGGCATTCAATATGTGGGAACAAAAAGCAGATCGTTATTCATCGTCCGGTGGTTATGGCGGTTCAAGTTCTTCCGGAGGGGGAGGATCCTCCTCATGGAGTGGCGGCGGCGGCTCGTCCGGCGGCGGTTATGGCGGCGGTGGTCGTTAGAATTAGAATGATTAATCAATAAAATTTGAGAATATGGCTTATCAAGAGACGAAAACAACAGGATACGGCACTCGGTTGTCGAACTCTGTAAAAGGAATCGGAACAGGTTTTGTTTTGTTGATTGCAGGAACTGTTTTTCTTTGGTGGAATGAAGGGCGCGCAGTGAAAACTGCACGCATGTTGGACGAAGCGCAGGGTGCAGCAGTCCATGTAGAAAATGTGGCCACGATTGACGATTCATTGGATGGGCAACTGATCCATGCTACGGCAATGATTACGACTACAGACTCATTGACTGACGATACGTTTGGGGTAGGTGCTGTGGCCGTAAAATTGGATCGTAAGGTTGAGTATTATCAGTGGGTGGAGAATTCCGATACCAAGACAGTTGACAAGGTTGGTGGCAAACAAGAGGAGGTGACAACTTACACCTATAAACAAAAATGGGTGAACAAACCCGTTAATTCGCAAGATTTCAAAGACGAGGCATATCGTGGAAAGAATGTGGCTTATATGACGACGGAATCGGAGTCGTTCGTGGCCAAGGATGTCAAGTTTGGTGCTTATCAATTGCCGGAAAATTTGATCCGTTCAATCTCTGGTTCGGAACCGTTGGAGCTGTCTTTTACAGATGCTCAGATTGAAACTTGGAACAAGGCACTGGATCAACAGAAGAAAGCGGAGGATCTATCTGAACCCACTGCTCAAACAACGGCAGCTGTAGCGGATTCAATGGCAACCGATTCGGTGAAAGTGGCGACAACAGCGATGAAAGCCGCAACAGATGATTTCGTCAATTATGTACATATTGACAAAAATGTGCTATATTTGGGAAAGAATCAAGCGACTCCGGCTATCGGCGATATGCGGGTAACCTTTACAAAGGTATTGCCGGGAGAGGCATCGGTCATTGCGAAAGTGAAAGGATCATCCTTGGAAAGCTATACGGCCAAGAATGGAAAGAAACTGTCAGTCTTGACAATGGGGTCGGTCGATATGGATCAGATGTTCCAAAACGAACATAGCAGCAACTCCATGTGGACGTGGATTTTCCGTTTGGTCGGCATGTTTTTGGTTATTTTCGGTTTGAAAGGAATCTTCAATATCTTGATTACGTTGTTGAAGGTGTTGCCTTTCCTTTCAGATATTGTGGGATTGGGCGTTGGCTTGATCTGCAATGTGTTAGGATTTGTTTGGTCGTTGCTGGTCATTGCCATAGCTTGGCTCTTCTACCGCCCGATAGTGGCCGGAGGAATATTGGTAGTCGTGATTGCCGGAATCATCTTCTTGGTGAAACGTGGACACGACAAAAAGAAAACGGAAGCGGTGGCATAAGAATGCAATCCAATCGGCCTTGGATTTATGATCCGAGGCCGATTCGGATAAAACAATCATCGATAGAATATGAAACAGTGGATATATTTGCTTCTCTCCCTTCTGTTTAGTTCACAAGCTACAGCTTGCAGCAAGAAAAGAATGCCGGAAGGGAAGCTGAAGTCTTACGAATTTGTCGAGCAAGGAACAGTGGCGGAACCGAATTTGTCGGTTTCGCTCCAATTGCAAGACGATGGAAAAGCCGTATTGAGCTACACGCAATATTGGCTGGAGATAGATGTCAAGCAGAAGGTTCCGGCTGCCACATTAGACACGGTTCGAGCATTGATAGACAAACACAAAATGTATCAATACAAAGAAAGCTACCGGCCGATGATCGGATTGGAGATCATGGATGGTACAACGTGGAGTTTTGTTGCTGTGTTCGACAATGGAGAAAAACTTCATTCGTATGGCGACAATAGTTATCCCAAAGGCAATGGCTTGAAGGCTGTAAATGATTATTTATATTCATTGGTAAAAGATAAGAAGAAAGATAAGTGAAATGAAAAGAATTGTATTGGGCTTGATTGGAATCCTTTTGGCTTTTTCGGCTGATTTGACGTTGGCACAAGTGCAAGAGGATTCCTGCAGAATAGGAGTAGCCTTCTTGGGTTACTACACAGATTACGAGAGTTTTGTCGGATCGCCACAATATGCCTCGTTGTGCAAGCGTTATCCGGCACTGGATCAGATCAACGAATTGGCGGTTGATGCCGTTGGAGAGGAATTCTATTTGGTTGTTCCCTATAAAGATGTGGAAGTGACAGTCAATGAATCGTCATACGAGCGTTTCATGAATGGCTTGCATACATTCGACGGACAGATTTATTACAAGACGGAAAACGGGCAGGATTCTTCGTTGGGTGGACAACCTTTTTTGATGCGGTGCAATTTCAGTGATGTTTTTCCCAATACCGTTTTAGTTATTGATGGCAAAGGAGAACTTGTAGAGTACTATCCGCGGTTGGATCCCAACCAAGGCGGATTGGCCCCGGGTCCTTATGTTTGCGACTTGACCCGTCCGCTTCCGCAAACGGAGCCCGAAGGGGAAGGTTCTGCGCATCCGCTCGGATTGAAAGTATTCGTCAAGAATGGGCGACCCGTCATCCTCTTCGACGAAAAGAAGATAACCGCATCCGGCTATATTGCACCGGACGAGTTTCGTGCGGGCGATGTGCGTTCCGTCGAAGACCTCAATGGAATTTGCCAAAAAGTCTTTATCGGAGATATTGGTCAGGACTTGAACCCTTGGCTCTGCATGCTGATGGAAGGAGGTTATGTACAAGCACTATCCTTGATGGATGCCATGCGCACAGGCGATTTTTCTGCAAGCGCCCCATTACCGGGCTTTTCTGATATTCAGTCATTTGTTAATGCAGGTGGCGGTGAGTATGAGCCGGGTTCATTTTCTTACACAACGATTTATGGAGTCGATTCTCAAGGCAAAAGACATGAAGTAGAGCCCTTTATGTGGAGCAATTCCTATATTTGTCAGTTGCCGGAGTCGGATGCCAAACATGTTTATTTGCATTTGTCGTCCAATTGGAGGATACGATTGAGCCTGACGAGCGATTATGATGTGTTTGAACATTGGACAGGGAATTTTGTGGAAAAGAAGACATTGAGCGATACGGAGACGGAATACAGTTTCCATATGAAGAATGAATATTCGGAAAATGGGATACTATCTCCCGTTTCAGGTACATTTCGTATTCGTACGGACGGCTCCTCTTTCCATTTGATTCCGCAGAGCGGCTTTACTTTTTATGGGAAATTCCAGCAATTGATCCCATTGGAAATAAGAAAGGACTAGGTGATTTTTACAGTAACAATAATTAAAAATACAAAAAAAGAAGGAGATTAGGCTAATAAGGGAGATTAATAGATTTTGAAATCATTTTTTATTGGAAAAATAGATTACCTTTGCGCCCAGCAAAACTTAAATCTCAAAAAAGAATGAAGAGAATTTTAATTATTGGCTCTACCGGTCAGATTGGTTCTGAATTGGCCATGAAATTACGTGGTATCTATGGCGGAGAAAATGTAGTCGCAGGATATATCTTAGGGGCAGAACCTAAAGGAGTCTTGCTGGAATCCGGGCCTTCAGCAATTGTTGACATTACAAATGCCCAACAGATTGCGGATGTTGTTGCAGAATATAATATTGATACCATCTACAACTTGGCTGCTTTGCTCTCTGCTGTGGCTGAAGCAAAACCTCAGTTGGCTTGGAAAATTGGATTGGGTGGACTCTTTAATGTATTGGAAGTAGCTCGTGAAAAGCATTGTGCTGTATTTACCCCCAGTTCTATCGGATCTTTTGGTCCGAACACACCGCACGACAAGACACCGCAGGATACCATTCAACGTCCACGTACCATGTATGGTGTAACAAAAGTTTCGGGAGAATTGTTGAGTGATTACTACAATATTCGTTTTGGTGTTGATACTCGTTCTGTTCGTTTCCCGGGTTTGATCTCTTATGTGACACCTCCGGGCGGTGGAACGACCGATTATGCTGTGGATATCTACTATTCTGCTGCAAAAGGCGAGAAGTTTGTTTGTCCGATTGCTGCCGGTACATTCATGGATATGATGTACATGCCGGATGCATTGCGTGCTGCGATTGAGATTATGGAAGCTGATTCGACAAAACTCATTCACCACAATTCGTTCAATATTGCCTCAATGAGTTTTGATCCGGAAATCATTTATCAAAGCATCAAGAAGTACGAACCGAACTTTGAAATGGAATATAAGGTGGATCCATTGCGCCAAGCTATTGCAGACTCTTGGCCTAATTCATTGGATGATACCTGCGCTCGCGAGGAGTGGGGGTGGAAACCGGAATATGATATGGATGCCATGACCCGCGACATGTTGGAAAAACTGAAGGAGCGTTTCCGTAAATGAGAATCTGAAAAGTCAGACTGATAATAAAAGAATCCCTTTGTTGAGTTCTCTTGACAAAGGGATTGCTGTTTTTATGGAATCGATGCCATAAAAAGGTCCCGAGCTTTTCCTCAAAAACAGGGCACCTTTCCCCAAAAAGCTCCCGAGCTTTTTGGGAAAAGCTCTCGATGATTTTTTGGATGGTTTTATTCTGTTGTTCAAAATATCTTTTCTTGTTTTTCATTCATTTGTCTCTCAACCTTTTCTCTGTCTTGTTTGTTATATGAACAAATGAAGCAGTTTCTGTTTTTTTTGAATACAATCAAAACAACTTCTAAGAAAGATCGCTTCTACAGTCGTGATGTTAAACTTAAACGATGAATGCCATGGGAAAGAAAAACTTTGTATTGGACACCAATGTCTTGTTGCACGATTACAATTGCATCAGACATTTTGAAGAGAATGACATCTACCTTCCGATCGTAGTGCTGGAGGAATTGGATAAATTCAAGAAAGGAAATGAGCAGATCAACTACAATGCCCGCGAGTTTGTCCGCCTGCTGGATGCCATAACGACGGATGAACTGTTTACAAAAGGAACTTCGTTGGGTCCGGGGCGGGGCGTATTGCGGGTGTTTATTGATACGACCTACCACAAACGGGTGGCTCAAGCCTTCTCCGATCGAAATCCTGATCATGTGATACTCTCGTGTACGTTGCATATTGCCGAGAAGAATCCGTCGGTACCGACTATCTTAGTGACCAAAGACATTAATCTTCGTATGAAAGCACGCTCGTTGGGTATTGGAGTCGAGGATTATATCACGGATAAGATTATCGACATCGATTGGTTTGAAAAGGGTCAAGATACTTATGAGGGAATAGCTGCCGAATTGATAGATGAAATCCATTCGCATGCCCAAGGAATAGATGCCGGAGAAATAGAGATGAGTTCGAAGTGGCAACCCAACGACTGTTTTGTGTTGAAGAGTGAACGAAATTCCGTGTTGGCCCGCTTCAATCCGTTTACGCATCGCATCAAGAAGGTTGAAAAAACGGTCAATTATGGTATTCTTCCTCGTAATGCCGAGCAAAGTTTTGCCTTCGAGGTGTTGAACGATCCCGATATTAAGCTTGTGGCATTGACGGGCAAGGCGGGAACCGGCAAGACCTTGTTGGCGTTGGCGGCGGCTTTGCGCCAATCATCACTTTACAAACAAATATTGCTGGCCCGTCCGATTGTGGCATTGGCCAATAAAGATTTAGGCTTTTTGCCCGGTGATGAGAAGCAGAAAGTGGCTCCTTATATGCAACCCCTGTTTGACAATTTGAATGTTATCAAGCACAGTATCCCCGTGAACAGTACGGATGCACGTCGGCTGGAAACGATGCAAAAGGAAAATTTGCTGGTTATTGAAGCCTTGGCATTCATTCGTGGCAGAAGTTTGTCGGAGACATTTTGTATAATTGATGAGGCTCAAAATCTGACACCGCACGAGGTGAAGACGATCATCACCCGTGCCGGTGAAGGAACAAAGATGGTTTTTACGGGGGATGTTCAGCAAATAGACTCGCCTTATCTCGATGCACAAAGTAACGGACTGGCATATATGGTGGACAAGATGAAGGGACAGGAACTCTTTGCCCATGTCAATTTAATCAAGGGCGAGCGAAGCGAGTTGTCGGAATTGGCTTCTAATCTGCTATAAATCAAACATGTTACAATTTTATGTCGTACAACATATAAAATTATGACAAAAAAATCCGATGAATAATTTGCTTATTCAAACAAAACTTTGTAAGTTAGCGGTACAAAATAATAACACAAGTATTAACCAAAAAAAGAAGCCATGACAAAGACAATCACATTTAACGAACTTCGTAGAATAAAGGACAGTCTGCCAGATGGTAGTACACATCGTATTGCAGACGAATTAGGCCTATCGGTCGAGACCGTGCGTAACTATTTTGGTGGACAGAATTTCCAGGAAGGAAAGAGTTGCGGTATTCATATTGAACCGGGTCCTGATGGTGGATTGGTCGTATTGGATGATACAACGATTTTCGAACGTGCTTTGCAGATCTTGGCCGAAGTTCAGGATGCTGAAGCACCTCAAGCGTAGAAAACAACATTTTTTATTACAATCAACCTAATCCCAGAGCAATTGTATCGCAAGGTAAACGTTGCTTTGGGATTATTGTCTTTATATAAAGTCTTACGTGAATTGCTTTTTCAAAAGTAAACGATCGTACTTACTATCAATTGTTTTATAACCTAAAAATTAACTGTGATGGAAGAAAAATTAATAACTTTGGCAATACACACCTTCGAAAAGGCTCAGATGCTCAAGCTGATCTTAGAGTCGGAGGGGATAGACGTTTACATTCATAACGTGAATCAGATTCAGCCGGTCATATCGGCCGGGGTACGCGTGCGCATCAAAGAGAGCGATCTGCCGCATGCCTTGCGTATCATTGAAGAAAATACCTGGTTGGAGAGCAAAGAAGAGGAGGTTCGGAAGAAAGAAAACGGCAGCGATGGAGCCTCTAAACGGATCTTGGTGCCTGTCGATTTTTCGGATTATTCCATTAAAGCATGTAAGTTGGCTATTAACTATGCGGCGAAAGTGGGGGCAATGGTGAAAATACTCCATTCATACTATACCCCTTATGTGCCGCCGGTCATCCCATTGAACGACACCATGGCTTACCAGGCAAATGAAGAGGTGATGCGCGTTACGGTGGAACGGATTCAGAAAGATATGTTTGCCTTGTGTAGTGAAATCGATCAGTTGATGAACGAAGGCAAGCTTCCGAAAGTGAAATACGGCTATACGTTGCGGGAAGGATTGCCGGAAGAGGAGATAGTCTCTTTCAGCAAATCGTGGCAAGCCGACTTGATCTTTATGGGTACTCGTGGAAAGGCAAAGAAAGAAGCTGATTTGATCGGGAGCGTTACGGGCGAAGTGATCGACTTGAGTAAGATTCCTGTTTTTGCCATTCCCGAAGATGTTGCGTTTACATCATTGGCTGAGATTGATAATGTGGCTTTTGCAACGTCGTTCAGCCAAAAGGATCTGGTGGCATTTGACCAATTTATGGAAATCATCAAAGGCTATTCGGTTACCATACATCTGTTTAACATATCGACAAGCCGAAATGAATGGAATGAAATTCGCTTGACAGGGATACAGAGCTATTTCAAAAAACAATACCCCGAGGCAACTATTTCATTCTCAGTGCTTGGCGATGGTGATTTGTTGTCGGCTATTGATAAATTCGTGTCGGAGAAATCGATAAAACTGATCGCGTTGACCAATTACAGACGTAGTTTGTTGTCGCGTCTTTTCAACTCGAGTCTGGCGCGGAGAATGCTGTTCCATACCAACACTCCAATGTTGGTGATGCCTGGATAATAGCTTTTTTTGAAAAATACACGAGTTTTGATTGAGAAAAACAGACGAGCACTTTTCTCATTGATACTCGTGTGTTTTACCTAAACCGGTTGAAGAAGGGGCTGTTCTTGGGGAAGAAAGAGAAAGAAAATTAACTTGAATCTATCTGAATTCCAAATAAAAACCATATATTTGTACATAATTTCAAAAATGAATGAAGCCAATGGATCGGTATTTGATAATAAAGACACGAGATGAACTTCTGCGTATTAAGATAGGTCAGATCCTCTACTTCGAGGCAGATAGAAATTATACGAAATTGTCCTTGTCGAATGGCATTCAATTTACCTTTGCCATCAATATAGGGAAAATTGAAGAATTACTTGAAAAGCAAGTGATTGGAAGTAGGGAAATTCTGATTCGTGTAGGAAAAAGTCATATCATCAATAAGAATCATATACTTCAGATCAATCTTCCCAAACAAAAGCTTTTGTTGGTAGGGCAAGACGGAAAGCCACGCGAACTGGGCATCTCGAAAGAACCGTTGCGAGTGCTTAAAGACGCATTGGAAAACGAAGCAGAGAAAGGTTCGAACGATTATAAGGAAGGAGAGAAAAGTTGATATGGTAATTACCGTGGGGAAAGCACCCGACAACGATTTTGTAATCGATGATCTTCATGTCAGCAGGCATCATGCCCGCTTAATACGTGATGCAGAAGGGTATTGGTTGCTCGAAGATCTGGATTCGTCGAACGGAACATTCGTGAATGGTGCACAGATTGCCAAGAAACGGGTGACATTAGCCGATAAAATACAGTTTGGAAATGCACAAGAAGTTACGATCCCTGAATTATTAAAGAGCAAAAACATCTACAGCAATGAGTTTTTGGCATTGAAAAAAGTTTATGAGGATTATACAAAAGCAAAAGTGAAGATTCAGTCATCCAATCAGTTTAAAACAAGACTGTTTCAATCACTTCCGTTTGCTTTGCCGGGTGTTGTCGGGATGATTATCGGCTATGCAGGGCAGGGCGGTCATCAATGGATGATGGTTTGCTTGATGTTGGCCGTTTTGGCCCCTGTGGTGGGAATCTATATGGGTGCGCGCCAATCGGCGAAGATCCCCAAACAGTTGCAAGATTTGAGCAATCAATTCAAGATCGATTATGTTTGTCCGAAGTGTGGAACCTTTCTCGGCGAGATACCTTGGGAGTCATTGAAAAACAAGAAACATTGCCCCGTTTCCGGTTGTCAGGCGAAGTGGGTAGACGATGACTTGTAATACAAAGGCATAGGTTTCGTACATAAACCCCAACCCTTTGATTATAAGGAAAAAGAAAATTCGGTTGTGAATAATGAATTTCTTACTTTTGTGTAGAGATAATTAACTAAATGAAGAAGGGATAGTATTATGCAAGAGAATGATTATACATTCGTTACGCTTGACAGTGCTGATGAGGCCCCCTTGTTGGCTGATGCTGTTGTAGTGGATGTAGAAGGAGACGAGGGCATCCTGGATGCAGTGATACTTGACGATGTACAAGCCGACGGTACAGATTTCATTACATTGTCGGATGATTCAATCATGTTGTCGGATGACGATATGATGGACAATTTGTCGATTGACGTTGATGGTGCTGATATTTCATTCATCATATGATATCGATTAAGTGTCCATATTGTCAAGTAGGATTGAAAGTAGACGAGGGGAAACTTCCCCTCGGCATTACTTCTTTCAAATGTCCCAAATGTAGGCAAGCCATTCCTGTGTCGTTGGTGCTGGAAAAGAAAACAGCACCCGATGAATCCGAGACCGTCCTTGTCCATCCATTGAAGGAGCGGACAGGGAGGTTGACGGTTCTTCCTTCAGTCGACACTCCCGAACAATCATTTTCTCTGCAAGAAGGAGTCTCTATTATTGGACGTAAATCATCGGCCTCCCATGCTACTTTCATGATCGAAACGGGCGATAGGTCGATGAGTCGAGAGCACATACGAATAGAAGTGAAAAAAGATGCCCACGGAGGTTACAAACATTACCTTTCAGATAATAACAGCAAGAATCATACGTTATATAATAGTAATTATCTCGAAGCCGGAGAGGTTGTTGTGCTCAATGATAACGACGAGATTATTATTGGTCATACAGTGCTTTGCTTCCATTTGTAAATGTAGCAGACTATGATTCAAATAATATTAGGAAAACCATTGGCAGTCAGTGATAAAGGAATGCGGAAAAATAATGAGGATTATCTGTATCCTTTGTCCGAGGAAGCATCGGCTTCTGATCGGCTCTTTCTCTTGTGTGATGGCGTTGGAGGATCGGATCGGGGCGAAGTGGCCAGTTATATGGCTTGCGATGTGATGCATACTTTCTTTGATACTTTCTTGAAAGGGCGGCCGGACAAGGCTTTTGTTCAGAAATCCGTACAGTATACCGAAACTTGTTTTGATAACTATGTGAAGTCTCACCCCGAGGCGACAGGCATGGCAACAACGATGACTATGCTTTGTTTTTCGGATGATTCCGTGTTGGCTGCCCATATAGGAGACAGTCGGATTTATCAATTCCGAAAAGGGAAGATCATTTTCCGGACGGAAGATCATTCATTGGTTAATTCGTGGGTGAAGATGGGCAAGATAACAGCCGAGGAAGCCGCACACCATCCACGGAAAAATGTGATTCTGCGTGCCATTCAAAGTACCACACATCCTGCAGAAGTAGATGTGACAGAATTGTCTGATATAGAAGATGATGACTGCTTTATGCTTTGTTCGGATGGAGTGCTGGAAAGTTTCTCGGACAAGGAGCTGGAGGAGGTATTTGAACATCACTCATTACCGGAGGTTAAAGAGCTTTTGGTAGAGAAATGTATGCAAAACAGCCGAGATAATTTCTCTTTCTATCTGATACCGGTAATATCTTCGCACAAGGAAACAAGTTTTTCGAAAAATCTTCTGACTTTTCTTTATTCTTTTGTCTGAAATTCGTATATTTGGCAAAATAAACAAACGGGAATAGTTGATGCTGTATGAATTTGCCTAATGGATATTTGCTTCAAAAAGGAAAATACAAACTCACACAAGCTATAGGTCAGGGTGGATTTGGTATAACATACAAGGGCGTATGGTATACTGAGGTGAAAGGATCTTTGGGAGCTATGCGCACCGAAGTGCCCGTTTGTATCAAAGAATATTTCTTCAAAGATTATTGCGGACGAGATCCTCGGTCATTGATTGTGCAGGTTCATTCGGATACAGGTAAACTTCTGTTTGATAAGTTCAAGGAAAAACTGATAAAAGAGGCCAAGATCCTTTCGGAGGTTCATCACCCTTATATTGTGAATGTCCTCGAGGTGTTTGAAGAAAACAATACGGCTTATATAGCCATGGAGTATATTTCCGGCTTGTCGCTCAAGGATAAATTGGCACAAGCAGGGGTGCTCTCTGAAGATATTGTGCTTCACTATGTTCAACAGATCGGCGAAGCGCTATCGTTTGTTCATCAAAAGAATATCTTACATTTGGATATCAAACCGAGTAATATCTTGATAGACAAAGAAGGCAAAGCACGGTTGATCGATTTCGGTGTGAGCAAGCGATATGATGTTGGCGAACAAGAGACGAGTACGACGATGCTGACTCTTTCGAAAGGCTTTGCTTCTGTCGAACAATATGATAATGAAGGGATTTTGTCCTTCTCGCCCTGCCCTGATATTTATTCGTTGGGGGCAACAATGTATAACTTGTTGACAGGGAAGATCCCGACGGAATCCATCTTGAGAGCTACTCGTCCATTGGTGAATCCCCGAGAGTTGAATCCGTCTATCACACCTCAAACGGAGAAAGTGATCTTGAAAGCAATGGAAATCATTCCGAGTGATCGGTATCAGACTATTGCGGAAATGATGGCGGATCTGAATTTTCCAACCGATTTCAAGAAGGAAAACAAAGAATCGGATGAGTCCCATCACTTGAATCAACCGAAAGATGAAACGCAGTTGTTGGGTTCTTCTGTTTCTGATTCGGAGGATGAAACGGTGCTGAATCCAACGGGAACGGATGTCGTTGATTCTGTAGCTATGTCTGAACCAAAGGGAAAGAAGTCAAAAAAGCTTCAGAAAATGTTGATTGTGGTAACAGTGCTCCTGTTTGTTGCGGGGGGGGCTTTGTTCGGATGGAGAAAGCTCGGTCAACAATTGAATCCGCAGATTCCCCAAACGGCCGATGCCAATGATTGGGAAGTGCATAAGATTCCGGTAGAAGAACAGAAGCCTGTTGGACAAAAGGCGGATTCTTTAGCTGCAGAAACAAAAGATCAGTTGCCAACTTCTTCAGCGGAAGAACAAGATTTGCAAGTGAATAAGCCTCAGGAAAATAGAGAGAAAAAATCTCCGGATAAATCTGCAACTGAGAAAAAAGAGGTAAAAACAGAGTTGAAAGATAAAGAGCAAGTTGCTGTGGCTTCCGCAGCTCTTGAGAAAAAAGAGGAGACAAAAAGGGAAGAAAGAGCGTTGGTTGAACAAACGGATGTAGACTATCAGCGTGCTTTGACAGCAGCAAAAAATAAAATGGAGCAAAAAAACTACTCCGGAGCATTGAAGGACCTGGCCAAAGCCAAGAGTCTGAAAGTGACGGAAGAGGTGGTTCGTTTGCAAATTGCTTGCGACCAAGAAATGGACCATCAGCAAGCGCAGGATCGTAAGTCTAACTACATCGAAATGATGTCGTTTGGTTCATATAAAGTGGTTCGGAAGAAATCCAATGATCGCTATGGCGCCATTGATACGAACGGAAAAGAAGTTATTCCTTGCAAGTATTTGAGTGTGGGCAAAGCGGAGAATGGGCGAGCTTTCGAACGGGAAGATAATTTGTTTGATATCTATGGTTCTGACGGGAAAGTGATTTCTCAAGGGGCCACTTATTATTGATAGAATATGAGAATAATCTGGATCTGCTTATTGGGTATGTTGGTTTCATGCGAGTTAATGGCGCAGCAACAGCCCGAATATAACCGCAAAGGAGATGAGGCTATGGCGCGTCAAGATTATCAAGATGCAAAAATTTGGTATGAGGAAGGAGTCTCTTATTGCGATTCATATAGTGTAAGTCAACTGACCAAAATATGGTTGGAGAATGAACGTATGCGCCCTTCTATGCGTAGTCTGATGAACAAATGCCTAAATTGCTTGAATGTGCGCGGAACGGAGCAGGATACGACTGCCATGCATCAGTTGGTTCTCTATTATAGAGAGGGAATTGGAACTCCTGCCAGCGATGAATTGGCCAATTATTGGACAGATCGGTTGGAAAGAGTGCGTCGAATCATCGGGGAAGCGCTGGATAGTGGTTCAATAGATGCCGAAGAATCAGAAAAAGAACGGATGCATTTCTTTGTTGGGTACCAGTATTCAATCGAGGCTCCTTATGGATTGACGTTCGGAGGAGTCAAAAATCGGGTAGGATGGTATGTCCGTTTTCGTACAAACATGGCGTTTGATAATTATACGGCCGAGTGCAGTGACCAAAATGGTGGGAAGTTAGTAGACGCTTCAGCCGGCGAAACGTATTATTTTACCAATCAAAAAAAGAAAAATTGTTATGCTTTGACGGGAGGTATGGTGGTGAAATGTACCAATTGGCTCTATACTTCGATAGGACTTGGCTATGGTGATCGGAGTGTGCTCTACGAGTTCCGTATGGTGGATCCGACAACTGCGTCGGATGTCAATAGCGGTTGGGCCAAACATTTGGATGCTTCGTATAATGGCGTTGCAGCAGATTTGGATTTTATGGTAAAAATGGGTAAAATCTATGTGAGTGCCGGCTGTAATACTATTAATTTTAAGTATATAGACCTGAATGCAGGAGTCGGTTTGTTCTTTTAATTGAGGAGGAAAAGAGGTTATGAGGAATGCTGTTATATATTTGATTTTTATTATTGGACTTGTGCTTCATCTCACAGGGTGTGTAGAAGATCCTGCTTTTTCAACGGATATCAAGAATGCCACTCCGCCGACTGTCCAACTTTTGACGGGAACATCTTCTGATTATAAATTGATAAAGACGGCGACAAGCGTAACGATTCAAGCCGAAGTAACCAGCGCCAACGGCCTTCCTGTGGATCGTTATGGCATTTGCTGGGCACTCTCCGCTTCTCCGACGGTGGAAAAAGATGAAATTGCAGTTGGCGGAAGCGGATTGGGTATCTACAATGCGACGGCTAATAATCTGCAACCCGACAAAGTATATTACATTCGCCCCTTTGCACAGAACGAGAAAGGCATTAGTTATGGCGAGGAGCTGAGCGTGACGACTACGACAGGTTTGGGCGTTATTCAAACATTGGAATCGCAACAAGTGAAGGCTTCGTCGGTGCTCCTGGGCGGAAAAATTATAGATCGTGGCGAGGGGGATATTCAAGAGATGGGCGTTTATGTGGCTACATCCGAGAAAGATCCATCTCCACGGAAGGTTGTCATCAAAACATTGGCGAACGATTCTACTTTCACTCAGACTGTAACAGGTTTAAATCCGGAAACGAAATATTATTCATGGGCATATGTGACCAATTCATTCGGGACGGTGAAAGGTGCAGTTCGTGAGTTTACTACAACTTCCGGCAAGCCTCTTTTCTCGTCTATAGCATTGACCGCCAAAACATACACCTCCGTCACGATGCGGGCTATATTGAAATCGTTGGGCGATGGCGAGGTGACGGATTGTGGCTTCTGTTATAGTTCTACGCAGACTCTTCCTTCGTTGGAAGATGATGCGACTGTTACGGTGAAAGTTGCTTGCAAAATTACGAATGACTCTATCATGAATTGCGTGCTTGACGACTTGAAACAGCAGACTCCTTATTACGTTCGTGCTTATGTCATAAATTCTTACGGAACGGTTTATAGTGGAGACGGAACCACTGCTCTTAGTGTATTGGTTCGAAGTCAAGCTCCGACGGTGATTACTTCCGAGATCACTACCGCCAATATTTCCAAAGGCTCGATACAAGTCAATGGCGCTATTTGGGATAAAGGTGAGACCGATATTATCGACGCAGGTTTTTGCTGGTCGACAAATAACCGGCCAACCTTGGAAAATAGTCAGTCTATCTCGGCCTATTCGCAAGGTGACTCTCTTTTGACGGCGACTATTTCCGGTTTGAAAGGCGGGAATACCTATTATATAGTAGCTTATGCAAAGAATTCAAAAGCAACGTCGTATGGAGAAGTGAAGGTGGTAAAAGCTCCTGACGTAGTGACAACATTGGCCAACTACATCGGCGAGAGTGTAACGGAAGCCTCTTTCTGTATGCATAATAGTTCGGCTTATATTTTGGGAGGAGACTTGGGAGGACAACGTTCTTTGCAGTTGGTCTCTTTTGATACGCGAACAGAAACTTGGCAGACGAGGGTAAGTGCCAAAGAGAGTGTCAAGGGTGCCGCTTTCTTTTCTCTGAATCCTTTCTCTATTTTGAGCTTGGGCGGCCGCAACAATGCTGACGAAGTGACAAAATCATTCTACTACTACGCGGCAGAACGCAACACATGGACGAAATTGAATGTGACGGACAACACTCCGTCTCTCTATGGGGCAGTGGGATTGTCATCAGACAATTGCGCTTATTATTGGGGAGGTTCGTCGACCGATACAATGAATATGCAGATCTTTAAATTCGAAGGAAGTACGGAGTCGTGGTCCGTTTTGCCGTATACTTTCCCACAAAAACAGCTGAATGGGGTAGCTGTTTGGATAAACAACAAGGCTTATGCAGGTTTTGGTATGACGGGCAATAGCCTTTCCGGTGCCTCCTACAGTAAACGGTTGTGGGTATCGGACAAATTGACGGAATGGGAAGAGTTGCCTAGTTGCCCGACTTCAGCCAAAGGTGTTGTGAATGGTGCCGCATCCAATGGAAAATTGTACGTATTGGATACGGATTTGAATATGTGGACTTTCGATCCAACCCTGAACAGTTGGAGCAAACAGCTGACATCGTTCGGCACTGCTCTTTCAGGAGGCGACTTTAATAATGTATTCATGTTCGCGACAGATGACGCTATATACATCGGATTGACGAATGGATCGAAGAAATTTGTTAAATATGACCCTTCATGGGACAATTAATAGGTAATGAATAGAAGTGATGCTCTAAAAGAAATACAAAAGAATGTCGAGATACTTTCTGTTGTTGATGCTCAGCAATTTCAGTATATTCCCATGCATCGGCACTTGTCTCCCTCTGTTGAAAAGGTGAAGCAGATGATGAATACATTGCGTTCGCTTATTTTCCCCGGTTTTTTTGGCGAGGAACAGGTGATCAATGTGGAGTCTTTGCCTTATTATACAGGAGTTTATCTGGAAGAAATCTATGATTTGCTGGTCGAACAGATTGACTATAGCTTGTTGTTTGACAATAAAGATGACATTTGTTCGTCCAATAGAGGGCGGGCATCGGAGTTGACGGTTGCGTTTATTGACAAGATTCAGCATATCAAACACCTTTTATCGACAGATGTAAAGGCGATGTTGGATGGCGACCCGGCGGCAACCAGCGCAAGCGAGGTGATTTTCTGCTATCCGGCGATCTTTACAATGCTCTATCAACGGGTGGCGCATGTCTTGTATCAGTTGGAAATACCTGTTTTGCCTCGCATGATAACAGAGATGGCTCACTCTAAAACGGGTATCGATATTCACCCCGGTGCTGAGATTGGTGAGTATTTTGCTATCGACCACGGCACGGGTGTCGTGATAGGACAGACGGCTGTTATTGGAAGTCATGTGCGTTTGTATCAAGGTGTTACACTTGGTGCAAAAAGTTTTACGCTGGACGAGGATGGCCTTCCGATGGATGTGCCCCGTCATCCGATCATTGAGGATGATGTTACCATCTATTCCAATACGTCGGTGTTGGGCCGCATCACGATTGGACGGGGATCAGTCATTGGAGGTAATATATGGTTGACCCATAGCATTCCTCCTTATTCAAAGCTCACCCAAAGCCGTGTCGTGGAGGGGTGAGGCGATGTTGGATGAAAAGAAAGGAAAAAAGGTATGAAAGGAATAGTATTGGCCGGTGGATCCGGCACACGATTATATCCGATCACGAAAGGTGTATCGAAACAGTTGCTTCCGATTTACGACAAGCCGATGGTCTATTATCCCATCTCTGTCCTGATGTTGGCGGGTATACAAGATATATTGGTGATATCAACCCCGCAAGATTTGCCGGGTTTCAAACGATTGCTGGGCGACGGTTCGGATTATGGCATCCGTTTTTCGTATGCAGAGCAACCGTCGCCGGACGGTTTGGCCCAGGCATTCATTATCGGTGCTGATTTTATTGGCGATGATGCCGTCTGTTTGGTGTTGGGCGACAATATTTTCTATGGACAAAGCTTCACGGCGATGTTGCAAAAAGCTGTAGCGGAGACGGAAGAGGGAAAGGCGATGGTCTTTGGCTATTATGTGAACGATCCGGAGCGTTACGGCGTGGCTTCGTTTGACGAAGAGGGCAATGTGATCTCGATAGAAGAGAAGCCGTCAGAGCCACAGTCGAATTATGCAGTAGTGGGCCTCTATTTCTATCCGAACAAAGTGGTTGATGTTGCCCGAAATATTACCCCTTCTGCTCGTGGTGAGCTGGAAATCACAAGTGTAAACCAGGCATTCTTGGAGGATGGCGAACTGAAGATGCAACTGTTGGGCCGTGGGTTTGCTTGGTTGGACACCGGTACCCACGATTCATTGTCGGAAGCCTCGACATTTATTGAAGTGATCGAGAAGCGGCAAGGATTGAAAGTTGCCTGCTTGGAAGAGATCGCTTACCGTCAAGGATGGATCAATGCCGAGAAATTGTTGCAATTGGCCGAGCCTATGAAAAAAAATCAATACGGACAGTATTTGATCCGTTTGGCGAATACCCATATATAATATGTAGAAGAAATTGGCAAAAATACCGGAATTGTAAAAAAGATATTGCCGAG